>NZ_JYKO02000001.1:5160452-5760452 GCF_000949385.2 Pseudomonas sp. LFM046 | reverse complement strand
CAGCTGTTCCAGCAGCAGGGTCTCAAGGGCACCTTCGTGCTTTACGATCCGCAGCGGGAAACCCTGGTTGGCCATGATCGGGTCCGCGCCGAGCGGCGTTATCTCCCGGCCTCCACCTTCAAGCTGGCCAACAGCCTGATTGGTTTATCCACAGGCGCGGTGTCCAGCGTGGACGAAGTGCTGCCCTACGGTGGCAAGCCCCAGCCGATCAAGGCCTGGGAGAAGAACATGGGCCTGCGCGAGGCCATACGCATCTCCAATGTCCCGATCTATCAGGAGCTGGCGCGGCGCATCGGCTTGCCGCGCATGGCCGAGGCGGTGCGCCGGCTTGACTACGGCAATGCCGAGGTCGGCAAGGTTGTGGATATCTTCTGGCTACGGGGGCCGCTGAAGATCAGTGCCCTGGAGCAGGCCCGCTTCGTTGCCGGCCTGGCCAAGGGGCGCCTGCCGTTCCCGGCCGACGCCCAGGCAAAGGTGCGGGAAATCGCCCTGCTGGAGCAGGGCCCGGACTGGGCCCTCTACGGCAAGACCGGCTGGGCCACGCGCGAGGAACCGCCGATAGGCTGGTGGGTCGGTTGGGTGGAAAAGCAGGGCGAAATCCAGGCGTTTGCCCTGAATATCGACATGACGGGTGAAGCGGACCTGCCCAAGCGCGTGGAACTGGGCAAGGCGGCGTTGAGGCAGTTGGGGGTGATTCGCTGAGGGCTGTGGATCAATCCACGCGGCGCTGTTCGTCCGGCTTGGGGTGGTTACGCCGCCACTCGCTCATGTGGATAACTTTGCCGTCCAGATGAGGCTCGGCCTGGAAGGGGTGGGCTTCCAGGTCGATACGGCCGAGGTGGTTGCCGAACATCTGCAGGCTGCCGGTCAGACGCTGTTCGCCGGTGACGGTGAACTCGAAGTCGTAGATGCGCGCCAGCCGGCGGTTGCCCTTGCCGTCGCGCACCAACGCCAGGCGGCGGAAGGCGACATTGCCATCCAGCAATTCCACATCGAGTCGCGCGCAATGCTGCTTGGCCAGCACCAGGGCGCGCTCGCGCACGCCGTGGCCGCGCCACAGCCAGGCTGCGCCGGTGGCGAACAACATCAGCAGGAAAACGTCAGCCAGGCTCAGCATGTTGACTCCAGAGACATAGCTTCAAGCTTAAACCATCCGGCATGGTTTCAGAGGGCCAGTTCGATACGGTTTCGTCCACCTTAGCGCCCGAGGCTGTCTCGCTGCCGAGCGGCGAGAAAAACGGTGCATCCGGCCTGCGGCCTTCTGTCCCAGCGACTAGGCTTCTGCCCGAGCAGGCGCTTGGCTAGCATAGGCGCCCCCAACCGACCGGCATGGAACCGTCCCTTTGACCTACCGCAGAACACGACAGCGCGGCGCCTGGCTTGGCCTTCTGGCCATGCTGCTGCTGTTCGTTGGCCCGGTGGTGTCCCAGGTACAGAGCCTCGGCCAGGCCGGCGAAGTGCCGCCGTGGATGGGTGAGCTGGCCTGCTCCGGCAGTGACCACGGTCCGTCTAGCCACGAGCCGGCCATGCCGGCCCATGAAATGTCCTGGGCCAAGTGCGGCTACTGCACCCTGCTGTTCAACTCGCCAGCCCTTGGCTCTACCGCACTCCACGGCCTGACCCTGGCCGATTCCGGCAATCCGCCGCTGGTGCCCGCGCCCCAGGCCGGTCACGCCACCCAGGCGGTGTTTCCCGGTGCCCTGACCCGCGCTCCTCCCGTCGCGCTTTCCTGATCCTCGCAACCCTCTTTTCCGCGTTCCGCACGCGCCGGCCCTTTCCGGCGCAATTGCGCGCGGGCCACTGGTTCATCAGGGAGCACGACAATGTCGAAGCACACTGTCTCCTTTTACAACCTGGCGTGGCGCTGGCATTTCTATGCCGGGCTGTTCGTCATCCCGTTCATGATCATGCTGGCGGTCACCGGCAGCATCTACCTGTTCAAACCTCAGCTGGACAACCTGCTCTACAGCGACCTGATGCAGGTTCGCGCCGACGGCCAGCCCCTCAGCGCCGACCAGCAGCTGGAGAAGGTGCGCCAGGCTTATCCACAAGCCACCGTCAGCCAGTACCTGCCTCCCGTGGACGCCGAGCACAGCGCCCAGTTCGTGGTGAGCCTGGACGGGCGCAAGACCAACCTCTTCCTCGACCCGTACAGCGGCCGCGTGCTGGGCACCCAGGATGCCGAGCGCAATCTGCAGGCGATCTCCCGCTCCCTGCACGGGACCTTGCTGATCGGCAGCGTTGGCGATCGGCTGATCGAACTGGCCGCCGGCTGGGCCATCGTCCTGGTGGTGTCCGGGCTCTACCTCTGGTGGCCCCGGGGCCAGGTGATGCGAGGTGTGTTCTGGCCGCGCCTGGCCAGTCGCGGGCGCCTGTTCTGGCGTGACCTGCATGCCGTGACCGGTTTCTGGGGCTCGCTGGTGCTGCTGTTCATGCTGCTCACCGGGATGACCTGGACGGGCTTCTGGGGCGAGCAATTCGCCGACGTCTGGAACCGTTTCCCGGCCGCCATGTGGAATGAAGTACCCCAGTCCGACCAGCAGGCCCGCAGCCTCAACACCGCCACCGACCAGACCGTCGCCTGGGCTGTGGAAAACACGCCGATGCCGGCCTCCGATCCCCATGCCGCCCACAAGGGCCATGCGGCGTCGGGCGTCGCTGGCGGCGCCGGACAGGTGGGCCTGCAGCAGGTGGTGGACACCGCGCGTGAACGCGGTGTGGTGCCGGGTTACAGCATCACCCTGCCGGCGGATGCCACCGGTGTGTTCAGCATCGCGGTGTTCGCTGACGATCCGCGCAACGACGCGACGCTGCACCTGGACCAATACAGCGGCAAGGTGCTGGCCGATATCCGCTGGCAGGATTACGGCCTGGTGGCCAAGAGCGTGGAAATGGGCGTGGTGCTGCACGAAGGCAAGTTCTTCGGCCTGGCCAACCAGTTGCTGATGTTCGCGGTCTGCCTGCTGATCCTCCTCAGTTCGGTGAGCGGCCTGGTGATGTGGTGGAAGCGCCGCCCGCAGGGCCGCCTTGGCGTGCCGCCGCTGCGCCATGACCTGCCGTTGTGGAAAACCGCGGTGGTGATCATGATCGGCCTCGGCATCGCCTTTCCGCTGGTGGGCCTGTCCCTGCTGGCGGTCTGGGCGCTGGACTGGCTGGTGCTGTCGCGCATCGGCGGCGGCAAGGTCGTGACCGGCTAAGCCGGCGATGCGGACGCGGCTTAGTGGTCGCGTCCGCAATGGAAAGCAATCGGCGCCTGCCGAGGTGGGCGCAAACATTCGATCAAATGGAGTTCCAACATGCGCAAGACTTTGCTGGCCCTGGGAGCCCTGCTGAGCGTTTCCGGCAACCTCTACGCCCATGACTACACCCTGGGGTCGCTGCATATCGAGCATCCCTGGGCGATGGCCGTACCGGCGGTTTCGCCCAACGGCGCCGCTTACCTGGTTATCCACAACATGGGCGCACAGGCGGACAAACTGCTCGGCGCCGATACGGCGCGTGCCGGCAAGACCGAGATCCACGAGCACCTGCACAAAGACGGCCTGATGAAGATGCAGCAAGTCCAGGGCGGCCTGGATATCCCCGCTGGCGGCGAAGTCCGTCTGGAGCAGGGGGGCTACCACTTCATGATGTTCGGCCTGAAGCAGCCGCTGAACGACGGCGACAAGTTCCCCATGACCCTGCACTTCCAGAAGGCGGGTGACCTGGACGTGGAAATCCACGTGCAGAAGGAAGCGCCGCCCGGCGCGGCCGAGCATCAGCACTGATCCCAAGGGCACAAGCCCGTTCTTCGGCGAGAACTGGTTGAAAAATGACCCGTTCTCGCCAGGCCACGCCAGCCGTGGGCTGGCGGCGTGATTCCACACTTTATCCACAGTTGGCTGCACAGATTCTGTGTGCAGCCAACGGCATAAGTCATTGAAACCGCTGGAAAAATGCTCAATTGCCGGCAGGCCGCGCCGTGCCTGGCTCAGGGCCATTCATGGACACGTTGTCCACAGGGCCATCCACGTAATCTGGGCACAAGACTGAATAATTGTTCACGGCCTTGTGGATATTCGGGCTTGAGAGGTGGCTGTTGGGCCGGGACATGCCGGCTGAAAGGCTGTTCCGGGGCCCGAGACGATGCTGCGTTCAGCGCCAGCCCGCACCGAAGAGAAGGGTTGTGCACAGCAGGAGCGAGGCTGATCAATTCGTGATCAGTTTGCCGCAGGCCCCGCTATCCCTGGGCTACAGCCATGGCTGAACAGGTTATGCACAGAGGCCTGCACAGATAATGTGTGCAATGCACAGGCTAACTTATTGAATCAGAACGAAAAACGTACAAAACCCTGCATTCCTCGGCTGGCGCGGCACGCAGCGGTCGAACTACAGCTTATCCACAGCGGCATCCACTGTATTTGGGCAAAAAGCCCGCCGCCCTGTGTATGAATTGCGCCATGCGGCGTGTTCCGCAGGATCAGGATGACGCTGGCTTGCCGCCTGGGCTCGGATTCGCAAATGAATTTGCCCCCATACGGCCGAAGCAGGCTGGGGGTTATGCACAATGTCGAAAGCAGCAGGGGGCAGCGAGCAGAAAATGATCAGGTTGCTGTAGGCAGCGCCAACCGGGGCCTCCAGCATTGGCCGCACAGAATATCCACAGAGGGCTACACAGATTTTGTGAGCAAGGGATAAGTTATACCTATGATTTTGCTCGAAAAATATCCGATCAGTGGAAAGCTGCGCCCAGCCTGGCCTCTGAGCACCCATCGACAACTTATACACAGGATCATCCACGGAAATCGTGGGAAAAGGCCTTTCAGCGAGCGCTGGCCGGAAATCGGCAAAGCCGCGCCACGTCTGGAGTCCAGCGCGACGGCTAAATTGGTCAGGAAATGATCAGATGCTTGAAAGGCCCGGCTGGCGCGGGCTGCAGCGGTATCCAAACAGTTTATCCACAGCCTGCTGCACAGCATCTGTGAGCAGTGCACAACCCAAGTGTTTGAAAACGTTCAGAAAACCGCCAGGCTCCGGGGAGGCCCGCGCTACGTGGGGCCTGGCGCTTGGTCTACACGTTATCCACAGCCTCTTCCACTGATTTTGGGGAAGAAGGTGGAAAAACGAGGGCTCAGCTGCCCTCGCGCATTTCCTGGTAGCGCGCTTCCAGCTCCTGGCGGATCTGGCGGCGCTGCTTGGCCTGGGCGAAGCGGCGCTTCTCGTCGGCCGTGTGTGGCTGCAGGGGCGGTACCTGGGCGGGGCGGCGCTCGTCGTCCAGGGCGACCATGGTGAAGAAGCAGCTGTTGGTATGGCGGACCGAGCGCTCGCGGATGTTCTCGGTCACCACCTTGATGCCCACCTCCATGGAGGTGTTGCCGGTGTAGTTCACCGAGGCGAGGAAGGTCACCAGCTCGCCCACGTGGATGGGTTCGCGGAAGATCACCTGGTCCACCGAGAGGGTCACCACGTAGCGGCCGGCATAGCGGCTGGCGCAGGCATAGGCGACTTCGTCCAGGTATTTGAGCAGGGTGCCGCCGTGGACATTGCCGGAGAAGTTGGCCATGTCCGGGGTCATGAGGACGGTCATCGACAGTTGTGCGGTTCCGGGTTCCATGGTGGCCTCGTCGTTCTGGGGTCTGTCAGGGGTAGACGCGGGCGGGCGCCGGGGCGCCACAGGGCGAGTCTCGTGCGTAATCATGACCGGCTTGTGGATAAGCGGGTTCAGGGCACCGCGGCGGCCGGCTGGGGACAGGCCGGCACCTGTTCCGCCAGGTCACTGGGGCCGCAGGCCAGGCCGTGCTCGCGACGGAGCTGGACCAGTTCGTCGGCGTGCTCGGCCAGGAAGCGGTCGAGGGCTTCCAGCAGTTCCGGGTGCTTCAGGCTGCTGGCGTGGAAGGCGGTTCGGACCAGGGGCAGGGCAGGGTCCAGCAGCAGGCGGTCGCCGCCGAGGTCGGTATTCGCCTCCAGATAGTGGTGCAGCACTTCCGGGTTCGCATAGATCGCGTCGATCCGCAGACGCAGCAGCATCCGCACCAGGCTGCCGACGTCGCTGGCTTCCACCAGTTGAACCTGGCCGCCCTGCAGCCGTTCCTGCCAGGCCTCGGGGGTGAAGCCGCGCACCGTGCCGAGACGGCGCACCGCGTCGACGCCGCGGCCAAGGTGTTCGCGCAGCACCACGCTGCCGTCGACGATGCGGATCACCGGCTGGCTGTAGTGCATGCGCACGTCACCCTTGAGCTGGCGCGACCACTCGGGGTTGTCGGGGAACACCAGCATCAGGCGGTCGGTGGTCTGCAGGTTGCGGTGCAGGCGGTTGATCGGCAGGGCTTCGAGCTCCAGGCTCATGCCCTGGCTGCTGGCGAAGCGCTGCAGCAGGGCGATGGCATAGCCTTCGGCGGGCTGGCCGGGCAGGGCGCGGTAGTAGGGCAGGTAATCCTGGCTCTCCAGACCCACGCGAAGCGGTTCCGCTTGGCAGACGCCAAGAGCCAGGAACAGCAGCGCGAGGATCGCTCCCTTCATCGGCGGGCCTGAAAGTCGTGGGACGTTGCCAATGAGCCTAGCAGCTGGGCGATGGACGCCGTGGGCGGCGCGTGGTCGATCGCCGCCTCCGTCGTCCCGACCCCGTCAGGCATGGGTCAGGTACCAGCGCCAGTCCTGTTCGCCGACTTCGCTGACGAACTGGCGGAATTCTTCCCACTTGATCGCCAGGAAGATCTTCAGGAAGTCCTCGCCCAGGGCGTCCCGGGCCCAGGTCGACTGTTCCAGGTTGCGCAGCGCAGTCAGCCAGTCGGTGGGCAGGGTTTCGCGGGCCTGCTCGTAGCCGTTGCCGACGATGGGCTCGCCCGGGTCGATCTGCTCGCGGATGCCCTTGTGGATACCGGCGAGAATCGCCGCCGCCGCCAGGTAGGGGTTGGCGTCGGCGCCGCAGATGCGGTGTTCGACGTGGCGGCTCTTGGCCGGCCCGCCGGGCACGCGGAAGGACACGGTGCGGTTGTTCACGCCCCAGCTCTTGGCCAGCGGCGCGTAGCTGTTGGCCTGGAAGCGGCGGTAGGAGTTGGCGTTGGGGCAGAAGATCGCCAGGGCGTCGTTCAGGGTGGCCATCATGCCGCCGATGGCGTGGCGCAGCAGCGGGGTGCCGTGGGGGTCTTCGCTGGCCATCAGGTTGTTGCCCTGCTCATCGGCCAGGCTGACGTGCATGTGCAGGCCGCTGCCGGCCAGGTCGCCGAAGGGTTTGGCCATGAAGCAGGCGATCAGCCCATGCTTGTTGGCCACGCCCTTGACCAGGCGCTTGTAGCGGATGCCTTCGTCCACGGCGCGCAGGGCGTCGAAGCGGTGCTCCAGGGTCAGCTCCAGCTGGCCGGGGGCGTACTCGGAAATGGCGGTGCGCACCGGCAGGCCCTGGGCTTCGCAGGCGGCATAGAGGTCATCGAGGAAGGGCTGGAGTTGCTCCAGTTCGTAGACTCCGTAGACCTGGGGCGCTTGCGGGCGCACGCCGTTCATCTGCAGCGCCGGTTGCGGACGGCCGTTGGCGTCGCGGTTCTTGTCCAGCAGGTAGAACTCCAGCTCCACCGCCATCACCGGGTGGTAGCCGTCGGCCTTGAGCTGGTCGATGGCGCGGGCCAGCACATGGCGCGGGTCGCCGGGGGTGGCCGGCAGGCCCTGGGTCGGGTGCATGCTCACCTGCACCTGGCCGGTGGGTGTGGCGCGCCAGGGTTGCAGCGACAGGGAGCCGGGGACCGGATAGGTCCAGCAGTCGGCGTCGGCCACTTCCCAGACCAGGCCACTGGCTTCGACGTCCTCGCCCTGGATGGTCAGGGAGAGGATGGAGCTGGGCAGCGGGCGGCCGTGCTCGAAGATCGGCAGCAACTCGTCGCGATGCAGCAGCTTGCCGCGCGGAATGCCGTTGGCGTCGATCAGCATCAGCTCGATGCTGCGCACTTCGGGGTGTTGTTCGAGGAAGTCGCGGGCTTCCTGGGGATTGGCGAATTGCATGATGGTGGACCTGTATGTGTCGGGCATCGATGGGTATCGCTTCGCTCCACCCATCCTACGAATCTACGAAATGAAAGACCTCAGAGGCGCGCGCCGGGGATGGCCAGCAGGTTGGTGATGGCTTCGTCCAGGGTGGCGATCAGTTGGTCCACATCCGCCGTGGTGGTGGCCGGGCAGCACAGGGTCATGTTGTGGAAGGGCGTGATCAGGATGCCGCGGTTGATCAGGTAGAGGTGCAGGGCCATTTGCAGCTCGTCGTGGAAGGCGGCCTCGGCTTCGGCGCCGGTGCGCGGCGAGACGGGGCAGAACTGGAATTCGCTGCGGGCGCCCAGTTCGGTCACCGACCATTTCAGGTCGTGCTTGGCGATCAGGCTGCGGAAGCCGTCGGCCAGGCGCTTGGCCAGGGGCAGCATGTGGTCGTAGGCGGCCTGGTTCATCACCTGTTCCAGGTTGGCGCGCATGCAGTGCATGGCCAGGGCGTTGGCCGAGAGGGTGGTGCCCATGCCGCTGTGGCCGTGGCCATGGCTGTCTTCCTGGGCTTTCTTGCGCGAGGCGAGCATCTGCTCGGCCATGTCCGCGCTGCAGCCGAAGATGCCGCAGGGCACGCCACCGGCAATGGGCTTGCCGACCACGAAGAAGTCCGGGTCGAGATTCCACAGCTGGGTGCAGCCGCCGATGTTGGTGGAGATGGTGTGGGTCTCGTCGATGATCAGCAGGCTGCCGTACTTGCGGGTCAGCTCGCGGCATTTCTGCATGAAGCCCGGATCGGGCAGGACCATGCCGATATTGGTCATCGCCGGCTCGCAGAGCAGGGCGCAGACGTCGCCCTGGGCCAGCGCGGCTTCCAGCGCCTCGACATCGTTGAAGGGAATCGAGCGGCTGTACTGGGTGAGGTCGTAGGCCTGGCCCACCAGGCCGGAGCGGTGCACGGTCTCGCCGTCGCGGTAGCGCACCATCACGTCGTCCACGGTGCCGTGGTAGCAGCCGTCGAACACCAGCAGAGTCTTGCGCCCGGTGATGGCGCGGGCCCAGCGCAGCACGTAGCGGTTGGAGTCGGTGGCGGTGGCGGTCACCTGCCAGAAGGGCAGGCCGAAGCGCTCGGCCAGCAGTTCGCCGCAGACCACGGCGTCCTCACCCGGAAGCATGGTGGTCAGGCCGTTGTTGGCCTGCTCGGCGATGGCGCGGGCGATGGGGTCCGGCGAGTGGCCGAACATGGTGCCGGTGTCGCCCAGGCAGAAGTCGATGTACTCGTGGCCGTCCACGTCATAGAAGCGGGCGCCCTTGGCGCGCTCGACGAACAGCGGGCAGGGCGTGGACCAGTCGGCCATCCAGTGCATCGGCACGCCGGCGTAGAGGGACTTGTGCGCGCGTTCGGCGAGAGCGACGGATTTCGGGTTGCGCTCGAGGAACCGGGCGCGTTCGCGGGCAGCGAACGTTTCCACGGCGGCTTGGCTGATACCACTGGCAGTCATGTTGAACACCTCGTTCGAATTTCTGCACATCCTGTTTTGTGATCACAATTCTGTCAAGACTTGCGAAAACAGGCCATGAAATTTAACGTGAATCCGTATTTGTGATCACAGGGCCGAATGAAGGGCCAGTTGGATTCCCACCATTGGCATGGGATTCGATCTCTGTGGCACTCCGTATCTGCCGAATGTCCAGCGGAAACGCGGGTGACCGCCGCGATACACTTCGCTGCCGCCCGGCCCTTTGGAATGCAGGTGTCGGCACGGCCATCAACCCAAGACTAGAAGGCGACCAAAATCATGCGTAACTGCAGCCTGACCCTGAACCAACTGCCGGCGCCACCGGCCCTTGCAGGGTGATATGCCATGGCCGAGAACCTGCAGGAACAACTTTACCAACGACTACGCGAAGGCCTGCTGGCAGGCCAGTTCAAACCCGGCGAGCGCTTGAAGATTCGCGATCTCGCCGCCGCCTGGGGCACCAGTCCGATGCCCGTGCGCGCCGCCTTGCAGCGCCTGGTGGCCGAAGGCGCCCTGGAGGGTGAGCCACAGCGCTCGGTGCGCGTGCCGCCCATGACCCGCGAACGCTTCAAGCAGATCTTCCAGGTGCGCATGGCGCTGGAAGGCATGGCCGTGGAAGCGGCGGCGGGCCAGCTCACGGGCGAGGAACTGGAGACCCTGCGGGGCTGCACGGAGCGCATGGACGTCGCCATCGAACGGCGCGACGTGCAGGGCTATCTGACCGATAACAGCCGGTTCCACCGGGTGCTCTACGGCGCCTGCGGCAACCCGGTCCTGCTGCGTACCATCGAATCCCTCTGGCTGCAGGTCGGCCCCTTCTTCAATCGCCTGTTCACCGAGGCGGACCTGTCGTTGCGCCTCAACGATTTCCACGAAGACGCCTTCGAAGCGCTGCTGGCCGGCGATGGCGAGGCCGCGCGCGCTGCCATCGAGCAGGATCTCTCGTTCTTCTTCCAGGTGCTCCTCAACCTCCTGGAGCTGGATTTCGCCCAGGTCCGCAGCGGCTGATCCTTCACCTCCCGGGAGCGAGCCGACCTCGCTCCCGCTACTCCCCTGACGCAAGTGTTACCGCGTGTTGCTCCAGCCTGGCGCGTAGGAGTGCGGTGATAACCTGCGAAAGTTCCTATCTTCAACTTCCTCAATTCCTACATGGCCCCGCAGGAGCCAAGCGAGAAGCCCGCGCGCGGGCCCGCTGTGCCGCGCATTGCAGAAACAGGAGTCCGCCGCCATGCATGCCATAGCCTTCATTCAGGACCTCGCCGTGATCATGCTGGTCGCGGGCATGGTGACCATCCTTTTCCACCGCTTCAAACAGCCGGTGGTGTTGGGCTACATCGTCGCCGGCTTCATCATCGGACCGCACACGCCGCCTTTCGAACTGATCCACGACGAAGAAACGATCAAGACCCTGGCCGAGCTGGGGGTGATCTTTCTGATGTTCTGTCTGGGGCTGGAGTTCAGCCTGGCGAAGCTGTTCCGGGTGGGGGCCACGGCGTTCATCGCCGCCTTCCTGGAAATCGTGCTGATGATCTGGATCGGTTACCAGATCGGCAGCTATTTCGGCTGGAGCACCATGGATTCGCTGTTCCTCGGCGCGATTCTGGCCATTTCGTCCACCACCATCATCGTCAAGGCGCTCAGCGACCTGAAGATGAAGAACGAGCGCTTTGCCCAACTGATCTTCGGCGTGCTGATCGTCGAAGACATCCTCGGCATCGGCATCATCGCGCTACTGTCCGGCATCGCGGTGAGCGGCACGGTGGAAACCGGCGACGTGTTCGCCACTGTCGGCAAGCTCAGCCTGTTCATGATCGTTGCCCTGGTCATCGGCATCCTGCTGGTGCCGCGCCTGCTGGCCTATGTGGCGAAGTTCGAAAGCAACGAGATGCTGCTGGTGACGGTGCTGGGCCTGTGCTTCGGCTTCTGCCTGCTGGTGGTGAAGCTGGAATACAGCATGGTCCTGGGGGCCTTCCTGATCGGCGCGATCATGGCCGAGTCGCGCCAGCTGGCGCAGATCGAGCGCCTGGTGGAGCCGATGCGGGACATGTTCAGCGCCATCTTCTTCGTCGCCATCGGCCTGCTGATCGACCCCAAGGTGCTGGTGGAATACGCCTGGCCCATCGTGGTCATCACCCTCGCGGTGGTGCTCGGCAAGATGCTCTCCTGCGGCCTCGGCGCCTTCATCGCCGGCAATGACGGCCGCACCTCGCTGCGGGTGGGCATGGGCCTTTCGCAGATCGGCGAGTTCTCCTTCATCATCGCCGCGCTGGGCATCACCCTGCAGGTCACCAGCGACTTCCTCTATCCGGTGGCGGTGGCCGTGTCTGCCATCACCACCCTGCTGACGCCTTACCTGATCCGCGCCGCCGATCCGTTGTCCATCAAGCTGGCGCAGGTGATGCCGGGGCCGCTGGCGCGGGTCTTTGGTCTATACGGCGAATGGCTACGGAGCATTCAGCCGCAGGGTCAGAGCGCGGTGCTGGCGGGGATGATCCGCAAGATCCTGCTGCAGGTGCTGGTGAACCTGGCGCTGGTGGTGGCCATCTTCCTCGGCAGCGCCTATTTCGCCGGCACCCTGGCCGAGTACCTGAGTGACTGGGTGGCGTCGCCCAACCAGCAGAAGGCGCTGATCTGGGGTGGCGCGCTATTGCTGTCGCTGCCGTTCCTGATCGCCGCCTACCGCAAGCTCAAGGCGCTTTCCATGCTGCTGGCGGAGATGGGCGTGAGCGCGGACAAGGCCGGGCGCCACACGGAGCGGGTGCGCAAGGTGATCGCAGAGGTGATTCCGCTGCTCTCGCTGCTGGGCATCCTGCTGCTGCTGATGGCGCTCTCGGCGAGCATCCTGCCGACCCTGGAGCTGCTGGTACTGATAGCGCTGGTGGCGGCGGCCGTCAGTGCGCTGCTCTGGCGCTGGCTGATCCGGGTGCATTCCCGGATGCAGATCGCCCTGATGGAGACCCTGGAGCAGAACCAGGACAACCATCACCGCTGAGCGGCGACGCGAGACGCACGACGTAGGGTGCGCTGCGCGCACCGCCTGCGGAACCGGCTCTGCGCGCTGTTAGATCGCTGGTGCGCATGGCGCACCCTACCGGACAACGACGTTGTTCAATGGGGTTCAGCTGGCCAGCCAGACGTCCCGCGCCCAGTGCCACACGGAATCCCAGCTCTCGTCGGTGAGTTCCTGCTCGTCGCCGTCCCACAGCAGGACTTCGCCCTCGCCGTCGACCACGTAGTAGTCGCGGCCGTCCTGGCAGAGCGGCACCAGATCGCGGGGCACGCCCAGGTCCCAGGCGACGGCGGCCACTTCCGGCAGGTAGGTGTGGGACTGCGGGTCGGTGGCCGTCACCGGCTCCAGGCGGCCATACACCACGTCGCTGACTTTGAGCAGGAATTCGCGCAGCTCGAAGGGCAGGTTGATCAGCAACTGCTCCTCGATTTCCACCAGCAGCTCCTCGTCCGGCAGCTCCAGCGGAACCGGCACCGGCTCGTTGAGTTCGCGCAGTTGTTCGATGACTTCTTCCACGGCGGCAGGCCCTCATGCATTGGGATGCGCTTTATACAGTAGCCAGATCGAGCGGCAAATCGGGGCTCGATCTTCCGAGCGGCTCGGCCGGTCCGGCGGGGACAATCATTCGCCCGGATCCATCGTCCTCACCCGCACGCAGCTTCGTCGCGCTTAGGCCTCAGGCTGCTTTAGGAGGTCCGGCTCAGCACCAAGTGTTTCAGCCCGGTCAGGGCTGGGGTGGCTAAACTTTGAGCACCGATAGGGCTGCCCGCGGCAGTCCCAACCCTGGTTATCCACAGGAGGTGCATCATGCGAATGGCCGCAACCCTGAAGAGCAGCCTGGAGCGTACCCACACCCCATTCGACCTGGTGCCGCATCCGCACTCGGCCACTAGCCTGGAATCGGCCCGGGTGGCCAACGTGCCGGCGGAGCGCCTGGCCAAGACCGTGATCCTCGACGACCGCCAAGGCCACTTCCTCATGGCGGTGGTGCCCGCCAGCCGGCACCTCGACGTGGGCAAGGTGCGCAAGGATTCCAAGGCCTGGCAGCTCACCAGCGAAGCCACCCTGGCCGGCCTGTTCAAGGACTGCGAACTCGGTGCCGTGCCGGCGCTGGGCGAGTCGTACGGAATGAACATGGTGCTGGACCCGCAACTGACCCGGCAACGCGACATCTACCTGGAGGCCGGTGACCACGAGAGCCTGGTGCACATGCGCATGGATGATTATCTGAAGCTGGTGCCGCATGCCGAAGTCTGCGAGCTCTGCCATTAATGATTGGCTGCGCGTCGGAATAACTGCGTTGAAATTGGCTTCGGGCTGCTCATTTACAACTCGTAAACTCCGCGCCCTCAGCCAATTTCGCCTTGTTCTTCTCTAGCTCGCTAAATCATGAAGAAGCTCAAGATTGGGCGTCCCGCTCAGCCACCGCCGTTCTGGTTCCGCCGCTCCATTGCGCGGCGCCGTTGGCGTCGGGGCGGAGGGCGCCGCCAATGAAAAACCCCGGGACTGGCCCGGGGTTTTTCATAGCAGGGTCGATCAGTTCTGGCGGATGCCCGCCACCAGCCAGGGCTGGTTGTCGCCGTTCAGGCGCTCCATGCGCCAGCTTTCGCTGAAGCCTTCGCCCTGGTCGAAGCGGGAAGTCTTGGAGACGCCGGTGAAGGTCAGGGTGGCGACGGTCTTGTCGGCCAGCTCGTCGATGCCGTCCATCTGCACGTGGAGGTTGTCGATGTAGGTGGACTGGTAGCCCTCGCCCAGGCTGGCGCGCTCTTCCTTGAGGAAATTCATCATCTGCGGGGTGAAAAACTCGGCGATCTTGTCCATCTCGCCCGCGTCCCAGTGCTGCTGCAGGGCCATGAAGTGCTCGCGGCCGGCTTCGAGGAAGCGCTGCTCGTTGAACCAGCTCGGGGCGTTGAAGGCCGGCTGGGCGACGGGGGCGGCGCTGCCGAAGATCGGCGCCTGCTGCTGCGGCATTTCACGCTGGAAGGGCGCGTGACCGGCCATGGCCGGCTGTCCCTGGTGCTGCTGGCGCTTGCGGGCGGCCAGGAAGCGGAAGATCAGGAAGGCGATCAGGCCCATGATCAGGAAGTCGAAGATCTGCATGCCTTCGAAGCCGTCACCCATGAACATGGAGGCCAGCAGGCCACCGGCGGCAAGGCCGGCCAGCGGGCCGAGCCAGCGGGAAGCGCCGCTGGCGGCAGCGGGCTGGCGGCCGGCCATCGGAGCGGTGGCGGTGGCGTTCGGGGCTTGTTGGGCGGGTTGCGCCTGGCGGGTCTGGTGGGTCGGCGCGGAGCCGAAGGACTTGCCGCCACCCAGTCGCTTGGCGGCGTTGACATCCAGGCTGAGCGTCAGGCCGACGCAAAGGGCCAGGGCAATACTGAGGAATCGGCGCATCAGAGGCATCTCTTGGTTATGAATCTACGCGCGCCATGCTGCACAGTCGGTGTGGCATTGGCTAGCGGCAGAGTGTTTCGGGATTTTGTCATACAGGCCCGTCGGACGTTTCCGGGCATGCCGTTCACTTGCGCAGCAGGAAGACCAGGGGGCCGCAGCGCAGTTGCCGGCGCAGCAGGGCGCGCAGGTCGGCTTCATCCTCCAGCGGGTGGCGCAGCCAGTGGACGAAGGTCCGCAGGTAGGCGCCGGTGAGCAGGCTTTCTTCGATGATCCGGGCCAGGTGCACGGTTTGCCGTTGGGCCGCTTCGCGCCACCACTGCACGGTGCGGCTGACCCGCAGCAGGCCTAGCACCTGCAGGTGGAAATGGCCGGGCTCCAGTTTGTAGAGCAGCATCTGCCCGGTCACTGCGTGATGCGTCGCCAAGGGGGAGAGCCAGGCTACCAGCAGCTCCTCCAGCCGCTTCTCCGGGTTCAGGGCCTCCAGGTCGTCACCTTGGGCGCGGGTCAGCATGGCCTGGTCAGCGCGGTCGAACCAGGCTTCCACCAGGTCGTCCTTCTGTGGGAAGTGCTTGGCGATGGCATCGAGGCCGACGCCGAGCTCCTTGGCCACCTCGAACAGGTGCAGGCGCTCCCAGCCACAGGCGTCGGCCAGTTTCAGGGCGCAATCGAGGATCTGCTGGGCGCTGGGTGAGCGGGGCATGGAATTACCTCCGCCACTCAGTATGGCCAAGCGCGTGGTAGCGACAGCGGGATCGGACGGGCGGAGGTATGCGAGCCCGCCGGGCTGTGCCGTTGTAGGGGCGATTTCAATCGCCAAGCGGACCGCAGGTTCGCCCTTTAGGCGTGCAGGGGGCAGCTGCGCTGCCCTTGGCGAATGAATTCGCCCCCACAGAGGAAGGCGAGAGGTCGCTCAGTTCAAAGCGGCTGCAACTTGGCGTAGGCCAGCATCAGCCACTTGCTGCCTTCGGTCTCGAACTTCACCTGCACTCGCGCCTGGGCGCCGGCGCCTTCGAAGTTGAGGATGGTGCCTTCGCCGAACAGCGAATGCTGCACCCGCTGGCCCAGGGAGAAGGGCGTTTCCGGCACGGCGGCGCCGTCGAAGATGGAGCCGTGACGGCTGGTGGTACCCATGGGGCGGCTGAGGCTGTTGTTCAGCCGCACTTCGCGGATCAGCTGCGGCGGCACTTCGCGGACGAAGCGGGAGACCTTGTTGTAGGTCTCGCTGCCGTAGAGACGGCGGGTTTCGGCGTAGGTCAGCACCAGGCGCTGCATGGCGCGGGTAACGCCCACGTAGGCCAGGCGGCGCTCTTCTTCCAGGCGGGTCGGGTCTTCCATGCTCATCTTGTGGGGGAAGAGGCCTTCTTCCATGCCCACCAGGAACACCAGAGGGAACTCCAGGCCCTTGGCGCTGTGCAGGGTCATCAGTTGCACGCTGTCCTCGAAGGCGTCAGCCTGGGTTTCGCCGGCCTCCAGGGAGGCGTGGCTGAGGAAGGCCTGCAGCGGGGTGAGATCGTCCTCAGGCTCTTCGTTCTCGAAGGCGCGTGCGGCGCTGACCAGTTCTTCCAGGTTTTCCACCCGGGCCTGGCCTTTCTCGCCTTTCTCGTCCTTGTGGTAGGCCACCAGGCCGCTCTGCTCGATGACGGTCTGGGTCATCAGGTGCAGGGGCATCTCCAGCACCTTGGCGGCGAGGTTCTCGATCAGCTCCATGAAGGCTGCCAGGGCGCTGGACGCGCGCCCTGCCAGGGCCTTGTTGGCGATCATCAGGCGAATGGCCTCCCACATGGAGACTTCGTGGACGCGGGAGAACTCGCGGATGCTCTCCACCGTCTTCTCGCCGATGCCACGGGGCGGCACGTTGATCACCCGCTCCAGGGCGGCGTCGTTGCCGCGGCCGTCCAGCAGGCGCATGTAGGCCATGGCGTTCTTGATTTCGGCGCGCTCGAAGAAGCGCTGGCCGCCATAGATGCGGTAGGGAATCTTCTCCCGCAGCAGCGCCTCTTCCAGCACCCGCGATTGGGCGTTGGAACGGTAGAGGATGGCGATCTCGCTGCGAGACATGCCGTTCCTCAGCGCGCTTTCGATGCTTTCCACCACGTAGCGGGCTTCGTCGTGTTCGTTGAAGGCGGCGTAGAGGCCAATCGGCTCGCCTTCCTCGCCCTCGGTCCACAGCTCCTTGCCCAGGCGGCCCTGGTTGTTGGCGATCAGGGCGTTGGCGGCCTTGAGGATGCCCGCGGTGGAGCGGTAGTTCTGCTCCAGGCGGATCACCTCGGTATCGGGGAAGTCGCTGGAGAACTGCTGGATATTCTCGATCCGCGCGCCGCGCCAGCCGTAGATGGACTGGTCGTCGTCGCCCACCACCATCAGGCTCTCGCCGCCCTTGGCGAGCAGGCGCAGCCAGGCGTACTGCACGGCGTTGGTGTCCTGGAACTCGTCCACCAGCACATGGCGGAAGCGCCGCTGGTAGTGCTCCAGCAGGCTCGGGCGGTCGCGCCAGAGGTCCAGGGCGCGCAGCAGCAGTTCGGAGAAGTCGATCACCCCGGTGCGCGCGCAGGCGGCCTCGTAGGCTTCGTAGATCTTCAGCATGGTGCCGAGGAACAGGTCGCCGCCGGCCTGGATGTGCTGCGGGCGGATGCCCTCGTCCTTCTGCCCGTTGATGAACCACTGGGCCTGGCGCGCCGGCCAGCGCTGTTCATCGAGGCCGAGGTCGCGGATCACCCGCTTGACCAGACGCTGCTGGTCGTCGCTGTCGAGGATCTGGAAATTCTCGGAAAGTCCCGCTTCCTGCCAGTGGGCCCGCAGCAGGCGGTGCGCCAGGCCGTGGAAGGTACCGACCCACATGCCCGCCGGGTTGATGCCCAGCAGTTGCTCGATGCGCTGGCGCATTTCGGCGGCGGCCTTGTTGGTGAAGGTCACCGACAGGATCGAGTGGGGCGAGGCCTGCTCCACCTGGATCAGCCAGGCGATGCGGTGCACCAGCACGCGGGTTTTGCCGGAACCGGCGCCGGCCAGCACCAGTTGACGCCCAAGCGGGGCCGCTACGGCCTGGCGTTGAGCATCGTTGAGGGAGTTCAGGAGGAGGGAGAGATCGTCATGCATCGCGGCATTCTAGGGGCGCGGGTGGGGGAGGGCAAACCGATGACCGGATGGTCAGCCGGACGGTCGCGGATCCCCGGCCCAGACACCCTCCAAAAGTTGGGGGCGCTCGTCAGAAACCTGTCACATAAAGCTATTGCACGTGTTCCCCGCTCGGGTAAGCTCCGGGCTCGCTTAGGCAGACCCAACAAAAAAAAGCGCCTATGACCGCTAATTCAATGTCCGCCGGCCAGGGGCTTGCCCTGGCCGACAGCCGTGAGATTCGCCAGCAGTTCGCGACCGACATTGCGGCCGAACGCACGCGCTTGCTCTATCAGGGCTCGCAGGTTCCAACCCTCTTCATGCTGCTCAACGGCCTGGCCTGTGCCTACCTGCTCTGGGGCACGGGCAGCAGTCTGCAGCTCGGCGGCTGGCTGGCCTGGCTGGTGATGCTGGCCGTGCTGCGCCTGACCCAGGTGGCAGCGTTCAAGAACGCGAAGCCGGCCCAGCAGGCCGAACCGCGCTGGCGCCGGGCGTTTCTGCTGGGCGCCGGGGCTTCCGGCCTGACCCTGGCCTTCGCCGCCGTGGTCCTGGTGCCACCGGATGCCTTCCTTCAGCAGGCGCTGGTCTACGGCCTGATCGCGGCCGCGATCCTCTCCGCCAGCGTCGCCTACGCCGTCAGCCTTTCCGCCTTCCTCACCTTCGCCTTGCCCTGCCTGCTGCCCGCCATCACCTGGCTGCTGCTGGGGGATACCTCGTTGCTGCGGGGCTGGGGCGTGCTCGGGGTGATCCTGGCCGCGTCGCTCATGGTGGTGGCCTGGCAGGTCAACCGGCTGGTGCAGCGCAGCCTGTTGCACCGCTTCCAGAACCAGGCGCTGATCAGTCATCTGGAGCAGGCCAAGGGCCGCGCCGAGGGCCTGAACGAAGAGCTGGCCCGGGAAGTGGAGCAGCGCCGCCGCGCCGAGCGCGAACTGCGCCGGGCTCATGGCGAGCTGGAGATGCGCGTGGCCCAGCGCACCCTGGAGCTGGCCGATGCGAGCCACGCCCTGCTCAAGAGCGAAGCGCGCCTGGCCATGGCCCTGGAGGCCAGCGAGCTGGGGCTGTGGGACTGGAACCTGGAAACCGACGAGGTACACCACTCCAAACTGAAGGCCATCTTCGGCATCGAGGCCGATGACGTGACCCGCGTGCTCAGCGACCTCAAGCCGCGCCTGCATCCCGACGACCTGCCGCTGCTGCGCCGGACCCTGGTGGAACACCTCAAGGGCCGCACCGACGGCTATTCCATCGACTACCGCGTGCGCCACAGCGACGGCCATTGGGTCTGGGTGGAAGACCGGGGCCGGGTGGTGGAGCGGGACGAGTCCGGCAAGGTATTGCGCATGCTCGGCACCCGTCGCGACATCACCGCGCGCAAGGCCCAGGACGAAGAACAACACCTGGCGGCCACGGTGTTCGAGGCGGCCAGCGAAGGCATCATCATCCTCGACCCGGAATACCGGGTGATCCAGGCCAACGCCGCCTTCAGCCAGGTCACCGGCTATCACCCCGAAGAAGTGATCGGGCGCAGCGTCTCCACCCTGATTGGCAGCCGGGAGGCCCGTCGCCGCTACCATCTGATCCGCCAGGAGCTGGAGCAGCGGGGCAGTTGGCAGGGCGAGCTGATGGACACCCGCAAGAACGGCGAGCTGTATCCCCAGCTGCTGCACCTCAAGGTGGTACGGGATTCCCGGGGCCATGTCAGTCATATCGTCGGCTTCTTCGCCGACCTTTCCGCCCGTCGCGAGGCCGAAGAGCGTCTGCGCTACCTCTCCAGCTACGACGACCTCACCGGGCTGGCCAACCGCACGCTGTTCAAGGACCGCCTCCATGAGGCCAGCCAGCGTGCGCGCCAGAGCGGCCGCAGCCTGGCCCTGATGCACATCGACCTGGACCGCTTCAAGGTGCTCAACGACAGCCTTGGTCACGAAGTGGCCGACCAGCTGCTGCGCCAGGTGAGCCGCCGGCTGACCCAGGCGGTGCCGGAAGCCGACACCATCGCGCGGCTGTCCGGCGACGAGTTCGCGGTGATCCTCGACGCCTACGGCAGCCTGGCCAGCCTGGCGCGTCAGGCCAGCCGCCTGCTCGGCAAGCTGCGCATGCCCATCACCGCAGGCGGCCACGAACTGGTGATCAGCGGCTCCGTCGGCATCAGCCTGCTGCCGGAAAACGCCCGCGACCTTTCCGCCCTGGTCAGCCAGGCCAACATGGCCATGCAGCACGCCAAGCACCTGGGCGGCAACACCTTCCAGTTCTTCACTGACAACCTCCAGGCCTGCACCCTGGAACGCCTGCAACTGGAAAACCAACTGCGCAAGGCCATCGAGGAAGGCCAGCTGGAAGTTTTCTACCAGCCCAAGCTGTGCCTGGCCGACAACAGCCTGAACGCCGCCGAGGCGCTGGTGCGCTGGCGCCATCCGCAGCAGGGATTGGTGCCGCCGGGAGACTTCATCGGCCTGGCTGAGGAAACCGGCCTGATCGCGCCTATCGGCGAATTCGTGCTGCGCCAGGCCTGCATGCAGGCCCGCGACTGGCAGCGCGAGGGCCTGGCGGACATCCGCGTCTCGGTCAACCTGTCGATGCACCAGCTGCGTCAGGGCAACCTGGTCAGCCTGGTGCGCCAGGTGCTGCAGGAGACCGGCCTGCCGGCGCGCCTGCTGGAGCTGGAACTGACCGAGAGCCACCTGCTGGAAAACGTCGAGAACGTCATCGCCACCTTCCACCAGCTGCGGCAGATTGGCGTGAAGCTGGCGATTGACGACTTCGGCACCGGCTATTCGTCGTTGAGCTACCTCAAGCGCTTCCCGGTGGACTGCGTGAAGATCGACCAGACCTTCATCCGCGACCTTTCCGCCGGCAGCGAGGACGCCGCCATCACCCGCGCCATCATTGCCATGGCCCACAGCCTGGAGCTGAAGGTGGTGGCCGAGGGCGTGGAGACCCAGGAGCAACTGAACTTCCTCAGGAGTCAGCACTGCGACGAGATCCAGGGCTACCTGATCAGCCCGCCGGTGGAAGAGCCGCAGTTCGTGCGGCTGCTCAAGGAGCAGGCCACGGCGCTCTGGCGCTGAAACGCGCTGGGATCCCGCCTGGGTAGGGTGCGCTGTGCGCACCGGGACACGAACGCGAAAAGGCTGGTGCGCAAGGCGCACCCTACGGGATAGGGCCGTGCAGGGTCAGGCGCTTGCCGCCGTCCGGCTATTGCCGGTGCTGAACCAGCGCAGCAGCAGGGCGTTCTCCAGGGGCAGGCCTGTCGGCACCGGCAGGTAGAGGACGTAGCCGTCACCCGGGGCGATCATTTGCCGCTCGCCGTAGCGGTTCTCCAGCGCCTCCAGGCGGAAGTCCAGGTTGCCCTGTGGCGTCATCAGTTGCAGGCGATCGCCCACCGCGAAGTGGTTCTTCACCCGCACCTCCGCCAGCCCACGGTGCATCACACCGGTCAGCTCGCCGACGAACTGCTGGCGCTCCGCCAGGGAGTAGCCGTGCTCGTAGTTCTGGTACTCGTCGTGGACGTGGCGGCGCAGGAAACCCTCGGTGTACCCGCGATTGGCCAGGGATTCGAGATCGTCCATCAGCGAACGGTCGAAGGGCCGTCCGGCAACGGCGTCGTCGATGGCCTTGCGGTAGGCCTGGGCGGTCCGGGCGACGTAGAAGTGGGACTTGGTGCGGCCCTCGATCTTCAGCGAATGCACCCCCATCTGCAGCAATCGCTCCACGTGGTGCACGGCGCGCAGGTCCTTGGAGTTCATGATGTAGGTGCCATGCTCGTCCTCCCAGGCGGACATCAGCTCGCCGGGGCGGTTGGTTTCTTCCAGCAGGAACAGCCGCTCGCTGGGGGCGCCGCAGCCCAGGGTGGGTACCAGTTGGCCCAGCTCGTCCTGCTGGGCCGGCTTTGCACCGTACTGCCAGCGGCAGGCGTTGGTGCAGGTGCCCTGGTTGGGGTCGCGGTGGTTGAGGTAGCCGGACAGCAGGCAGCGCCCGGAATAGGCCATGCACAGGGCACCGTGGACGAAGACTTCCAGCTCCATGCCCGGCACCTGCTGGCGGATTTCGCCGATCTCGTCCAGGGATAGCTCGCGGGACAGGATCACCCGGCTGAGGCCCTGCTGCTGCCAGAACTTCACGCTGGCCCAGTTCACCGCGTTGGCCTGAACCGAGAGGTGGATGGGCATCTCGGGAAAGCGCTCGCGCACCAGCATGATCAGTCCGGGATCGGACATGATCAGCGCATCCGGCCCCATGGCGACCACCGGCTCCAGATCCTTGAGGAAGGTGCGCAGCTTGGCGTTGTGCGGGGCGATGTTCACCACCACGTAGAAGGACTTGCCGGCGGCGTGGGCCTCTGCGATGCCGAGGGCCAGGTTGGCGTGGTCGAACTCGTTGTTGCGCACCCGCAGGCTGTAGCGCGGCTGGCCGGCGTAGACCGCATCGGCGCCATAGGCGAAGGCGTAGCGCATGGCCTTGAGGGTGCCAGCGGGGGAGAGCAGTTCAGGACGGTGCATGGCGCGGCTCGCGGGGGGAAGCGGTGGACGCGCGATTCTAGGGAGGCCGCCCCGGCGAGGTATTGAGCTGGAGCAATATCGGAGCCCTGTCGGGCCATGCATGGAGGACCGGTGAAGCATGGTCCACCCTACGGAACAGGCTGGGCTCGCGTAGGGTGGATGTCGCTTTTTACATCCACCATCGGAGCCTCGCAGGGCCAGGAACGGTGGGTTGGTGGGGCATCTTCACTCGTGCCAGGCGCGCCCGTGCAGTTCGAGCAGGCTGCGGGCCTGTTCCGGGCCGGTGGAGCCGGCGGGGTAGGGGCGCGGGCTCTGGTAGTGTTCGTGCCAGCCGGCGAGGATCGGGTCGACCCAGCGCCAGGCGGCTTCCACCTCGTCGCGGCGCATGAAGAGGGTGGAGTCGCCTTCGATCACGTCCAGCAGCAGGCGTTCGTAGGCGTCCCAGCGGCGCTGGTGGCTGAAGGCCGTGGCCAGGTTGAGGTCAAGTTCCACTGGCTCCAGGTTCATGCCTTTGCCCGGGGTCTTGGCCATCAGCTGCAGGCTGATGCGTTCCTCCGGCTGCAGGCGGATCAGCAGGCGGTTGGCCTCGCCATCGGCGAACAGGCGGTGGGGCACCGGCTTGAACTGGATGACGATCTCCGAGTACTTGCGCGCCAGGCGCTTGCCGGTACGCAGGTAGAAGGGCACGCCGGCCCAGCGCCAGTTGTCGATCTCCACCTGCACGGCGACGAAGGTCTCGGTATCGCTGTCGTTGTCGACGTTCTTCTCGAAGTAGTAGGCCGGTACTTCCTGGCCGCCGATCTTGCCGGCGCTGTACTGGCCGCGGACGGTCTTGTCGCGTACGTCCAGGCCGGAAATGGGCTTCAGTGCCTCCAGGATCTTCACCTTCTCGTTGCGCACCGCCTCGGCGTCGAAGCGCACCGGCGCTTCCATGGCCACCAGGCAGAGCAGTTGCAGCAGGTGGTTCTGCACCATGTCGCGCATGGCGCCGGAGCGGTCGTAGTAGGCGCCACGATTTTCCACGCCCAGGGTCTCGCAGACGCTGATCTGTACGTGGTCAATATGACCGGCGCGCCAGATCGGCTCGAACAGGGCATTGGCGAAGCGCAGGGCCATCAGGTTCTGCACGGTTTCCTTGCCCAGGTAGTGGTCGATGCGGAACACCTGGGACTCGTCGAATACCTTGCCGATGGCGGCATTGATCGCCCGGGCCGATTCCAGGGAATGGCCGATGGGCTTTTCCAGCACGATGCGCGACTGCGAGCCCGCCAGGCCGGCGATGGCCAGGTGTGCGGCGATGTCTTCGAACAGGTCGGGTGCGGTGGCCAGGTAGTGCACCCGCCCGCAACCGGGATCGGGGCCCAGGTGGCGGGCCAGGCGGCCGAAATCGGCGCTCTGGGACACGTCCATGGCGAAGTAGTCCAGGCGCTCGGAAAAACCGCGCCAGGCCTCGGTGGTGAAATCGGCGCGGGCCACCTGGGCCCGGCAGCGGCGCTCGGCCAGGGCGCGGTAGCCGTCACGGTCGAGGGTGTTGCGGGCCAGGGCGAGGATACGCATCTGCGGGTGCAGGCGCCCTTCGCGGTGCAGGTGATAGAGGGCCGGGAGCAGCTTGTGCAGCGCGAGATCGCCGGTGCCGCCAAAGACGAGCATGTCGCAGGAACTGGTCAAGGATGCGCTCTCCCTTCCTTGCACGCTGAGAAAAGGTGGTTCAACTGGGCGGAAAAGCGGCTCATGTAGTATAACTACAAGATCACTACAGCCAGGTTTCCCCGATCATAACCGAGTCGAGGCCCGTTGCATGACGGAACAAACCGGCCAAAACCCCATTCCAGACAGAGCCAGCCCTGTGAATCTGCTGCAACATATCGCCCAGTCGCGCCATCTGCTACGCAAGTCGGAGCTGAAAGTCGCCGACCACGTCCTGCTCGATCCCGCTGCGGTCATGCACAGCTCCATGGCTGATCTGGCCCAGGGCGTCGGGGTCAGCGAGCCCACCATCGTGCGCTTCTGCCGCGCGATTGGCTGCGGCGGCTTCCAGGACCTCAAGCTGAAGCTGGCCCAGAGCCTGGCCGCCGGCGCGAGCTTCGGCCAGTTCGCCATCCACGAAGAAGACTCGGTGGCGGACTTCAGCCTGAAGATCTTCGACACCACCCTGCACACCCTGATGGAAGTGCGCGAGAAGCTCGACCCGGACGCCCTGCAGCGTGCCATCGGCGCCTGCGCCCAGGCCCAGCGGGTGGAGTTCTACGGCTTCGGCGCTTCCGGCGCGGTGGCCGCCGATGCCCAGCACAAGTTCTTCCGCCTGCTGCTGACCGCCGCCGCGTATTCCGACCCGCACATGCAGGCCATGTCGGCGGTGACGCTGAAGCCGTCGGACGTGGCCATCTGCATTTCCCAGTCGGGCCGCTCCAAGGACCTTCTGATCACTGCCAACCTGGTACGCGAGGCGGGTGCCACGCTGATCACCCTGTGCCCGAGCCAGACCCCCCTGGCGGACCTGGCCACGGTGAACCTCGCCATCGACGTGCAGGAAGACACCGAAATCTACACCCCGCTCACCTCGCGCATCGCCCACCTGGTGGTGATCGACGTGCTGGCCATGGGTGTGGCGATGGCCCGTGGTCCGAGCCTGGTCAACCACCTGAAGAGCGTGAAACGAAGCCTGCGCAGCCTGCGCCTGTCGCCCAAGTCGGTGAAGAGCGCCGAGGACTGAACCGGGCTAGGCCAGGCCCTGCCGCACCAGCAACCGCTCGATCGCCTCGATGAATGGCCCGCTGCCCGGCCAACTGGTGATCCGCCCGAGCGGCCTGCCGTGGTACAGCGCGATGAAGGTGGGCACCCCGTGCAGGCCGAAACGCAACGCCAGGGCCGGGTCCTCCCCGACCTCGTCATGCAGCCAGCGCACCTGGGGCCACTGGACGCGATCCTGGGTACGCAGCAGGTCGTGCTTGGCCACATCGCAATAGGGGCAATCGTCCTCCCAGAGGTAGAGCAACACCAGCCGTTGGCGTTCGCTGGCGAGGACGTCATCGAGAATGCTGGAGCGCACCCGCTGGATCGGAAAGCGTTGGAAGAATTCGACGGCGTTGCTCATGGGGTCCTCCCGCAACGTAATCCCTCTACTTCTGAGCAAAGTCTTGCCGCCCGGGTCTGTCCAGCTATCGGCCCGATAGCCTGAAACCCCTGCTTCACCACAGATTCACCGAGCCTTCGCGAAAGCGTCACAGGCCGTGGCGATGCTGCGCCTACCGGACCCGACCCAGGGAGAGATGCCATGCAACGCTTTCACGATGAACCGAGCCATCTGGACAGCAAGACCCGGCGCAAACTGGAGGACCAGCGGCGAATGCAGTTCCGCCGCGCCATCGAAGACCGTGCCGAGTTGCGTCGCTTGCAGGTGGAATGTTCGGACTACCCCTACCCTGAGCTGATCGCCGCTAACTACCTGTTGTCGTCAAAGGCAGTGCGCCGGAAAAGCGGTGCGAAAGCGCACTGATCTGGGCGCGTTCTTCGCGGATAAAGCTTAAAAACGCCTGGGCGACCGGCGACAGCCGCTTGCCCTTGGCGTGCACCGCGCACCAGCTGCGGTAGAGCGGCAATTCTTCCACCGGCAGCTCGCGCAACAGGCCCGTGGCCAGTTCCAGGCTCACCGCATGGCGCGGGATCAGGGCGATCCCCAGGTCCGCCACCACGCATTCCTTCTGCGCGTCCAGCGAGGCCACTTCCATGGTCTGGGCGAAGTGCGCGCGCTTCTGCTGGAAGTATTCCTCGCACGCCTTGCGGGTGCCGGAGCCGGCCTCGCGCACCAGCAGCGTGTAGGGCTCCAGGTCCTTCAGGGTGAGCTTGGCGACAGTGCTCAGGGAGTGGCCGGGGGGCGCCACGGCGACGATGGGGTTGTTCAGGAACGGCAGGAACTCCAGGGCCATGTCCTGGGGCACCAGGGACATGATCACCAGGTCGTCGCGGTTGTCCGAGAGACGCTTGATCACCTGGGCGCGGTTGGTCACCACCAGGTGCAGGCTGACGTCCGGGTGCTGCTCGCGGAAGGCGGCGAACAGGTGCGGCACGAAGTACTTCGCGCTGGACTCCACCGCCAGGTTCAACTGGCCCTGCAGCGAGCCCTGCAAGTCCGACAGCTGCATGTCGAGGCTGGCCAGGCGCTGGAAGATGTCGTTGCTGGCGCGCATCAGCGCCTCGGCGGCGTCAGTCACATAGAGCTTCTTGCCGACGTACTCGAACAGCGGCTGGCCCACCAGTTCCTCGAGCTGGCGGATCTGCAAACTGACGGCCGGCTGGGTCAGCGCCATCTCCTCCGCCGCCCGGCTGTAGGAGCGGCTTTCGAAGACGGCACGGAATACCTGGAGCTGGCGCAGGGTCATGCGCAGCAGGGTCTTGCGCATCGGTGGGGGCCTCGCAGACGAGCAGGGGGTGGCTGACTATAAGACGATCCTAATGGATAACCCAATAATTATTGATTGGGGTTATTCACGTCGAGAGCGTAGGGTAGCTACGCGACCGCTTCACGATCAGCGGTCACTCAACGACCGGCCCAGCCGTTCGCCTGTTCACTTGGTCGAGGGAAAACTTGTGATCAAGAAAATCCTGATCGCCAACCGTGGCGAGATCGCTGTCCGCATCGTGCGCGCTTGCGCCGAGATGGGCATTCGCTCGGTGGCTATCTACTCCGAAGCTGACCGCCACGCCCTGCACGTGAAGCGTGCCGACGAAGCCCACAGCATCGGTGACGACCCGCTGGCCGGGTACCTGAACCCGCGCAAACTGGTGAACCTCGCCGTCGAGACCGGCTGTGACGCCCTGCACCCGGGCTATGGTTTCCTTTCCGAGAACGCCGAGCTGGCGGAAATCTGCGCCGAGCGCGGGATCAAGTTCATCGGCCCGAGCGCCGAAGTGATCCGCCGCATGGGCGACAAGACCGAAGCCCGCCGCAGCATGATCAAGGCCGGCGTGCCGGTTACCCCCGGCACCGAAGGCAACGTCGCCGACCTGGAAGAAGCGCTGCGCGAAGCCGACCGCATCGGCTACCCGGTGATGCTCAAGGCGACTTCCGGTGGTGGCGGCCGCGGCATCCGTCGCTGCAACAGCCGCGAAGAACTGGAACAGGCGTATCCCCGCGTGATCTCCGAGGCCACCAAGGCCTTCGGCTCGGCGGAAGTCTTCCTCGAGAAGTGCATCGTCAACCCGAAGCACATCGAAGCGCAGATCCTCGCCGACTCCTTCGGCAACACCGTGCACCTGTTCGAGCGCGACTGCTCCATCCAGCGCCGTAACCAGAAGCTCATCGAAATCGCCCCGAGCCCGCAGCTCACCCCCGAGCAGCGTGCCTACATCGGCGACCTCGCCGTGCGCGCGGCCAAGGCCGTGGGCTACGAGAACGCCGGTACCGTGGAGTTCCTGCTCGCCGAGGGCGAGGTGTACTTCATGGAGATGAACACTCGCGTGCAGGTGGAACACACCATCACCGAGGAAATCACCGGCATCGACATCGTTCGCGAGCAGATCCGCATCGCCTCGGGTCTGGAACTGTCGGTGAAGCAGGACGACATCATCCACCGCGGCTTCGCCCTGCAGTTCCGCATCAACGCCGAGGACCCGAAGAACAACTTCCTGCCGTCCTTCGGCAAGATCACCCGTTACTACGCCCCCGGCGGCCCCGGTGTGCGCACCGACACCGCGATCTACACCGGCTACACCATCCCGCCGTACTACGACTCCATGTGCCTGAAGCTGATCGTCTGGGCACTGACCTGGGAAGAAGCGCTGGACCGCGGCCTGCGTGCCCTGGACGACATGCGCGTGCAGGGTGTGCGGACCACCGCGCCCTACTACCAGGAAATCCTGCGCAACCCCGAGTTCCGCAGCGCCGAGTTCAACACCAGCTTCGTGGAAAGCCACCCGGAACTGACCCAGTACTCGATCAAGCGCAACCCGTCGCACCTGGCCATCGCCATCGCCACCGCCATCGCCGCCTACGCCGGCCTGTAGGGGAAGGATTCAGAACATGAGCAAGAAGATCACCGTTACCGATACCATCCTGCGCGACGCGCACCAGTCCCTGCTGGCCACCCGCATGCGCCTGGACGACATGCTGCCGATCTGCGACAAGCTCGACAAAGTCGGCTACTGGTCGCTGGAAGTCTGGGGCGGCGCCACCTTCGACGCCTGCGTGCGCTTCCTCAAGGAAGACCCGTGGGAGCGCCTGCGCAAGCTGAAGGCCGCCCTGCCCAACACCCGCCTGCAGATGCTCCTGCGCGGCCAGAACCTGCTCGGCTACCGCCACTACAGCGACGACGTGGTCCGTGCCTTCGTCGCCAAGGCGGCGGTCAACGGCATCGACGTGTTCCGCATCTTCGACGCGATGAACGACGTGCGTAACCTGCGCGTCTCCATCGAAGCCGTGAAGGCCGCCGGCAAGCACGCCCAGGGCACCATCTGCTACACCACCAGCCCGGTGCACACCATCGACGCCTTCGTGAAGCAGGCCAAGGAAATGGCTGCCATGGGCGTGGACTCCATCGCCATCAAGGACATGGCCGGCCTGCTGACCCCGTTCGCCACCGGCGAACTGGTGAAGGCGCTGAAGGCCGAGCTGAGCCTGCCGGTGTTCATCCACTCCCACGACACCGCCGGCGTGGCCAGCATGTGCCAGCTGAAGGCCATCGAGAACGGCGCCGATAACATCGACACCGCCATCTCCAGCATGGCCTGGGGCACCAGCCACCCGGGCACCGAGTCCATGGTCGCGGCCCTGCGCGGCACCGAGTACGACACCGGCCTGGACCTGGAGCTGATCCAGGAAATCGGCGTCTACTTCTATGCCGTGCGCAAGAAGTACCACCAGTTCGAGAGCGCTTTCACCGGCGTTGATACCCGCGTGCAGGTCAACCAGGTACCGGGCGGGATGATTTCCAACCTGGCCAACCAGCTCAAGGAGCAGGGCGCCCTCAACCGCATGAACGAAGTGCTGGAAGAGATTCCGCGCGTGCGCGCCGACCTGGGCTTCCCGCCCCTGGTGACCCCGACCTCGCAGATCGTCGGTACCCAGGCGTTCTTCAACGTGCTGGCCGGCGAGCGCTACAAGACCATCACCAACGAAGTGAAGCTCTACCTGCAAGGCCGCTACGGCAAGGCAGCCGGCCAGATCAACGAGCAACTGCGCCGCCAGGCCATCGGCAACGAAGAAGTGATCGACGTACGTCCGGCCGACCTGCTCAAGCCCGAGCTGGACAAGCTGCGCGCCGATATCGGCAGCCTGGCCAAGTCCGAGGAAGACGTGCTGACCTTCGCCATGTTCCCGGACATTGGCCGCAAGTTCCTCGAAGAGCGCGCCGCCGGCACGCTGAAGCCGGAAGAACTGCTGCCGATTCCGTCCGGTAACGGCGCGGCCCCGGTCGGTGGCGAAGGCACCCCGACCGAATTCGTGGTGGACGTGCATGGCGAGAGCTACCGCATCGACATCACCGGCGTGGGTGTGAAGAGCGACGGCAAGCGTCACTTCTACCTGGCCATCGATGGCATGCCGGAAGAAGTGGTGTTCGAGCCGCTGAACGAGTTCGTCGCCGGCGCTGGCAACAAGCGCAAGAGCGCTAGCGCCCCAGGTGACGTCAGCACCACCATGCCCGGCAACATCGTCGACGTGCTGGTGAAGGAAGGCGACCAGGTGAAGGCTGGCCAGGCCGTGCTGATCACCGAAGCAATGAAGATGGAAACCGAAGTCCAGGCGCCGATCGCCGGTACCGTGAAGGCCATCCACGTGGCCAAGGGCGACCGTGTGAACCCGGGCGAGGTCCTGATCGAAATCGCTTGATTGCTCCAGCGATTGTCCCCGTGGGGAGCCGCAAGGCTCCCCTTTTTTATGGGCGGAGGAATCGTGCGCACAGGCAGGTCTCCGGCCTGCTTCGCGATGGAAAGCGCGCCCACAGGGGTCGGGGCGGTGCTCAATGACGATTTCTGATTTCCATCAACGGACGCGACTTACCTAGCCTGCCCGCTCTTCAATTCGCGAGAGCAGGCCCATGCCCCAGCGTTTCACCCTCGATCTTTCCCAAGGCCGCCGGGCCTCTGCACGGCAGGTCATCTGCCACGCGGCATGGCTGGCCGAGGTGAGGGCGCAGCCGATCGTGAACCGGCAGGAGCACGTCGTCGGCTTCGAGAACCTGGCTCGCATCGAAAGCGATGTGTTCGGCGGCCGGATGGAGCACCTGATCGCCCGACTGCCTGGCGATGAATTGCAGCGGCTTACCGGTGAAGTGCTGCTCAGCCTGCGGATCAGGTGCATGCTGGACAAGAACTACAGCAGCCAGATGAAGGGCGAGCGGGCCGGGCCTGGCGCCTTCCGGCATTTCGTCAACGTCGAGAAGCGGAGCCTGGCCGAACCCTCGGTCATCGACGACCTGGTCGAAAGCGCGGCCGACCTGCGCAGTTCCGGGGCCCAACTGGTGGTGGAAGTCACCGAGCGGCCCGTCGCTTCCGGTGAGCAGTTCCGGGCCTACGTGAGCGGGCTGATGCGCCTCAAGCAGGAAGGCGTTCAGGTGGCCCTCGACAACTACGACATCGACGCTCCAGTCCACTGGGAGCTCGACCTTGGCCTGTGCGATTTCGTGAAGCTCGAACTGAGCGAGTTGGGTATCCCCTTGCGCGGCGATGAGGATGTCCTGGCCGCGCGCTACATCGGCCTCGCCGAAAAGCTGTACCAGTTCATCCACCGCTACCTGGTGGAAGTGATTGCCGACAAAGTCGAGACCCACTGGCAGTACGAAATCGCCAAGGGGTTGCCGTTCAAGCTGTTCCAGGGCTACCGCCTGGGGTACTCGGAGCGGGTCTGACGACCGGACCTGGCCATGTCGCACGGCAAAACCATTGGGCACGGGTCGCTGCGCGGCGCCCTCTTGCTGGTTGCAGGGTTGCTGCTCGCCGGATGCGCCACGTCGCCGCCGCGCGATCCGGACAACCTGTGCGCGATCTTTCGCGAGTATCCGGACTGGTATGAAGACGCCCGTGCGATGGAGGCGCGCTGGGGAACCCCCGTGCACGTCGCGATGGCGTTCATCGACCAGGAAAGCAGTTACCGGCACGATGCCCTCCCGCCCCGCTACTACGCCCTGGGCTTCATTCCCTGGGGCCGCGTGTCGTCCGCGTATGGCTATGCCCAGGCGCTGGACTGCACCTGGGACGACTATCAGCAGGCCAATGGTGGAGGCGGCTCACGAACCGACTTCGACGATTCGCTGGACTTCATCGGCTGGTACACCGATGCGACCCAGCGGCAGCTCGGCATCTCGAAGTGGGACGCGTACAACCAGTACCTGGCCTACCACGAGGGGCGAGGCGGCTTCAGCCGTGGCAGCTACCGCCAGAAGCCCTGGTTGATGCAGGTGGCGCGCAAGGTTGACCAGCAGTCGCAGGCCTATGGCCAGCAACTGGGCCAGTGCCGCGAAGAACTGGAGGAAGGGGGAAGCTGGTGGCCGTTCTGAGCCTGAACCAACCGTCCGCAGGGTGGGCCGAGCTGCCTTTGTAGGGTGGACCACGCTTCACCGGTCCACCACCGGGGTTCGGCCAGGCTTCGCCGGTGGATGGAAAAGCGCCATCCACCCTACGGTGAGGCCTGCGGAGTCTTCGGATGGGTGGCGCGGAGATTCGTAGGGTGGACCACGCTTCACCGGTCCACCACCGGGGTTCGGCCAGGCTTCGCCGGTGGATGGAAAAGCGCCATCCACCTTACGGTGTGGGCTGGCGTCAGTCCGCCATTTCCCCGCACAGATCCACCGCAAACCACTGCTCCACCTCTTCCTGCCGCAACCCGGCACCGAGCAGGGCGAACACCTTGCCCAGGGCTGCTTCGCGGGTCATGCCGCCAGCAGGCACCAGGCCGGTCGCCAACAGCTGGCTGCCGGCAGCATAGACACCGGCCTGCACATGGCCGGCCGGGCACTGGCTGGTGGCGGCCAGCACCACGCCGCGCTGGTGGGCGGTGCGCAGGGCGTCCAGCAGGGCCTTGTCGTCCGATGGACCGGTGCCGCTGCCGTAGCATTCCAGCACCAGCGCCTGCACGCCGCTGTCGAGCAGGGCTTCGACATGGCTGGCCTGAATTCCGGGGAACAGCGGCAGCACGGCGAGGTTCACCGGCTGGCGCGGGGTGCGGTAGTCGAGGCCGGCGGGGATGATCTCGGCGCGCTCGCCCTCGCGGGGACGTGGCAGCTCGACGAAGGCGTCGAAGGCTTCCGAGCGCAGCTTGCTGGCGCGGGCGCCATGCAGCAGCTGGCCATTGAAGAAGAGGTGCACACCGGACGCGACGCCCGCCTGCAGTGCACTGACGGCGCCCATCAGGTTTGGCCAGGCATCGCTGCCCTCGCTGCCGGCGGGCAGCATGGCGCCAGTCAGCACCACCGGTACCGGCAGGCCCAGCAGCAGGAAGCCAAGGGTCGCCGCGCTGTAGGCCAGGGTGTCGGTGCCATGCAGCACCAGCACGCCGTCATGACCGCGTTCCACCGCTTCGACGATGGCATCGCGCATGGCCAGCCAGTTGGCCTGGCGCATGTTGGCGCTGTCGATCAGCGGCAGGAGTTCCTGGAAGTGCCAGTCCAATGCGACGCCCTGACCGTCCAGTTGCTCGCGCATGCGGGCCTCGAAACCACTGGCCGGGGCCAGGCCTTCGGGAGTCTGCAGCATGCCGATGGTGCCGCCGGTGTAGAGCACGAAAAGGTTCTTCACAGCATTCATGGTGCGGGTAGCTCGGAATTTCGGAGGGGCGGAAACGACGGTGCCGCCCCCCGCATCAGCGGAGGAGCGGCACCAGGTACAGCTGGAACCCTTGATCAGCGGTGGCTGTGCGCCAGGCCGTGACCCAGGTTGACGGTGGGCGCATCGGCTGCCGGATTGGCCGGCCAGGCGTCGCGGTCCAGGTTCAGGTCAGCGAACTTGGAGGCGTCGAACACCGGGTGGTCGATGCCGGCTTCGCGCTGCTCGTCGTAGTCGCGCATGACTCGCAGGCCGACCTTGATCAGCATGGCCAGGGCCACCAGGTTGACGAAGGCCAGGCAGGTCATGGTGATGTCGGCGAAGGCGAACACGGTGCCCAGGTTCTGCATCGAGCCCCAGCAGATCAGGGCCAGCACCAGGCCACGGTAGCCCAGCAGGACGGCGCGGCGGCGGCCGGCCAGGAACTGCAGGGCGTTCTCGCCGAGGTAGTAGTTGTAGAGGATGCAGGTGAAGACGAAGAGGCTCAGCGCGACGCTGATGAACACGCGGCCCCACTCACCGACCACGGCGGCCAGGGAGTTCTGGGTCAGCACGATGCCATCGCCTTCGAAGCCCGGAGTGTAGAAACCGGACAGCAGGATCAGCAGCGCGGTGCAGGTGCAGATCACGAAGGTGTCGAGGAACACGCTGAAGGCCTGAACCACGCCCTGGGCGGCCGGGTGCTTAACGGCGGCCACGGCGGCGACGTTCGGCGCGCTGCCCAGACCCGCTTCGTTGGCGAACACGCCACGCTTCACGCCCATGACGATGGCGCTGCCCAGCAGGCCCGCGAAGGCCGGCTCAAGGCCGAAGGCGCTCTTCACGATGGTGGCCAGCATGTCCGGCACCAGTTCGATCTGGGAGATGATCACGTAGCAGGTGACGGCGATGTAGGCCAGGGTCTTGACCGGTACCAGCAGGTCGGACACCGAAGCGATGCGCTTGATGCCGCCGACGAACACCAGGCCCAGGAGTACGGCCAGGCCGATGCCGGTGTACTGCACGGGCATGCCGAAGGCGTTTTCCAGGGAGTGGGTCACGGTGAAGGCCTGCAGGCCGTTGAAGGCGAAGCCGTAGGTCACCAGCAGCAGCACGGCGAAGACGATCGCCATCCAGCGCAGTTTCAGGCCGTACTGGATGTAGTAGGCCGGACCGCCACGGTACAGGCCGTCACCGTCGGCGCGCTTGTAGACCTGGGCCAGGGTGCACTCGAAGAAGCTGCTGGACATGCCGACCAGCGCGGTGACCCACATCCAGAACACCGCGCCCGGACCACCGAGGGTCACAGCGAGGCCCACGCCTGCGATGTTGCCGGCACCGACGCGGCCGGCGAGGCTCAGCATCAGGGCCTGGAAGGAGCTCAGCTGGCCTGCCTGGCCGCGGATGGATTCCTTGAACACGCTGAACATGTGGCGGAAATGGCGGAACTGGACGAAGCGGGAGCGGAGGGTGAAATACGTGCCGAGCCCAACGATCAGGACAATGAGCACTTTCCCCGAGAGGAAATCGTTGATCACTTCAAGCATGAGTGAGACCTCGATTCTTATTTTGTTCGCGTGATGGACGAACGGCTTCGAGCGGGCAGGGCTCGGCCGTGGTCGCGCAGGGTGGGGGAATGCGACATATCAGACAATTTCGCGGCTTTATTCGACATGGCGCGAGTTGATGCTATAGTCGCGCCACTCGAGTCAGGGGAGCGCTTAGCCGTGTCGGACAATCTGGGCGAAAACCTCAAGCTGTTGTGCAGTCACTACCGCTCTATCTCGGAGGTTTGCCGGAAGCTGGCGATCAATCGCGCCCAGTTCAACAAGTACCTCAGCGGACAGAGTCAGCCCACGGCCTACAACCTCAAGCGCATCGGCGATTTCTTCGGCGTCGAGGATTACGAGCTGAGCCTGCCGACCGAGCAGTTCGCCCGACTGATCGGTGTTCGTCAGGCGGAAAACATCGCCCGCACCAGCGACCCGATGCTGAAGATGTTTCAGCCGCTGCGCGAACATGCCGGCAACCTGTCGCGTTATTGCGGCTACTACTTCGAATACTCCAACTGCATGTCGGTACCGGGCACGGTGCTGCTGTCCCTGGTGCACCTGTGGGAAGAGGACGGCAATTTCCTGCTGGAGCGCCAGGAACGCCAGGAGCGTTCGAGCGGCATCGACAAGCAGGCCGAGGACTGGGTGCGCTGCTGCTACCGGGGAATGGCCTTCCAGCTGCAGGACCGCTTGTTCCTGGTGGACTACGAATCGCTCACGCTCAACGAGATGAGCCAGACCATCCTCATTCCCAGCTACAAGAGCCGCATCACCCGCCTCAATGGCCTGAAGACGGGCGTCTCCAGCGGCGACCGGCGCAACCCGGCCTGCACGCGGGTGGTGTGGGAATACCTGGGGCCCGAGATCAACCGCGTGGCGGCCTACCGTCAGGTGAAGCTCTACCGGCCCGACGATCCCCGCATCGACGACGACGTGCGCCAGCGCTTGAACGTGGCGCCGCTGAAGAATGGGTTGTTCGAGATCGAGTGAAGGGGCCCGCTGCCTGTGTGGGGTGGACCACGCTCCACCGCTCCACCATCGGGGTTCGGCTGGACTTCGTTGGTGGATGGAAAAGCGCCATCCACCCTACCCACTACGACCCTGTAGGGGCGAATTCATTTGCCAAGGACCGCGCAGCGGTCCCCACACCCCTTACCCCCTGATCTCCTCCAGCCGCCGCTTCTGCCGCCCTTGGCCATCGAAGTTATCCACAGCCAGCCAGCGCTCGAAGGCTTCCCGGCACGCCGGCCAATCGCCATCGATGATGGAGAACCAGGCGGTGTCGCGGTTCGCACCCTTGACGATCATGTGCTGGCGGAACAGCCCTTCGTAGCTGAAGCCCAGGCGCTCGGCGGCGCGCATGGAGCGGGCGTTCTGCGCGTTGCACTTCCACTCCAGGCGGCGGTAGCCGAGGTCATCGAACGCGTAGCGGGCCAACAGCCAGACCGCCTCGGTGGAGCACGGCGTGCGCTGCATGGCCTTGCCGAAGGCGATATGGCCGATCTCGATAACGCCGTCCTTCGGCGCGATGCGCAGGTAGCTGAGGACGCCAACGGCCCGGCCGCTGGCGAGGTCGATCACCGTATAGAACAGCGGGTCGGCGCTGGCGGCATTGCCGGCCAGCCAGGCGTCGAAGGGTTCCCGGCTGGCGAAAGGGCCGTAGGCCAGGTAGTCCCAGAGCGCCGGGTCCGGCCCCTGCAGGGCATGCCAGAGGTCATCGCCGTGGCACGCCGCATCCAGCGGTTCCAGACGCACGAAGCGGCCGGGCAACGGCGCGCGGGCGGGGGCAGGGCGGGGTTGCCAGTCGTTCAGGTCATGGGGCGTCATGCGGCTCTCCGGTCAGAGGATCTTGCGGTATTGGACGAAGCCGGGACGGTCGGCGATGCGGTCGTAGAGCTGCATGGCGACCTCATTGGTCTCGTGAGTCAACCAGTGCACCCGCGAGGCGCCGGCGGCGCGGGCCTGTTCGTAGACGTGCTCGATCAGCCGGCGACCGACGCCGCCGCCGCGCAGGCCTTCGGCCACGTACAGGTCCTGCAAGTAACAGTAATCGCCCGTGGTCCAGCAACTGCGGTGATAGATGAAGTGCACCAGACCCACGGCTTTGCCGTCCTGCCAGGCCAACGCCGCGTGCATGGGTTCGGCGGGGTCGAGGAAGCGCTGCCAGGTGATGGCGCTGGTCTCGACGGCAATTTCTGTCTTGTAGAAGCGCTGGTAGCCCTGCCACAGGGGCAGCCAGGCGGCATGGTCGGCGGCGCTGACCGGGCGGATTTCAAAGGGTGCGGCGGACATGGATTCCTTCCTTGTGTGAGTCATTCGATGACGGTCATCCGGGCGGCCAGCTCGCGGTCGCGCGGGTTGGCGGAGGTGGCGAGCCCCTCGCGTACCCCGGCCTGGTCGGCAGCGGAGCGGTTCTGGCCGAGCTTCCACTTGCCCTCCAGGCGGCGGATCGGCAAGGCGAAGCCGACGATGGCGCGGAGCATGGTGTCCAGGTAGTCGCGGGGTGCCTCGTCCACCGACCAGGGTTGGGGCCGGCCGGCTTCGTGGCGAGTGCTGAGGCGGCTCACCAGGCGCAGCAGGCGCTCCGGCTCGTCGAACACCTCGGCCTGGCCATAGGCATGAACGGCGATGTAGTTCCAGGTGGGCACCACCTTGCCGTGTTCGGCCTTGGCCGGGTACCAGGTGGGGGTGACGTAGGCGTCCGGGCCGGCAAACACCACCAGGGTCTCGGCGCCCTCGGCCAGGTCGCGCCAGTGCGGATTGGCGCGGGCGAAGTGGCCGTAAAGCGTGCCGAACTCGCCCTCGCCGGGTTCCAGCAGCAGGGGCAGGTGGCTGGCCATGAGACCCTGGGCGCCGGCGCTGGTCAGCACCGCGAGGCCCGTGGCCTGCATCTGGGCATGGAGCTGGGCGAGGTCGTCCTGGCGGAAGGAGGAGGGGAGGTACATGGTGGTTCTCCTGGCGGAATGGCTCCATGCTAGGCAGGATATTGGACTTCCGTAAGATCCATTTCCCGTCAGTTCGATAGAGCCAATCAGGGTCAGAAGATGCCTGCCACGCCGCCCCTACCCGTCGACCTTTCCGGCATCCGCCTGGACCCGCAACAGGGGCTGGCGCGCCAGCTCTACCAAGCCCTGCGCGAACGCATCCTCGATGGCCGCCTGGCCAGTCGCACGCGCCTGCCGGCAACCCGCGACCTCGCGGCGCTGCTGGGGATCTCCCGCAACACCGTGACCCGTGCCTTCGACCAGCTCTACGCCGAGGGTTATGTGGAAGGCCGGGTGGGCGACGGTACCTATGTGGCCGACTTATCCACAGCTCGTCCGGTGCCGCGACCGCTACCGGAAGGCCCTGAGCCGGGGCCGGCGTTGCAGCGCCTGCACCGTCATCACCTGCCGCCGCCGCTGACGGGCGCGCCCAGGGCCTTCCGCATCGGCGTGCCGGCCTTCGACCTGTTCCCCTTCGAAACCTGGGCGCGGCTGCACGCGCGTTTCTGGCGCAGACCCTCGCCAGCGCGCCTGGGCTATGGGGACCCGGCGGGGGACTGGAACCTGCGAGAACTGGTGGCCGCGTACCTGCGCAGCAGCCGGGGGCTGGCCTGTGACCCGGCACAGGTGGTGATCACCTGTGGCGCCCAGCAGGCCATCAGCCTCTGTGCGCAATTGCTGGTGCAGCCCGGCGACCGGGTGGCCATCGAGGACCCCGGCTACCGCGCCGCCGGCCATGCCTTCGCCGTGGCGGGTGCCGAACTGTGCGGCGTGCCTGTGGATAACGATGGCCTGGACAGTGCCGCGCTGGCGCAGGTGGAAGATTGCCGGCTGGTCTATGTCACGCCGTCGCACCAGTACCCCACGGGCGTGACCCTGTCCCTGGCGCGGCGCCTGGAGCTGCTGGAATGGGCCGAACGGCGCGATGGCTGGATAGTCGAGGACGACTACGACGGCGAGTACCGCTACAGCGGCACCCCGCTGGCGCCCCTGGCGGCGCTGGATCGGCAGGGGCGGGTCATCTACGTGGGGACCTTCTGCAAGATCACCTTCCCGGCGCTGCGTCTGGGCTACCTGGTGCTGCCGCCGGCGCTGGCCGAAGCCTTCGCCCAGCGCCGCGCTCTGGACATGCGTCATTCGGAGATCGGCACCCAGGCGGTGATGGCCGAGTTCATCGCCGCCGGCCACTTCCAGCGCCATGTGCGCCGCATGCGCCAGGCCGCCCGGGCCCGGCGCGATGCCCTTCTGCGAGACTGGCCGGAAGCGATCCCCGGCTGCGCACCGATGCCGCCGGTGGACGCCGGCCTGCACCTCTGCGTGCGGGTGGACAGCCTGGCCCGCGAGCAGGAGCTGGTGAACAGCGCCCGTGCTGCCGGTGTGGAAATGAACGGGCTCAGCGAATACTGGCTGGAGAACAGCGCCGAGCCTGTGGATAACCGCGCGGGGCTGGTGTTGGGGTTTGCTGCCGTGCCCGAGGCGCAGATTGCCGAGGCGATCCGGACGTTAAGGAAGGCATGGCTTTTGTAGGGTGCGCCATGCGCACCGGGCGGCGTCTGGGGCTGACGATGTGCTTGAACGTGCGTAGGTATTGGTGCGCGCGCGCACCCTACGAGCGGGGCGCGCCGAGGGAACACTTTTCCACAGGCAAAAAAAAGGATGGTCAGGCGACCATCCTTTGGAATGAGGGGCTGCGCCCCTCCTGGTGAGACGGGTGTGATCAGCCTTTCAGCGGCACGAGGCGCGGGGCGATCATGTTTTCCGGGCGGAGGATGTCGGCCAGCATGGACTCGTCCAGCAGCTTCTCCTCGCGCACCAGTTCCAGCACGCCGCGGCCGGTATCCAGGGCCTGCTTGGCGATGCGGGTGGCGTTCTCGTAACCGATGTAGGGGTTCAGCGCGGTGATCAGGCCGATGGAGTTTTCCATCAGGCGGCGGCAGTGCTCTTCGTTGGCGGTGATGCCGACGATGCAATGCTCACGCAGCATGTCCATGGCGCGTTGCAGCAGGCGGATCGAGTCGAAGATCTTGTAGGCGATCAGCGGCTCCATCACGTTCAGCTGCAGTTGGCCGCCTTCGGCTGCCAGGGTCAGGGCCAGGTCGTTGCCGATGACTTCGAACGCCACCTGGTTGACCGCTTCCGGGATCACCGGGTTGACCTTGCCCGGCATGATCGAGCTGCCCGGCTGGCGCGGCGGCAGGTTGATCTCGTTGATGCCGGTACGCGGGCCACTGGAGAGCAGGCGCAGGTCGTTGCAGATCTTCGACAGCTTGACCGCAGTGCGCTTGAGCATGCCGGAGAACAGCACGAAGGCGCCCATGTCGGAGGTGGCTTCGATCAGGTCGGCGGCCGGTACGACCGGCTGACCGCTGATGGCGGCGAGGCGCTCAACGGCCAGGTGCTGGTAGCCCGGGTCGGCGTTGATGCCGGTGCCGATGGCGGTGCCGCCCAGGTTCACTTCGGTCAGCAGCTCGGGTGCCAGGCGGCGCAGGCGGTCGAGGTCTTCGCCCAGGGTGGTGGCGAAGGCGTGGAATTCCTGGCCGAGGGTCATGGGAACCGCGTCCTGCAGCTGGGTACGGCCCATCTTCAGTACACCGGCGAACTCCTTGCCCTTGGCGGCGAAGGCTTGGATCAGGCTGTCGAGGCTGGCCAGCAGGGCGTCGTGGCCCAGCAGCAGACCGAGGCGAATGGCGGTGGGGTAGGCGTCGTTGGTGGACTGCGCCATGTTCACGTCATTGTTCGGGTGCAGGTACTTGTACTCACCCTTCTGCTTGCCCATGGCCTCGAGGGCGATGTTGGCAATCACCTCGTTGGCGTTCATGTTGGTGGACGTACCGGCACCACCCTGGATCATGTCCACCACGAACTGGTCGTGGAAGTCACCGCGGATCAGGCGGGCACAGGCTTCGCTGATGGCGGCATGCTTTTCGGCGGAGAGGTGGCCGAGCTGCTTGTTGGCATCGGCTGCAGCCTGCTTGACCATGGCCAGGGCAACGACCAGCTTCGGGTAGTGCGACAGCGGCACGCCGGACAGGCGGAAGTTGTGCACTGCGCGCAGGGTCTGGATGCCGTAGTAGGCCTCGGAGGGGACTTCGAGGGTGCCGAGCAGGTCTTTTTCGATGCGGAAGGATGCAGCGGAGGACATGATGCGATTCATCTCTGGGGGAGCACGGCAACTGCCGCGATGCCCAATAATCTAGGGATGTAGCCTCTCGTAGGCCAATGCTGTTATTCACTGCCCTATGCACAATCGGCATAATGCCCAAGTGACGCGGGTTCGCCTGTGAGCGTGTGCACCAAAATCGAGCAGTCCGGAAATTTCCCATGAACCTGGAAACCAAATGGCTGGAAGACTTCGTCGCCCTGGCCAATACCCGCAGCTTTTCCCAGGCCGCCGAGCGGCGCTTCGTCACCCAGCCGGCCTTCAGCCGGCGCATCCGCAGCCTGGAGGCGGCGCTCGGTCTGACCCTGGTGAACCGCTCGCGCACGCCGATCGAACTGACCGAGTCGGGCCAGCTGTTCCTGGTCACCGCGCGCAGCATGGTGGAACAGCTCGGTGAGGTGGTGCGCCACCTGCATCACCTGGAAGGCCAGCAGGGCGAGGTGCTCCAGTTCGCCGCCGCTCACTCCCTGGCGCTGGGGTTCTTTCCGCAGTGGATCGCACAGTTGCGCGCCGATGGGCTGAACATTGCCAGTCGACTGATCGCCACCAACGTCGGTGAGGCGGTGCACTCCCTGCGCGAAGGCGGTTGCGACCTGATCCTGGCCTTCTACGACCCGGACGCGGCCCTGCAGATGGACCCGGAAATCTTCCCGTCGATGCACCTGGGCCGCACCGAGATGCTGCCGGTCTGCGCCGTGGGCCCGGATGGCAAGCCGCTCTACGAGTTGGACAGCGGGCAGAGCGTGCCGCTGCTGGCCTACAGCGCCGGCGCCTTCCTCGGCCGGTCGGTAAACCTCCTGCTGCGCCAACGTGCCCTGCGCTCCACCACCATCTACGAGACGGCCATGGCCGACAGCCTGAAGAGCATGGCCCTGCAAGGCCTGGGGGTGGCCTGGGTGCCACGTTTCAGCGCCCAGGCCGAACTGGCGCGCGGTGACCTGGTGGTGTGTGGCGGCAGCCAGTGGCATGTGCCGCTGGAAATCCGCATGTACCGCTGCGCCCTGGTGCGCAAGGCGGCGGTGCGCCTGCTCTGGCGCAAGCTGGAAGGCCGGGCGGGTAGCGGCGAGGCCTGAGCACCGCCTGGCGCTGCGGCTGCTTGTAGTGGCTGTCGAGGCTGTTTCGCCGCATCCGACGGCCCTGATGCCGGGCACAGGACGAGCGGTAAGGGCAACTGCACGCCGCGCGCGGCTTTGCGTTATACTGCGCGGCCTTCGGCCGGCAGCGCACCCCGCAGCCCGGTCCCTATCGCAGACAAGCCACGCCATTGCGTGGCTTGTTGGTTTTTGACGCGCCGCCAGGCGCACCAAGAGAGGCACGACGATGAGCGCACTGGTAGGCGTGATCATGGGCTCCAAGTCCGACTGGAGCACCCTCAGCCACACCGCCGACATGCTGGAAAAGCTGGGCATCCCCTATGAAGTGAAGGTGGTTTCCGCCCACCGCACCCCGGACCTGCTGTTCCAGTACGCCGAAGAGGCCGAAGGCCGTGGCATCGAGGTGATCATCGCCGGTGCCGGCGGTGCTGCTCACCTGCCGGGCATGTGCGCCGCCAAGACCCACCTGCCGGTGCTGGGCGTGCCGGTGCAGTCGTCCATGCTCTCGGGCGTCGACTCCCTGCTGTCCATCGTGCAGATGCCCGCCGGCATCCCGGTTGGCACCCTGGCCATCGGCAAGGCCGGTGCGATCAACGCCGCACTGATGGCCGCCAGCATCCTTGGCGGCAAGTACCCGAAATACCACGTCGCGCTGAAGGACTTCCGTCGCGAGCAGACCGACATGGTCCTGGACAACCCGGACCCGCGTGAGGCCTGACCCATGAAGATCGGCGTAATCGGTGGCGGCCAGCTGGGCCGCATGCTGGCCCTGGCGGGCACCCCGCTGGGCATGAACTTCGCTTTCCTCGACCCGGCACCGGACGCCTGCTCCGCCGCGCTGGGTGAGCACATCCGCGCCGACTACGGCGACCAGGACCACCTGCGCCAGCTGGCTGACGAAGTGGACCTGGTGACCTTCGAGTTCGAGAGCGTGCCTGCCGAGACGGTGGCCTTCCTCTCGCAGTTCGTGCCGGTCTACCCGAGCGCCGAATCCCTGCGCATCGCCCGTGACCGCTGGTTCGAGAAGTCCATGTTCAAGGACCTCGGCATTCCCACCCCGGCGTTCGCCGATATCCAGTCCCAGGCCGACCTGGACGCCGCTGCTGCCGCCATCGGCCTGCCGACGGTGCTCAAGACCCGCACCCTGGGCTACGACGGCAAGGGCCAGAAGGTCCTGCGCAAGCCCGAAGACGTGGCCGGCGCCTTCGCCGAGCTGGGCAGCGTGCCCTGCCTCCTCGAAGGCTTCGTGCCCTTTACCGGCGAAGTCTCGCTGGTGGCGGTACGCGCCCGTAATGGTGAGACCCGCTTCTACCCGCTGGTGCACAACACCCACGAGAACGGCATCCTGCGCCTGTCCATCGCCAGCACCGACCACCCGCTGCAGGCGCTGGCCGAGGACTACGTCGGCCGCGTGCTGGAGAAGCTGGACTACGTCGGCGTGCTGGCCTTCGAGTTCTTCGAGGTGGACGGCGGCCTGAAGGCCAACGAAATCGCCCCGCGCGTACACAACTCCGGGCACTGGACCATCGAAGGCGCCGAGTGCAGCCAGTTCGAGAACCACCTGCGTGCCGTGGCCGGCCTGCCCCTGGGCTCCACCGCCAAGCTGGGTGAGAGCGCCATGCTCAACTTCATTGGCGAAGTACCGGCTGTGGATAAGGTCGTCGCGATCGCCGACTGCCACCTGCACCACTACGGCAAGGCCTTCAAGGCCGGTCGCAAGGTGGGCCACGCCACCCTGCGCAGCGCCGACCGCGCCACCCTCGATCGCCAGATCGCGGCGGTCGAAGCGCTGATCGTCAAGCCCTGACGCCCGTCCGGCCGCCCCTCCGGGGCGGCCGATGGCAAGCATTCTCACGTGCAACTAGGCTCACGCATGTCCCAACCTGCGGAGGGCCTGCCATGGGCATCATCGGTACCATCATCATCGGGCTGATCGTTGGCCTGATCGCACGTTTCATCAAACCTGGCGACGACAGCATGGGCTGGATCATGACCATCCTGCTCGGCGTGGGCGGTTCGCTGCTGGCCACCTACGGCGGCCAGGCTGTGGGCATCTATCAGGCCGGACAGACAGCGGGCTTCATCGGCGCGGTGGTTGGCGCGGTGGTGCTGTTGGTGATCTACGGACTGGTCAAGAAGAGTTAGCTGACCGCTCTTCGGTGGGGCTGGGAACCGCCTTCCCGCGCGGTTAATCTTGGCGCCTGATGTTCCCGCCCCCTGCGTTGAAGAGTCCTTCCATGCGCCGTTTCGCCTGCCTGCTCCTGTTGTTCTGCTGCACCCTCGCCCGTGCTGAACTCCCCGAAACCGACTGGCTGGAACTGATGCCGCCCGAGGACCGCAAGGCCCTGGAGGAGATGCCTGAAATCAGCCACGACACCCCCGAAGCCGATGGCACCTTCGAGCAGAAGGGCGGCCTCAAGCAGCAGGACAAGAACCTGCCGGACGTGATGTATTCGGCGAAGACCGTGGCCGCACTGGATGGCAAGCAGATCCACATCGGCGGCTATCCGGTGCCGCTGGAAAGCGACGACAAGGGACGCAGCACCCTGTTCTTCCTGGTGCCTTATCCCGGCGCCTGCATCCACGTCCCGCCGCCCCCGCCGAACCAGATCGTGCTGGTGCGCTACCCCAAGGGCATCGCCCTCGACGACATCTATGCCCCCCTCTGGGTGGACGGCACGCTGAAGGTCGAGCAGGTCAGCAACGACCTGGCCGAGGCCGCCTACGCCATGGATGCGGCGCAGGTGCGCCTGGTGGAGGAAAGCGACCTGTAGGGTTCGCCCCACGGCAAAGCATTGTAGGGTGGACCACGCTCCATCGGCCCACCGTCGCGGCTCGGCTGGGCTCCGCTGGTGAATCAGAAAGGCGCGATCCACCCTACGGAGTGTTTTCGCGAATGCATTCGCTCACTCAGCAACGCAATCACAGTGGCTTGCTGGTGATCCTGAGCGCCATCAGGTGCTCTTCGCCGGGCTTGATCACCAGGAAGTCGTCCATCACCCGCGCCGTCTCGATGCAGAGCATCCCTTGCCAGGCGTCCTCGGCAAACTGGGACAGGCGTCGGGATTTGTCGATCCAGGGGTTCCACACCACGGCGGAGGATGAACCTTCCACTTCCAGCAGGATGCGGCGATTCCACGCGCGGTCGACGATGGCCATGCGATGGGGCGTTTCCTGGTAGATGCGGTCGGTTTCGCCGCTGAATCTGATTTCGCCGCGCTGCTGGCGTTGCTGCCAGTCTTCCAGGGTCTCGAAATAGCGGCAGCCGTCCAGGCCCTCCACTTCCACCTCACGGATATCGCTGACGGCGAAATAGCTGTGCAGCGCCTGGCTCAGGGCCAGGGGGCGGTCGCCGAGGTTGCGGCTGGAAAGGCTCATCTGCAGGTGCTCGTCCAGCAGGATGGACAGCTTCAGTTGTGCGGCATGGGGCCAGCCGGGCAGGGGTTCGCTGCTGGTGTCCAGGGCGAACTCCAGGCGCACCGAGTCGCCTTCGCTGTCAATGCCCAGCAGTTGCCAGTCGAGCTCGCGCACCAGGCCGTGGGCCGGGCTGATGGGGCCGCCCTGATGCATGCCCTGGACTTCCGGCGGGTTGCGCCGCAGGTCGCCGAACCAGGGCCAGCACACGGGCACGCCGCCGCGCACGGACTTGCCCTTGCTGTGCTCCGCCTGGTCGCTGAGCCAGATCACCGGCTCCTCGCCATGGGGCTGATAGCTCAGCACCTGCGCGCCTTGCTGGGCCACCAGCAATTCCGCGTGACGGGTATGGACCCGCCAGCAGACCAGATCATCCACCTCCAGCTGTTCCACGGTGGGCAGGGTTTCGTCGTACATCGCATTCTCCGCTTACTGTGCTGTTGGGCCGCCACAGCGCCATTGGCTATTTCGAATCAGCATGGCAGAGGCGGCAAGGGCTTTCTCGGCTTTTGACCGGAGGGCGGTCGCTCAGGTTGCGAATGATCTTATTTTGACGAGTTCTCATTTGGCGCTCGCAAGTGACGGGCCACTTGTCGGCTATTTGACATGGATGGTCAGAGGCCCGTTGGCGGCGGAGGGTCATGGCCCGGTGCTAAGGCTGTGATTTCTCGACGCTCCTTGTCGGAGCGCCAGACACAGCGGGACGGAGGTGCCGGAAAGGGCCGCCAGCGGCGGACCTAGACTCAACTTACCCGCTCGCAAGTGGAGTCGATGCCATGCGCAAGCTGTTGATAATTATTCCTATTTTCATCTCCCTGGCTTCGCTTGTGGGGTTTTGGGCGCGTCCCGAACCCGTTTCCGTGGAGCTGGTGGAGGTGGCCAAGGGTGAAGTGGAAACCCTGGTGTCCAATACCCGGGCGGGAACCGTGAAAGCCTGTCGCCGCGCGCACTTGTCGTTCAAGACGGGCGGGCAGGTCAGTGAGCTGCTGATCCACGCCGGGCAGCGCGTGCAGGCCGGTGATGTGCTGATGCGGCTGCGCCAGGACGATTTGCAGGCACGGGTGGACGAGGCCCGCGCGCGGCTCGATGCCCAGCGCAATCTGCGCGAGCAGAGCTGCCGCCAGGCCAGCCAGGACCAGCGCGACCTGCAGCGCCTCGGCCACCTCGCTGAGCGCAAGCTGACCTCCGAGGACCTGCTGGACCAGAGCGCCACCCGGGCGCGGCTGTCCGAGCTGCTGTGTAGCGGTGGCGAGGCGAAGATCCGCGAGGCCGAGGCCAGTCTCGCCCTGCAGCTGGCGCACCTGGACCAGGCCACCCTGCGTGCGCCCTTTGCCGGCATCGTCGCCGAAATCAATGGCGAACTGGGCGAAGTGGTTACCCCGTCGCCGCCGGGCATCCCGACGCCCCCGGCGGTGGACCTGATCGATGACCAATGCCTCTACGTCGAGGCGCCCATCGATGAAGTGGACGCCGCCCTGGTGCGGCCCGGCATGCCGGTGCGCATCACCCTCGATGCCTTCCGTGGGCGTACCTTCGAGGGCCGCGTCAGCCGCATCGCCCCCTTTGTGCGTGAGCTGGAAAAGCAGGCGCGTACTGTCGATGTGGAGGTGAAGTTCGAGGGCGTGCCGCCGGACCTGATGCTGCTCAGTGGCTACAGCGCCGACGTGGAAATCCTCCTGGCGCAGCGCGAACAGACCCTGCGGGTACCCACCGAAAGCCTGCTGGATGGCAGCAAGGTGCTCCGTTACGACCCCAGCAACGGTCACCTGCGGGAGCAGAAGGTGGAAATCGGCCTGGCCAACTGGCGCTGGAGCGAAGTGAAAGGTGGGCTGGCGGCCGGTGACCGCATCCTGCCCAGCCTGCAACACGAAGGGCTGGCTGACGGCAGCGTGGTCAGTCCCAGCGCCAAGAAGCGGGACGCCGCGCCGTGATCCTCATGCACGAAGTCAGCCGCTGCTTCCAGCTGGGCGAGCAGCGGGTGCGTGGCCTCGACCACCTCGACCTGGACGTGCAGGACGGTGAGTACCTGGCGATTACCGGCGCGTCCGGTTCCGGCAAGTCCACCCTGTTGAACATCCTCGGCCTGCTGGACGCGCCGGACAGCGGCGAGTTCTGGCTGGCCGAGGAGCCCACCGCCTGCCTGGGCGAGGACCGTCGCGCGACTTTGCGCAGCCAACTGATCGGTTTCGTCTTCCAGTCGTTCCACCTGATCCCGCGCCTGACCGCGCTGGAGAACATCGAGCTGCCCATGCTGCTGGCCGGCATCGAGCACGGTGAGCGCCGTCGGCGCAGCCTCCACCTGGCTGAGCGCCTGGGGTTGCTGGAGCGGCTGGGGCACCATCCGGCCGAACTCTCCGGCGGCCAGCGCCAACGGGTGGCCATCGCCCGCGCGATGGTGATGCACCCGCGATTGCTGCTGGCCGATGAGCCCACGGGCAACCTCGACAGCCAGTCCGGCGCCGAAGTGGTGGCGTTGCTGGAGGAGCTGAACGCCGAGGGCCTGACCCTGATCCTGGTCACCCACGACGCCCAGCACGCCGCCCGCGCCCATCGTCAGATCCAGATGCGCGATGGGCGCATTCTCAGCGACAGGCGCCAGGGAGCCGTGTGATGGACCTGCTGGACGCCTGCCGCTTCTGGCTCGGCGCCTTGCGCGGACACCGTTCGCGCAGCGCCATGCTGTTACTCGCCATGGCCATCGGGGTGTTCTTCGTGACCCTGCTGGGCGGGCTGGGGGAGGGCGCGAGGGCTTACGTGCTCGAGGAATTCTCCCTGCTCGGGCGCGACATTCTCATCGTCCTGCCCGGGCGCAATGAGACCACCGGCGGCATGCCGCCCATCACCGGCATGGCGCCGCGTCCCCTGACCCAGGCTGACGCCGCCGCCCTCGGCCGCCTGCCGGCGGTACGCCGGGTGGCACCGTTGCACGCCGGGCAGGCGGAGGTCAGCCGTGATAACCGCAACCGTGAGGCCCTGACCCTGGGCACCACCCGTGCCTTTTTCGCCATCCGGCAATTGCACCTCGCCCAGGGCCAGCCATTGCCGGAACTGGAGCCCGGGCAGGCGGCCGATGTCTGTGTGATCGGCAGTCGCCTGCGCCACGAGCTGTTCGGCAGCGCTCCGGCCCTGGGCCAATGGCTGCGCGCCGGCGACCGGCGTTTCCGGGTGGTGGGGGTGCTGGACGAGCGCGGCGAGTCGCTGGGGATGGACTTCTCCGAAGCCCTGATCGTCCCGGTGGCCAGCGCCGAGGCCCTGTTCAACCGCGAGGGGCTGTTCCGCGTGTTCGTCGAGGTGCGAGGGCCTGGCTATCTGGACAGTGCCCGCCGCCAAGTGCTGGCGGCCCTCACCGCGCGCCACCAGGGCGAGGAGGACGTCACCCTGCTCAGCCAGGACTCCATGCTCGCCGCCTTCGACGGCATCCTGCGTGGCATGACCCTGGCACTCGCAGGCGTTGCCGCCATCAGCCTGGTGGTGGCCGGCATCCTGATCATGAACGTCACCTGGATCACCGTGCTCCAGCGCACCGCCGAGATCGGCCTGCTCAAGGCCGTGGGCGCCAGCGCGTTCCAGGTGCGCCTGCTGTTCCTCGGTGAAGCGGCCCTGCTGGCGCTGCTCGGTGCCGGCTGTGGCCTGGCCCTGGGCGAGCTGCTGCTTTGGGTGGCGCGATTGGCCAGCGACCTGCCGCTATACGCGCCCTGGTGGGCGCGCCTGGGTGCACCGGCCCTGGCCCTGGCAGCGGCGCTGCTGTTCGCCTGGCTGCCGGCCAGTCATGCCGCAGCCCAGGCGCCGGTGCAGGCGCTGCGTCCGCAGGGCAGCCACTGATGCGCTGGCGTGATGGCCTCGGACTCTGCGGCTCGGCGCTGTCCAGCCAGCCGCTGCGCAGCCTGCTGACCTTGCTCGGGGTGGCGATCGGCATCGCGGCGGTGGCGCTGCTCACCGCCATGGGCGAGGGCCTGCGCGGCCGGGTGCTGGACAGCTTCGCCCAGTTCGGCACGCGGGTGGTCACGGTGCGCCCCGGCACCCTGCCTACCGGCGGCATCGGCGGGATTCTCGCCAGCGCGCGGCCGCTGACCATCGCCGATGCCGACGCCCTCGGGCGCCTGCCCCATGCCGAAGCCGTGGTGCCCATCATCCAGGGCAACGGCGATATCCAGGCAGATCGACGGCAGCGGCGGGTGGACATCCTGGGCACCGGTTCCCAACTGGCCGCTGCCTGGCGCGTGCACATGGCCCGGGGGCAGTTCCTGCCGCCCTCACGGGACGGCCGCACGCCGCCTTATGTGGTGCTGGGTGCGAAGCTGGGGGGGGAACTGTTCGGCACCGCCAGCCCCGTGGGCCAGCGGGTACGGGTCGGCGGCATGAGTTTCCGGGTGATCGGGGTGATGGCCAGCAAAGGCAACCTGCTGGGGTTCGACCTGGACGATATCGCCTACATCCCGGTGGATTGGGCGGAGAACCTGTTCAATCGCGAGGGCCTGGTGAAGGTCCATGTACTCTTCGACACCCGCACCCCGGCCGAGCCCTTCGCCGATGCGGTGCGTCGGCTGCTGGTGGAGCGTCATGGCCGTGAGGATTTTCGCATGACCTCCCAGAGCGACCTGCTGGGCAGCCTGAACCGTATCCTCGCCACCCTGACCCTGGGCATCGCCGCCCTGGGCGGGATATCGCTGCTGGTGGGGGCGGTGGGCATCCTCACCATCATGACCACCACCGTGGGCGAGCGGACCGCCGAGATCGGCCTGCTGCGGGCGGTGGGCGCCGCACCGCGCCAGGTGCTGGCGCTGTTCCTCGCCGAGGCGACCCTGCTTTCCCTGCTGGGCGGCCTGCTGGGGCTGGTGATGGTCTTCGTCCTGGTGGGCGGGCTGCACATGCTGGTGCCGGAATTGCCCCTGCGCCTGGACCTGTCGCTGGTCCTGCTCGCCCTGCTGCTGTCGGCCCTGGTGGGCATCGGGGCGGGGCTGGCGCCGGCGCGGCGTGCGGCGAAGCTGCATCCGGTGGATGCGCTGCGTCTGTAGGGGCAAAGCCCGAAAACGAGAAGGGCCGCTTGAGCGGCCCTTGGCGTTCTTGTGGTCAGCCGCGACGTGGCGGAACCGGGCGGGTGCGGCCGCTGCCGTCAATGGCGACGAAGACGAAGACCGCTTCGGTGACCTTGCGCCATTCGCTGGAGAGCGGGTCGTCGCTCCAGACTTCCACCAGCATCTGGATCGAGCTGCGGCCGATCTCCAGGGTCTGGGTATAGAAGGAGAGCTGGGCGCCCACGGCTACCGGCACCAGGAACGCCATGCGGTCGATGGCCACCGTGGCCACGCGGCCCGCGGCCACCTTGCTGGCCATGGCGGTGCCGGCCAGGTCCATCTGGGAAACCAGCCAGCCGCCATAGATGTCGCCGAAGCCGTTGGTTTCCCGTGGGAGCGCGGTGATCTGCAGGGCGAGGTCGCCTTGCGGGGTGAGGTTCTCTTCTTCTTCGATTTCGATCATGCGGGGACTGCCTGTTTCGTGTGTGTGGCGCCAATGCCTGGAAAGGGGGCGTGCCCCTTCCTTCCCGATGCGCCAGCCGACCCACTGCTTGCCGACCCGCGCTGAACAGCGCGCAGTATATCGCCAGGAGGCCGTCCCGGACGACCGCCGCAGTGCGCTGGTGGCGGAATTGTGACCGAGACTGTGTACATGTGGTCGTTTTTGATATGTTGCCAGGCGATTTTCCCGCCGAAGTAGCGGGAAACGCCCTGCACCCTCTGACGAGAATCCCGCCCCATGTCTTCCGTGCTCGCCTCCGAGGCGCCCGCCTCGCGTCCGCTGACCCGCAGCGACTACAAGACCCTGTCGCTTTCCGCCCTCGGCGGCGCCCTGGAGTTCTACGACTTCATCATCTTCGTGTTCTTCGCCGCCGTGGTGGGCAAGCTGTTCTTCCCCGCCGAGATGCCGGACTGGCTGCGCCAGCTGCAGACCTTCGGCATCTTCGCCGCCGGCTACCTGGCACGGCCCCTGGGCGGGATCATCATGGCGCACTTCGGCGACCTGCTGGGGCGCAAGCGCATGTTCACCCTGAGCATCTTCCTGATGGCGGTGCCCACCCTGGTGATGGGCCTGCTGCCCACCTATGAACAGATCGGCATCTGGGCGCCGCTGTCGCTGCTGCTGATGCGCGTGGTGCAGGGCGCGGCCATCGGCGGAGAGGTGCCGGGCGCCTGGGTCTTCGTCGCCGAGCACGTGCCGCCGCGCCACATCGGCTACGCCTGCGGCACCCTGACGTCGGGCCTGACCGCCGGCATCCTGCTGGGTTCGCTGATGGCGACCCTGATCAACAGCATCTATACCCCGGCCGAGGTGCTGGACTGGGCCTGGCGCCTGCCGTTCCTGGTGGGCGGCGTGTTCGGCCTGTTCTCCGTCTACCTGCGTCAGTGGCTGCACGAGACGCCGGTTTTCGCCGAAATGCAGCAGCGCAAGGCGCTGGCCGAGGAAGTGCCGCTGAAGGCGGTACTGCGCGAGCACCGTGGCGCCATCGTGCTGTCCATGCTGCTGACCTGGGTGCTGTCGGCCGCCATCGTGGTCGTGATCCTGATGACCCCGACGCTGCTGCAGACCGTCTACGGCTTCGACGCCGCCACCGCGCTCAAGGCCAACAGCCTGGCCATCGTGCTGCTGTCCATCGGCTGCGTCGCGGCTGGCGCGATTGCCGACCGCGTCGGTGCCGGGCGTACCTTCCTGGTGGGCGGCGCGCTGCTGGCCATCAGTTCCTGGACCCTCTACACCGGCCTCAAGACTCACCCGGACTGGCTGTTCCCGCTCTACGCGGTGACCGGCCTGTTCGTCGGCACCATCGGCGCCGTGCCCTATGTGATGGTCAAGGCCTTCCCGCCGGTGGTGCGTTTCTCCGGGCTGTCGTTCTCCTACAACCTGGCCTACGCCATCTTCGGCGGCCTGACCCCGATGGTGGTCTCGCTGCTGATGAAGTGGGACACCCTGGGGCCGGCTTATTACGTCGCTTCCCTGTGTGGGGTGGCGGTGCTGATTGGGCTGTTCCTGATCGCGAAGAAGCGCTGATCTGCGCATTCGTCACGTTCCCTCACCCCCGGCCCTCTCCGGGGGGAGAGGGCCGGGGGTGAGGGGAGCCCCAGCCCACGCGGTCCTCACTTCTTCCCCGCACTCACCCGCCACACCGTACCGCCCACGTCGTCCGTCACCAGCAGGGCGCCCTTGCTGTCGAGCTTCACGTCCACGGGGCGGCCCTGGACGTCGCCTTTTCCGTCGAGGAATCCGGTCAGCACGTCCACCGGCTGGCCGTGGGGTTTGCCGTTCCTGAAGGGCACGAAGATCACCTTGTAGCCATTGTCGGCATTGCGAACCCAGGAGCCGCGCTGGCTCACGAACAGGCCGTTGCGGAACTTCGGCAGTTTGCTGCCCTTGGCGAAGGCGATGCCCATCGAGGCGGTATGCGGGCCGAGGGCGTAGTCGGGCACCAGGGCCTTGGCCACCAGGTCCGGCCGCTGTGGCTGCACGCGTTCGTCGACATGCTGGCCGAAATGGCTGTAGGGCCAGCCATAGAAACCGCCGTCCTTCACCGACGTGATGTAGTCGGGCACCAGATCGTTGCCAAGTTCGCCACGTTCGATGACTGCGGTCCACAGCTTGCCGGTCTGCGGCTCCCAGGCCAGGCCATGGGGGTTGCGCAGGCCGGTGGCGAAGAGGCGCTTGTTGCCGCTGGCGCGATCCACTTCCCAGATCGCCGCGCGGCCTTCCTCGGCCTCCATTCCGTTCTCACCGACATTGCTGTTGGAACCGACCGTGACATAGAGCTTGCGGCCGTCGCGGCTGGCGATGACGTTCTTGGTCCAGTGACGGTTCAGGCCGGCGGGCAGGTCGGTGACCCGGGTGGGCGGCTCGCTGATCTCGGTCGCCCCCTTCTCATAGGGGAAGCGCACCAGGGCGTCGGCGTTGGCGACGTAGAGGTCCTTGCCGACCAGCACCATGCCGAAGGGTGAGTTGAGGCCCTTGAGGAAGGTGCTGCGCAGATCGGCAACGCCGTCGCCATTGATATCCCGCAGCAGGGAAATGCGGTTGGCGCTTCTTTCCCGGGCGTCGCTCTGCTTCTTGGACAGGCCGGAAAACCAACTCTCGATGCCGGCGGGCTTGCCGGTGTCCGGCGCGGCACTTTCGGCCACCAGCACATCGCCATTGGGCAGCACGTAGAGCCAGCGGGGGTGTTGCAGGCCCTCGGCGAAGGCATTCACCCGGGCGCCATCGGTGGCCTGCGGCGTGGCGCCCTGGGGCCAGCCGATGGCCGCTTTCGGTTCGGGTCTGAAGCCGTCCGCTATGTCGAGCAGGGCCTGTTGACTGCACGCCGTGCACAGCGCCAGGGCGGCGATGGGCAGCAAGGGATGACGCTTCATATGGGGTGGTCTCCTCGAGGTTTTCCGAGCTCTATCTACGATTGGACAAGCGATGCTGGCCATTCATCCAATTGTCACAATCAATTCATAGAGTGGTCATACGGCCTCTCGATACTGGCCCCCGTTGCATTCAACCCCCTCGTCCTGCTTAGGAGCAAGGCATGAAACTGAAGCGTTTGATGGCGGCCCTGACCTTCGTCGCCGCCGGCGTCGCTACCGCCAGCGCGGTGGCCGCTGTCGACCCGTCCATTCCGGCCTACCAGAAGACCACTGGTGTTTCCGGCAACCTGTCCAGCGTTGGCTCCGACACCCTGGCCAACCTGATGACCCTGTGGGCCGAGGCGTACAAGCGCGAATACCCGAACGTGAACATCCAGATCCAGGCCGCCGGTTCTTCCACCGCGCCGCCGGCTCTGACCGAAGGCACCGCCAACCTGGGCCCGATGAGCCGCAAGATGAAGGACGTCGAGCTGCAGGCCTTCGAAGAGAAGTACGGCTACAAGCCGACCGCCGTTCCGGTGGCCGTCGACGCCCTGGCGATCTTCGTGCACAAGGACAACCCCATCAAGGGTCTGACCATGCAGCAGGTTGACGCGATCTTCTCCGCCAACCGCCTGTGCGGTGGCACCTCCAACATCAAGACCTGGGGTGAGCTGGGTGTGACCGGCGACCTGGCCAACCAGCCCATCCAGCTGTTCGGCCGTAACTCCGTATCCGGCACCTACGGCTACTTCAAAGAAGAAGCCCTGTGCAAAGGCGACTTCAAGGGCAACGTCAACGAGCAGCCGGGTTCGGCTTCCGTTGTGCAGTCCATCAGCCAGTCCCTCAACGGCATCGGCTACTCTGGTATCGGCTACAAGACCTCCAGCGTGAAGACCGTGGCCCTGGCCAAGAAGGAAGGCGGCGAATTCGTTGAAGACAACGAGCAGAACGCCCTGAACGGCAAGTATCCGCTGTCCCGCTTCCTGTACGTCTACGTGAACAAGGCGCCGAACAAGCCGCTGGCTCCCCTGGAAGCCGAGTTCGTGAAGATGGTGCTGTCCAAGCAGGGCCAGGAAATCGTCGTCAAGGACGGTTACATCCCGGTTCCGGCCAAGGTCGCCGAAAAAGCACTGAAGGATCTGGGCCTGTAATCCAGGCCGGATAAGGGAGCGGCGGCCCAACGCGCGCCGCTCCGCAAGGACGCAAGGGCGACGGGAGACCCCTGTCGCAGAAGCCCGCCCCGAGGCCTCCTCTGGGTGGGCTTCGCCACGTCAACTCGCTGTAATCTTTCTGTCACACGATGTCCGTAGGCTGTGCGCCCATCGTAAAAGCCCGCGCGCGCTGACTGTGGCAAGAGCCCGAACCCATGACTGACCTGGCCAATTCCCTGACAACTTCGAAGAATCCGCCCGCCCGCATCGACTTCAATACGCCTGCGCTGGTGCGCAAGCGCAAGATGCGAGCGCTGATGGACCGCCTGACCCGCTGGTACGTGCTGGTCGGCGGTCTTGCCGTTCTTGGCGCCATCACCCTCATCTTCTTTTACCTGGCCTACGTGGTGGTGCCGCTGTTCCAGGGCGCCGAACTGACGGCGAAGAAAGCGCAGAGCCCGGCCTGGTTGCAGCAGGACGCCGGCAAGCCGCTGCTGCTGGCCCTGGAAGAACAGAACATGGTGGGCATGCGCGTCGCCGACAAGGGCGAAGTGCAGTTCTTCGCCTACAAGGACGGCAGCCTGCTGGACCGCAAGCAGCTGCCGCTGCCGGCCGGCGTCAGCGTTGTCTCCATCGGCCAGGACCAGCCCGGCAGTCCGCTGGTGGTACTGGGCCTGTCCAACGGTCAGGCGCTGATCTTCAAGCACAGCTACAAGGTCACCTACCCGGACAACAAGAAAACCATCCAGCCCCAGGTCAGCTTCCCCTATGGCGAACAGCCCATGGTGCTGGATGCCCAGGGCCGCCCCCTGGAGCACATCGCCCTCAGCATCAATGACGAGACCCTGATGCTGGCCGGCTCCACCGGTAGCCAATTGCTCGTGCAGCAGGTGGTCAGCGAAGAGAACATGCTGACCGGCGAGACCACCCAGGAGCAGAGCAGCATCGAGCTGCCGCAGATGGTCGAGCCGATCAAGGCCATCTACATCGATCCGCGCCACCAGTGGCTCTACGTCCTCAATGGCCGTGCCCAGGCCGACGTCTTCAGCCTGCGCGAGAAAGCCCTCAACGGCCGCTACAAGCTGCTGGAAGACGGCGAGCGCGAGGTCACCGCCAGCACCATGCTGCTGGGCGGTATCTCCCTGATGGTGGGCGACTCCAAGGGTGGCATCACCCAGTGGTTCATGGCGCGCGATCAGGATGGCTCCTCGCGCCTCAAGCACATCCGCGACTTCCAGCTGGGCGCCGCCCCGGTGGTGGAGATCGCGCCGGAAGAGCGCCGCAAGGGCTTCGTCGCCCTGGATTCCACCGGCCACCTCGGCGTGTTCCACAGCACCGCCAACCGCACCCTCCTGGTTGAAGAAGTCACCGACGGCTCCGGTCTGCTGGCCCTGTCCCCCCGTGCCAACCGCATCGTGGTGGAGGAGGGGGGTCAACTGCTGCCGTTCCGCCTGCACAACCCGCACCCGGAAGTTTCCTGGAGCGCGCTGTGGGGCAAGGTCTGGTACGAGAGCTATGACGAACCCAAGTATGTCTGGCAATCCACCGCCGCCAACACCGACTTCGAGCCCAAGCTGAGCCTGGCGCCGATGACCTTCGGCACCCTGAAGGCTGCCTTCTACGCCATGCTGCTGGCAGCTCCGCTGGCTGTCGCCGCGGCCATCTACACCGCTTACTTCATGGCCCCGTCCATGCGCCGCAAGGTGAAGCCGGTGATCGAGCTGATGGAAGCCCTGCCCACCGTGATCCTCGGCTTCTTCGCCGGTCTGTTCCTGGCGCCCTACGTGGAAGGCCACCTGCCCGGCATCTTCAGCCTGCTGCTGCTGACGCCCTTCGGCATCCTGCTGGCCGGCTTCATCTGGAGCCGCCTGCCGGAGTCCATCCGCCTGCGCGTGCCGGACGGCTGGGAAGCGGCCATCCTGATCCCGGTGGTGGGCCTCACCGCCTGGTTCGCGCTGGGCATGAGCCCGCTGATGGAAAGCTGGTTCTTCGGCGGCGACATGCGCCTGTGGATCAGCAACGACCTGGGCATCACCTACGACCAGCGCAACGCCCTGATCGTCGGCCTGGCCATGGGCTTCGCGGTGATCCCGAACATCTTCTCCATCGCCGAAGACGCCGTGTTCAGCGTGCCGAGGAGCCTCACCTACGGTTCCCTGGCCCTGGGTGCCACGCCCTGGCAGACCATGACCCGCGTGGTCCTGCTCACCGCCAGCCCGGGCATCTTCTCCGCCCTGATGATCGGCCTCGGCCGTGCCGTGGGCGAGACCATGATCGTGCTGATGGCCACCGGTAACACGCCGGTGATGGAAGTGAACATCTTCGAAGGCATGCGCACTCTGGCCGCCAACGTGGCGGTGGAAATGCCGGAGTCCGAGGTCGGCGGTACCCACTACCGTGTGCTGTTCCTCTCGGCCCTGGTGCTGCTGACGTTCACCTTCATCATGAACACCCTGGCCGAGGTGATTCGTCAGCGCCTGCGCAAGAAGTACGCGTCTCTGTAAGCGCAACGCTCCGGGCGTTGCATCCGACCCCCTCTCCCTGGGAGAGGGTGGTCCGAAGGACAGGGTGAGGGATGTGTGGCCCAGTGCCGCAGCCCCACCCCAGAAATAGGAAACCTCCGGCCCCCAGGGCGGGAGGAACTGGAAGACTCAAGCGTTGGAGAAATCCGTGAAAAAGGTTTCCCTGAAAAACTGGTTCAACAGCGGCGCACCCGGCGTCTGGATGAGCGGCGGGGCAGTGTCCATCGCCGTGATCATGACCATCGGCCTGCTGTCGGTGATCGCCGTTCGCGGCCTGGCCCACTTCTGGCCGGCGGACCTGGTGGAGGCACGCTATGCGGTGCCCGGCCAGGAAGCCCATGCGCTGATCGGCGAAGCCGTACAGATCGAGGAAGTGTCCCGCACGCGCCTCAAGGGTGCCGGCCTGCCGGTGCCTGAGGACGGCCCGGAGTTCATGACCCGCGAACTGCTCAAGCTGGGCAACCGTGACCTCTACGGCAACGACTTCAGTTGGGTGGTGGGCGACTGGCTGCAGGATCAGCAGTATCCGGCCGAGCTGGTGGCGCTGGAGCGCCGCGAGTGGGGCAACTTCTACGGCCGTCTGGTGAGCGTGAAGGAAAACGGCCAGGTAGTCGCCGAAGGCGACGCCGCCATGGCCGAGCTGCAGAAGCGCCTGGAGCGCGTGAACGGCCTTTACGACCAGCTCTACCAGCTGGAGAAGAAGGACATCGGCGGCATCAACCACGGTCTCGAGCGCCTGCGCCTGAAGACCCGCAAGCTGGAACTGAACAACGCCCTGACGCCCGAGGCCCAGGCCGACATCGCCGCCGAGCGTGCCGAACTGGAAGGTCGTTACAAGGGCCTGGAAGAGCAGCTGCTTGCCCTGCACCAGCAGTTCAACCGCGACAGCGTCGTGGTTCGCGAAGCGGGTGGCAAAGAGCAGGAAATCAGCCTCGGCAAGGTGGTTCATGCCTACCAGCCGAACGCCATGGGCCTGTTCGACAAGCTCGGCTTCTACTTCGCCAAGCTCTGGGAATTCCTCGCCGACGACCCGCGCGAGGCCAACACCGAGGGCGGTATCTTCCCGGCCATCTTCGGTACCGTGATGATGACCCTGATCATGGCCGTGATCGTCACCCCCTTCGGTGTGATCGCCGCCATCTACCTGCGCGAATACGCCAAGCAGGGCCCGCTGACCCGCGTGATCCGCATCGCGGTGAACAACCTGGCGGGCGTTCCGGCCATCGTCTACGGCGTGTTCGGCCTGGGCTTCTTCGTCTACGTGCTGGGCGGTTCCCTGGACCGCCTGTTCTTCCCCGAGTCCGCCCCGGCGCCGACCTTCGGCACCCCGGGCCTGCTCTGGGCGTCCCTGACCCTGGCCATCCTCGCCGTACCGGTGGTGATCGTCGCCACCGAGGAAGGCCTGGCCCGTATCCCGCGTGCCGTGCGTGAGGGCTCCCTGGCCCTGGGCGCCACCAAGGCGGAAACCCTGTGGAAAGTGGTCCTGCCCATGGCCAGCCCGGCCATGATGACCGGCCTGATCCTTGCCGTGGCCCGCGCCGCTGGCGAAGTGGCGCCGCTGATGCTGGTGGGTGTGGTGAAGCTGGCGCCGAGCCTGCCGGTGGACGGCAACTACCCGTACCTGCACCTGGACCAGAAGATCATGCACCTGGGCTTCCACATCTATGACGTCGGGTTCCAGAGCCCCAACGTCGAGGCCGCCCGCCCGCTGGTTTACGCCACTGCGCTGCTGCTGGTGATGGTGATCGCACTGCTGAATTTCTCGGCCGTCGCCATCCGTAACCACCTGCGCGAGAAATACAAGGCGCTGGACAGCTGATCCGTCCACTGCGAACCGATTTGCCTGAAGCACACAGCTTGTAGCTCGGAGCTACGAACGGAGTGAATATGCAACACGAAACCCATAGCCACGGCGTCAACATTTCCGCCCTCGGCCGCGACAAGCAGAACCTGCGCCTGGCCGACGAAACCGTTGCCCTCGAAGTGCCCGGCCTCTCCCTGTTCTACGGCGAGAAGCAGGCGCTGCACAATGTCAGCATGAACATCCCGAAGCAGCGCGTGACCGCCTTCATCGGCCCGTCCGGCTGCGGCAAGTCCACGCTGCTGCGCTGCTTCAACCGCATGAACGACCTGGTTGACGGCTGTCGCGTCGACGGCGAGATCCGCCTCGACGGCACCAACATCTACCGCAAGGGAGAAGACGTGGCCGAGCTGCGCCGCCGTGTGGGCATGGTGTTCCAGAAGCCGAACCCCTTCCCGAAGAGCATCTACGAGAACGTGGTGTACGGCCTGCGTATCCAGGGCATCAACAAGAAGCGCGTGCTGGACGAAGCCGTGGAATGGGCGCTCAAAGGTGCCGCCCTGTGGGACGAGGTGAAGGACCGCCTGCACGAATCCGCCCTCGGCCTGTCCGGCGGTCAGCAACAGCGTCTGGTGATCGCCCGTACCATCGCCGTTGAGCCGGAAGTGCTGCTGCTCGACGAGCCTTGCTCGGCCCTGGACCCGATCTCCACCCTGAAGGTGGAAGAGCTGATCTATGAGCTGAAGAGCAAGTACACCATCGTCATCGTGACCCACAACATGCAGCAGGCGGCTCGCGTTTCCGACTACACCGCCTTCATGTACATGGGCAAGCTGATCGAGTTCGGCGACACCGACACCCTGTTCACCAACCCGGCCAAGAAGCAGACCGAAGACTACATCACCGGTCGCTACGGCTAGTGGCTACACCCAATCGCGCTGGACTGTGTCGGCGAAGCTTGCCGTACTACTCGTACTGTCTTCACTTCGCCTCCTTGCCCAGCACGATTGGTTGAAGGCCACTACCACCAGGAAAAGCATTCTGCTCAACAAGGGTTAGAAAATGATCGACAAAGACAGCCTTACCCATCACATCTCCCAGCAGTTCAACGCCGAACTGGAGGAAGTGCGCAGCCACCTCCTGGCGATGGGTGGCCTGGTCGAGAAGCAGGTCAACGACGCGGTCACCGCGCTGATCGACGCCGACTCGGGCCTGGCCCAGCAGGTGCGCGAGATCGACGACCAGATCAACCAGATGGAGCGCAACATCGACGAAGAGTGCGTGCGCATCCTGGCCCGTCGCCAGCCGGCCGCCTCCGACCTGCGCCTGATCATCAGCATCTCCAAGTCGGTGATCGACCTGGAGCGCATCGGTGACGAAGCCTCGAAGATCGCCCGCCGTGCCATCCAGCTCTGCGAGGAAGGCGTGGCCCCGCGCGGCTACGTCGAGGTTCGCCACATCGGCGACCAGGTGCGCAAGATGGTCCAGGAAGCCCTGGACGCCTTCGCCCGCTTCGATGCCGACCTGGCCCTGTCCGTGGCCCAGTACGACAAGACCATCGACCGCGAATACAAGACCGCCCTGCGCGAACTGGTCACCTACATGATGGAAGACCCGCGTGCGATCAGCCGCGTGCTCAACGTCATCTGGGCCCTGCGTTCCCTGGAGCGTATCGGCGACCACGCGCGCAACATCTCCGAACTGGTGATCTACCTGGTGCGCGGCACCGACGTTCGCCACATGGGCCTGGCGCGCATGACCGAAGAAGTGAAGGGCAACGGTTCCAGCAAGGACGCCGGCCAGAACTGATTTCCCCCTGCGCTCCCAGAAACGCCCGGCCCCGTGCCGGGCGTTCTGCTTTCAGGGCATCCGGCCCATGACCATGACCCGTCGGTCGCGGACAGCTACCTGGTCGTAAATCGGACTTGGCAAATGGCTATCAGCCAAGGCTATTCTTAGCCGCGATTTCCAAGGAGTAGTCGATGGGCAAGGTCAATGTGCTGGTGGTGGACGATGCGTCCTTTATCCGCGATCTGGTGAAGAAGGGGCTGCGCGACCATTTCCCCGGCATCCAGATCGAAGAGGCGATCAACGGGCGCAAGGCCCAGCAGATGCTCGCCCGCGCCAGTATCGACCTGATTCTCTGCGACTGGGAAATGCCGGAAATGTCGGGTCTGGAACTGCTCACCTGGTGTCGTGAGCAGGAGCACCTCAAGACCACGCCTTTCATCATGGTCACCAGCCGTGGCGACAAGGAAAACGTCATCCAGGCCATCCAGGCCGGCGTCACCGATTACATCGGTAAACCGTTCTCCAACGATCAACTGGTCACCAAGGTGAAGAAGGCCCTGGCCCGTACCGGCAAACTCGAGGCCCTGATGGCCAGCGCACCGGTCCGGCTGCCCAATGCCGGCGGTTTCGCCAATGATTCCCTGGCGGCCCTCACCGGCGGCAAGGCCGAGGTGGTGCGCCCTGCGGCGCCCGCGCCGGCCGCTGCCGTGGCACCTGCCGCCAAGCCTGCCGCAGCGACGCCATCCGCCAAGTCCGCGTCCCAGGCCCCCGGCGGTCGTGGCCAGGCCCAGCTGCGCCTGCCTTCGGGCGTACTGGCCTGCGTGATCAAGGCCCTGAGCCTGAAGGACGCGCAGCTGGTGGTGCGCCGTGGCGAACCGCTGCCGCAGGTCCTGGAAAGCGCCGTGCTCGACCTGGAGCAGGGTGAGGGTGGCGAAGTGGCGCGCCTCAACGGCTACCTGCATTCGGTTGCCGCCCTGGAGCCCAAGCCCGACAGCGAGTGGCTGCAGCTGACCTTCCGCTTCGTCGACCGCGACCCGCAGAAGCTCGACTACCTGTCGCGCCTGATCGCCCGCGGTACCGCGCAGAAGCATTTCGTCCCCGGCGCCTGATCGTCCAGCCAACCCCGTCACAGCCCGACGGGGGACATCTCGCCGGCCGGTAGTCTCGCTGCTAGTCTCTGGCTTCACGGAGCACAGAAAAACAACGGGCCGATATGCTGGGGCGAGTCCTTTCTCTGTTGCTGTTGTCCGGCCTGAGCCTGCCGACAATGGCACTGACCATCTACAAGTACACCGACGCCAACGGCGTAGTCACCTACACCGACCAGGCGGTCTCGGGCGCCCAGGTATTTGTCTTCCGCGACCGGATGGTGGAGCGGCTGGATCTGTCGGTGAAGCTGGAGACGAAGAAGCACGACGCCGGCGAGACCCTGGTTCTGCGCAATGATCTGTTCGCACCGGTCGAGGTGGAGCTGCGCATCCAGGATGCCGAGAACGTCTCCGGCGCCCCCGACCAGCCCATCCGCTGGGTGCTGGCGCCACGCAGCAGCATGCGCATGGCCACCCTGGCCCCGACCGATCCCAGGCGCCCCATGCGCTACAAGCCGAAGCTGCGCTATGCCATGGGCGATCCGCGCCCGCAGCCGCTGGTCTACCGCTATCCGTTGCCTTGGCTGGGCGGCCCCTTCCGCCTGACCCAGGGCGCCAACGGCCGCTACAGCCACTTCACCCCCAAGGGCCGCTACGCCCTGGACATCGCCATGCCCGAAGGCACGCCCATCGTCGCGGCGCGTCCCGGTGTGGTGGTGAAGGTGGAGAACGACCAGAGCGGCCGGGGCAACAACCCCTCCGGCAACTTCGTCCGCATCCTGCATGACGACGGCACCATGGGCGTCTACCTTCACCTGATGCGTGGCTCGGTGCAGGTGCGCGAGGGTCAGGAAGTGGCCATTGGCGAACGCCTCGCGCGTTCCGGCAACACCGGCAACAGCACCGGCCCGCACCTGCACTTCGTCATCCAGCGCAATGTGGGCCTGGCGCTGGAATCCATCCCGTTCGACTTCGCCCAACCGGTGGACACACTGCCGAACTTTGCGGTGGGCGGGGAGTAGCGGGTGGGCAGGACTGCGTCCTGCCTGGCGATTTAAATCGCCCCTTCAGGAACAGCCTGCCCCAGGTAGGGTGGGCTTCAGCCCACCGGCGGAGAGGCGTCACCCAGCCGCCTTACCCGTCACTCCTGCCTGAGCACCTTGGCCAGGACGATCTTCGGGCCCTTCATCTTCTTCACGATGATGCGCAGGCCGTCGGTCTCCAGCACTTCTTCCTCTTCCGGCACGCGGTTGAGGGTCTCGTAGACCAGGCCGGCGAGGGTGTCGGCTTCCACGTGGTCGAGGTCGATGCCCAGCAGACGCTCCACCTTGAACAGCGGGGTGTCGCCGCGCACCAGCAGTTTGCCCGGCTGGTAGGCCAGCACGCCGCGTTCGGTCTTGCGGTGTTCGTCCTGGATATCGCCCACCAACACTTCCAGCACGTCTTCCATGGTGAGGAAGCCCACCACCTTGCCGTCGGCCTCTTCCACCACGGCGAAATGCGCGCCGCCCTGGCGGAATTGCTCCAGCAGGCGCGACAGCGGCATGTGCTTGGTCACGCGCTCCAGGGGGTGGGTGAGTTCGGCCAGGTCGAAGGATTCCGGCAGGCTGTCCAGCGCGGACAGGGCCAGCAGCAGGTCCTTGATGTGCAGCACGCCGATGAACTCGCCTTTCTGGTCGTCATGCACCGGATAGCGGCTGTACTTGTGGCGGCGAATCACACTGAGGATGTCCGCCAGGGGAGCGTCATGCTCCAGGTAGATCAGGTCTTCCCGGGAGTTGGCCCAGTCCACGACTTCCAGCTCGCCCATTTCCACGGCCGAGGCCAGCACGCGCATGTCCTGGTCGCTGGGGTCGCGGGCGCGGCTGGAGTGGAGGATCAGCTTCAGCTCGTCGCGGCTGTAGTGGTGCTCGTGATGCGGCCCCGGCTCGCCCTGGCCGGCGATGCGCAGGATGGTGTTGGCGCTGGCGTTGAGCAGCCAGATGGCCGGGTACATCAACCAGTAGAAGAGGTACAGCGGCACAGCTGTCCACAGCGACAGCAGCTCCGGCTTGCGGATGGCCCAGGACTTGGGCGCCAGCTCGCCGACCACGATGTGCAGGTAGGAAATGATGAAGAAGGCGGTGAAGAAGGCGATGCCGTGGATCAGTTTCGGTGAAACGATGCCGACGTATTCCAGCAGCGGTTGCAGCAGATGGGCGAAGGCCGGTTCACCGACCCAGCCCAGGCCCAGGGAGGCCAGGGTGATGCCCAACTGGCAGGCCGAGAGGTAGGCGTCCAGTTGGTTGTGTACGGTGCGCAGGATGCGGCCGCGCCAGCCGTGCTGGTCGGCGATGGCCTCGACGCGCGTGGAGCGCAGCTTGACCATGGCGAACTCGGCGGCCACGAAGAATCCGTTGAGCAGCACGAGGAACAGGGCGAAGAGAATCAGGCCGAAGTCGGCGAAATAGGTCAGGAAGTTGGAACTAGGGGAAGGGTCCATGGAGGGTTTTTGATGAGAAATGACCGGCTAAGGGTGAAGGCTGCACCCCGAGTTTGCAAGTCGGGGTGCGCCCTGGATCAGGTGCGGCGGACCACCTGGGTGGTCTGGAAATGGCAGGTGAAGGTGCTGCCGTGGTTGAGCACCGAGCTGATGTCCAGACGCCCGCGATGGCGGATCAGCACATGCTTGACGATCGCCAGACCGAGGCCGGTGCCGCCGGTGCTGCTGTTGCGGCTGGAATCCACCCGGTAGAAGCGCTCGGTCAGGCGCGGCACATGCTTGGCTTCGATGCCGATGCCGCTGTCCTGCACGCTGAGGTGGGCGCCGGTATCGTCGCCCCACCAGCGGATGCGGACCTCGCCTTCGTCCGGGGTGTATTTCACCGCGTTGAACACCAGGTTGGAGAAGGCGCTGCGCAGTTCCGCCTCGCTGCCACGGAGCTTGAAGTTGTGGTCGGCTTCCAGGCTGATTCGGTGGTGGCGATTGCCGGACAGGGCGATGGCGTCGGCCTTGATCTGCAAAAGCAGCAGGTCCACGGCCACCGGCTGGTTGTCCGAGGGGTAGTCGGTGGCTTCCAGCTTGGCCAGCAGCAGCAGGTCGTTGAGCAGGTTCTGCATGCGCTTGCCCTGCTGGCTCATCTGCTGCAGGGCGCGGGTCCAGCGCGGGTTCACGTCTTCGACGTTATCCAGCAGGGTTTCCAGGTAGCCGGCGATCACGGTCAGCGGGGTGCGCAGCTCGTGGGAGACGTTGGCGACGAAGTCCTTGCGCATCTGCTCCAGCTGGTGGAGGCGAGTGACGTCGCGCACCAGCATCAGGTGCTCGCTGTTGCCGTATTTGGTGATGTGGAACTGCAGGCGCAGGCGGTCGTTCACCGGCGAGGGCAGGTCCAGGGGTTCGTTGTAATTGCCCTGCTCGAAGTATTCCTTGAAGCGCGGGTGGCGGATCAGGTTGGTCACCGGCTGGCCGCTGTCCTGGGGCGTCTTCAGGCCCAGCAGGGTTTCCGCGGCGCGGTTCCACCAGTCCAGGTTGCCGTCGCTGTCGAGCATTACCACGGCGTCCTTGAGGGCGGCGGTGGACTCCTGCACGCGATCGATCACGGCCTGGAGGCGGCCACGCACGCGCTGGTCGCGACGCTGGAGGTGATAGATGCTGTCGAACACTTCGCCCCAGAGACCGTAGCCATCGGGCGGCGGTTCATCGGGCTGGTGTTCCTTGAGCCATTTGTAGAGGCGGAGCAGCTGGGCGAGGGTCCAGCCCAGGTAGGCGCCGAGGCCGATCACCAGTGCCCAGGCATAGTGGCCGGTAATCAGGCCCGCCAGCAGGCAGGCACCGATCAGCAGAAGCAGGCGGCGGATGACAGCGCCGCGCCAGTCTTGATTCACCTATCGCGTCCTTGTGCTCGGCCCGACAGGGCCTGGTTCAGCTTTTGGTGGAGAAACGATAGCCGGTGCCGCGAACGGTCTGAACCAGATTTTCGTATACCTCGCCGAGCGCCTTGCGCAGACGGCGGATGTGCACGTCCACAGTGCGCTCTTCGACATAGACGTTGCCGCCCCAGACCTGGTCCAGCAGCTGGCCGCGAGTATAGGCGCGCTCCTGGTGGGTCATGAAGAACTGCAGCAGACGGTATTCGGTGGGGCCCATCTCGGCCGGCTTGCCGTCGATGGTCACGCGATGGCTGATCGGGTCCAGCAGCAGGCCGCCGATGGCGATCGGCGCTTCGCCGTCGCTCGGGCCGGCGCGGCGCAGCACGGCCTTGAGGCGGGCCACCAGCTCGCGGGGGGAGAAGGGTTTGGTGATGTAGTCGTCCGCGCCCACTTCCAGGCCCTGGATCTTGTTGTCCTCTTCACCCTTGGCGGTGAGCATGATGATCGGGATGTCGTTGGTGAGGTCGTCGCGCTTGAGGCGGCGGGCCAACTCAATGCCGGAGGTGCCGGGCAGCATCCAATCGAGGAGGATCAGATCGGGTTTGCGGTCGACGATGATGGCGTGGGCCTGCTGGGTGTTCTCGGCTTCCAGGCAGTCGTAGCCGGCCATCTCGAGGGCGACGGCGATCATCTCGCGGATCGGTGCTTCGTCGTCGACGATCAGGATGTTCTTGCCAACCATGTTCAAACCTCAAAAAGGTCGCGTGTTTGTCTGATTGCGCCGCATTAGATAACGGAATTATTGCAGGGATGTGACATGGCAATGTTAGGGCTGCCAAGCGGCGACTCGCCTTCCGATACCGGGCAATTCGTCACGGAACTCATAAGGATTGGCCTCGTCTATGCTCAATGAGGCTGCCGCAAACCCTGGGCGGCCCGGAGCCTGGCACAGGACTCCATCGGCCAGATGGTGTTCGTGGCTCCTTTCGTCCTGCACCGCTGTGACCTCAAGCCGTGATCTCAGCTGCCGCCAGGCTGTCGCTGTTCAATCCGAGGAGAGGCCAGAAAATGAGAAGAATTTCCCCCCGATTCGTTCCGCTGTTTGCCGGCGCATTGCTGAGCTGGCCCCTGTTGGGCCTGGCGGCCGAGCCGGCGATGGAGAAGAACGGCATGTTGGTGGATGCCAAGGGCATGACGCTCTACACCTACGACAAGGACTCTGACGGCAAGTCCGCCTGCAACGGTCAGTGCGCCCAGAACTGGCCGCCGCTGATGGCCGAGGCGGGTGCCAAGGGTGATGACGAATGGAGCGTGATCAAGCGCGACGACGGCTCCATGCAGTGGGCCTACGACGGCAAGCCGCTGTACACGTTTGTCATGGACAAGAAGGCGGGTGACGTGACCGGTGACGGCAAGATGGGGGTCTGGCACGTTGCCAAACCCGAAGCTTACTGAGGTCCCGTAGTTCGCGTCTGGCTACGCGCTGCGCCTCAGCGCAGCGCGTAGTCGGTGGCGATGCCGGCGAGGATCGCCAGACCGGCCCAATGGTTGTGCAGGAAGGCCTTGAAGCAGGCCTGGGGATCCCGCGTGCGGGTGCTGTGGTATTCCCAGGCGAAGCAGGCGGCGGCGACCGCCAGGCCCAGGTAGAAATACAGCCCCAGTTCGAAACGGTTCCCCGCCAGAAGCAGGCAGAACAGCGCCGCGCCCTGAAGCAGGGCGATGATCAGGCGGTCGGCGTCGCCGAAGAGGATGGCCGTGGATTTCACCCCGATCTTCAGATCGTCTTCGCGGTCGGTCATCGCGTAGTAGGTGTCGTAGGCCACCGTCCACAACAGGTTGGCGATGTACAGCAACCAGGCCGCCGCCGGCAGCTCGCCGGTCTCGGCGGTGAATGCCATCGGCATGCCCCAGGAAAAGGCCGCACCCAGCACCACCTGCGGGTAGTAGGTGTAGCGCTTCATGAAGGGGTAGCTGGCGGCCAGCGCCAGGCCGCCAAAGGACAGCCAGATGGTCGTGGCGTTGGTGAAGAGCACCAGGACGAAGCTGATGGCCACCAGGATGAAGAAGAACACCAGCGCTTCGCGCGGCGTGATCCGGCCGCTGGCCAGGGGGCGGGCGCGGGTGCGGGTGACGTGGCCGTCGAAGTTGCGATCGGCGTAATCGTTGATCACGCAGCCGGCGGCGCGCATCAGGTTCACGCCGAGGACGAAGATCAGCAGGTTCTTCAGGCTGGGGCTGCCTTCACCGGCTATCCACAGGGCCCAGAGCGTGGGCCAGAGCAGCAGATAGATGCCGATGGGTTTGTCCAGCCGGGTCAGCTGGATGAAGTCCATGGCGCGGGGATGCAGGCGGTTCAGCGATTGCAACAGCGTGAGGTACATCGGCGGCTCTCCCGTTGAAGGCCGGGATTATACGGCCTCGACGCCCGCGTGACGCCACAGCGCGGGGAGGAAGATCTCCGCCACCAGCACGCCCAGTTCCCCTCGCGAGAAACAGGAGCGGCGGCCCCACAGGCGTTCCTCGCGCACGCCGGCCGGCAGCAGCGGCGCCGGATAGCGGGTGACTTCAATGGCGCCCCGGTCGAAGGCCCGGTCGCTGAACAGCAGCTCGCCGAGGGAGCGGCTGCCGAGTTGGTGCAGGTCCAACCCCGAACCTTCCAGTGCGCCACGTGCCGCCACGCTGCGGGCGAACACCCAGATCTCGCCATGGCCGCGCAGGTAGACCTCGCGCACCCAGCCCTGGCTGCCAGTCGGAACGCCGAGGGCGATGCACTCGTCGGCACGCAGCGTCTGCCAGCCTTCTTCGATCGGGGTGACGCTGAAGGCGTTGTCCGAAAGGGCGGTGAGCCGGCGGGTCAGGGACCCCTGGTCGAACAGCCAGTCACGGACGTTGGCGGCGGGAGCGGGGTGGAGTTGGCCAGCGGTCAGCCAGCGAGGCGGATGGACGAGGGCGGCGTGAGGCACGGACGGGGGCTTGGGCGGTGGAAGACGGCGCAGATTAGCACGGTCGGTGCCCGTCGGCTGCCTCTTGCCCGGCAGCGGGATAAACCAGTACAAAGCGCCCTTGAAGTGACCGGAAAACCCTTCAGAGGCTTTGGTCCAAGAACGCGTGATCGACGAGGTACGAGTGATGAAAAAATGGCAATGCGTGGTGTGTGGCCTGGTCTACGACGAATCCCTGGGCTGGCCGGATGAGGGCATCGCCGCCGGCACCCGCTGGGAAGATGTGCCGGCAGACTGGCTGTGCCCCGATTGCGGCGTGGGCAAGCTGGATTTCGAGATGATCGAGATCAACTGATCCCCGCACTGAACAAGCCGGCCAAGTGCCGGCTTATTCGTGCCCGAAATAAAAGCCTATCCTCTGTCTGGAAGGCATTGGCGGACCTTGGCGGTCGCTGGCCAATTGGAGTAGGTTCAGTACGGATTTCCGCGCCGGCGGAGGTGGTCATGCGCAAGTGGCAATGCATCGTTTGCGGTTTCATCTACGACGAAGCCGAAGGGCTGCCCGAAGAGGGCATAGCGCCCGGTACCCCCTGGGAAGATATCCCTCCGGACTGGGTCTGCCCCGACTGCGGCACCGGCAAGATCGATTTCGAGATGATTGAAATCACCTGATCCACCCACATCCGCCCCCATTCAAGCGACGGCCCATGGGCCGTCGCGTCGTTTCACGAGCAGGAGTGAGCAATGAGTGCACCCGTGGTGATAGTCGGCACCGGCCTGGCCGGTTACAACCTGGCCAAGGAGTTTCGCAAGCTGGACAGCGAAACCCCGCTGCTGCTGATCAGCGCCGACGATGGCCGCTCCTACTCCAAGCCCATGCTTTCCACGGGTTTCGGCAAGAACAAGGACGCCGACGGCCTGGCCATGGCCGAGCCCGGCGCCATGGCCGAACAGCTCAAGGCGGAGATCCGCACCCATACCCGCATCACCGGCATCGACCCGGCTCACAAACGCCTGTGGATAGGCGAAGAGGCGGTGTCCTACCGCGACCTGGTGCTGGCCTGGGGTGCGGACACCATCCGCGTGCCGGTTGAGGGCGACGCTCAGGATGCGATCTTCCCGATCAACGACCTGGAGGACTACGCACGCTTCCGCGCCGCGGCTGCCGGCAAGCGCCGGGTGCTGATCCTCGGTGCCGGCCTGATCGGCTGCGAATTCGCCAACGACCTCAGCCTGGGTGGCCTGAAGGTGGAACTGGTGGCGCCCTGCGAGCAGGTGATGCCGGGCCTGCTGCATCCGGCCGCTGCGGCTGCCGTGCAGGCTGGCCTGGAAAGCCTGGGGGCACGCTTCCATCTTGGACCGGTGCTTGCGCGCCTGGATCGGGGTGAGGACGGGCTCGACGCCCAGCTGTCCGACGGCACCCGCGTCCACTGTGACCTGGTGGTGTCCGCCGTGGGCCTGCGTCCGCGTACCGAACTGGCCGCCGCTGCCGGTCTGGCAGTGAATCGAGGCGTGGTGGTGGACCGCCAGCTGCGCAGCTCCGACGCCCATATCTACGCCCTGGGGGATTGCGCCGAGGTGGATGGCCTCAACCTGCTCTTCGTGATGCCGCTGATGGCCTGCGCCCGCGCCCTGGCCCAGACGCTGGCCGGCAACGCGACGGCGGTGAACTACGGCCCCATGCCGGTGACGGTGAAGACGCCTGTCTGCCCGCTGGTCGTCTCGCCGCCTCCCCGTGGCCTGGACGGCAGCTGGACAGTCGAAGGCGAGGGCAGCGACATCAAGGTGCTCTACCGCGATGAGGCCGGGCGCCTGCTGGGCTACGCCCTGACTGGGGCCGCAGTGCAGGAGAAGCTGGCTCTGAACCGCGAACTGCCGCCGCTTTTGGCGTAAATGTCAGCCCTTCTGTCGGATTAATCCTTCGGTTCTTTCGGAATTCCCGCGGGCGACACTGGCGGAGTGCCAACAGGCGTGCCATCCTCCCCGTGGTCTGCCGCAGCGCAGAGCCGTTGCGGCGCCTTGGGCGCTGTTCTGGACGAACAGCACGGACACAAAAACAACAAACCGTCAAAGAGGCATCTATGCGTAAACCGGAACTCGCCGCCGCCATTGCCGAGAAGGCCGATCTCACCAAGGACCAGGCCAATCGCGTACTCAATGCGGTGCTCGAAGAAATCACCAACGCGCTGAACCGCAAGGACAGTGTGACGCTGGTGGGCTTCGGCACCTTCCTGCAACGTCACCGTGGTGCCCGCACCGGGAAGAACCCGCAGACTGGCCAGCCGGTAAAGATCAAGGCCAGCAATACTGTCGCCTTCAAACCGGGCAAATCCCTGAAAGAAGCTGTGAACTAAGCTTCTTCTGCCCGGAACCGGGGAGGTTCCGGGCAGTTCCCTCGCCATTTCGCCGCCCCCACCTTTGGCTGGCTGTAGTCCAGCCGGCAAACCGCTACAATGCGCCGCTTTCTTAACCCTTTGAGGCCGTGCGCGCATGAAATTCCGCTTTCTTCTCTGGATGCTGGGTCGCTTGATGGCCAAGGCCAGTCGTGACAATGCCGAGTTCCAGCAGCAGCTGGCGGGCAAGGACCTGGTGTTCCAGCTGCATACCCTGGACGGCAAGATCGCCCGTCACTTCATCGTCAAGGACCAGCGCGTGACCAGCAAGCGCGGTACCGCCAGCGCGCCTGCCTTCGCCATTGGCTTCAAGGACGGCGCCTACGGTTTCGCCACCATGAGCGCCAAGAACAAGCAGCTGGCCTTCATGCAGGGCATCCAGAACAAGGACATCCAGATCCAGGGCAATCCGGGCCTGGTGATCTGGTTCCAGGGCCTGACCAAGCACCTGGTGCCGAAGAAGAAGTTCGCCGAGAAGAAGGCGGCCTGATCGGCGCGGTCTTCCCGGTAGGAGCGATTTCAATCGCGAAGCGGGCCGAAGGCCCTCCCTATCGATGCCAGGTCGGCTGCTTCGCAGCCCTTCGCGAATGAATTCGCTCCTACAAGAGCCCATGAAAAAGGGGCGCCATTGGCGCTCCTTTTTCATGCCCGTCGATCAGTGCGGCGCATTGAACTGGGAAGCCAGTTCGCGCAGTGCCGCTTCTGCCTGGAGCACCTTGCTCACGGCGTCGTCGGCTTTCTCCCGGCTCAGGCCCAGGGCCTCGAACAGGTCATTCGGAATCTCCACTTGCGGGCCGGCGCCGATGCCCCGGTTGCGCAGCAGGCTGACCGCCAGGCACACCAGGTTGGGGTAGGCGGCGTTGTCGCCCTGGTAATCCGGGTCGTGCTGGAAGCGCAGCGCATCGGAAAGCTCTTCCGGCATGTCCCAGTGACGCATCAGCCAGCTGCCGATCTGCTCGCGGGTGATCCCCAGCAGGTGCTGCTCGATGAAGCTGTGGGGCAGGTGCGGGTTGACCTCCAGATGGCGGCAGATCAGCGAGAAATGCGGCGGGAAGACGTGGGCCAGTACCAGGTAACCGAAGTTGTGCAGCAGGCCGGCGAGGTAGGTCAGGCCGGTTTCCGGACGTTGGGCGCGCGGCATTGCGCGGGTCAGGCCTTCGATCACCGCAGCGGTGTAGATCGCCTGCTGCCAGTAGGGCGTGGCGTGCTGCGGCTGATCCTTGGGCAGGCTCAGGGATTTGCCCAGGGCCAGGCCGAGGGCGAGGTTGATCACCAGGTCGAAGCCCAGCACGCGGACGATGGCATCTTCCACCGAGCGGATCTTGCCGGGGGCGGCGTAATAGGGCGAGGCGGCCCAGCTGACCACCTGGGCGGCCAGGGCCGGGTCGGTTTCCACCACGCCGGTGATGTCTTCGACGGTGGCGTTGGGGTCGACCCGCAGCTTGATGATCCTTTGCGCCGACTCCGCCAGCGGCGGGATCTCGATGGTTTCTTCCAGGCGCTGCTGGATGCGGCGGGCGGTGAAGGCCTGCACCGCCTGGGTGATTTCGGCGCGGTCGTCGGCCGGGCGGTCGAGGTTCAGGCGAATGGCCGACAGCGGCTCGCCGAAGCGCGCGGCGCTGGCCTTGCTCAGCATGCCGCGGTAGTCCTCGCTGGAGAGTTCCAGGAGTACGCCGGGCTGGCCCGATTCCACCAGCAGACGCGGCTCCTGCAGCAGGCGCTCGTCGTACAGGCTGGGGGAGCTGGTCAGTGTCGGCAGGCCGGGCAGGGTGCCCAGATCGTGCTTGCCCAGCATGCGCTCCAGGCGCTCCGGCTTGACCGCCACCAGCTTGCGGCCGGTCAGTTCGGCGAGGCGGTTGAGGTCGAGCAGCTGGCTGCGCGGAAAGAGGACCAGGAGGGCGCCGACGGCATCTTCCAGCAGCACGGCCTGGACCCGCTGCGAAGCCGGCAGGCCTCTATGCTCCAGGCGGACATTGAAGGGCACGCCGAGCTTCTCCAGCAGCTGGACGATCACTGCGGGCGGTTGGGGCGAGGAATCCGGGGCGAGCGCGACTTCGGTCATGGCAGCATCCAGCTTTGGTTTTTTCTGCCCGGAGTATAACGAGCAGCTCGGAAGGGGGCGGGGCGAGCCGACGGTTGAGCTGTGAACTGCATCACACTTGTCCGTACTGCTGGCCGTGGCGCAACCAGCGCTCCAGCAGCGGGCTGACGTGCTGCGGCCAGTGGGCCAGCAGGGCCTGCGCGGCATCGCGCACGGCGGGCAGCAGGTCGGCATCGCGCATCAGGTCGGCGACCTTGAATTGCAGCAGGCCGGTCTGGCGGGTGCCGAGCATTTCGCCGGGGCCGCGCAGTTCCAGGTCCTTTTCGGCGATGACGAAGCCATCGCAGGTCTCGCGCATGATGGCCAGGCGCTCGCGGCCGAGCTGGGACAGCGGCGCGTGGTAGAGCAGCACGCAGTGGCTGGCGGCGCTGCCCCGGCCGACGCGGCCGCGCAGCTGGTGCAACTGGGCCAGGCCGAGGCGCTCGGGGTTCTCGATGATCATCAGGCTGGCGTTGGGCACGTCCACGCCCACCTCGATCACGGTGGTGGCCACCAGCAGCTGCAGGCGGCCTTCCTTGAACTCGGCCATCACTGCGGCCTTTTCGGCAGGCTTCATACGCCCGTGGATCAGGCCAACGCGTAATTCGCCGAGGGCCGAGGAGAGTTCCTCGAAGGTGGTTTCCGCCGCCTGGCAGGTCAGCTCCTCGGATTCCTCGATCAGGGTGCAGACCCAGTAGGCCTGGCGGCCTTCGTGGCAGGCGGCGCGGACCCGCTCGATCACCTCGATGCGACGGCTGTCGGCCACCAGCACGGTGTTCACCGGCGTACGGCCGGGGGGCAGCTCGTCGAGGATGGAGGTGTCCAGGTCGGCGTAGGCGCTCATGGCCAGGGTGCGCGGGATCGGGGTGGCGGTCATGATCAGCTGGTGCGGGCAGAGACGGCCTTCCACGCCTTTCTTTCGCAGGGCCAGGCGCTGCTGGACGCCGAAGCGATGCTGCTCGTCGATGATCACCAGGGCCAGGCGCTTGAACTGCACTTCGTCCTGGAACAGCGCATGGGTGCCCACCACCATGGGCGCGCCGCCGGCGATCTGCTCCAGGGCGGCGGCGCGAGCCTTGCCCTTGAGCTTGCCGGCCAGCCAGGCCACTTCGAGGCCGAGCGGCTGCAGCCATTTGCTGAAGTTGAGGTAGTGCTGCTCGGCGAGGATTTCCGTGGGCGCCATCAGGGCCACCTGATAGCCAGCCTCCAGGGCCTGGAGCGCGGCGAGTGCGGCGACCACGGTCTTGCCGGCGCCCACATCACCCTGCACCAGACGCAGCATGGGCTCCGGCTGGGCGAGGTCATAGGCGATTTCGGCGCCGACCCGTTGCTGGGCACCGGTGGGCTGGAAGCCAAGATTGGCCAGGTACTGCGCGGGAAGCTTGCGAGCGGGCGGCAGCTGCGGCGCGTGCTGGGCCCGCAGGCTTTCCCGCAGGCGCTGCAGGGACAGCTGGTGGGTCAGCAGTTCTTCGAAGGCCAGGCGTTGCTGGGCCCAGTGCTGGCCTTCGGCGAGTTCTTCCAGATCGGCATCCGGCGGCGGTCGGTGCAGGTAGCGGATGGCTTCGTCGAGGGAACCCAGGTGGTAGTCGCGGGCCAATTCCTTCGGCAGCCAGTCCGGCAGGCTCTGAGGGCCGAGGCGCGCCAGGGCGAGCTGGCTGAGCGAGCGCAGGCGCTGCTGGGTGAGGCCTTCGGTGGTGGGGTAGATGGGCGTCAGGGTCTGCTCCACCGGCGGCGGCTCGTCGCCCGAGAGGGCGCGGTATTCCGGGTGGTAGATCTCAAGGCCCGTGGCACCGGGACGGACTTCGCCGTAGCATCGCAGCTGGGTGCCGCGCTTTAGGCCGTCCTTCTGCGCCTGGCTGAAGTGGAAGAAGCGCAGGCTGAGGGTGCCGGTACCGTCCTGCAGGCGCACCAGCAGGCTGCGGCGGCGGCCCATGACCACGTCGGCACCGGCGACGATGCCCTCGACCACGGCGTCCCCGCCGGGGCGCAGCTCACCGATGGGGGTGATGCGGGTGCGGTCCTGGTAGCGGGTGGGCAGGTGGAAGAGGATGTCCTGGAGATTCTCCAGGCCGACCTTGGCGAGCTTTTCAGCCAGGGCGGCACCCACGCCCTTGAGCGCGGTGACCGGAACTTGGGACAGCTCGGTCATGCCGGCTGCGGTTCGCCCTGGGTCTGCGGGTGAGCCACCGAGCAGAGGCGGATGGAGTCTGCCAGCACTTCGATGGCGCGCGGACGCGGGAAGCTGGCGCGCCAGGCGATGGCCACGGTGCGGAAGGGCACGGGCGGGGTCAGCGGACGGATCTCGATCACGCCAGGGGCGTAATGGTGGCTGTCCACCGCCGAGAACGGCAGGATCGAAACGCCGAGGCCGGAGGCGACCATGTGGCGGATGGTTTCCAGCGAACTGGATTCCACCGTGGTGTGCTTGGCACTGTCTTCTCCGCCTTTGCGCAGGCTGGGGCAGGCTTCCAGCACCTGGTCGCGGAAGCAGTGGCCTTCGCCCAGCAGCAGCAGGCTCTTGTCGTTGAGCATCTCGCTGTCGATGGTTTTGCGGGCGGTCCAGGGGTGCCCGGTGGGCAGCAGCACGTAGAAGGGTTCGTCGTAGAGCGGCTTGGTCAGCACGTCGGCTTCGGCGAAGGGCAGGGCGATGATGATGGCGTCCAGCTCGCCGGTGCGCAGTTTGTCGCGCAGGACGTGGGTGAAGTTCTCTTCGATGTACAGCGGCATCTGCGGGGCGACCCGGTGCAGCTGCGGAATCAGGTGCGGGAACAGATAGGGGCCGACGGTATAGATGGCGCCGACCTTGAGCGGGGCCGCCAGCTGGTTTTTGCCGGCCTGGGCCATCTCGCGGATGCCCTGGGCCTGCTCCAGCACCTTCTGCGCCTGGGTGACGATGCCCTCACCGACCGGGGTCAGGCGAACCGCGCTCTTGCTGCGTTCGAAGATAAGCACGCCAAGCTCGTCTTCCAGCTTCTTCACCCCCACCGACAGGGTCGGCTGGCTCACGTGGCAACGCTCGGCGGCTCGGCCGAAATGCTGTTCCTGGGCGAGGGTGACGATGTAGCGCAGTTCGGTGAGGGTCATAGCGAATTTCCATTGAGGTCCGGCAAGCATAGCGGCTGGAATCAATGGAACCAAGCGCCTGCGCCGGGGCGGTGCAGGCGCTTGGGAGGTCAGCGGCGGTCCAGGGAGTAGACGAACGGTGCGACCACTTCCAGGGAGCCGTTGTTCAGCAGTTCCGGCGGGGGCGGCGGCAGCGGCTGGGCGCGGCGGATCATTTCCAGGGTGGCGCGGTCCAGCGAAGCGCTGCCGGATTTGCCCACCAGGGAATAGGAGATCACCTTGCCTTCGCCATCGACCACGAAGCGCAGCCGATTGACCCCTTCGAAGCCACGGCGGCGAGCATCTTCCGGGTAACGCTTGTAGCGCGCCAGGTGGCTGAGCAGCTTGCTCTGCCAGGTGGGTTTGGCGTCCGACGGAGCGCTGGAGGCGGCCTGCTGCTGGGCGGCGGGCTTGGCATCGCTGGGCGCCGGTGTGGTCGGCGCGGCAACGCTTTCCTTCACGCTCTCGGTTTCCGTCGGCTTTTCAGGCTTTGGCTCGGGCGGCTTGGGTTTCGGCGGCTTGGGCTTGGGTTTCGGCTTGGGCGCGATGGCGATCTTCGGCTTGGGTGCTTCCACCAGCTTGGGCAGCGGCTCGGGCTCCGGCTCCACCTGGGGCGGCGGTGGCGGCGCCGGTTTGGGGGCGGGAGCCGGCAGTGGCTCCAGCTCCACCACCATGGCGGCTGGCGGCAACTCAATGGGCTCGGCGTGGGGGCGCCAGTAGAGCGCCCAGAGGCCGAGGCCGACGTGCAGGCCGAGCACCACGACCAGGCTGACGCCCCAATGCGACAGCTTGCGTTTGCCTTGACTCATTTAGTGCCGACCGTCTCGAGTCCGACCAGGCCAATCTTCAGGTAGCCGGCGCCGCGCAGGGCATCCATCACTTCCATCAGGCGGCCGTACTCCACCACCTTGTCGCCACGGACGAAGATGGTCTTCTCCTTGTCGGAGTTGGTCAGCTTGTCGAGCACGCTGGCCAACTGCTCCTCGGTGACCTGCTCGTTGTCCAGGTACAAGCTCTTGTCTTCCTTGATGCTCAGGTAGATCGGCTTGTCCGGCCTGGGAGCGGGCTTGGCGGTGGAAGCGGGCAGGTCGACCTTGATGTCGACCGTGGCCAGGGGCGCCGCGACCATGAAGATGATCAGCAGCACCAGCATCACGTCGATGAAGGGGGTGACGTTGATCTCGTGGGTTTCCTGGAGATCATCGCCACCGTCGTTCAGATGGATTCCCATGGATCAGCCCACTTTCGCCATGTGCGTAGACTGGCCGCGCTCGGCCGGCAGGTGGTCCAGGTCGCGGCTGACCAGCAGCAGCACCTGGGCGGAGGCGTCGGCCACCTGGGCCTTGTAGCCGGCGATGGAACGGGCGAAGACGTTGTAGATGACCACGGCCGGAATCGCCGCCACCAGGCCCAGGGCGGTGGCCAGCAGGGCTTCCGCGATGCCGGGGGCGACCACGGCGAGGTTGGTGGTCTGGGATTTGGCGATGCCGATGAAGCTGTTCATGATGCCCCAGACGGTACCGAACAGGCCTACGAAGGGCGCGGTGGAGCCGATGGTGGCGAGCACGCCGGTGCCCTGGCTCATCTGCCGGCCGCTGGCGGCTACCAGGCGCTCCAGGCGGAAGCTGACGCGCTCCTTGATGCCGTCCTTTTCCCGCAGGTTGGTGGAGAGCTTCAGCTCTTCCTGGGCGTCCTGCACCAGCAGGTGGGAGACGCAGTTGCCGCCGCTGACCTTCTCGCCGGCCTCGTTCAGGCTGCGGGCGCCCTTCAGGGTCGCCAGTTCACGGCGCAGGCGGCGCTTGGCGGCCATCAGCTCGAAGCCCTTGGCGATCCAGACCGTCCAGGTCAGGACCGACGCCAGGGCCAGGCCGATCATCACGCCCTTCACCACGATGTCGGCGTTCTGGTACATGCCCCAGGGCGACAGGTCGTGGGCCAGCAGCTGCTCGCCTTCGGCCTCGGCGGCCAGCGGGTCGGCGGGCAGGGCGTTCGGGTCCTGGGAGGCGACCGGAGTGGCAGCCCCTTCGGCGGCATCACCGGTTGCAGCGGCCTGGGTGGCGGCTGCCGGAACGGCCTGGGCAGTCGGCTCTTCGGCGAAGGAGGCGTTGGGCACCAACATCATGCTGATCAGCAGGGCTGCCAGCAGGCGTGGCGGGCGGGCGGTGATTGGCTGGGTGTTGCGGGCGTTGGAATTCATGCTGGCCGGACCTCAAGGCAAGGAAGCGGTTTCGTCCATTGGGGCTGGACCGAAGGCAAAGCATTATTGCAAGTAATTCTTGTTTGTAAAAGTGACTATTTTACGATAGCGCCCTAGCCCGACGACTCGCCCTCGTCTCAGGATGATTTGGCGATAGTCGGCGGTGCCCCTATCCTGTGGCTTTTCCCGGAGCTCCCCCGATGTCCGATACCGCTTCCCTCCTGATCGCCGGCTGTGGTGATGTCGGCAGCCGTCTGGCGCAGCGAATGCTGTCGGCCGGCTGGACCGTGCACGGTCTGCGGCGACAGGTCGCAGCGCTGCCCAGCGGCGTCCTGCCGGTGGCGGGTGATCTGGAGCAGCCCGCCTGCCCGGCCGCCTGGCCGAGCGGCCCGCTGGATTACCTGGTCTACAGCGCCGCGGCCAGCCGGTCCGACGAGGCCGGTTACCGCGCGGCCTATGTCGAGGGATTGCGCCATGTGCTGGCCTGGTTGGCGCAGCACGGGCAGACGCCGCGTCGCCTGCTGTTCGTCTCCAGCAGTGGCGTTTATGGCCAGCGTGACGGCGAATGGATTGACGAGACCTCTCCCAGCGAAGCCGAGGGCTTCTCCGGGCAGGTGATGCTGGAAGCCGAGCGCCTGGCCCTGGCCAGCGGCATCCCGGCTACCCGGGTCCGCCTGACCGGCATCTACGGGCCGGGCCGTGAATGGCTGCTGAAACAGGTGCGCATGGGCTACCGGGTGGTCAGCGAACCACCGCTGTATGCCAACCGCATCCATGTCGATGACTGCGCCGGACTGCTGGCCCATCTGCTGCAGGCCGATGCCGCCGGTGCGGCACTGGACGATTGCTATATCGGCGTCGACGACGCGCCGGCGCCGCTGCATGAGGTGGTGGGCTGGCTGCGTGAGCGCATGGGCGTGACCGAGTGGGCCGAGGAGTCCACCGTGCGCCGCTCCGGCAGCAAGCGTTGCAGCAATGCCCGCGCCCGCGCCCTGGGCTGGGCGCCGCGCTACCCCAGCTACCGCGAAGGCTACGCGGCGATCCTGGACGAGTCCTGAGCATGGATGCCAACCGCATGCTGGCGCGCCCCTGGCTGCCGGGGGTGGAGCTGTTTCATGCGGACTTCTCCGGGCAGCCCTTCGGCCGTCACAGCCACGACGCCTTCGCCATCGGCGCCATCCTCCAGGGTGTGGGCGGTTACCAGTGCCGGGGCGCGCGCCATGCGTTGCCGGCTGGCACCCTGTCGCTGATGAACCCGGAAGAGCCTCACACCGGCCACGCCGAATCGGACCGGTTGGTCTATCGGATGCTCTATGTCGAGGAGTCGCGCTTGCCCGCACTGCTAGGGCGCAAGCGCCTGCCCAGTGGATTCCGCGAGTTGAATCCAGCCGACGACGGTCGCGTGGCGGCGGGCCTGGCGCGGCTCGCGGTGGAATTCGAGCGGGGCGATGCGCTGGCCCTGGAAAGCGAGCTGCTGGATGTACTGGAGCGGGTCTTCGTCCGCCATGGCGGTTTGCGCGCGGCGGCCCCTGCTGCACGGGATGGCGGGGTGACCGCCTTCCTCCGTGACTACCTGGAGTCCCACTACGCCGAGGCGGTCAGCCTGGAGCAGCTGGCGGCCCTGGTGCAGCGCCATCCGCGCCACTTGATCGAGGCCTTCCGCCGTGCCTACGGCGTGCCGCCCCACACCTATCTGCTGCAGCGCAGGGTGCGCGAGGCCAAGCGTCTGCTCTTGGGCGGCCAGCCGCCGCTGGAGGTTGCCCTGAACCTTGGCTTCTACGACCAGGCGCATTTCTCCGGCACCTTCAAGCGCTTTACCGGCGTGACGCCGGGGCAGTTCCGCCGCGCCGCGCAGGCCTGAGTTTTTTCCAAGACCGCCAAGCCGCCACGCTTCGACACTGGCCGCCGTGTTTCCCGGAGGCTAGATGCCATGCTTGCGCTGTTCCTGCTGGTCGCCAGCACCCACTTTGCCGCCCTGCTGTCGCCGGGGCCGGATTTCTTCCTCCTGTTGCGCGCCGGCCTGGTGAAGGGCCTGCGCCATGCCAATGGCTGCGCCGCCGGAATCGCCCTGGCCAACCTGCTGTCGATGCTGGTGGTACTGCTGGCGCTGAGCCTGTTGCCCGAATCGGGTGGGCCGGTATGGCAGTTGCTGCAGTTGGCGGGAGGCGGCTATTTCGTCTGGATCGGTGGCCAGGCACTGCTGGCCCGGCGAGAGCTGGTGCTGCCGGAAGCCGCGACCGGCCAGCGCGGCTCATGGCGCCATGGATTCACTGAGGGTTTGCTGGCCAGCAGCCTGAACCCAAAGCTGCCGATTTTCTACGCGGGCCTGTTTGGTGTGTTGCGCAATGCGGCGATGCCGGGTTGGGGGCTGGCCATGAGCATGACCTGGATGACAGCGGTAGTGCTGTTCTGGGATATGGCGCTGGTGAGGTTGCTGGGCCACCCGCGCTGGCGCGCTTGGTTGAAGTTGCGGGTCAGGGCGCTGGATAGGCTTTGTGGCGCGCTGTTGTTGGCATTGGGGGGATGGCTGGTGCTTGGGGAATTGGCCTGTGTGTAGGAGCGAGCTCTGCTCGCGATCGACACGGCACGGAGCTTCGCGAGCAGAGCTCGCTCCTACGTCCGTGCGTGCGGGAGAAACTTAGTCGCGCTCGAGCAACCAGGCGCGCTTGCCGGGGAAGTATTCCGGCATCTCGTCGATCTGTGCGCGGTTCTTGGCTTCGAGGATTTCCAACTCATCGCCATCGTGGACGAAGATCCAGGCGGCGCCCTGATTACCCTGTTGCAGCCAGATGCTGTCGCTTTCGCCGCTCATCGCTGCGCAATCCCCTGCAAGACACAGGGCGTAGCGGTCGGCACCGGGCAGGCCTTCCAGGCTGCCATCGGGGTTGAACTTGACCACGCCACCCTGGCCCTGGCCTTCGACGATCGTCCATGTGCCGCCGAGGTAGGCGGAATAGAGTGCGTGCTCGAAGGCGCTGCCCGGTGGAGCGCCATCGGCGGGAGCCGTTTCCGGGTGGACGAATCGCTGTTCGGGAAGGTTTTCGCTGGCCTGCTGGACCAGTTCCTTGCCGTCGACTTCCAGCACTTCGTGGTAGTCGCCGTAGAAGTCCACGCGCCAGTTGCCGTCTTGCTGGGCTGCCAGTTTGCCTTCACCCAGCTCGAATCCGTTGCTGTAGTGGGCCTCGCCGGTCTTCTGGTCGATCTGCCACTCCAGGTTCGGACCATAGGCGAGCAGGGATTCGCGCAGCTTGCCCTCCTTCGCCGCAGCATTGATGGCCGCCTGGTTGATCCAGATGCCGCTGGGGTCCGAGGGTGCGCTGGAGCAGCCGCCGAGAATGGCCGCGGTGAGCAGCAGGGGGAGGGTGTGACGCATGGGGGCGATTCCTTCCGGAATGGTGCCACGGGCCGGACGGCCCGTAGCGGGGGACTGGCTTATTCGAGAACCAGGATGGCGTCCATTTCAACCTGGGAGCCGCGCGGCAGGGCAGCGACGCCGATGGCAGCACGGGCCGGGTAGGGCTGCTGGAAGTAGCGGCCCATGATCTCGTTGACCTTGGCGAAGTGGGACAGGTCGGTGAGGAAGATGTTCAGCTTGACGATGTCCTTGAAGGAGCCGCCGGCGGCTTCAGCCACGGCCTTCAGGTTCTCGAACACCTGCACGGTCTGGGCTTCGAAGCCTTCCACCAGTTCCATGGTCTTGGGGTCCAGCGGGATCTGGCCGGACATGTAGATGGTGTTGCCGGCCTTGATGGCCTGGGAGTAGGTGCCGATGGCGGCGGGGGCCTTGTCGCTGGTGATGACGGTCTTGGTCATGGGAACTCCTTGGTTTCCAGGGGTCGGCTACGCCCGCACGCGGGTGATGCGGATCACCCCCTTGAGCGCGCGCAGCTTCTTGATCACACGGGCCAGGTGCACGCGGTCATGCACGCTGACCACCAGCTGGACCACGCTGATGCGGCCATCGCGCTCGTCCATGCTGATTTTCTCGATATTGCCGTCGGCGGCGTTGACGCTGCTGGCCAGCAGGGCGATGAGGCCGCGCTGGTGTTCCAGTTCGACGCGCAGTTCGACGTTGAACTCGCCGGCGACATCCTTGGCCCAGGAGAGCTGGATGCATTTCTCCGGGTTGTGGCGGATTTCGCCGATGTTCTTGCAGCTTTCCAGGTGCACCACCATGCCCTTGCCGGCGGAGAGGTGGCCGACGATGGGGTCCCCCGGAATCGGGGTGCAGCACTTGGCGTAGCTCAGCACCAGACCTTCGGTACCGCGGATCGCCAGCGGGCCCTCGGGGCTGGGCAGCTGTTCGCCGTCGCTGGCCAGCAGGCGTCGCGCCACCACGTAGGCCATGCGGTTGCCGAGGCCAACGTCTTCCAGCAGGTCTTCGATCACGTCCAGGCGGTATTCGCCGAGGACGGCCTGGATGCGCTCGGGGCTGATCTTGTCCAGGTGGCTCTCGAAGCCGGCCAGGGCCTTGTTCAGCAGGCGCTCGCCGAGGCTGATGGATTCAGAACGGCGCTGCTGCTTGAGGGCATGGCGGATGTGGGTGCGGGCCTTGCCGGTGACCACGAAGTTGAGCCAGGCCGGATTCGGCCGGGCGCCCGGCGCGGTGACGATTTCCACGGTCTCGCCGCTTTGCAGCGGCTCGGACAGCGGCGCCAGGCGGCGGTTGATACGGCAGGCGATGCAGGTGTTGCCGACGTCGGTGTGCACGGCGTAGGCGAAGTCGACCGCGGTGGAGCCTTTCGGCAGCTCCATGATGCGGCCCTTGGGCGTGAACACGTAGACCTCGTCGGGGAAGAGGTCGATCTTCACGCTCTCGATGAATTCGAGGGAGTTGCCGGCACGCTGCTGCAGTTCCAAGATGCCCTTGACCCATTGGCGGGCGCGGGCGTGGGTGCCCTTGGGCTGATCGTCCTCGCTGGACTTGTACAGCCAGTGCGCGGCGATGCCGTTGTTGGCCATCTCTTCCATCTCACGGGTGCGGATCTGGATCTCGATGGGCACGCCGTGCATGCCGAACAGGGTGGTGTGCAGCGACTGGTAGCCGTTGGCCTTGGGAATCGCGATGTAGTCCTTGAAGCGGCCGGGCAGCGGCTTGTACAGGTTGTGCACGGCGCCGAGCACGCGGTAGCAGGTATCGACCTTGTCGACGATGATGCGGAATGCGTAGACGTCCATGATCTCGTTGAACGCCCGGCGCTTGCCACGCATCTTCTTGTAGATGCTGAAGAGGTGCTTCTCGCGGCCGATGACCTCGCCTTCCATGCCTTCGCGGCGCAGGCAGTTGGTCAGCGATTCCTCGATCTTGTTGACGATTTCCTTGCGGTTGCCCCGGGCGCGCCGGACTGCGGCACGGATGCGCTCGGAGCGCATCGGGTGCATGGCCTTGAAGCCCAGGTCCTCGAATTCCACGCGCATGCTGTGCATGCCCAGCCGGTTGGCGATGGGGGCGTAGATTTCCAGGGTTTCCTTGGCGATGCGGCGGCGTTTCTCGCCGGACAGGACTTCCAGGGTGCGCATGTTGTGCAGGCGGTCGGCCAGCTTGACCAGGATCACGCGGATGTCGCGCGCCATGGCCATGGCCATCTTCTGGAAGTTTTCCGCCTGGGCCTCGGCCTTGGACTCGAAGTTCATCTGGGTCAGCTTGCTGACCCCGTCCACCAACTCGGCGACGGTTTCACCGAATTGGGCGCTGAGGGCTTCCTTGGCGATGCCCGTGTCCTCGATCACGTCATGCAGCATCGCGGCCATCAGGCTCTGATGGTCCATGTGCATGTCGGCGAGGATGCAGGCTACGGCGAGCGGGTGGGTGACGTAGGCTTCACCACTGCGGCGGCGCTGGCCGTCATGGGCCTGCTCGGCATAGAAGTAGGCTCGGCGCACCAGGTTGACCTGGTCTGCGCCGAGGTAGGTCGAAAGTCGTTCGGCAAGGACGTCTATGCTCGGCAAGATTTCACTCCTTGCCGACCTTCATGACCCTGTGCCGTGCGACGTCGACCAGGCATGGATTCAGAGGGCCTCGTTGGCCTCGTCCTCGAATGCGGCGAACAGCGGCTCTTCTTCAACGATGTCTTCCTGGGCGACGACTTCGTGGTCGACCAGGCCGGCAGCGATTTCGCGCAGGGCGACTACGGTCGGCTTGTCGTTTTCCCAGGCTACCTTCGGCTCCTTGCCGCCGGTGGCCAGCTGACGGGAACGCTTGGTGGCGAGCATGACCAGCTCGAAGCGGTTATCGACGTTGTCCAGGCAGTCTTCAACGGTAACGCGGGCCATGGTGTTCCTCGTAGCACGAAATGTTATGGCGGATGCTGAGCCCGGATGGGCGAGCGGACTGAATAGTCTAAAAAATCGCCACCAATTAGGGAAGCGCCGATTTTTGGCGCTTTCCTGCCTGGAGTCTGGGGCATGGCTGGCCCGAAGGCCAGCTATCGGGGCGATAGGAACTGCCGTGATCAGGCGAGCAGGCGGGCCAGCAGGGCACCGTGGCGGACCTGCTGGGCACCCTGGCGCAGCTGGTTGGCGCGGAAAATGGCCTTGAGGTCGTCCAGGGCGGTGGCGAAGTCGTCGTTGATCACCAGGTAGTCGTACTCGACGTAGTGGCTCATCTCGCTGACGGCTTCCTGCATGCGGCGCTCGATGATTTCTTCGCTGTCCTGGCCACGGTTGTCGAGGCGCTGGCGCAGGGCTTCCTGGCTCGGCGGCAGGATGAAGATGGATTTGGCCTGGGGCATCAGGTGCCGCACCTGCTGGGCGCCCTGCCAGTCGATCTCGAGGATCAGGTCATGGCCTTCGGCCAGGGTCTGCTGCACCCAGCGCTGGGAGGTGCCGTAGAGGTTGCCGAAGACTTCGGCGTGTTCGAGGAAGTCGCCGTGCTCGAGCATCTGCACGAACTGTTCGCGGGTCACGAAGTTGTAGTTGACGCCGTCCATCTCGCCCGGGCGCATGCCGCGGGTGGTGTGGGACACGGAGACGCGAATGTTGGGTTCGGCGTCGATCAGCGCCTTGACCAGGCTGGTCTTGCCGGCGCCGGAAGGGGCGGAAACGATGTACAGGGTGCCGGGAGTGGCGGTCATGGGGGCGATCTCTTACTCGATGTTCTGGACTTGTTCGCGCATCTGCTCGATCAGGACCTTGAGGTTGACGGCGGCCTGAGTGCTGCGCGGGTCGAAGGCCTTGGAGCCCAGGGTGTTGGCCTCGCGGTTGAGCTCCTGCATCAGGAAGTCCAGGCGGCGACCGGCGGCACCGCCGGCCTTGAGCACCCGGCGGACTTCACCGATGTGGGTGCCGAGGCGGTCCAGTTCCTCGGCCACGTCGCTCTTCTGCGCCAGCAGGACCATCTCCTGCTCCAGGCGCTGGGGGTCCAGCTCAGCCTTCAGCTCGTTGAAGCGGTCGAGGATCTTCTGCCGCTGGGCGGCGAGCATCTGTGGTACCAGGGCGCGCAGGGCGGTGACTTCTTCCTGCATGCCGTCCAGGCGCTCATTGAGCAGGCGGGCCAGTTCGGCGCCTTCCCGGGCGCGGCCTTTCTTCAGCTCGTCCAGGGCCTGGGCGAAGGCTTCCAGGGCGGCGGCGTTGAGGGCTTGCGGATCGGCGGCATCGGCGACCAGCACGCCGGGCCAGGCGAGGACTTCAAGGGGGTTCAGCGGTGCCGGTTGCTTGATTAGTGCGGCGACACTCTCAGCGGCCTGGATCAGCTGCGCGGCGCGCTCGCGGTCCACCTGCAGCGGCTTGCCGGCGGTTTCTTCGGCCAGGCGCAGGGTGATTTCCACCTTGCCACGGGAGAGGCCCTGGCGCAGGGCGTCACGCACCGGGCCTTCGAGGTCGCGGAAGGACTCCGGGAGACGCAGGTGGGGCTCCAGGTAACGGTGGTTGACCGAGCGCAGTTCCCAGCTCAGGGTGCCATAGGGGCCGGCCCGTTCCACGCGGGCGAAGGCGGTCATGCTGTGCACCATGGGGATTCCTCTCGGTTTCGACGATCAAAGGTGGGGATTGTAGCCCAGGCGGCCTGTGCCTCCCAACGCGGCGATGTCCCCCTTGGCGTCGGCCCTCTATAATGGCGGGCAGATTTCTCCCGAACAGGTAAGCCCCGATGAAACGTCCCAGTGGCCGCGCGGCCGATCAGCTGCGCCCGATCCGCATCACCCGCAACTACACCAAGCACGCCGAAGGCTCGGTGCTGGTGGAGTTCGGGGATACCAAAGTGATCTGCACGGCCAGCGTCGAAGCCGGCGTTCCGCGCTTCCTCAAGGGGCAGGGCCAGGGTTGGCTGACTGCCGAATACGGCATGCTGCCCCGCGCCACCGGCGAGCGTAACCAGCGTGAAGCCAGCCGCGGCAAGCAGGGTGGTCGTACCCTGGAGATCCAGCGCTTGATCGGCCGCTCCCTGCGCGCCGCGCTGGACATGACCAAGCTGGGCGAGAACACCATCTACCTGGACTGCGATGTGATCCAGGCCGACGGTGGCACCCGCACCGCGTCCATCACTGGCGCCATGGTGGCCCTGGTGGATGCACTCAAGGTGCTGAAGAAGCGTGGCGCGCTGAAGGGCGAGCCGCTGAAGCAGATGGTGGCCGCCGTTTCCGTGGGCATCTACCAGGGCGAGCCAGTGCTGGATCTGGACTACCTGGAAGACGCCGCCGCCGAGACCGACCTGAACGTGGTCATGACCGATGCCGGCGGCTTCATCGAGGTCCAGGGCACCGCTGAGGGCGTGCCCTTCCAGCCGGAAGAGCTGACTGCCATGCTGGACCTGGCGCGCAAGGGCCTGAACGAACTGTTCGAACTGCAGCGGGCCGCCCTGGCGGACTGACACGCATACCAATCGAGGAGGTGGGAATGGACGAACCTACTGAGTATCAGGAGCCGAGCCGGGAAGTACGGCAATGGGCGATGTTCTGCCACTTTTCCGCTTTCCTCGGATTGGTGTTCCCCTTCGGCAACCTGCTGGGCCCGTTGATTGTCTGGCAGATCAAGAAGGACATGGACCCCTTCGTCGACGCCCAAGGCAAGGAAGCGCTGAACTTCCAGATCACCGTCGCGATGGCGGTGGTGCTGTGCTTCCTGCTGATGCTGGTGGTGATCGGTTTCCCGCTGCTGGGCCTGGTGAGCATCGGCGCGCTGGTGCTGACCATCATCGCCGGGATCAAGGCCAATGAAGGCCAGGCCTACCGCTACCCCTTCTGCTGGCGGCTGGTGAGATAGGCCGAATCGCGGACAAGAAAAAGCCGGCTCGCAAGCCGGCTTTTTTCTGCCCGGGTCACACGCTCAGCAGCCAGTCGTAGTCGACGATCAGCGGCGCATGCTGGGAGAAGCGCGGCTGACGCGGCAGACGGGCACTGCGCACGAAGCGACGCAGGCCGGGCGTGAGCACCTGGTAGTCGAAGCGCCAGCCGAGGTTGAGCATCTCGGCCTGCTCGCTGTCCGGCCACCAGCTGTACTGGTCGCCTTCGCGGCTGACTTCGCGCAGGGCATCCACATAGCCCATGTTGCCGAACACCTCGTCCATCCACGCGCGCTCGGGCGCGAGAAAGCCGGGGATTTGCTGGCAGTCGCGCCAGTTCTTCACGTCCAGCTTCTGGTGCGCGACGTAGAGCGAGCCGCAGTAGATGTACTCGCGGCGCTTGCGACGCTGCTTGTTCAGATAATGGGTGAGGTCGTCCATGAACTTGAACTTGTGGTTCAGGTTCTCGTCCCCGCCTTGCCCGGAGGGCAGCAGCAGGGTGGCGATGCTCACTTTGTCGAAATCTGCCTGCAGGTAGCGTCCGTACCGATCGCAGGACTCGAAGCCGAGTCCCCAGATCACCGCCTTGGGTTGCAACCGGGAATAGAGCGCCACACCACCTTGGGAGGGCACTTCGGCATCGCCGGCGTAGAGGAAATAACCATCCAGTTGGAAGGCAGGGTCGTCCAGGTCGAAGGCGGAGGCACGTGTGTCTTGCAGGCAGATCACGTCGGCATTCTGAGCCTGCAGCCAGCTGAGGAGACCCCGCTCGGCTGCCGCTTGAATACCATTCACGTTCACACTGATGATCCGCATAAATGGCCCCCAAAAACACGTGCGTGTATGATACCCGAGCTCTTTCTTTTTAGCTAAATCCGTGCCGTCCGAGGCTTTTCATGCAGGCGTACCAACGCGAATTCATTCGCTTTGCCATCGAGCGCGGAGTACTGCGCTTCGGTGAGTTCACTCTCAAGTCCGGGCGTACCAGCCCCTATTTCTTCAATGCCGGCCTGTTCAACAGTGGCTTGGCCCTCGCCCAGCTCGGCCGATTCTATGCGGCCGCCGTGGTGGACAGCGGCATTCCTTTCGATGTGCTGTTCGGCCCGGCCTACAAGGGCATTCCGCTGGCCGCCGCGACTGCCGTTGCGCTGGCCGAGCATCATCAGATCGACATCCCGTGGTGCTTCAATCGCAAGGAAGCCAAGGACCACGGCGAAGGCGGCACTCTGGTGGGCTCACCGCTCGAAGGCCGTGTGCTGATCATCGATGACGTGATCACCGCCGGCACCGCCATCCGCGAAGTGATGCAGATCATCCAGGCCCAGGGCGCCCAGGCCGCCGGCGTGCTCATCGCGCTGAACCGCCAGGAGCGTGGTCAGGGCGAGCTTTCGGCTATACAGGAAGTGGAGCGTGATTTCGGTATGCCGGTGGTGAGCATCGTGTCCCTGGAGCAGGTATTGGAGTATCTGGCCGGTGACGCTGAGCTGAAAAAGCACCTGCCCGCCGTGGAAACCTATCGCGCCAACTTCGGCATCTGACCGTTCGGGGTTGGGGAGTCCTCATGCTCAAGCCGCCTGCATTCCGCTACGGCCTGTTGTTGGGCCTGCTGCTACCCGCGCTGTCCGGGGCGACGGAACTGTATCGCTACGTCAATGACAAGGGCGTGACCGTGCTGGATCGCCAGGGCGTTCCGCCGGAGTACGTCGGCAAGGGCTACGAGGTGCTCAACGAGCATGGCCGCGTCGTGCGCAAAGTCCCGCCCGCACCCAGCCGCGAGGAGATGCAGCGCCAGTTGGACGAGAAGGCCCGCGCCAGTTCCGACGCCCAGTTGCTGCGGCTCTACACCAGCGTTGAGGATGTCGACCGCGCCCTGGAGCGCAAGCTGGCTGAGCTGGATAGCTTGATTGGCGTCGCTCGTGGCAACCAGCAGTCCCTGCATGCCCAACAGGCCAACCTGCAAAGCCAGGCGGCGGAAAGCGAGCGGGCCGGGCGTGAAGTCCCGGCTCCCCTGGTGACGCAGATCGACAGCCTGCGCGAGCAGCAGAAGCGCCTGGACCAGGATATCGCCCGCTACACCAAGGACCGCGATGCGGCCAAGGCCAGCTACGCCGCTGACCGCGCGCGGCTGGCCGAACTCCTGGCTCGCTAGCGTCAGTCAGCCGGGGCGACCCGCTCGAAGCACCGCACCCTGTCCCTCAGCCAATCCGGCAGCCGCAGACTCTTGCGGCTGGCGGGGTCGGCATGCACGTTGACCACTTCACCCGACGTCAGCTGCTCCTCACCACGCCAGATGCCCACTTCGAAGGCAATGCTCGCACCGCCGAGGCGGCTGACCCGCACGCCGATGTCCAGCAGGTCGTCGAAGCACGCCGGCGCCAGGTACTCCAACAGGGTCTTCACCGCGAAGAAGTCGCCGCCATCCTTCTGCAGGTCGGCCGGGTAGGCCACCTCGAGGGCGCGGAAATACTCGGTGATGGCGACGTCGGCGTAGGTCAGGTAATTGCCGTTGAAGACAATGCCTTGCGGGTCCACCTCGGCCCAGCGCACGCGCAGGGTGTGGAAGAAGCTGAAATCCTCTCGGGACAGTCTGGCCATTTCCGGCTCCTGAAAAAGAACAGGCCGGATCGCTCCGGCCTGTCTGGGTATCGCTCAGCTCACTGACGCTTGCGGTTGGTGATCAGCGTGCCGACGCCACTGTCGGTGAAGATCTCCAGCAGCACCGCGTGGGGTACGCGGCCGTCGATGATGTGCGCGGCATTGACGCCACCCTGCACCGCATCCAGGGCACAGCGGATCTTCGGCAGCATGCCGCCGTAGATGGTGCCGTCGGCGATCAGGTCATTCACCTGCTCGGTGGACAGGCCGGTCAGCACCTGGCCCTGCTTGTCCATCAGGCCGGCGATGTTGGTGAGCAGCATCAGCTTCTCGGCCTTCAGCGCCTCGGCCACCTTGCCGGCCACGAGGTCGGCGTTGATGTTGTAGGACTCGCCATTGGCACCCACACCGATGGGGGCGATCACCGGGATGAAGTCGCCCTTGACCAGCATGTTCAGCAGGTCGGTGTTGACGCTGGCAACCTCGCCCACGTGGCCGATGTCGATGATCTCCGGCTGGGTCATCTCCGGGGTCTGGCGGGTGACGGTGAGCTTCTTCGCGCGGATCAGCTCGGCGTCCTTGCCGGTCAGGCCGATGGCGCTGCCGCCGTGGCGGTTGATCAGGTTGACGATGTCCTTGTTCACCTGGCCGCCCAGGACCATCTCCACCACGTCCATGGTCTGCGCGTCGGTGACGCGCATGCCGTCGACGAAGTGGCTCTCGATGGACAGGCGCTTGAGCAGGTCGCCGATCTGCGGGCCGCCGCCGTGCACCACCACCGGATTGATGCCGACGGCCTTCATCAGCACCACGTCGCGGGCGAAGCTGGCCTTCAGCTCATCGCTTTCCATGGCGTTGCCGCCGTACTTGACCACCAGGGTCTTGCCGACGAAGCGGCGAATATAGGGCAGCGCTTCGGACAGGACCTGGGCGACTTGGGAAGCAGCGTCGAGGCTGAGGGTCATGCTGGGCTCCAGTGACACGGATCAGAACGGCAGTTTGAGTTCAGGGGCGATCAGGTTGAGCTGGCTGCGGAACACCTGCTTGATGCGCTCCAGCTCTTCCTCGGTGTCGGCCTCGAAGCGCAGCACCAGCACGGGAGTCGTGTTGGACGCGCGGACCAGGCCCCAGCCCTTCGGATAATCGACACGCACGCCATCGAGGGTGGTGAGGTTGGCTTCGCCCCAGCTGGCCTCGCGCTGCAGGCGCTCGATCAGGCGGAACTTGCTCTCGTCGGTGACGGTGATGTTGATCTCCGGAGTGGAGACGTCTTTCGGGAAGGCCGAGAACACAGTTTCAGCGTCGTTCTTTTCCTGGCTGAGGATTTCCAGCAGGCGGGCGGCGCTGTAGATGCCGTCGTCGAAGCCGTACCAGCGCTCCTTGAAGAAGATGTGGCCGCTCATTTCGCCGGCCAGCAGGGCGCCGGTTTCCTTCATCTTCTTCTTGATCAGGGAGTGGCCGGTCTTCCACATCACCGGGCGGCCACCGTAGCCGCTGATGAGGGAGGTCAGGCGGCGGGTGCACTTCACGTCGAAGATGATGTCGGCGCCCGGATTGCGGGAGACCACGTCCTTGGCGAAGAGCATCAGCAAGCGGTCGGGGTAGATGATGGTGCCTTTGTTGGTCACCACGCCGACGCGGTCGCCGTCGCCGTCGAAGGCCAGGCCCAGGTCGGCCTGCTCTTCCTTCACCTTGGCGATCAGGTCTTCCAGGTTCTCGGGCTTGCCCGGGTCCGGATGGTGGTTGGGGAAGGTGCCGTCGACGTCGCAGAACAGCGGAATCACGGTGCAGCCCAGGGCTTCGATCAGCTGCGGGGCGATCACGCCGGCCACGCCGTTGCCGCAATCCACCACCACTTTCATGCGCTTGGCCATGGCGATGTCGTTGCGGATTTCCTGGAAGTAGCGGTCCAGTACGTCCACCGCTTCAGCGCTGCCAACGCCGCTGGCCAGATCGTTGTTCTGAATGCGGGTGTGCAGGGCGGTGATCTGTTCGTTGGCCAGGGTCTCGCCGGCCACCATGATCTTGAAGCCGTTGTAGTCCGGCGGGTTGTGGCTGCCGGTGAGCATCACGCCGGATTTGCCGGCCAGCACGTTGGCGGCGTAGTAGAGCGCCGGGGTCGGCACCATGCCGACGTCGGTCACCTGGCAGCCGCAATCCATCAGGCCCTGGATCAGTGCCTGGACCAGCTCGGGGCCGGACAGGCGACCGTCGCGGCCGACGGATACGCAGGATTCGCCGCGAGCCAGGCTCTCCGAGCCAATGGCACGACCCACCCAGTAGGCGGTCTCGGCGGTGAGGGTATCGCCGACCACGCCGCGAATGTCATACGCGCGGAAAATGCTGGCGGGCAGGTTGGGGGCGATCTGTTCGATGCTGGTCATGGCGGGGGCTTGCTCCAATCCCAGGAGGTCCTGGTCTTCGTCGAGGATGTCGATATCGAGAATGTCGGTATCTTGGAAAAGTGGGTCAGCCGATTCGGCTGGCTGGGCGGGAGCCGGGGCAACCGGGTTGCTGGCAGCCGCTACGGCCTGGCCGCTATCCGGCACCGGCTCGGGTGTACGCCTGAGCTGGCGGGCAAGCGCCTGCGCCAGGCTGTCCAGCGCCGGCAGGCGCAGACTGAATCCTTTGACGCTCTTGCCGTTCGAGAGTTCTTGCAGCAGTTGATCGAGCTGCCGGACGTCGTCCCGCAGCTTGCGTTGCACGATGTTCAGGCTGAGCCTCAGGCCCAGGATCGAGCCGATCAGCGCGAGCAGGGCGGCCAAGACCAGCGGTAGCGGCGAGAAGGTCGGTTGGGTCAGGCCCGCGCCGGGGGTGAAGCTGAGCTTCCAGTTCGGATTGCCGCTTTCCAGGGCGATGGGCGCGGCGTCGGCGGCCTGTCCGCGCTGGGCCAGGACCTGGGCGGGGGCGTTCTTGAACTGCTGGATCAGCTGAAGCTGGCCAACCTCGGCCGGCAACGGCGGCAGGCTGCGCAGCAGGCGCTCCAGATCGAACACCATCAGCAGCGTACCCTGGGGTGCACTCTGGTCGTTCAGGCGCAGCGGCGCGGCGCTGTACACCAGCCAGCGCTGACCGACCTTGTAGGCCTCCGGGCTGCGCTGCTGGCCGATTTCCAGGCGACGCAACATGTCCAGCGCGGCGAAATTCATCGGCGCTGCGCGCTGGGAGTTCTGCTGGGCCTGGCCGGGCAGGTTGAGGTGCGCGTCGACCACGCCATCGCGATAGCCCAGGCCGCGTTCGGCAGCTTGCAGCGTGCTGGCATCGCCGCTGTTCACGGCGTCGATCAGGCTGGGGTCGTGGGAGGCGGCGACGGTTTCGGCCTTCACCTGGGCGATGGCCTGGCGCAGGGTGGCGGCCTGGCTGTCACCCCAGGCCTGGCTGAGCTGGTTGATCCGGCTCTGCTCAGCCGGCTGGATCAGGCCGAACCAGACCAGGGCGCCGGCGGCGGCGATGCCGGCCAGGGCGGCCAGTGTTCCGGGAGCCAGGTCGCTGGAAGCCTTGCGGCGCGGCTGGCCATTACCCGGCCGGCTGCCCGAACCGTTGGTGGCGGCTTCCTTGCTGCTGCGCTTGAAGAGTTTCACTGAACGTCTCCTGGGCGGGTCGTCCTGATACTAGGCGGTCAGTGGCTGCCAGTGTGTCCGAAACCACCGGCACCGCGCTGGCTTTCGTGGAATTCGTCGACCAGTTCGAAATGTGCCTGGACGACGGGCACCAGCACCAGCTGGGCGATGCGCTCGCCGATGGCGATGCGGAAGGCGGTCTGGCCACGGTTCCAGCAGGAGACCATCAGCTCGCCCTGGTAGTCGGAGTCGATCAGGCCCACCAGGTTCCCCAGCACCACGCCGTGCTTATGGCCGAGGCCCGAGCGCGGCAGGATCAGGGCCGCCAGACCCGGATCGGCGATGTGGATCGACAGGCCGGTGGGGATAAGGAGGGTCTGGCCCGGCTCGAGGACGACTTCTTCCTTGAGCATGGCGCGCAGGTCGAGGCCTGCGGAACCCGGGGTGGCGTATTGCGGCAGCGGGAATTCGCTGCCGATGCGGGAGTCGAGGATCTTGGCTTGCAGTGAGTGCATGAAATCTCAGGCCTGGTTGAGGCGGTCGGCGATGAAGGCAACCAGCTGGCGGGCGATCTTGCCCTTGCTGGTCTGGGCGAAGCTGGTCTGGGCCAGGTCACGGTCAATGACGGTGATGGCGTTTTCCTCGCTGTTGAAGCCGATGGTGGGGTTGGCCACGTCATTGGCGACGATCAGGTCGAGGTTCTTGTCCTTGAGCTTGCGCGAGGCGTACTCGAGCAGGTTCTCGGTTTCGGCGGCGAAGCCCACGCTGAAGGGGCGATCGGGCCGGCCGGCGAGGGTCGCGAGAATATCGGGGTTGCGTACCAGCTGCAGCAGCAGGCCTTCGCCGCTGGTCGGGTCTTTCTTCATTTTGTGCTGTGCAACCACTTCCGGACGGTAGTCGGCCACGGCAGCGGCGGCGATCAGCAGGTCGCAAGGCATGGCCGCTTCGCAGGCCGCCAACATGTCGCGGGCGCTGACTACGTCGATGCGGTTGACCCGGTCCGGGGTCGGCAGGTGTACCGGGCCGGTGATCAGGGTCACCTTGGCGCCCGCTTCCACCGCAGCTTCGGCCAGGGCGAAGCCCATCTTCCCGGAGCTGTGGTTGGTGATGTAGCGCACCGGGTCGATGTTTTCCTGGGTCGGGCCGGCGGTGATCAGGACATGGCGGCCGGTGAGGGCGCGGTGCTCGAAGCAGTCGGCGGCGAGCTGGGCCAGTTCTTCGGCTTCCAGCATGCGGCCGAGACCGACGTCGCCACAGGCCTGGCTGCCGGCGGCGGGGCCGAACAGGCGCAGGCCGCGCTTGGCGAGCAGTTCGAGGTTGGCTTGGGTGGCCGGGTCGCGCCACATGGCCTGGTTCATGGCCGGGGCCAGGGCCACGGGGGCATCGGTGGCCAGCACCAGGGTGGTCAGCAGGTCGTCCGCAACACCCTGGGCCAGACGCGCCATCAGGTCGGCAGTGGCCGGCGCAATCAGCACCAGGTCGGCCCAGCGGGCCAGTTCGATATGCCCCATGGCCGCTTCGGCGGCGGGGTCCAGCAGGTCGAGGTGGACGGGGTGCCCGGAGAGGGCCTGGAGGGTCAGCGGGGTGATGAACTCGCGGCCGCCCTGGGTCATCACTACGCGGACCTCGGCGCCCTGGTCGCGCAGGCGGCGAACCAGCTCAGCGCTCTTGTAGGCGGCAATACCGCCGCCCACGCCCAAGAGGATGCGTTTCCGATAGAGCCGCTGCATAGGCCTGCCTTTTATGGAGGTTGACGATGCGCTGCGGCGAAGGCGCCTCCCCAGGCCGATCGCCGCGCAAAAAAGGTGGGTTAAGATAGCACAGCGCCCGCACTGGAACAGCGGCGCCGCTCAACCATGGAGGTGTGATGAGCATCCGCAATTGGCCCGCGGCGGAACGCCCGCGGGAGAAGCTTCTTGAACTGGGCGCGGCGGCCCTGAGTGACGCCGAGCTCCTCGCCATCTTCCTTCGCACCGGGGTCGCCGGCCGCAGCGCCGTGGACCTCGCCCGTCACCTGCTCAACGACTTCGGTAGCCTGCGCGCGCTGCTGGAGGCCGAATTGAATGAGTTCAGCCAGCACCTGGGGCTGGGGCCGGCCAAGTACGCCCAGTTGCAGGCGGTGCTGGAGATGGCCCGCCGTCACCTGGCTGAAGGACTGCGCCGCGACTCCGCGTTGGAAAGCCCTCAGGCGGTGCGGGATTTTCTGAAAGCGCAGCTGCGCCATTCCCATCACGAACAATTCGCCTGCCTGTTCCTCGACTCCAAGCACCGGGTGCTGGCTTTCGAGGTGCTTTTCCAGGGCACCATCGACGGTGCCAGCGTCTATCCGCGCCAGGTGGTCAAGCGGGCGCTGGCCCACAACGCGGCCGCCATCATCCTCAGCCACAACCACCCCTCGGGCAATTCCGAGCCCAGCGCGGCGGATCGCCAGCTGACCCAGCGCCTGAAGGAGGCGCTGGCGCTGATCGATGTGCGAGTGCTGGATCACTTCATCGTGGGCGATGGCGAGCCGCTGTCCATGGCGGAATTTGGCTGGGTCTAGTCCAGCTTCACCCGCGAGAAGTCCTGCCGGCCGAAGGGGCTCACCTGGTAGCCCTCGACATTGGTCCGGGTCAGGGCGAAGGCGGTGGGGTGGGCGAGGGGCAGCCAGAGGGCCTGTTCGCGGATGATCCGCTGGGCCTTTTCATAGAGGGTGGTGCGCTCGGCCGTGTCGGCCCGGGTCTTGCCGTCGGCGATCAGCTTGTCCAACTCGGCGTTGCAGTAGCGGGCGAAGTTGAGGCCCGATTGCACGGAGGCGCAGGAAAACTGCGGGGTGAGGAAGTTGTCCGGGTCGCCGTTGTCGCCGGCCCAGCCCATGAACAGCAGGTCGTGCTCACCGGCCTTGGCACGGCGAATCAGCTCGCCCCATTCGATCACGCGGATTTCGGCCTGGATGCCCACTTTCGCCAAGTCCGCCTGGAGCAGCTGGGCGCCAAGGCTGGGGTTGGGGTTGAGCAGGCTGCCTGAGGGGCGGGTCCAGATGGTGGTCTTGAAGCCGTCCGCGAGGCCGGCCTCGGTCAGCAGTGCCTTGGCCTTCTGCGGGTCATGGGAGTAGGCGGGGATGTCCTTGGCGTAGCTCCAGGTGTTCGGCGGATAGGGGCCGTCGGCGGCGCTGGCGCTGCCTTCGAACACCGCCTTCAGGTAGCTCGCCTTGTCGAAGGCAAGGTTGATGGCCTGGCGCACCTGGGGTTTGTCCAGCGGCGGGTGCTGGCTGTTGATGCCGACGAAGGCGGTCATGAAGGCCGGCGTCTCGATCACCTTGATGTCCTTGTCGCCAGCGGCGGACTTCACGTCCAGCGGTTTGGGCGACAGGGCAATCTGGCATTCGCCGCGGCGCAGCTTCTGCAGGCGCACGTTGGCGTCGGGGGTGATGGCGAAGACCAGGCCGTCCACTGCGGGCTTGCCGGCGAAGTAGTCCGGATTGGCGGCGTAACGGACCGTGGCGTCCTTCTGGAAACGCCGGAACACGAAGGGGCCGGAGCCGATGGGCTGCGCGTTGAGTTTTTCCGGTGTGCCGGCCTTCATCAGTTGCTCGGCGTACTCGGCGGAATAGATAGAAGCGAAGCCCATGCTGAGGGTGGCGAGGAAGGTGGCGTCGGGCTTGTTCAGGGTGAAGCGGACCTGCTGGTCGTCGACGCGGTCGATGCTCTTGATCAGTGCCGGCAACTGCATGGATTGAGCGTGGGGGAAGCCGCTCTGGGCGACCTTGTGCCAGGGATTGGCCGGATCGAGCATGCGCTGGAAGCTGAAAACCACGTCCTCGGCGTTCAGCGCGCGGCTCGGCTTGAAATAGTCGGTGCTGTGGAAGGCCACGCCCTTGCGCAGGTGGAAGCTGTAGGTCAGGCCGTCGGGGGAGACCTCCCAGCGCTCGGCCAGGCCGGGCACCAGCTTGCCCTGCTGGGCGTCGAACTCCACCAGGCGGTTCATCAGCACGTCGGCCGACGCGTTGGTGGTGGTCAGGGAGTTGTACTGCACGACGTCGAAGCCCTCGGGGCTGGCCTCGGTGCAGACGCTTAGGGTCGCGGCCTGGGCGAGCAGCGGGGCAAACAGCAGCGGGAGGACGGCAAAACGCATGGCAGGCTCCTTTGCAATGGCGAACGGGCCCGTGGTGGCCCAGAGGCCTTACCCTAGACCAAGCCCGGTCGCCGAACAATGCGCGGCGGGCGACGAGCGGTCGCTGTGCTCGGGCGGCCTTGCAGCGCCGGTGCGGGTACAATCGCGGGGTGGGCGGGCCTGTGGGTAAATCGCTCCCGCCCTTGCTGCACTAGGGTCTTTCTGATATAAAGCAGCGCTCTTTTCTGGGGGCCCGGTCTTTCGCAGTCATTGTGCGGCCGGTAAGACCCTGACGAGACGGGCGTTCAGCGCCCAATATCTGAGAGTTCAAGCGGCCAACCCATGCCGGGTTGGGCATGTGGTTTAGAGGGCTGAGGTATGTCGAGAGTCTGTCAAGTAACCGGTAAGGGTCCGGCTACTGGGAACAACATTTCCCACGCAAACAACAAAACCCGTCGTCGTTTCCTGCCGAACCTGCAGCACCATCGCTTCTGGGTCGAGTCCGAGAAGCGCTTTGTGCGTCTGCGCGTTTCCGCCAAGGGCATGCGTATCATCGACAAGCGCGGCATCGACGTAGTTCTGTCTGAACTGCGCGCTCGCGGCGAAAAGGTTTAAGGAGCTAATCATGCGTGAACTGATCCGTCTGGTGTCCAGTGCCGGTACCGGCCACTTCTACACCACCGACAAGAACAAGCGCACCACTCCCGACAAGATCGAGATCAAGAAATTCGATCCGGTTGTGCGCAAGCACGTGATCTACAAGGAAGCCAAGATCAAGTAATTGATCCGGCCCTTGCGAAGAAGCCCGCCCAGTGCGGGCTTTTTCATGCCTGCGATTTGCCTTGAGCCCCGTGGCGGAACCGTAGGATGGGTGGAGCTTGCGATACCCATCGATCCTCGCACGGGCTCCGCTCGGGGAGCGCCGCCCGCCCCATCCTGCGGGACCTTTCGCTGCACCCATAAAAAAACCCGCCAGAGGCGGGCTGAAGGGTGACAAGCATGGGAGACGAACAGGCTCAGCGGGCGGCCTGTTCAAAGATGACGTAGACCTTGCGGCAGGGTTCCAGCACTTCCCAGGTGCCGGAGAAGCCGGCGGGAATCACGAAGCGGTCGCCGACGCGGACGGTCTTGGCGTTGCCGTCCTGGTCGCGAATCACCGATACGCCCTGGAGAATCTCGCAGTACTCGTGCTCGGTGTAGCTCACCGTCCAGTGGCCCACCGCACCTTCCCAGATGCCCACGTTGAACTGCCCGCAGGGGCTGCCGTAATGGTTGCGAACGCTCTGCTCGGGATCGCCCTTGAGGATCTTCTCGGGCGCCGGGCGGTAATGTTCCGGGGCTGTGGTGGCCTGGGCGAAGTCGACGATCTGCTGGATGTTCATGGTGCGGTCCCTGTTCAGGCGGCCTTGCGGATGGAGTCGGCGAGCGTGCCGACGAGAATGTCGATCTGTTCCTTCTCCACGATCAGCGGCGGCGACATGGCGATGGTGTCGCCGGTGACGCGGACCATCACGCCGTCGTGGAAGCATTGTTCGAAGACCTGGAAGCCGCGCTTGCCCACGCCTTCGGCACTGGGTGCCAGTTGCACGCCGCCCACCAGGCCCACTGCGCGGATGTCGATCACATTGGGCAGGTCGCGCAGGCTGAGCAGGGCGTCTTGCCAGTGGCTTTCCAGCTCGATGGTGCGCTCGAACAGGCGCTCGCCCTGGTAGATGTCAAGGGTCGCCAGCGCAGCGGCGCACGCCACCGGGTGACCGGAATAGGTATAACCGTGGAAGAACTCGATGGCGCTTTCCGGGCCCTGCATGAAGGCCTGGTAGATCTCTTCGGCGACGAACACCGCGCCCATGGGAATGGCGCCGTTTGTCAGGCCCTTGGCACAAGTAATGATATCCGGGGTGACGCCCCAGCGCTGGGCGGCGAAGGCTTCGCCGACGCGGCCGAAACCGGTGATCACCTCGTCGAAGATCAGCAGGATGCCGTGCTTGCGGGTGATGTCCCGCAGGCGCTGCAGGTAGCCCACCGGCGGCAGGATCACGCCGGCCGAACCGGACATGGGCTCGACGATCACGGCGGCAATGTTCTCCGCGCCGTGCAGGGTGACCAGGCGCTCCAGCTCGTCGGCTTTCTCGATGCCGAACTCCGGCAGACCACGGCTGAAGGCGTTGCGCTGGATATCCAGCGTGTGCGGCAGGTGATCCACATTCGGCAGCAAGGCGGGGAAGGCCTTGCGGTTGTTGACCATGCCACCCACCGAAATGCCGCCGAAGCCCACGCCGTGGTAGCCCAGTTCGCGGCCGATCAGGCGGGTGCGGGTGCCTTGGCCGATGGCGCGCTGGAAGGCGAGGGCGATCTTCAGGGCGGTGTCCGCCGATTCAGAGCCGGAGTTGGTGAAGAACACCTTGTTCAGGCCCTTGGGGGCCACATCGGCCAGGCGCTCGGCCAGTTCGAAGGGCAGCGGGTGGCCCATCTGGAAGGTGGGGGCGAAGTCCAGCTTCGCGATCTGACGGCTCACTGCCTCGGTGATCTCGCGGCGACCGTGGCCGGCGTTGCAGCACCAGAGGCCAGCGGTACCGTCGAGGACCTGGCGACCGTCGGTGCTGGTGAAGTACATCCCTTCGGCGCTTTCCAGCAGTCGCGGCTTGGCCTTGAACTGGCGGTTGGCGGTAAAGGGCATCCAAAAATCGTCAAGACTGTTGGATATTCTGCCCGGTTGCGGCGCATTGGCGTTTGTCATTGTGACCACCCAAAGAGGCAAGGTGAGGTGTTGTAGTGATTTTGGCGCAGTCTATGTTTAATAAATTGAACATGACAAGGGCGTTTGACGGAAATCTGTCAAATATATTGAAAAGGCTAGCCCGTCTGGTTTAGGGTTGCGAGGATGGCCATTCATAGGTCGGCCTTGCAGAATTTTTGACAGTGCATGCCTGAGCTGGCGGCACTCTTCTAATAAGAGGAAAGCTCCAATGACCACCCTGACCCGAGCAGATTGGGAACAGCGCGCCAAGTCCGTGCAGATCGAGACCCGCGCCTTCATCCATGGCGAGTACACCGGTTCCGTTTCCGGCGAGACCTTCGACTGCATCAGCCCGATCGACGGCCGCCTGCTGGGCAAGGTTGCCAGCTGTGACCTGGCCGACGCCGAGCTGGCCGTGAAAGATGCCCGCGCCACGTTCGAGTCTGGCGTCTGGTCGCGCATGGCTCCGGTCAAGCGCAAGGAAGTGATGATTCGCTTCGCCAACCTGATCGATGCCCACGCCGAAGAGCTCGCCCTGCTGGAAACCCTGGACATGGGCAAGCCGATCAGCGACTCGCTGAGCGTCGACGTGCCGTCCGCGTCCCGCGCCATCCGCTGGAGCGGTGAGGCCATCGACAAGATTTACGACGAAGTCGCCGCCACCCCGCACAACGAACTGGGCCTGGTGACCCGCGAGCCGGTGGGCGTAGTCGCCGCCATCGTGCCGTGGAATTTCCCCCTGCTGATGACCTGCTGGAAGCTCGGCCCGGCGCTGTCCACCGGCAACTCCATCGTCCTCAAGCCGTCTGAAAAGTCGCCGCTGACCGGTATCCGCATCGCCCAACTGGCCATCGAGGCCGGCATCCCGGCTGGCGTGTTCAACGTGCTGCCGGGCTTTGGCCACACCGTGGGCAAGGCCCTGGCCCTGCACATGGACGTGGACACCCTGGTGTTCACCGGTTCCACCAAGATCGCCAAGCAATTGATGGTCTACGCTGGCGAATCCAACATGAAGCGCGTCTGGCTGGAAGCCGGTGGCAAGAGCCCGAACATCGTGTTCGCCGACGCCCCGGACCTGCAGGCTGCTGCCGAAGCCGCTGCCGGCGCCATCGCCTTCAACCAGGGCGAAGTCTGCACCGCCGGTTCGCGCCTGTTGGTAGAGCGCTCCATCAAGGAAAAATTCGTGCCCATGGTGGTCGAGGCCATCAAGGCCTGGAAACCGGGCAACCCGCTGGACCCGGCCACCAACGTCGGCGCCCTGGTGGACACTACCCAGATGAACAACGTGCTGTCCTACATCCAGGCCGGCCATGACGACGGCGCCAAACTGGTGGCCGGCGGCAAGCGCGTGATGGAAGAAACCGGCGGCACCTACGTCGAGCCGACCATCTTCGACGGCGTGAGCAACGCCATGCGCATCGCCAAGGAAGAAATCTTTGGCCCGGTGCTCTCGGTCATCGCCTTCGACAGCGAAGAAGAAGCCGTCGCCATCGCCAACGACACTATCTACGGCCTGGCTGCTGCGGTCTGGACCAACAACCTGTCCCGCGCCCACCTGGTCGGCAAGGCCCTGCGTGCCGGCAGCGTCTGGATCAACCAGTACGACGGCGGCGACATGACCGCGCCCTTCGGCGGCTTCAAGCAGTCCGGCAACGGCCGCGACAAGTCGCTGCACGCGTTCGACAAGTACACCGAGCTGAAGTCCACCTGGATCAAGCTCTGATCCCACATTGAGGTCCGCCCCTCGCGGTTCGAGGGGCCGGCTCTGCGAGCCACGCCTGCGGCCGGGTTTCCAGTTATGGAGCCCGGCCTTTTTTGCTTTGCCCCACACGGAAAGGGAGGACATGGGCGATGCGTTGGGGAACCTATTTCGCCGTCTGTGGCGCAGTCATCAGCATCGGCCTCGCCCTGGGCGTGACCATGCCGTTGGTGTCGCTGCGGCTGGAAAGCTGGGGCTACGACAGCTTCGCCATTGGCGTGATGGCGGCGACTCCGGCAGTGGGGGTGTTGCTGGGCGCCGTCGTGGCGGGGCGCCTGGCGGCGCGGCTGGGCACCACGGCCTCGATGCAGCTGTGCATGTTGGTGGGGGCGGTGTCGGTGGCGCTTTTGGCGTTGGTGCAGGTCTACCCGATCTGGCTGGTGCTGCGGCTGCTGATCGGCGTCGCGCTGACGGTGGTGTTCATCCTCGGTGAAAGCTGGATCAACCAACTGGCGGTGGAGGAGTGGCGCGGCCGCCTGGTGGCCCTCTATGGCACGGGTTACGCCCTGAGCCAGTTGTCCGGTCCGCTGCTGTTGAGTGCCCTGGGCACCGGTAATGACCTCGGCTTCTGGACCGGCACCGGCCTGTTGGTGGGTGGTTCGCTGATGCTCCTGGGTCGCACCGGCGCGCCCAGCGTCGATGCCCACAGCGCCTCGGGTCGCGGGCTCTGGTCATTCTGCTCGCGTCTGCCCACCATTGCCTGGGCCGTGGCGCTGTTTGCCGCCTTCGAGGCCATGATGCTGACCCTGCTGCCGATCTATGGATTGCGTCAGGGCTTCAGTCAGGAAGTGGCCCTGCTGATGGCCAGCGTGGTGGTCGTGGGCGACGCCGCATTGCAATTGCCCATTGGCTGGCTGGCCGACCGCATGTCCCGGCGCAACTTGTTCCGCGCCTGTGGCCTGACCTTGCTGCTCAGCAGTCTCGGCGTGCCGCTGTTGCTGCACACACCGCTGATCTGGCCGCTCTGGGTGCTGTTCGGCGCCAGCGCCGGCGGGCTTTTCACCCTGGCGCTGATCCTGATCGGCGAGCGTTATCGGGACGACGAACTGGTGCGGGCCAATGCCCATGTCGCCCAGCTCTGGGGTATTGGCTGCCTGATCGGGCCGCTGCTCACCGGCGCCGCGAGCCAGTGGATCAGCGGTCACGCCCTGCCGCTGATCATGGCCATTGGCGCCGCCGGATTCGTCTGGCTGGCCTGGAGCCGCGAGCTGTTCGAGGACGATGCCGAGACTGTCCCCGATTGAGCACACCGTTCACCGGCTCTTCGTAGGATGGGTCGGGCGGCGTTCCGCGAGCGAAGCGAAACCCATCGCAGCGGAACGGCCAACCTAGCGGGGATCAGACGATCCCCACCGCTTCCTTCATCCGGTACCACAGCATGCCCAGGGCCAGCAGCGGCGAGCGCAGGTGGCGGCCGCCGGGGAAGGTGATGTGGGGCACTTTGGAGAAGACATCGAAGCCGGTGCTCTGCTCACCACAGATGGCCTCGGCCAGCAGCTTGCCCGCCAGGTGAGTGGCGTTCACCCCGTGGCCGGAATAGGCCTGGGCGAAGTAGACATTGGGTTGATCCGGCAGCTTGCCGATCTGCGGCAGGCGGTTGGCGCCGATGCCGATCATGCCGCCCCACTGGTAGTCGATGCGGACATTCGCCAGGTGCGGGAAGACCTTGAGCATCTTCGGCCGCATGTAGTCGCCGATATCCGCCGGGTCGCGCCCGGAATAGTGGCAGGCGCCGCCGAACAGCAGGCGGTTGTCAGCGGAGAGCCGGTAATAGTCCAGGGCCACGCGCTGGTCACAGACCGCCATGTTCTGCGGTAGCAGTTCGTGGGCGAGGTCGGCGGGCAGCGGCTCGGTGGCGATCACGTAGCTGCCGGCGGGCAGCACCTTGCCGCCGAGGGTGGCGTTCAGGTTGTTCATGTAGGCGTTGCAGCCCAGCACCAGGGTCTTTGCCCGCACGTGTCCACGGGCGGTGTGCACCTTCACCTCGGGACCGTAGTCGATGCGGGTCACTGCGGAGTTTTCGAACAGGCGAACGCCGAGGGACTCGGCTGCAGCGGCTTCACCCAGCACCAGATTGAGCGGATGCAGGTGGCCGGAACCCATGTCGATCAGGCCGCCGACATAACGGTCCGAGCCCACCACAGTGCGCATCTCGTGGGGCTGTACCAGGCGCAGTTCGTGGCGATAGCCGAGGCCTTTGAGTTCTTCCATATCTTCGGCGAAGCCGGCCAGGTCGCGCGGGCGGTTGGCCAGGTCGCAGTAGCCCCAGGTCAGATCGCAGGCGATGGAGAATTCCTCGACGCGCTGGCGGACGATCTCCACCGCTTCCAGGCCCATCAGCTTCAGGGCGCGCACGCCTTCGGCGCCGATCACCGGCTCGAACTGCTCGACGCCGTGGCCGACGCCACGGATCAACTGCCCGCCATTGCGCCCGCTGGCGCCCCAGCCGATCTTCCGGGCTTCCAGCAGCACCACCTTGCGGCCGCGCCGGGCCAGTTCGATCGCCGTGTTCAGCCCGGAGAATCCGCCACCGACAATGCACACATCGGCCAGCTCCTCTCCCGCCAGGGGCGGGTAGTCGATGCGACGGTTGGCCGTCGCCGCGTAGTAGGAGGGGGCGTGCTGATCGGTATGCACCGGGATGCGAACGCGGGCGTTCATGTGCGAAATCCTGATTTTATTGTGTGGAAAATTCAACGCCCGGGCAGAATAAGACGAACCCCATGGCCTGCCAAGGGGGGCGGGACGCGCGTAACAAATCAGTCAGGAATCGGGAGATTCAGCGATTCCTTCACCTCTTCCATGACGATGTAGGACTTGGATTCGCGCACGTGGGGCAGCTTCAGCAGGATGTCGCCAAGCAGCTTGCGGTAGGAGGCCATCTCGTTGATCCGCGCCTTCACCAGGTAGTCGAAGTCACCCGACACCAGGTGGCATTCCAGTACATGGGGCAGCTTGAGCACGGCGCGGCGGAAATCCTCGAAGGTGTCGCCGGACTTGTAGTCCAGGCTGATTTCCACGAACACCAGCAGGCTGGCCTTCAGGTGCTGCGGATTCAGCCGGGCGTTGTAGCCGAGGATGATGCCCTCGCGCTCCAGGCGGCGGACGCGCTCGGTGCAGGGCGTGGTGGACAGGCCTACGCGCTCTCCCAGCTCGGTAAAGGATATCCGGCCGTCTTCCTGCAGGATTCGTAAAATATTCCGGTCTATCTTGTCTAATTCACGACGGGATTGATGCTGCGTACGCATGGTGGATGCCCCTCCGTTGAAGCCCATTCAGCCGAGATTTATCGCCAAATATAGCTATCTATATAGTGAATATCACTGGGGCTGTCTTCCTATACTGCGCGCCATTGACGCTCAAAATAACAAACGCAGCGAATTCCCCGCTGCGAATGGAGACAGACATGCGAGTGATGGTCCTTGGCAGTGGTGTGATCGGTACGACCAGCGCCTATTACCTGGCCCAGGCGGGGTTCGAGGTGGTCGTGGTCGACCGCCAGAACGCCGTGGCCATGGAAACCAGCTTTGCCAACGCTGGTCAGGTTTCCCCCGGTTATGCATCGCCCTGGGCGGCGCCCGGCGTGCCGCTGAAGGCCGTCAAATGGATGCTGCAGCAGCACGCACCGCTGGCCATCCGCACCACCAGCGACATCGACCAGTACCTGTGGATGACGCAGATGCTGCGCAACTGCACCGCCGCCCGCTATGCGGTGAACAAGGAGCGCATGGTGCGTCTGTCCGAGTACAGCCGCGACTGCCTCGACGAGCTCCGCGCTGAAACCGGCATCAGCTATGAAGGCCGCGCCCTCGGCACCACCCAGTTGTTCCGCACCCAGGCCCAGGTAGACGCCGCCGCCAAGGACATCGCCGTCCTCGAGCGTTCCGGCGTCCCGTACGAGCTGCTCGACCGCGACGGCATCGCCCGCGTCGAACCGGCCCTGGCCAGCGTCAAGCACAAGCTGGCTGGCGCCCTGCGCCTGCCCAACGACCAGACCGGCGACTGCCAGCTGTTCACCACCCGCCTCGCCGAGATGGCTGAGAAGCTGGGCGTGGAATTCCGCTTTGGCCAGAACATCGAGCGTCTGGACTTCGCCGGCGACCGCATCAACGGCGTGTGGATCAACGGCAAGCTGGAAACCGCAGACCGCTACGTGCTCGCCCTCGGCAGCTACACCCCGCAGATGATCAAACCGCTGGGCATCAAGGCGCCGGTCTATCCGCTCAAGGGCTATTCGCTGACCGTGCCGATCACCAATCCGGACATGGCTCCGACCTCGACGATTCTCGACGAGACCTACAAGGTCGCCATCACCCGCTTCGACAAGCGCATCCGCGTGGGCGGCATGGCCGAGATCACCGGCTTCAACCTGGACCTGAACCCGGCGCGCCGCGACACCCTGGAAATGATCACCGCCGACCTCTACCCGGAAGGTGGCGACCTGTCCCAGGCCGTGTTCTGGACCGGCCTGCGTCCGGCGACTCCGGACGGCACCCCGATCGTGGGCGCCACTCCGTTCCGCAACCTGTTCCTCAACACCGGACACGGTACCCTTGGCTGGACCATGGCCTGCGGCTCCGGCCGCCTGCTGGCCGACCTGATGGCGCGCAAGCGTCCGCAGATCAGCGCCGAAGGTCTGGACATCTTCCGTTATGGCAATTCCAAGGAGAGCCCGAACAATGTCAATCCAGCGCCTGCGCACTGAAACCCGCTACAGCGAAATCGTCATCCACAACGGCACGGTCTACCTGGCCGGCCAGTTGGACGAAAAGCACAGTGCGGGCGTCGGCCAGCAGACCCGTGAAACCCTCGCCGCGATCGACGCGATGCTGGCCGAGGCAGGCACCGACAAGAGCCGCATCCTGTCGGTGACCATCTACCTGAAGGACATGGAGGCCGACTACGCCGCGATGAACGCGGTGTGGGACGCCTGGGTACCGAAGGGCGCCGCCCCGGCCCGTGCCTGTGTCGAGGCGAAGCTGTATTCGCCCGACGTCCTGGTGGAGATGACGGTGGTCGCCGCGCTTCCCTAAGTTTCTTGCTCAGCCCGGCCCTCGTGCCGGGTTTTTTCCACCCGATCAATTAGAAGAAGTCCTCGCCATGCGTCCCGCCCGTGCCCTGATCGATCTCGAAGCCCTGCGCCACAACTACCGCCTCGCCCGCGAAATCAGCGGCGCCAAGGCCTTGGCCGTGGTCAAGGCGGATGCCTACGGACACGGTGCGGTGCGCTGCGCCCAGGCCCTGGAAGATGAGGCCAATGGCTTCGCCGTGGCCTGCATCGAGGAAGCGCTGCAGCTGCGCGCGGCAGGCATCCGCAAGCCGGTGCTGTTGCTGGAGGGCTTTTTCGAAGCTGAAGAACTGGAACTGATCCAGGAACACGACTTCTGGACCGTGGTGCACGCCACCTGGCAGTTGGAGGCCATCGAGCGCGCCACTGTGCGCAAGCCGTTGACCGTCTGGCTCAAGCTGGACTCCGGCATGCACCGCGTCGGCCTGCACCCGGCCGAGTACCGCGACGCCTGGCAGCGCCTCTCGGCCAGCGACAAGGTGGAGAAGATCGTGTTGATGAGCCACTTCGCCCGTGCCGATGAGCTGGACTGCGACAGCAGCACCGAGCAAGTGGCGGTATTCGAACAGGCGCGCGCCGGTCTCGAGGCCGAGGTCAGCCTGCGCAATTCGCCGGCTGTGCTGGGCTGGCCGCAGGTGCCCAGCGACTGGGTACGCCCGGGCATCATGCTCTACGGCGCCACGCCTTTCGAAGTGGCCCACCCCCTGGCCGAACGCCTGAAGCCGGTGATGACCCTCGAATCGAAGATCATCAGCGTGCGCGAACTGCCCGCCGGCCAGCCGGTTGGCTACGGCGCGAAGTTCGTCACCGAGCGCCCGACCCGCGTCGGCGTGGTGGCCATGGGTTATGCCGACGGCTACCCGCGCCATGCCCCCACCGGTACTCCGGTGACCATCGACGGCCAGCCGAGCCGGCTGATTGGCCGCGTCTCCATGGACATGCTCACCGTCGACCTCACCGACCTGCCGAATGCGGGCCTGGGCAGTCGAGTGGAGCTCTGGGGCAATCAAGTCCTGGCCAGCGACGTGGCCACTCATGCGGGCACCATTCCGTACCAGATATTCTGCAACCTGCGCCGGGTGCCGCTCGTCTACAGCTGATCCCGAATTTCACGGCGAAATGATCAGGAAAATGATCATTTCGCCGATGTTTCAGGCACGTTTTCCAATGATTTCCGGTTTTCTCCCGGGAAGGGTAAAGTTCGCGCGGTATCGACAGCCGAAGTGTTGTAAATACTGAACGCTGTTGCCATGATACGGCGACCGTGACCACCCCTGATCCCGAGGAGGATCCCGCCATTGGACGTCGGTGTTCGACTGCAAGCCATCCGTAAGCTGAAAGGCCTGTCCCAGCGTGAGCTCGCCAAGCGCGCGGGTGTCACCAACAGCACGATTTCCATGATCGAGAAGAACAGCGTCAGCCCTTCCATCAGCTCGCTGAAGAAGGTGCTTGGGGGTATCCCCATGTCGCTCGTGGAGTTCTTCTCCCTCGACCTGGAACAGGAAAACCAGGTCCAGGTGGTCTACCGGGCTTCCGAACTCACCGATATCTGCAGTGGCGCCATCACCATGAAGCTGGTGGGCAAGGCCCATCCCAGCCGCGCTCTGGCCTTCCTCGACGAGACTTATCCACCGGGCTCCGACACCGGTGACGAGATGTACGCCCATGACGGCGAAGAAGCCGGCATGCTGGTGGAAGGCCGACTGGAGCTGACCATCGGCAGCGAGGTCTACATCCTCGAACCAGGCGACAGCTACTACTTCGAAAGCAGCAAGCCGCACCGCTTCCGCAATCCGTTCGATGCCCCGGCACGCCTGATCAGCGCCACCACGCCGGCCAATTTCTGAATTCCTACCCCGTCCCGCCCATATCCCTGCGGCAAGTTGGGTTGTTTCAGCGCGACGGAGTAACCGTATATACTTTGCCCCCGCTCGCGAAACCGTGGCCGCGGGCGAAACTAGCCACGATGAGGGTGTAAGGGTGAACCTAATCAAGAAGATGCTGGCGGCTCACGCTGCCGTATTGGCTCTGTGGGCTGTTAGCGCCCAGGCCGCGACCGACGACGCGATCGCCGAGCGCATCAAGCCGGTAGGCGAGGTCTGTGTACAGGGTCAGGAATGCAAAGGTGTCGGCGCCATCGCTGCTGCCGCTGGCGGCGGTGCTCGCACGCCGGACGACATCATTGCCAAACACTGTGGCGCTTGCCACACCGCTGGAGTGCTAGGCGCTCCGAAGATCGGCGACAGCGCTGCCTGGAAAGAGCGCGCCGGCCGTGATGGCGGTGTCGACGGTCTGCTGAAAAAGGCCATTTCCGGCCTCAACGCCATGCCGCCGAAAGGCACCTGCGCTGACTGCACCGATGATGAGCTGAAAGCCACCATCAAGAAGATGTCCGGCCTGTAATCACGCCGCCATCGACAAGAAAGCCGCCCTCGGGCGGCTTTTTTTATGCTTGCTCGCTGCGACCTGGTGTCGCAGTGAGCGCCATGGTCGACCGCCATCGATGGGTATCGCTCCGCTCCACCCATCCTACGAAACTGGACCGTAGGGTGTGCTGTGCGCACCGATGACATTGGCGCGGGGGCATTGGCCATGCGCGGTGCGCGCCATCTCCCGATTGAATTCATTTCCTTGCGATACCCATCACCCGGTCCATCCGCAAACGACGGAACGACCGGTCCGAACTCAGTCGACGAAGCTCACCTGACCATCGGCCAGCGAGGCCACGCGCGCCAGGGACTCGATGCGATAACCTTCGCTTTCCAGCAGGCTCCGGCCTTCCTGGAAGGACTTCTCGATCACGATGCCGATGCCGGCGACGCTGGCGCCCGCCTGGCGGATCAGGTCGATCAGCGCCTTGGCCGCATGGCCGTTGGCGAGGAAGTCGTCGATCACCAGCACATTGTCGGCAGCGGTCAGGTGCCGGGCCGAGATGGCGATGGTGCTTTCGGTCTGCTTGGTGAAGGAAAACACCTTGGAGATCAGCAGGTCGGTCTTCAGGGTCAGCGACTGGAACTTGCGGGCGAAGATCACCGGCACGCCCAGCTCCAGGCCCGCCATGACCGCCGGAGCGATGCCGGAGGCTTCGATGGTCACGATCTTGGTAACGCCCTGGCCCTTGAAGCGCTCGGCGAACTCATGACCCACCTGCTGCATCAGGCGTGGATCGATCTGGTGGTTGAGAAAGGCGTCGACCTTCAATACCTGCTCGGACAGTACGATGCCTTCTTCACGAATCTTCTGTTTCAGCGCTTCCACGCCCTTACCCTCGTTGATAGCCCGGTCTGCGCCGGGGTGCTTTAGTTACGACTTCTTCAGCATGGCACGGATGTCCGCCAGGGCCGTGTTGCCGCGCGCGGCCTTCACTTCCACGGGGGCGTCTTCCATGCCTTCCCATTCCAGGTCTTCCTGCGGCAGTTCCTCGAGGAAGCGGCTGGGGGAGCAATCGATGATTTCGCCGTACTGCTTGCGCTTGGCGGCGAAGGTCATGGCCAGGTTCTGCCGCGCGCGGGTGATGCCCACGTAGGCCAGGCGGCGTTCTTCTTCGATGGTGTCGGCTTCGATGCTGGAGCGGTGGGGGAGGATTTCCTCCTCCACGCCCATGATGAACACATAGGGGAATTCCAGGCCCTTGGAGGCGTGCAGGGTCATCATCTGCACACCGTCGGCGCCTTCCTCTTCCTCCTGCTGGCGCTCCAGCATGTCCCGCAGCACCAGCTTGGCGATGGCTTCCTCGATGGTCATGCCACCTTCTTCATCGCGCTCCAGGGTGTTCTTCAGGGCGTCGATGAGGAACCAGACGTTGCCCATGCGGAAGTCGGCGACCTTGTCGCTGGAGGCGTTCTGGCGGAGCCAGTTCTCGTAGTCGATGTCCATCACCATGCTGCGCAGGGCGGCGATGGGATCGGTCTGTGCGCACTGCTGGCGCACCCCGTCCATGAAGCGCTTGAAGCGCTGCAAGCGATCGGAATAACGGCTGTCCAGGTGCTCGGCCAGGCCCATCTCGTCACTGGCGGCATACATCGAAATGCCACGCTCGGTGGCATAGTTGCCGAGCTTCTCCAGGGTGGTGGAGCCGATCTCCCGGCGCGGGACGTTGATGACCCGGAGGAAGGCGTTGTCGTCGTCCGGATTCACCAGCAGGCGGAAGTAGGACATCAGGTCCTTCACTTCCTGGCGGCCGAAGAAGCTGGTGCCGCCGGAAAGCCGGTAGGGGATCTGATGGTGCTGCAGCTTCAGCTCCATCAGCTTGGCCTGGTGGTTGCCCCGGTAGAGGATGGCGAACTCGCTGTACGGCCGCTGGGTGCGCAGGTGCAGGGTGAGGATTTCCATGGCGATGCGCTCGGCCTCGGCATCCTCGTTGCGGCAGCGGATCACCCGGATCGGATCGCCCACGCCCATCTCGCTCCACAGCTGCTTCTCGAACACGTGGGGGTTGTTGGCGATGAGGATGTTGGCGCACTTGAGGATGCGGCTGGTGGAGCGGTAGTTCTGCTCCAGCATCACCACCTTCAGGGAGGGGAAGTCCTCCTTGAGCTGCATCAGGTTTTCCGGCCGGGCGCCGCGCCAGGCGTAGATCGACTGGTCATCGTCGCCCACCACGGTGAACTGGGCGCGGTGCTGCACCAGCAGCTTCACCAGCAGGTACTGGCTGGCGTTGGTGTCCTGGTATTCGTCCACCAGCATGTAGCGCACGCGGTGCTGCCACTTTTCCAGGATGTCCGGGTTGTCCTGGAACAGCTTCACCGGCAGCAGGATCAGGTCATCGAAGTCCACCGCGTTGTACGCCTTGAGCGTGCGCTGGTAGTGCATGTAGACCACGGCGGCGGTCTGCTCCTTCGGATTGCGCGCCTTGGCCAGCGCTTCTTCCGGCAGGATCAGGTCGTTCTTCCAGTTGCCGATGTAGCCCTTGATCTCGTCGACGCCATCATCCCCGGCATATTCCTTCTGCATGATGTCGGTGAGCAGCGCCTTGATGTCCGACTCGTCGAAGATCGAGAACCCCGGCTTGTAGCCCAGGCGCGAGTGCTCCTTGCGGATGATGTTCAGGCCGAGGTTGTGGAAGGTGGACACCGTCAGGCCCTTGCCCTCGCCGCCGCGCAGGAGCGAGCTGACGCGCTCCTTCATTTCGCGCGCCGCCTTGTTGGTGAAGGTCACCGCGACGATGTGCTGCGCGCGGATCCCGCACTGTTGCACCAGGTAGGCGATCTTGCGGGTGATCACGCTGGTCTTGCCGGAGCCTGCGCCGGCGAGCACCAATAGGGGACCACCGACGTAGTTCACGGCTTCCTGTTGCCGGGGATTGAGTCGGGACATGCTGGGTTGGATAGAGGCGAATGGCCGCGCATTCTAGCAGGCCGGCCGGGCTGTACCGAAGTACCTCTGGGCAACTGTGACGCAGCCCCTGTTGCCAGCGGGTTTTCCTTGGAAAATTCCTGACAGCCGGTACGATGGTCCCGCCGTCTACCATGAGTCTGGGATGGCCACGCAGCGACGCCTGGAAAGAACAACGCCGAAAAGGCGCAGCCAGGCGCCGATGCACCGCAGAATCTGTGACCCCGGGGAGGTCATTTGTCAGCGCTCGTCGAGCCCTTGCGCATGCTCCTGCTGGCCGAAACGCCGGCCTGGGCCGAGTTGCTTCGCGAACTCCTGACCGCGATGGGCAGCGCTGCCTCCCTGATTACCGCCGGCTCCTGGGATGCCGCCGCCGGTCTGGTGGACGACCTGGGCTGCGCCCTGGTTCTCTGCACCCCACGCCTGCTCCCGTCCGCCGGACGCTGCCCGCTGCCGATCATCCTGCTGCTGGAAGAAGAGCCTGACGAAGCGCCCCAGGGCGTCAGCGACTGGCTCGTTCGCGAACACCTGGGCGTTGACGTCCTGCGCCGCACCCTGCGCCACGTCCGCGAGCGGCGGAATCTGCAGAGCGCGCTGGAACACCTCGCCGAACAGGACCCGCTTACCGGCATCGCCAACCGGCAGGGCTTCCAGACCCTGCTGGCCGCCCGCCTGGTGGAGTACCAGGGGCGCGGCCTGGCCCTGGGTCACCTGGACCTGGACAACTTCCGCCATGCCAACGATGCCCTCGGCTACCAGGCCGGGGACCGCCTGATCATGCAGGTGGTGGCGCGGCTCAAGGGACAATTGCGTGCCGGCGACCAGCTGGCGCGCCTGGGCAGCGACGAATTCGCCCTCCTGCTGGACACCCGTCGCGACCCGGCCCGCGCCGAGCGCGTGGCCGAAGCCATCGTCGAAGCCCTGGGCGAGCCCTACCAGGTGGACGGCGAAAGCCTGCTGCTGGGTTGCAGCCTCGGCATCGCCCATTGCCGAGCCAGCGAGAGCGCCGACCCGCTGATGTGGCACGCCCACATCGCCATGCAGCAGGCCAAGGCCAGCCAGGGCTGCACCTTCCACATCTTCGACGAACGCATCAACCGCAGCGCGCGCAGCCTGGCCGACCTGGAAGGCGAGCTGCGCCGCGCCCTGCGTCGCGATGAACTGGAACTCCACTACCAGCCGCGCCTGTGCCTGAAGACCGGCAACATCCTCGGCCTGGAAGCCCTGGTGCGCTGGCGCCACCCTGAGCGCGGCCTGCTGACCCCCAATGAATTCGTGCCCCTGGCCGAAGAGAGCGGCCTGATCGTGCCGCTCGGCTACTGGGTGATCTCCCGCGCCCTGCGGGACATGCAGTGGTTGCGTGGACGCGGCCTACCGCCGCTGCACATGGCGGTGAACCTGTCGTTCCGCCAGTTCCAGGACAGCCAGCTGCTTTCCACCCTGAGCCGGCTGATCCACGAGCGCGGCGTCGACGCCAGCTGGCTGGAATTCGAACTCACCGAAACCGCCGTCATGCGCCGCAGTGAACAAGTGCGCCAGACCATGGAGGCCCTGGGCCGGCTGGGGGTGAGCTTTTCCCTGGACGACTTCGGAACCGGATTCTCGTCCTTCGTCCACCTCAACAGCCTGCCCATCGCCCTGCTGAAGATCGACAAGAGCTTCGTCGGCGGCATGCACGACCGGCCGGAAAACCGCCAGTTGGTGAAGGCGATGATTAACCTGGCGCAGAACCTCAAGCTGGGCGTGGTGGCCGAGGGCGTGGAAAGCGCCGAGCACCTGGCGCTCTTGCGCCAGTTCGGCTGCGACCAGGCCCAGGGCTACTGGATCAGCCGCCCCCTGCCCCTGGCCGAACTGGCGCGTTTCCTGGTATTCGGCACCCGCCAGTCGCTGTTCGTCAGCCAGGATTCCTGACGGCGGAGGCTCTCCGTTGGGCGCGCCAACTCCCGATTGAATTCGTTTCCGTAGGATGGGTGGAGCTTGCGATACCCATCAGCTCTTTCCGCATGGGCATCGCTCCGCTCGCGGAACGCCGCCCGACCCATCCTACGAATTGGCCCCTACAAATGAATCCCGATCGTCCGGCCTGATGCTGCCTCCACGTCCGGCCGCAACAACCGCGCCGTCTTCCACTCGAACCCCAAGGTCAGCCCCAGCGCCGCGCACGCCAGGCCCAAGGCCAGGCCCCACCAGACGCCCACGGCGCCCCAGCCCATCGAGAAGGCCAGCAGCCAGGCCGCGGGCGCGCCCACCAGCCAGTAGCAGACGAGGCCCACCAGGAAGGTGGTCTTGGCGTCCTTGAGGCCACGGATGGCGCCCATGGCGATGGTCTGGGTGCCGTCGAACAGCTCGAACCAGGCCGCCACCGCCAGCAGGCTCACAGCCAGTTGCACGATGTCCTGGAATTCCTTCGCCTCGTGGTCGACGAACAGCCCCACCACCAGCTCCGGCGCGACCCAGAACAGCATGGCAAAGGCCAGCATGCACGCCGCGCCGAAGCCGATGCCCAGGCGCCCGGCGCGGCGCGCGTCTTCCAGGCGGCCGGCGCCATAGTGCTGGCCGATGCGGAAGGTCACCGCGTAGGAAATCCCCACCGGCACCATGAAGGCCACGTACACCGACTGGATGGCGATCTGGTGCGCCGCCAACTGGGTGCTGCCCAGCGCGCCCATGCACAGGGTGGCGAAGGCGAACAGGCCGGATTCCACCGCATAGGTGCCGCCGATGGGCAGGCCCAGGCGCAGCAGCTCGGTCAAGGCCTCGCGGGACGGCCGCAGCAGGCCCTTGAGCAGCGGGTAGGCGGCATAGGCCGGGTTGCGCACGATATGCCAGGTGAGCAGCAGCGCCATGGCGTTCATCACCAGGGCGGTGACCAGGCCGATACCCGCCAGGCCCAGGCGCGGCAGGCCGAACAGGCCGTGGATCAGCGCGTAGTTGAGCAGGAAGTTGGCCAGGGCGCCGCCAATGCTGATGGCCATCACCGGCCCCGGCCGGCCAATGGCGCTGGTGAAGCCGCGCAAGGCCATGAAACCCAGGTAGCCGGGCAGGGCGAAGACCAGGGTAGACAGGAACTGCATGGCACCTTCCACGCTCTCCGGTGCCTGGCCGAAGGCGAGCAGGATGGGCTTCAGGTTCCACAGCAGCAGGCCCGCCGCCAGTGCCATGCCAAGGGCGAGCCAGAGACCACTCTGGGTCAGCCGCGTGGCGCCCAAGACGTCGTTTGCTCCGTGGCGGATCGCGACCAGGTTGCCTACGGCGGCGATCACCCCGACGCAGAAGATCGACACGAAGGAATAGCTGGACGCACCGAGTCCGCCGCCGGCCAGGGCGTCCGGGCCGATCAGGCCCATCATCACGGTATCGGTGAACACCATCAGCACGTGGGCCAGTTGGGCTGCGATCAGCGGGCCGGCCAGGCGTAGGATGGCCACCAGTTCATTGCGAATGCGTTGCGGCATGAGTAAGGCTCACTATTCTGCTACGCCGGCCAATCCCTTTGGCCGGCTGGAGAATTGGCAATTTTCCGAGCCTTGAAGCGGCGGCACAAAAGGAAAAAAATGATGCCTCGCATGACCTTTACTCATGGATCGCCTCATGTCCCGCCGCCTGCCCCCGCTCTACGCCCTGCGCGCCTTCGAGGCCGCCGCACGCCATGCCTCCTTCACTCGCGCCGCTGAGGAACTGGCCATCACCCAGAGCGCGGTGAGCCGGCATATCCGCACCCTTGAAGAACACTTCTCCTGCCGCCTGTTCGAACGCCAGGGACGCAGCCTGCAGCTCACCGAGCCGGCGCGCATGCTGTTGCCCGGCCTGCGCGATGGCTTCGATGCGCTGGAGCGTGCCTGCACCACCCTGCGGGTCGACGACGCCACCCTGCGCCTGAAGGGACCTTCCACCCTCACCATGCGCTGGCTGCTGTCGCGCGTGAGCCGCTTCCGCCACCTCAATCCCGACATCGAGGTGCAGCTCACCAGCGCCTGGATGGATGTGGATAAGGTGGACTTCCAGCACGAACCCTTCGACTGCGCGGTGCTGCTCAGCGATGGCCACTTCAGCCAGGACTGGGAGGTGACCCTGCTGTTCAGCGAATGGCTGATCCCGGTTTGCGAGCCTTCGGCGGCGGCCCAGCCCTGGACGCTGGAGCGCCTGCAGGCCACCGAACTGCTGCACCCCACGCCGGATCGCCGTGACTGGCGCCGCTGGTTGCAACACATGGGGCTCGGGGAAGAGGTGTCCCTCAAGGGTGGCCAGGTGTTCGACACCCTGGAGCTGGGCATCGTCGCCGCCTCCCGTGGCTACGGGGTATCCATCGGCGACCTAGTGATGGTGGCCGAAGATGTCACCCAGGGCCGCATCGGCTTGCCCTGGCCAACCGCCGTGGCGAGTGGAGACAGTTACTACCTGGTCTGGCCCCGCGCCCGCAGCGGCCAGGATCGCCTACGCAGACTGCGCGACTTCCTCCAGGACGAAATGGCTGCCATGCAACTGCCGGCGGTGGAGTTGCTGGAATAGCGGAGCCGTGCAGCGGATGGGGGCCAGAGTTCAGGGCATTGCGGATGGGCGAACTTCAATCGCCAAGCAGACCGCAGGTCTGCCCCTCGCGAAAGTTGCTGGGAAGGCGCGGAAGGGGCCAATGGAACCTCCTTCCCGGATGCAGCGTCGACTACTGATAGGAGAAGGTGATGGTGCTCTGCGCATTAACCTTGCCGGCCTTTACCTCAGGCGCTGTCTGGACGTAATTGACCCGGAAGGGGACCGTGAAGTTCCTGACAGCGGAGGAGCTCTTGCCGACATACCACTGGTTGGTATTTCCTCTGGCGGAAGAGTCAGGGCCGAACTTCAGCGGCGTCGATTCACCGAACTTGAACAGTTTCAAGCCGATACCGGCTGCGGTGGAGGATCGGGCCAGGCTGAGTACATCGCTTGTATTACCGGGTGTCGAGGCATCTGACATGGTCGCGTACAGCGCGATATTCGGATCGCAGGTCACGCCGACGGAAAAGCTGGCGGATTGCGGCAGGATCGAGCCCATCCCCCCCTTGAACTCTCCCGTATAGGCGGGCGGCAGGGTAACCGTTTGCTTGGCCCCTTGCGTTACCGTGCAACCGGTGGCGCTCACGTTGATGGTCGTGCCAAGAATTCTAAGGTCGACAGTAAGGGCGCCGGGAATTGCCAGGCCATCCGAGTCCGCGACCTGCAGAGTCGCGACTGTTTTGCTCGGCAGGGTATGGCTCCCCGCCTGGAGCCGTCCGGTGGCAATCAGTTTTACCTGAAAGGTAAAACCCAGACTGCTCTGGGGAGTCGTTGCGGTCCCCGGTCCAGGATATACCGTGACATCCGGCGGCCGGACGCTGGTCCATTGGCTTCCTTTGGGATCCCGAATGCCTATCACGTAACCAATGCCGGGGATGCCCGATGGGTAGACCGGATATGAAACACCTGCGTCGACATGCGTGACCCCAGCCAACGGTTGTGTCGTAGGAGTCGCCCAACTTATAGCCCCGTACTTGCATGCCCCGCCGGTGAAGTCGAATACCTTGTAGTTCGTCTGCGCACCGCCCCAGTCGCCTATCTGCTGGCCAATCCAGTTGCCGTCGGCAGGGCCAGAAGTGGAATAAGGTTTCATCGTGATCGACATGGCCTCGATCGACTGGCATGCGGCAAACGCCGGTATGGGTGAGAGCATGAGAAAGGCTAGAGCGATAAGCTGCCTCTTGCGGGAAGGAATATGTTTCATATGGTCCGTTGTCTTCCTGATCCGTCAGCCGCTGCTGAAGGGCTCGTGTCAAACATATACCCAAGCGGCTTTGAACTGCCGGGATTGAGGCGACGGCCCTAAGCGGAGGTCTCCTGGATCGTTCTCTACTACGCAAAGACCCAGCGAATGAATTCGCCCCCACAGTGCCTAGTTGTATTCCAGGATGTAGGTCATGGTGGCGTTCGCGCTGCCGGGCTTGATATTGCCGCCGGTGGCGATGTACTTGGCCTTGCCGGAGAAACGGTAGAACTCGGCGTTAACGGCGCTGCGCTGCCAGGTCAGCGACAAGGCCCGATCCTTGGCAAATGGCAGGGGGGTGCCCTTGTCGTCCTTCAGCGAAATGCCTACGCCGTTGGCCACGCCGGGTTGGGCCTGCCCCGTGAGTTTCAGTCGCCCATCACTTGGGGAGTCACCTTCGAAGTAGATCTTCACCGGCGGCTTGGTGGTGGGATTCAAGCCGTCGCATCGGATGCTCAGCGCGAAGGGATGCTCGGTCACCTCGCCACGCTTGATGTGGGCGGCGGCGGGCCTGCCCATGTTCACCGTGGGATCGGGGGAAGGGTTGTAGCAGCTGGTGTAGTAGATATTGTTCACAATCTTGGTCTTCAGGCCTGTACCTGTGACCTTGACGGGCTTATTGGATCCCCAGTAGATCTCGGAGTTGATGTCGAAAGCCGTGATATCCCCCCGCCCCACCTCCATGGCGATCCGAATGAATTGGACGGTTACTGTGGAGGGGCTCCATATTTGGACAGTAGCTCCCGGAAGTAGCCTCGTGCTGAATGGCGGATACCTGTTGATCCCCCAATAGGAGCTGGTGGAGTTGAATCTAAAGCGGATACCCACCCCGGGTATCCCTGTCTGGAAGATGTTCTCGGATGTGCCATCGAGTGCAAGTGTTGAGGTGATTGCCTTCATGCCAAAAGTGGCTACCCAGCACTCCCAGCTGTGGCTCGTGCCGAAGGGTTGAGTGAACTCTGCCATGACTTGGCCTATGTTCGCCGCTTTCAGCGTGACACTGGCGGGAAATGCTCCCAGGAACTGCTCGGTCGGCTTACCGGAAGCAAGCGTGCAATCGCCAGCCAGGGCTTGCCCGGCGCCGCAGAAGAGTGCCAACGCGGCAAGGATCAGTCGTGGAGAGACTTTGCGGCTGGCAATCTGGTGTCTGTACGTGGGGGTATGCCGATGGCTCTGAAGGTGCGGGTTGGGGCCGAACCGCTCAGGCGGAGGGCTTGCGACAGGCGAGTGCGACGCGTTCATAGGCGAGGTCCTTGTTCTTCGGAGGCAGTTGGTAATTGGCCACGCAGCTGCCTTCGCTCCAGCGGATGAGGAGGCGGCCCTGGTCGGCGATACCGAACACCAGCAGGCGGGAGAGGTTGTCCACCATGCCGACGACCTTCTCCTTGTCGTCGTAGGCTTGGGCGCCGAAGGGGACTTTTTCGCCAGCGTCCAGGTTCAGGTCGAACTGAACGCGGCGGCCGGTTTCAGCGGTGAAGCGCTTGCGGACTACGGCGCCGCGGGTGGGCACCAGCATTTGTGAGCTTTCGCTGATCTCGGTGTCGGTGCCGAAGGTAGCGGTATCCAGGTTCACCCAGTTATAGCGGTAGGGTTGCATGTAGGGCACCACGGCGTAGCCGCGGCCGTCGGTGCGGACCGAGCCGTAGCCTTCGATGCCCACTCCTCCGACGTCGGGCACTTCCACCAGGGCGAAGGTCTCCCCCACCGGCTGGCCGAACGTGACGCCGCCGCTGTGCAGCACCATGGCACCGGAGGCGCCCAGGTCCACGTGCTTGTTGTCCCGTCCCTGGCTGTAGTTGGCGCTCAGCTTGGCGGTGGCGGTATCCCAGCCCAGGCCGACGCTGCCGGAGCTGCCGTTGTCCTTGCTGTGGCCGGCCTGGGCGGAGTAGTTGACCGTGTTCTGCTCGTCCAGATACCCGGACACGCCGCTCTGCAGGCTGGAGTCGCCATGCTGGGAGGAAATGGCGTTGGCATAGACCCGGTGGGAGCGGCTGCTGCTGCCCAGGGGGATGCTGATGGACGCGGTGAACTGGGTATCCGACTGGCCGATCGGGCCGGTGTCCTGGGTGCGGGAAACGGCCAGGCTGTAGCTGGCGTCCTTGACGCTGCTGCTGTAGCCGAACTGCCAGCGGCGGGTGCTGCCCTGGCGGTTCCAGTAAGTGGTTTCGCCAGCGCTGAGGTAGACCGAGCTGCGGCGGAACAGGGTCTGGTTCACCGTCAGGTCGAGGCGGCTTTTCTGCCGTCCGAGGCTGAGGCTGTTGAGGAAGTCCTGGCTGGACAGGTCCTCCACATGCTGGCTGAGGGTGCGGTAGCCCTCGGTGGAGTAGCGGTAACCCACCATGGTGAAGTTGGTGTCGGTGGCGTTGATGGTCTTGGAGTAGAGGAAGCGCACGCTCTGCCCCTGGTTCCTGCCGTCCCGCCGGGTATCGGACTGGCTGTGGGTGATATCCCCCGACATGCCGCCAATGGGTGTGTTGAGGCCCACGCCGGCGTTGACCGCGTTGTACTTCTCCGCCGCGAGCAGGCCGCCGTAGCCGGTGACGTTGTCGGTCATGCCGTAGACCGCCGTGCCCTGCACCAACTTGGGGGAGGGCTGGCCGTCGGTGCGGTACTCGCCGGCGGACATGCTGTAGCGCAGGCTGCCTTTGCGGGTCATCACCGGCAGGTAGGAGTAGGACTGCTTGAAGGTGCGCTGGCGCCCGTCGGCCTCGATGATCTTGATCTCCAGGTCACCATTGGAGCCGCTGGGGTAGATGTCGGTGATCTCGAAGGCGCCCGGCGAGACGCTGGTGGAGTAGATCACGTAGCCGTTCTGGCTCACTTCCACCGTTGCGTTGGTTTCGGCGATGCCGCGCACCACCGGCGCGTAGCCGATCTCGTTGTCGGGTTGCATGCCGATGTCAGACTGCAGTTGCACGCCGCGCATGCGCACGCTGTCGAAGATCTCGCCTTGGGTGTAGAGCTCGCCCAGGGCCAGGGTGCCCTTCAGGCGACGGATATCGCGCTCGACGTAGGTGCGGCTGCTGGTGAATTTGTTGCGCATGCCGGTTCCGCCGCTGAGGGACGAGTCGTTGCGCAGGCGCCAGCCCAGCAGGTTGAAGCCGTTGCGCAAGCCGAGGTAGCGGTAGTCGCTGGTCTGGCCCCGGTTGGTGTTGCGGTTGAAGTTGGCCTGGTAGTTGGTGAAGAGGGCGGTGACGCCATCGTCCCAGAGGGACGGGTCGACATAGCCCTGGGCATGCCGCTTGACGTACATCTGCGGCACGCTGACCAGCAGGGCCAGGTTGTTGACGTCGAACTCCACCGAGGCGCCGGGAATCAGCTCGGTGATGTTCAGTGGCGTGTTGTTGTCCAGGTTGGCCGGGATGAGGTTGTCCCGCATCAGCCGGGGTACATCGACGCCCAGGTCCCTGAGCAGGCCGACCTGGATTACCGCGCGGACTTCGCCGGTCTCGGGGCTGGCGCTGAAGTTGACGTCCTGGCGGCGGATCATCGACTGGTTCAGGTAGATGTCGACGTTGTATGAGCCAGGCGGTACCGCGCTGCCCTGCTCGAAATACTTGAGTTCGACCGGGCCGTCGCCATTCTTGATCAGGAATTCGTCGTTGAATTCCACGGCGTGGGCAATATGGGGAAGTGCCAGTCCCAGAGCCATGAAACAGGATGGCCCGGAATAAGCGGCAATTTTGAAGTTGAACTTTTTCCGGAAAATGGCCACGAGTTTGTTCCTTGGGTTAGTTTCCCAGCGTTGCTTGGAAAGAGACCTGTCCTTGGTGAAGGCAGTCTTGAGTCGACTGCCTCGTGTGGGTATTGATCAGTTGATCAGGGGGCTGGAGTTCTTATCGAGTCCGCCGAAATCGTTGACGTTTTCAAACTCGATTTTCATGCCGCTACTTGCGGCATCGGCGGAAAGTCCCTTGATATCGAATTGACGGCTCGACTTTGGCGGAACCATATCGGCCGATACGGCGTAGGACTTGCTGCCGTTCTGCAACTTCACATCGGCCAGGGACACATGGAATGCGGAGTTGTTGGTCACTTCCATGACGGCCTTGCCGCCCTGGCGGAGCAGGCGCCACTTCAGTTCCTTGGGTGCATCCGCTGCGGTTCCCGGCAGGTCGGCCGGGCGGTAGAAGACCTTGATGCGCTGGCGCAGTGCGATCTGCAGGCTGTTGTCCGACTTGGCCCTCTGCGGGATCTCCTGGACGCTCAGGCGGAACACGGACTCCCGGTCGGTGGGCAGGCCCTGGCCTTGAAAGAGGACGCGCAGCGTCTGCTGCTTGTTGGCCCCCAGCCGGCTGAGGGGCGGGGTAATGGCGAAGGGAACATCCTGGGTGCCGTTGCCATTTTCGGCCTCCATCCAGGACTGAACCATGACGTCCTGTGGCGCCTGGTTCTTCACCAGGATCGACGCCTCCTTCGCGGGGGCCTGCAGAACTACCCGGGTGCCGCCGAGGGTGATCCCGGCGCTGGCCAGGCCGGAAGACAGCAACAGGATGCCGGCCCAGAGAATTCTGGAAGACAGTACAGGTTTCATGATGAGCTCGCGTCTGGAAGGGAGGGGTATGAAATACCCCTCCGCCTTGGCAGGACTTAGTTGTAAGTCAGGGTGAAGGGCAGGGTGCCGTTGGCAGTACCTGCTGTAGGCTTGGCGGTGCCGGACTTCACGTAACCGGCGCGCAGGTTCAGCTCGGCCTTGTAGGTGAAGTCCGGGTCGGTGCCTTCCTTGATCAGCGGCGCATCGAAGGTTTCGTTGGCCGACAGGTTCAGCAGCTTGCCGCTGTCGTCGTAGATGCCGATGCCGACGCCCGTGGCGGTACCGGTGGTTTTCAGCAGGCTGACGTTGGTGGTGTCAATGCCGGAGCCGGATTTCGGGTCGAACTTGACCTTGACGGTGGTCAGGCCGGTACCGGTGCTGCCGCAGTCCAGGTTCATGTTGATGTTGGTACCGCCCGCGATGCCGCCGCCAGCGGTGCTGCCCAGGGCGTCGATGGAGACCTTGCCGAGGTTGACGTCGATGGTCTGGTTGCCCTTGCTGCCACCGACGTTGGTGCCGGCACCGCCGGTAATGTTGCAGGAGGCGGCGACGATATCACCGGTGAAGTTGATGGTGCCGTCGGCAGCCATGGCGGTATTGGCGCTGGCGATGAGGCCGGCTACGGCGGCGGCGAGAATGCCTTTGATTTGGATAGACACGATTGGACTTCCTTTTTGCTAATTGAGTATTGCGGGATTGAACTCCATAAGAGCCAGAAAAGTTTTAAGGAAATCAGCAGGGGTATCAATAAAGACAGTCCGGCTAGCCGGGAAAGATGCTTCCTCCAGGGCTGTAGGGTTTTTCCTACAAGATGGCTTGTAGGATTATTTGCCTTGTCTGATATCAATAGGGACGGGAAATATTAAAGATTAAGGGGGAATTAATCTTTGCAAGTAATTTCCTACAATGATCTTCGCAAACTCCTAGTGTCGATGTTCGGAAGTTGGAGAAGTTCTTGTGGAGTCAATGTGGGGAGTTCTGGAGGGGGAGGTCGCTGAAAATCTCTGCGCTCTGGCCGGATGGCGCCAATGGGCCGGATATCGATCAAGGCTCGCCGGATTCACCCAGTTGGCGCAGGCCATGGACCAGGCTCGCACTGGAAAGCTCGCCCATATGGCTGCGCTGCTGCCGGCCATTCGCGTCATAGAAGAGGGTTGTGGGCAGGCCGAAGGAGCCGGTGGCCTGGCCCAGGCGATTGCCGCTGTCCAGCAGAACGCCGCTGGGAGCCAGCCCTTGTTCGGACAGGTAGCGGGTTACGGCTTCGGCGTGCTCGCCCTGGTTCACCAACAGGAAACGCACCTCCGGATGGGCCTTTTGCGCGGCCTCCAGCACCGGCAACTCGCGGCGGCAGGGCGGGCACCACGTGGCCCAGAGATTGATGACCAGCGGTCGGCCGTCCAGTTCGCGGAGCTCCACTTTGCGACCTTGCAGGTCCATCAGGCTCAGTTCCGGTAGCTGGCGGCCCTGTTCCAGCGCCGAGACCATCGCCTGCCCGCCGCCCCAGAAGCTGCCTCCTACCAGTAGGGCGATCGCCAGTGGCTGGCGCAGCATCGGCCTGCGCCTGGCGAGCAAGCATCCCACCCCTGCGGCTGTGACGATGCCAGGCCAGAGCAGGAAGCCGCCGTCGCGGATATCCACCAGGGCGAGTGGTGCCGAGGCGTACTGTTCCCCGTACTGGCCGACGAACGCCAATCGCGCGACCAGCAGGCCGCCCAGCAGCATGGCGAACAGCGCCCCCTCGGGGTTGGCCCCGCGCTTGCGGCCAGCCAACCAGCCGGCGAGCAGCGCGGTGAAGAAGCCGAGATAGAGCAGCGCATGCTGCATCGGGATGGCGAGGGGGCCAAGGTTGAGGCTGGTCATGCCGGGTTCCGGTGAACGAGGCGGCGAGTATCGCAGCCCGGCGCCGGTGAGGCAGCGCCGGGCTGTGGATAAATGTTTCGGGATGATCGGTGCGGGGGCAACGCTTCCCTCTTCCGAACGCGGCCCGCCCCGGCTCCTCTCCCTTTGGGAGAGGGTTGGGGTGAGGGAGACCACAGCAGGCAGGGCGCTTCTCAGCGCACCACATGCAAAAAGTGCAGGTGCTTCTCGTACTGGTCGAGGAGGTCGCCGATGACTTCGTCGCGGCTCCAGCCCATCACGTCGTAGTCCTGACCGCCTTCGCGCAGGTGGACTTCGGCGCGGAAGTATTTGCGGGCGTCGCCATTTTCCTCGCTGCTGTCACGGGCGGCGAAGCGGGGCAGGAGCAGGGCGCGGGGGCGCACTTCATAGGAGAAGTCCACTTCATTGCCGTGGCTGACGCTCAGCTTGCAGCGGCCGTCTTCGCCGTTCTGCAGCTCCACCTCGCAGCCCTGCTTGCGCAGTTCCTCGGCTACTTCCTCGCAGGCCGGGCGCACCACGTCGTCGATGAAGCGGGTGACGTGGGCGCGGCGGGGGAACATCAGGATGGTGCGCAGGCGCCGCTGCCAGCCGCCTTCCTGGCGCTGGGCCGGGCGCGAGAGGTTGAGCGCCTGGTAGCGGATGTCGCGCTTGGTGGCGTCCAGGCGCAGGGCCTTGAGCAGTCCCCAGGTGGCGGCCAGCAGCACCACGGCGAAGGGCAGGGCGCTGGCGATGGTGGCGGTCTGCAGGGCCTTGAGTCCGTCGGCCAGGAGCAGGGCCATGGCTACCACGCCTGTGAGGATCGACCAGAACAGCCGCTGCCAGAGCGGCGTGTTCTCTTTCCCGCCGGAGGCCAGCATGTCGAGCACCAGGGCGCCGGAGTCGGCGGAGGTGACGAAGAACACCACCACCATCATCACCGCCATCAGCGACAGCAGGGTGGAGAAGGGGAATTGTTCGAGGAAGGCGAAGAGGGCCAGCGAACTGTCCTCGCGGACGGTATCCACCAGGCTGGTCACGCCCTGCTGCAGCACCATGTGGATGGCCGTGTCACCGAAGATGGTCATCCACAGCAGGGTGAAGCCGGCCGGGACGAAGAGTACGCCGCAGACGAATTCGCGGATGGTGCGCCCACGGGAGATGCGCGCGAAGAACAGCCCCACGAACGGCGACCAGGACAGCCACCAGCCCCAGTAGAGCAGGGTCCAGCCGCCGATCCAGTCGGTGGGTTCGTAGGCGTAGAGGTTGAAGGTCTTGCTGACGATCTCGGAGAGATAGCCGCCGGTGTTCTGCACGAAAGTCTGCAGCAGGAACACGGTGGGGCCGAGGATCAGGACCAGCAGCATCAGCAGCGCCGCCAGGGCGAGGTTGAGTTCGGAGAGCACGCGGATGCCCTTGTTCAGCCCGCTGGCCGCCGAAAGGGTGGCGAGGGCGCAGGTGACGGCGATCAGCACCAACTGCACCGGCACGCCCACCGGCAGGCCGAACAGGTGATGCAGGCCGCTGTTGATCTGCAGCACGCCGTAGCCGAGCGAGGTGGCGATGCCGAACACGGTGCCGAGGATGGCGAAGATATCCACAGCGTGGCCGATGGGGCCGAAGATGCGATCGCCGATCAGTGGGTAGAGCGCCGAGCGCAGCGTGAGGGGCAGGTCGTGGCGGTAGCAGAAGTAGGCCAGGATCAGCGCGACGATGGCGTAGATCGACCAGGCATGCAGGCCCCAGTGGAAGAAGGTGAGCTTCATCGCTTCCTTCGCCGCGGCCACAGTGTTGGGGTCGCCCACTGGCGGGTTGATGTAATGCATCAGGGGTTCGGCGACGCCGAAGAACATCAGGCCGATGCCCATGCCGGCGGCGAACAGCATGGCGAACCAGGTGCCGTTGGTGTAGTCGGGCTGGCTGTGGTCGGGTCCCAGCTTGATGTCGCCGAGACGGCTGACGGCGAGGAAGAGCACGGTGATGAGGATCAGCGCCACGCTGAGCACGTAGAACCAGCTGGCGTTCAGCACGATCCAGTTCTGGATTTCACCGAACAGTGCTTGCGCCTTGTCACGGGCGAGGGTGCTGAACAGCACCAGGGCGATAATGAGGATTGCGGAGCCGAAAAAGACCGGCGGGTTGAGGGTGGATGGCGAAGACTTGATTGCCTCCATTGAGCTAGCTCTCCTTTTAATCGGATGGCCGCCAAGGGCGGAAGGCGCGCAATCCTAGCACGATCAATAGAGCCAGACTTTTGAATAAGATATGTCTGATAGTTTTGGTTGTTGATTTCCGGCTCACGCCTGGGTTGACGGTCGGTATTGCAGGGCTTCTCCCAGGTGATGGCGGGCGATTCGCTCCGTGCATTCGAGGTCGGCCAGGGTGCGGGCGACTTTCAGAATGCGGTGGGCCGCGCGCAGGGAGAGGTTGAGGCGCTCGCAGGCGTCTTCCAGCCAGGTGCGGTCGGCGCTGTCCAGGGCGCAGTGCTGGCGCAGGCCATTGAGGTCGAGAAAGGCATTCGCGCAGCCCTGGCGCTGGAGCTGCAGACGCCGCGCCCGGGCGACTTCGATGGCGGCTTCGGCGCTGCTGGGGCCACTGCTGGTGGGCGGCGCCAGGGCGGTGGCTTCGCGGGCGACGGTCAGGTGCAGGTCGATGCGATCCAGCAGCGGGCCGGAGAGTTTGTTGCGATAGCGCTGGATCTGTTCCGGGGTGCAGCGGCAGCGCCCGCCGGGGTCGCCGAGATATCCACAGGGGCAGGGGTTCATCGCGGCGACCAGTTGGAAGCGAGCGGGAAAGCGCACTTTGTCGTTGGCGCGGGCGATGACGATTTCGCCGCTTTCCAGCGGCTCGCGCAGCACTTCGAGCACCTTGCGATCGAACTCCGGAAGCTCGTCGAGGAACAGCACGCCCTGGTGCGCGAGAGTGATTTCGCCGGGTTTCGGGCGGCTGCCGCCGCCCACCAGAGCCGCGCCGGACGCGCTGTGGTGCGGATGGCGGAAGGGGCGCGGGGGCCAGGTTCGCAGCGGCGCGTGGCTGGCGACCGAGTGAATCGCCGCCACTTCCAGCGCCTCGTCTTCTTCCAGGGGCGGCAGCAGGCCGGGCAGGCGGCTGGCGAGCAGCGTCTTGCCGGTGCCGGGCGGGCCACAGAACAGCAGGTTATGGGAGCCGGCCGCGGCCACCAGGAGGGCGCGCTTGGCGGCGACCTGACCCTGGACCTCGGCGAGGTCGGGGTAGGGCGGGCGGTCCTGCAGGAGGCCCTGGGGTTCGTAGGGGGCGAGTGGGGTATGGCCGGCGAAGTGCGCGGTGAGCTCCAGCAGATGTCCGGCTGCGAGAACCTTCAGGCCACTGGCCAGGCTGGCTTCTTCGGCATTTTCCCGAGGCACCACCAGGGTGCGTCCGGCGGCGCGGGCGGCCAGCGCCGCCGGCAGCACACCTTGTACTGGGCGCAGGGCACCGGAGAGGGCGAGTTCGCCCAGGCACTCGACGTCTTCCAGCGCCGCGCCGGGCAACTGGCCACTGGCGGCGAGCACGCCCAGGGCGATGGCCAGGTCGAAGCGGCCGCCATCCTTGGGGAGGTCGGCGGGTGCCAGGTTGAGGGTGATTCTGCGCGGTGGGAAGTCGAAGCCGCTGTTCTGGATCGCGCTGCGCACGCGGTCCTTGCTTTCCTTCACGGCCGTTTCCGGCAGGCCTACCAGGGCGAGGGAGGGGAGGCCGTTGGCGAGGTGGGCTTCGACGGTCACGGCAGGGGCTTCGACGCCGACCTGCGCGCGGCTGTGGACGATGGCCAGGGACATTGATCACTCCTTGATCGGTCCGCCGGGCCGGAGCGGGATCACTCCGTGGGCGGCGGGTTCAGCTTGGCTTCCAGCTCGGCGACCTTGGCTTCCAGGGCCTCCAGGCGTGAGCGGGTGCGGGAGAGCACCACCATCTGGCTATCGAACTCGTCCCGGCTGACCAGGTCGAGCTTGCCGAATGCGCTCTGCAGCAGGGCCTTGAACTGGGCCTCGACCTCGGCGCGGGGCAGCGGACTGTCGCTGCTGAACAGGCGCGAGGCAGTGGCGGCGAGAGTGTCGAGCAGGGCTTTGGGCGGCAGCATGGTGGGGTATCCGTAGGTGAATGGGCGGGAGTCTACCACGGGGCCGGCGCACCAAGCCGGTAACGGGCGGCGCACACTTTTTGAGCAATGACCCGGGGCGCAGCGCACTCCTTTGGTGCGACTCCGAGGTGCATGATGCGGCCCGCAGCCGGCATCCGGCCGGTATCTGCTTGAAAAATCGCACTTTGTGTAGAGCTGGCAAGAATTCTGCTTGGAGGACATCGACGCATGCACCGATGCAGTTCCGGTGCACCAGGCGAGACGGGGGAGCGTCTCGCCAGAAGCGGTTGGTTTGAGTCGGAGTGCCGAGCCAGGGCGGTCCGACGCGTTACAAAAGCCAGACACTGCGCTTAGACTTGGGCCGGGTTCGTGTTTTTCCTGGGGCAAGTCAACCAAACACGGGAGTGAGTTTCATGAAGCTAGTCACCGCCATCATCAAGCCTTTCAAGCTCGACGACGTGCGCGAGTCGTTGTCGGAAATCGGCGTGCAGGGCATCACTGTCACCGAGGTCAAGGGCTTCGGACGGCAGAAAGGCCACACGGAGCTGTACCGTGGCGCTGAATACGTTGTCGATTTCCTGCCCAAGGTGAAGATCGACGTGGCCATTGCCGACGACCAGCTGGATCGTGTCATCGAGGCCATCACCAAGGCAGCCAACACCGGCAAGATCGGCGACGGCAAGATCTTCGTCGTCAATCTGGAACAGGCCATTCGTATCCGTACCGGCGAAACCGGCACAGACGCGATCTAACCCAGCCGCCGAACCCCCAAAGCCCCAGGAGAAAACAACATGACTCTGCGTAAGATCGCAGGGCTAGGAGCCCTTTTGTCCCTCGTTTCCCCCGGCCTGGCCCTGGCCGCTGACGAGGTGGTGCTGAACAGCGGTGACACGGCTTGGATGATGGTCTCCACCGCGCTGGTCCTGTTCATGACCATTCCCGGCCTGGCGCTGTTCTACAGCGGCATGGTGCGCTCCAAGAACGTCCTTTCGGTGATGATGCAGTGCTTCGCCATCACCGGCCTGATCAGCATCCTCTGGGTGGTCTACGGCTACAGCATGGCCTTCGACACCACCGGCATGGAGCAGGGGGTGATCAACTTCAATTCCTTCGTGGGTGGCCTGAGCAAAGCCTTCCTCAGTGGCCTGAACACCAGCAGCCTGGTGTATGCGGTGCCCGAGAGCGTGTTCATCACCTTCCAGATGACCTTCGCGATCATCACCCCGGCCCTGATCGTCGGCGCCTTCGCCGAGCGCATGAAGTTCTCCGCCATGCTGATCTTCATGGGCGTCTGGTTCACCCTGGTCTACGCGCCGATCGCCCACATGGTGTGGAGCGGCAACGGCGGCCTGCTGTGGGACTGGGGCGTGCTGGACTTCGCCGGCGGCACCGTGGTGCACATCAACGCCGGTGTGGCTGGCCTGGTGGCGTGCCTGGTGCTGGGCAAGCGCAAGGGCTACCCGCACACCGCGATGGCCCCGCACAACCTGGGCTACACCCTGATGGGCGCCGCCATGCTGTGGATCGGCTGGTTCGGCTTCAACGCCGGTTCCGCCGTGGCCGCCAACGGCACCGCCGGCATGGCCATGCTGGTCACCCAGATCGCCACCGCCGCCGCCGCCCTGGGCTGGATGTTCGCCGAGTGGCTGACCCACGGTAAGCCGAGCGCCCTGGGCATTGCGTCCGGCGTGGTCGCCGGCCTGGTTGCCATCACCCCGGCTGCCGGCACCGTCGGCCCGATGGGTGCCCTGATCATCGGCCTGGTTGCCGGCGTGCTGTGCTACTTCTGCGCCACCAGCCTGAAGCGCAAGGTGGGCTACGACGACTCCCTGGACGCCTTCGGCGTGCACGGTATCGGCGGCATCATCGGTGCCCTGCTGACCGGCGTGTTCGCGGCGCCTTCCCTGGGTGGTTTCGGCACCGTGGAAGACATCGGCGCCCAGCTGTTCACCCAGTTCCAGGGCGTGGCCTTCACCGTGGTCTACACCGGTATCGTGACCTTCGTGATCCTGAAGGTGCTGGACGTGGTCATGGGGCTGCGCGTGAACGAAGAGGAAGAGACCGTCGGCCTCGATCTGGCTCAGCATAACGAGCGTGGCTACAACCTCTGATCCCACAGATTTCCCCGCTTGGCGGATGCCGGCGGGGGGACTTGGCAGCAACGCCAAAAAGGGCGCCGCAAGGCGCCCTTTGCTTTTTCATCCGCCGCGCTAGAATGCCGCCCGTACGAGCCGAGACAGGCATTTGCGGATGTGGCAGCAGACCCTGATCACCTTGCGCCCAAGACCTCGTGGCTTCCATCTGGTCACTGAGGAAATCCTGGCGGCACTGCCGGAACTGAGGCGCTATCGCGTCGGTCTGTTGCACCTCTGGCTGCAACATACGTCGGCGTCCCTGACGGTCAACGAGAATGCGGATCCCGCGGTGCGGCGGGACTTCGAGCGATTCTTCAATCGCCTGGTGCCTCAGGGTGAAAGCGGCTATGAACATGACTATGAAGGGCCGGACGATTTGCCCGCGCACTTCAAGGGCAGCCTGCTTGGCTGCCAACTGAGTCTGCCCGTCCGGGACGGGCAACTGGCAATCGGCACCTGGCAGGGTGTCTACCTGGGAGAGCACCGTGATCAGGGTGGTGCGCGCCGGGTGCTGGCGACCCTCCATGGCGAGGTGTCCTGAATTTTTTCTGGCAGCGTTAGAAAGCTGGCGCAGCTGGGCTATAACTAACCTGCTTCGGCAAGGCATGAGGTAGAACATGAGCGACGAAGATCTGGAACAAGACGAGCTGGAAGCGGCCGACGAGGAAGACGGCGAGGAGCTGGCTGCAGCCGATGAAGGCGAAGGCGACGACGAAGGCGAGGTCGCTGCCCCCTCCGGGAAGGGCAAGTCCAAGGCCGCTGTTGAAGTCGAGGAAATGCCTAGTATCGAAGCCAAGCAGAAAGAGCGTGATGCACTGGCCAGGGCGATGGAAGAGTTCCTGGCCCGTGGCGGCAAGGTGCAGGAGGTTGAGCCCAACGTAGTGGCCGACCCGCCAAAGAAGCCTGACAGCAAGTACGGCAGCCGCCCCATCTGAGGTCGGCCCCCGTGGAAAAAGCCCGCTATTGGCGGGCTTTTTCATGGGCGATGGAATGTGAGGGAAAGGTTGGGGCGGCTCGTTCTGGCGTAGGGGCGATCTCAATCGCCAGGGGCTGCGAAGCAGCCCCATGAGGCGCCGCTAGCAGTCATGCCGAATGTCGACGGTGGATCGGTGAAGCGTGATCCACCCTACGGGTGAGGCGCATCTATCAATGCCACCTGGCCCAGCGCGCCAGCACGTCGGGCAGCTCGCGCAGGCTGGCGATCTCGGCGTCCGGCAATTGCTCGCCGTCCCAGGTTTTGCCCAGCGGGTTGAACCAGATGGCGCGCAGGCCGGCGCGGCGCGCGCCTTCGATATCGTCAGCCGGGTGGTCGCCGATGTGCACGGCTTCCCCTGCGTTCACGCCGCCACGCTTGAGGGCTTCGAGGAAGGGCGTCGGGTCCGGCTTGCCGATGCCCAGTTCCTCGGCGCAGAGGGCGAACTTGAAAAAGTCCGCCAGGCCGAGGCGGCGCACGTCGGCGTTGCCGTTGGTGATGACGCCCAGGCTGTAGCGATTGGCCAGGCGCTCCAGGGTGGGCACGGTGTCGGGGTAGAAGGTGATGCGGTGGCGTGCCTGGAGCATGGCCTGGAAGGCGCCTTCGGCCAGGTCCACGGCGTCATCGGCGGAGTAGCCGACGCCTTCCAGCGCCCGGCGCAGGGTGCGGCGACGCAGCTCGCTCAGGCGGTGCTTGAGGCCGGGCTCTGCAGCCAGGACGTCAGCCCGGATGGCCCAGAGATGTTCCACCGGCAGCGCACCGAGGGCCGGTGTGTGCTCCAGCAGCCAGTCGCGCATGGCTGCTTCCGCGCCCTCGATGACGGGGCGGTTGTCCCAGAGGGTGTCGTCCAGGTCGAAGGTGATCAGCTGGATGCTCATTCGTCCGCTCCGCGTCGCTTGGCTCTGGGGTGGGCCTTGTCGTAGACCGAGGCCAGGTGCTGGAAGTCCAGGTGGGTATAGATCTGGGTGGTGGAGATGTCGGCGTGGCCGAGCAGTTCCTGTACCGCCCGCAGGTCCTGGGATGACTCCAGCATATGGCTGGCGAAGGAATGCCGCAGCATGTGCGGGTGCAAATGTTGGCCCAATTCACGAACCCCCGCCTGGCGCACCCGCAGCTGAATGGCCCGTGACGTCAGGCGACGGCCCTGTTGGCTGATGAACACAGCGCCGTCGCCGGGGTTGGCTGCGGCGCGCAGGGGCAGCCAGGCTTCCAGTGCCTCGCGGGCCTTGCGGCCGACCGGCAGTTCGCGGGTCTTGTTGCCCTTGCCGCGGACGCGCACCAGGCCGTCGGAGAGGTCGAGCCCGTCGAGGTCCAGGCCCACCAGTTCGGACAGGCGCAGGCCGGAGGAATAGAAAAGCTCCAGCATGGCCTGGTCGCGGCGGGCGATGAAGTCGTCTTCCACGGCGCCGTCCAGGAGTTGCTGGGTGCGGTCGGCGTCCAGTGCCCTGGGCAGGCGGCGGGCGCCCTTGGGCGCGGCGAGGCCGTTGGCCGGGTCGTGGCGGCAGCGTCCTTCGCGGATCAGGTAGTGGTAGAGGCCGCGCACCGCTGACAGCAGGCGGGCCAGGCTGCGGCTGGAGAGTCCGTCCTGGTGCAGCCGGGCGACGAAGCTGCGCAGGGTACGGACGTCGAGGTCCGTCCAGTCGGCGATGCCGGCTTTCTCGCAGAGCGCGCGGACCTTCAGCAGGTCCCGGTGGTAGCCGTCCAGGGTGTGGGCCGAGACCTGGCGCTCGCTGCGCAGGTGGTTCAGGTAGGCATCCAGGTCGGCGTGCATGGGACTTCCTTGGAATGCGCCGCGGCGGACTATCTCACCGAGCGCAGCGGTGTTGCGAAGCGCGGCAGCACCCGGGCCAGGACCTCGGCCACATAGCCGAGGAACAGCGTGCCCAGCGAGCTCTTGTAGTGCTGCGGGTCCGGGCTGCCAATGGCCAGTACGCCGTGCAGGCCCTGGTGGACCAGGCTGACCACGGCGGCGGAGCCGACCTGGTCGCGATCTTCGGCGCCGAAGAGGAATTCCAGCTCATGGCCGCGCAGCACGCCGCAGATGGTCTTGCCGCCGGCCAGCAGGCCGCCGATGCTCTGGTGCGCTTCGGCGGCGCTGACGCTGCGACCCACCGGCAGGGTGTTTTCGCTGAACAGGATGAGGCTGACGAAGGGCACCTGGAACTCGTGTCGCAGGCTGTCCTCCACCGCGCCGACGATTTCCTCCAGGCTGGAGGCGTCGAGCAGGTCGAGCACCAGGCGGCGGGTCTTGTCGAACAGCCGATCGTTTTCCCGGGCCACGTCCATCAATTGCGACAGGCGATGGCGCATCTCGATGTTGCGCTCGCGCAGCAGCTTGATCTGACGTTCCACCAGGGAAACGGCATCACCCGGTTGGTGCGGGATGCGCATTTCCGGAATCAGTTCTTCATGCTGGACGAAGAACTCCGGATGGAGGCGCAGATAAGCGGCCACCGTCTCGGAGTCGAGGTGATGCGGCTGGTCCTGGTGCTGGTCGGTCATAGGCGAACCTGTCCTTCGAATACGCGGACGGCGGGTCCGGTCATCATTACGGGGTGCCCCGGGCCGGCCCACTCGATGGAGAGGCGGCCGCCCGGCAGGTCGAGCTGCACCGGGGAATCCATCCAGCCCTGGCGGATCGCCGCCACCGCAGCGGCGCAGGCGCCGGTGCCGCAGGCCTGGGTTTCCCCGGCGCCACGTTCCCAGACGCGCAGCTTGGCCTGCTTGCGGTCGACGATCTGCAGGAAGCCGACGTTCACCCGCTGCGGGAAGCGCGGATGGTGCTCCAGCTTCGGCCCCAGGCTGTGGACCGGCGCGCTGGCCACGTCATCGACCCGCAGCACCGCATGGGGGTTGCCCATGGAGACGGCGGCCAGTTCGACGGTCTGGCCGTCCACTTCGACCGGGTAGTTCAGGGCTTCGGCATCGGCGACGAAGGGGATCTGCTGTGGGACCAGGCGCGGCGGGCCCATGTCCACGGTGACCTGGCCATCGGGGCGCACATCCAGTTCGATGATGCCGCACTTGGTCTCGACGCGGATGCGCTTCTTCACGGTCAGGCGCTTGTCGAGGACGAAGCGGGCGAAGCAGCGGGCGCCATTGCCGCACTGTTCCACTTCCGAGCCGTCGGAGTTGAAGATGCGGTAGCGGAAGTCGACGTCCGGGTTGGTCGGCGCTTCGACGATCAGCAACTGGTCGAAGCCAATGCCGGTGTGGCGGTCGCCCCACTGCTTGGCGTGCTTGGGTTGGATGTGGGCGTGCTGGCTGACCAGGTCGAGGACCATGAAGTCGTTGCCGAGGCCGTGCATCTTGGTGAAGCGCAATAGCATGGATGCGCCCTCACTGCGGCAGCAGGCTTTCGCCGGCGTAAAGGTCTTCGATGGTTTCGCGGCGGCGCACTTCGTAGGCCTGCTCGTCATCCACCAGCACCTCGGCGGCGCGGCCGCGGGTGTTGTAGTTCGAGCTCATCACAAAACCGTAGGCGCCGGCGGAACGTACCGCCAGCAGGTCGCCCTCGGCGAGCACCAGACTGCGTTCGCGGGCGAGGAAGTCGCCGGTTTCGCAGATCGGGCCGACCAGGTCGTAGGTCCGCTCGATGCCGGCATGGGGCTGCACCGGCACCACGTCCATCCAGGCGTCGTAAAGCGCCGGGCGGATCAGGTCGTTCATGGCCGCGTCGATCACCGCGAAATCCTTGTGTTCAGTGTGCTTGAGGTATTCCACCTGGGTGAGCAGGACACCGGCGTTGGCCACGATGGAGCGGCCGGGTTCAAACAGCAGCTCCAGGTTGCGGCCCGCCAGGCGCTGGCGCACGGCCTGGAGGTATTCGCCGGGCAGGGGCGGCTGTTCGTCGCGATAGCGCACGCCGAGGCCGCCGCCGAGGTCCAGGTGACGGATGGCGATGCCGCGTGCGGTCAGGCGGTCGATCAGCGCGAGCAGGCGGTCGAGGGCGTCGAGGAAGGGCTCCAGGCTGGTGAGCTGCGAGCCGATGTGGCAGTCGACGCCGATCACATCGAGATTCGGCAGGCTGGCCGCCTGGGCGTAGACCGCTTCCGCTTCGTCGATGGAGATGCCGAACTTGTTTTCCTTGAGCCCGGTGGCGATGTAGGGGTGGGTGCCGGCATCCACGTCCGGGTTCACCCGCAGGGAAACCGGGGCCTTCACTTCCATGGCAGCGGCCACGTTCTGCAGGCGTTCCAGCTCGTTGCGCGACTCCACGTTGAAGCAGTGCACGCCGGCCTCCAGGGCGCGGCGCATGTCGTCACGGGTCTTGCCGACGCCGGAGAAGACGATGCGCTCGGCGGCACCACCGGCGGCCAGGACCCGCTCCAGCTCGCCGCTGGAGACGATGTCGAAGCCCGCACCGAGGCGCGCCAGCAGGTTCAGCACGCCGAGGTTCGAATTGGCCTTGACCGCGTAGCAGATCATGCCCGGGGTACCGGCCAGTGCATCGGCATAGGCCTTGTAGCCTGCCTCGATGGCGGCGCGGGAATAGACGTAGGTGGGCGTACCGAAGCGGGCGGCGATGTCGGACAGCGCTACGCCTTCCGCGAACAGCTCTCCGTCGCGGTAAGTGAAAGCGTCCATGGCTGTTCCCCCGATCAGCGGATGTACACGTCTTTCTGGTGTTCTTTCGCTGCTTTTTCGTCGTCAGGCATGTACAGCGGGCCTTTCTGGCCACAGCCGGCCAGCAGGCAGGCGACAGCGAGCAGGGCGACGAAAGGGGCGTGGAGTCGCTTCATGACGGAGTCCTTGCAGAAAACGTGAATTGTTCCGGAGTATACCGACCCCCCGACGCCTTGCCTATTCAGTGAAATTCCCGTCCGGCGTGGCCTGCGGGCCTGTGCGGGGCTAGCATTGGCGGCTGAAAAAGGAGATCCCATGGACAACGCCGCATCCCTTGCCGGCTCGGTCTCGGTCGCCTATCTGCAGGGCCTGGTGGAGCGTCTTGGCCAGTCCGGTGTGGCCCCCGCCGAGCTGCTGGGGCACGTGCAGCTGACGCCCGCCATCCTCGCCCAGCGTGACCAGCGCATCGCCGCCAGCGCCTATCTGGAGCTGCTGGGCCAGGCCGCGCGCTTGTCCGGCGATCCGTATCTGGGTCTGCACCTGGGCGAAGCGGTGCGACCCGGCCACTACGGCGTGCTGGGCTACCTGCTGATGAGCTGCGCCACCCTGGCCGACGCCTTGCACCGCCAGGCGCGCTATGCGGCGCTGGTGGGTAACCTGGGGCGGGTCGAGCTGGCCGACGAGCCGGCACGCGAGGGCCTGGAGCCCCAGGTAGCCCACAGCTGGGAATCCCTGATGCCGCAACAGCGCGCCCTGCTGGCGGAGGAGACCCTGGCCGGCTGGGTGACCTTCGGCCGCTGGATCACCGGGCTGGATATCCCGCCCACCGAAGTGCGCTTCCAGCACCCGGCACCGGCGGACACCTCGGAGCACCAGCGGATCTTCCGTTGCCCGGTGCTGTTCGGCCAGGCGGACAATGCCCTGGTCTTTCCCACGCGTCTGCTGGCGACACCCCTGGGCCAGGCCGACGCCGACGTGCGCCGCCTGTTCGATGAGTACGCCGAACGCCTGCTGGCCGAATTGCGCCAGGGCCACAGCGTGCTGGACCGCGCCCGCGAGCAGCTGGCTACCCAGCTGGCCACCGATGGGCCGGACCTGGAGCGCCTGGCCGAGGCCCTGACTCTCAGCCCGCGCACCCTGCAGCGCCGTCTGCGCGAGGCCGGGTTATCCTTCAGCCAGTTGGTGGACGAGACGCGCCAGCAGCTGGTGCTGCACTATCTGCGCGATCCGGCCCTGGCGCTGGCCGATATCGCCTTCCTGGTCGGTTTCAGCGAGCCCGGTTCCCTGGGGCGTGCCTTCCGCCGCTGGACCGGACAAAGCCTCGGCGAGTACCGTCGCCCTTTACCCCCAAATGCCCTGAGGTAAACCCTGATGAGTTTGAGCGAAGCCCGATTCCACGACCTGGTCGACGAAACCCAGGAACGCGTGGAAGACGCATTCGATGACAGCGACCTGGATCTGGACCTGGAAAACAGCGGCGGTGTGCTCACCGTGCGTTTCGAGAACGGCAGCCAGGTGATCCTCAGCCGCCAGGAGCCGCTCCGTCAGCTCTGGGTGGCGGCGCGTTCGGGGGGCTTCCACTTCGATTACGACGAAGCCAGCGGACGCTGGATCTGTGACAGCAGCGACGAGCCCCTGGGCGAGCTGCTCAGCCGTGTGACCCGCGAGCAGGCGGGCGAAGACCTTGAGTTCGACGAACTCTGACACCGCGCCACCGGCACGGCACCCGTCGCCGTGCGTCCGACGCTGTTGTCTGGACGATACCGACGTCTGCGTAGGATGCGGCCGGACCCTGGCGGAAATCTGCGAATGGGGCCAGGCCAGCGACCCGCGCCGCCGTGAAATCTGCGCTGCGGCCCAGCAGCGACGGCGCCCGACGCCGGGTTGACCGAGCGGTCTTGCCAATCGCCGCCACGCTGACGTACTGTCGGGACTCCGGGCAATTTGTCCGGGCAGACAGAATCTGAAACCCCGCCTTCGGGCGGGGTTTCGCTTTTTTCGCAACCAGAACAAGGAGTCGCGCGTTCGCCATGAACACCCAGCCGTCCATCACCATCACCCGTCTCGACCTGCAACGCCTGGAGCGCCTGCTCGACAGCCTGGAGGAGTTCGGCCCCGCCGCCGAGGCGCTGGAACGCGAGCTGGCTCGCGCCCAGGTGGTCGGCCATGAGGAGGTTCCGCCGGGCGTCGTCACCATGAATTCGCGGGTGCATTGCCGTGAGGAAGGTAGCGGCAAGGACTACCACCTGACCCTGGTCTATCCGGACGAAGCGGGTGGCGAGGGCAAGGTATCCGTCCTCGCCCCGGTGGGCTGCGCGCTGCTCGGCCTGTCCGTCGGCCAGCACATCGACTGGCTTGTGCCGGGTGGCAAGACCCTCAAGCTGACCCTGCTGGACGTCGAGTACCAGCCCGAGGCGGCTGGCGAATACGCCCGCTGATCCGCCCTGCGGCAGTTCGTAGGATGGGTAGTTCGTAGGATGGGTGGAGCTTGCGATACCCATCAGCCCTGTCCGCATGGGTATCGCTCCGCTCCACCCATCCTACGGGGCCTGCAGAGCTGAATCAGCTATCCCGCAATGCCCTGTTCAACCTTTCCTCCAGCTCCACCTTGTAGCGCAGGTAGTGGACCGTCTGCGCGTGGCCCTTGCCCTGCACCCGCGACAAGTCGAGGTCGGTGATGTAGCAGGGGTAGCGCTCCGGCGAGCGGCGCTGGGCGAGGATGTGCCGGGCCACGGCGGCGAACAGTCCGCTGCCGTACTCCAGTTCGGAGAATTCCCGGTGGTTGCAGTACAGCGTGACGTGCACGGTGCCCGGCTCGGCCGGCTCGACGATGGCCTGCACGTCGTAGAAGGGATGGGTCACCCCGGCGGAAGGCGGCGCGCGGCGTTCAAGCTGGCGGCCCTGACGCACCACCTCGTAGTAGGCGATTTCCGGCGACGGTGCTGGCTGGGGGCTGTCCAGCGGCAGCAGGGCGTTGCGGCGGTAGAGCAAGGACTGCAGGAAACGATGCAGCGGGGTCAGCAGGCTCTGTTCGTCGCGGAAGGGCAGGCGCTGGCGCCACAGGGCGTTGTGCTCGTCGAGCAGGCTGATCTCGGCGCTGTCACCGTCCTGGCGGTAGAACACCTGGATGCAGTTGGCGCGGCCCAGCGGCAGAATCACCGCCAGGTCGTGGTCTGTCAGGGCATGGCGGTCCAGTTGCAGCGGGCTGTAACCCGGCAGGTCGCGTCCCAGGTGTTCCACCAGTGCCGGCAGGTCCGCCAGGCTGGCGTGGGCGACCTGTCCCGGCTCCAGTTGCAACACATGGAAACGCTGCTGGATCTGCAACAGGAAGCGCGGCACACCGGCGACGTTGAGCAGCGCCTGGGCATCGCCGAACAATTCCTCCACCCGCTGGCTGATCGCCTGGGCGCGGTTGCGGCAGAAGCAGCGCACCCGCAGAGCCGCCTGGCCGCCACCGGCAGGCAGGCTGTTGAGGTAGTCCCGCAGGCAGGCGACCAGGGCGTCGGGGCCGTCGTAGCGGGTCACCAGCATTTCATTCCAGCTGTTCAGGGTCACCTGGTCGATGGTCAGCACCAGGTTCTCGCGCACCCCGGAATAGCCCAGGGCGTCGGTGCGTTCGGTGGTCAGGTGGAGGTTTTTCTGGCTGTGGTGCTTCAGCGGGTCGACGCCGACGTTCACCAGCAACAGCACTTCCGATGGCACGCCGGCACGCAGCAGGGCGTTCTCATCCACCGGGGCCAGGGGCAGGGGGAAGGCCTGCTGCAGACTGGTCAGCAGGTTGGACAGCTCGAATTCGGTCAGGTCGCTGGTGCCCGGATGCAGGGAGAGACGGGTGCCGGCGTCGATCACGCCGTTGCGGTGGCACCAGGCGAGCAGGGCGATGAGCTCCCGGCTGCGCTTGATGGGCGCGAAATCCCGCCATTCCAGGGCGTTCAAACTGCCCGGGTAGAGCGCCCACTGGGTTTCGCCTTCGGCCTCCGGGCTGGGGGCCTGCACCAGGGTGAGGGTGTCTTCGGCGATGTCCGGGGCGATTCCGGGGTTAATGAATTCCACCTTGCCGGCCTTGCGTTCGAACGCGGCGTAGAGACGCCGGCCGAGCACGCCCAGGTCGCGGCTGCTGAGGGTGCCGATGGCCTGCTCGTTGCGGGCGAACTGGGACAGGAAGCGGTAGCTGTAGGTCAGTTCGTTGACCAGGGCGCGGCGTTCGGCCATCACCTGGCGTACCTTCCACTGGCTGCGGCTGTCGAGCATCGCCAACTGGCGCGGCTGCCAGTGCCACTCGGCGGTCAGGCGTTCCAGCAGCAGGCGTTGCCAGCTCTTGCTGCGGTTGCCCGGCGGGCGGCTGAGTTTCTTGTTGACCTTCAGATAGAGGCAGCGACGGATCAACTCCAGGCGCTCGGGTTCGTTGCGCCCGCGCAGGTACTCCTCAAGGCGGCGGTACACCACCATGTAGGGGTCCAGTTCGTCGAGGTCGAGGCGGTTGGCGTAGACCGCTTCCTTGAAGCGCAGGGACAGGCACGCCACCTGGGGGTGTTCGCTGGCGTAGACCTCGGTGAGGAGCAGCTTGAGCACCGACTTGTAGGGTGACTCGATCCCTTTATACAGCTGCCACATGCTGGCGCCGATGAACTCGCCTGGCGGGATTTGCGCCAGGTGGCCGAGGTCCAGCACATCGTCGGCGCGGATGAAGCGCTTGGACAGCAGGGTGCGGGCGTACTCGTCGTAGCGCGCCTCCTCGTAGACCGGCACCAGCCACCAGAGCGGTGTGCGCCCGGCCAGCCAGATGGCGGTGCGGTAGAACTCGTCCAGCAGCAGGTAATGCTGGGTGGTGCCGCAGTCGTCGGAGGTCAGCTTCGCCTCGCGATCACCCTGGGTGAAGCGAGCCGGGTCGACCAGGAAGAAATGCGCCTCGGCCCCCTGGGTGGCAGCCCACTCCTCCAGGGCGGTGCACTTGCGCTGGAGCTCGGCGGTGGCGGCGGCATCCAGCTCCGGGTCGTGGCAGACCCAGATATCCATGTCGCTCTGCTCCGCCTGGGCCACGGTGCCGAGGCTGCCCATCAGGAACAGGCCGTGGATGGGCGTCGGTTGCGGACCGCGGCGTGCCTTGTAGGCGAAGGAACGGGTGAGGCGCTGGGCTTCGGCCAGCAGTTCGTCGTCGGGCTCGAAGGCCGCCACGCCGGCGGGTGTGGTGCCGGAGACATAGCCGGGCAGCAGTGGGTGATTGACGTGGAACAGCAGCGGCAACAGCTTCAGCACCAACTGCTGGCGGGTGGACAGCGCGTGCATGGCACGGTCCAGGCGGCCACTGTTGACCTTGAGGAAGCGGGCGCGCAGCTGCGCGAGAACCTTACGGTCGATACCGTCTTCGATGTCCGGGCGAATTTCCTGGGTGCGCGTCATGCTGTTTTCTTGTCCCGATGCTGGAAGCCCGACCGGCAGCCTTCACTGCCGGCAGGCGTCCGCATTGTATCGCCCGCAGTGTTGCCGACTTGAGCGGCAACCCCGTCAGGCGGGTTGGGGCAGGAGGATGGTGCGCAGGGCCTGGACGTGTTCGGCCGCATCGAGGCCGAGGCTGGTCAGGTAGCCGCCGTCGGGTTGGGTGATCAGGCCTTTCTGATGCAGTCGCATGACGGCGGCCTGGGCTCTGGGGTTGGCGTTGTTGTGAACTTTCAGTCCCTCCTGGGTGTTGTCCAGGTTGAACAGCGCCAGCAATTCGAATTCAGCGATGAGTTCGGGGGTGAAGACCATGGTCGCTCCTAGTTCTTGTTGTACCGCAAAGGCCGGCGGCTGCCGGCTGGGAGTCTGGAGTCTTTGGCGTGTAGGCGAGGTCAGGCCTGATCTTCCGGCAGGTCGGGCAGTGCCCGCAAGGCCCTTTCGTACCATTCGCCGTCGAAGGGGCGGTCGGCCGCGAGCATGGCGTTGATCTCGTGGGCCAGCACCAGGGCCATCAGCTCGAGGATTTCCTCGCGCTCGTAGCCCACCAGGGTCAGTTTGTTGAAGGTGGCGCGGGCGGCGGGCGGTTCGCCGGCTTCGATCTGGTTCTCGATGGCCTGGATCAGGGTGGCCTCGGCGAAGGCTTCGTCGCCGTCATCAATATCGTCGGTCATGGCGGGTTCCCGGGTTGCGATGGCGGGAGTGTGCCATGCCTGCTCGCGCGGCGGGGCGCCCTGTGATTGCGGGATGGCGGGAGGCGGGGCGGAGGTGTTGCAGGGTTCGCCGCGTGATTGCGGTGAGTCCTCGATGATCCCGGCAGGTTTGCCGCTGACTCATGCCGGAGGAGGGGAGCTGGCCGGGCGAACCCGGCCAGTGGTGCGAGGCGAAACGGCGATCAGCGTGCGGCCAGCAGGTCCTTGCCGCGCTGGACAGCGGCGCGCACCTGGTTCGGCGCGGTGCCGCCGATGTGGTCGCGGGCGTTGACCGAGCCTTCCAGGGTCAGCACGGCGAAGACGTCGTCACCGATCTGGTCGCTGAACTTGCGCAGCTCGTCCAGGCTCATCTCGGCCAGGTCCTTGCCGGTGTCCACGCCGTATTTCACCGCGTGGCCGACGATCTCGTGGCAGTCGCGGAAGGGCAGGCCCTTGCGCACCAGGTAGTCGGCCAGGTCAGTTGCGGTAGAGAAGCCGCGGCGGGCCGCTTCGCGCATGATCTCGCGCTTGGGCTTGATGGCCGGGACCATGTCGGCGAAGGCGCGCAGGGAATCGCGCAGGGTATCGGCGGCGTCGAACAGCGGTTCCTTGTCTTCCTGGTTGTCCTTGTTGTACGCCAGCGGCTGGCCCTTCATCAGGGTCAGCAGGCCGGTGAGGGCACCGAACACCCGGCCGGACTTGCCGCGTACCAGTTCGGGCACGTCGGGGTTCTTCTTCTGCGGCATGATCGAGGAGCCAGTGCAGAAGCGGTCGGGCAGGTCGATGAACTGGAACTGGGCGCTGGTCCAGAGCACCAGTTCTTCGGAGAAGCGCGACAGGTGCATCATCGCCAGGCTCGCGGCGGCGCAGAATTCGATGGCGAAGTCACGGTCGGACACGCCGTCCAGGGAGTTGCCGCCGACGGCATCGAAGCCCAGCAGCTGGCAGGTGATCTCGCGCTGGATGGGGTAGGTGGTGCCGGCCAGGGCAGCGGAACCCAGGGGCATGCGGTTGACCCGCTTGCGGCAATCCACCAGGCGCTCGTAGTCGCGGCTGAGCATTTCGAACCAGGCCAGCAGGTGGTGGCCGAAGGTCACCGGCTGGGCGGTCTGCAGGTGGGTGAAGCCCGGCATGATGGTGCCGGCTTCCGCTTCGGCCAGGCCGAGCAGGCCCTGCTGCAGGCGGGTGATTTCACCGAGGATGGTGTCGATTTCGTCCCGCAGCCACAGGCGGATGTCAGTGGCCACCTGGTCGTTGCGCGAGCGACCGGTGTGCAGTTTCTTGCCGGTGACACCGATGCGGTCGGTCAGACGCGCCTCGATGTTCATGTGCACGTCTTCCAGGTCCACGCGCCATTCGAAGCTGCCGGCCTCGATCTCGCCCTGGATCTGCTTCAGGCCGTCGATGATGGCATCGCGCTCCGTTTCGCTGAGCACGCCGACCTGTGCCAGCATGGTGGCGTGGGCAATGGAGCCCATGATGTCGTGGCGGTACAGGCGCTTGTCGAAGTCAACGGACGCGGTGAAACGGGCGACGAAGGCGTCGACGGGCTCGCTGAAGCGGCCACCCCAGGACTGGTTGGTCTTGTCGGTGCTCATGGGTTCACTCGGTGAGGAAGGTGAAAGAAAGCCGATGGGCCGGAAAATACCGTCGATAATAACAGTGTTGCCGGCAAAACCGGCGCGGCCTGTCCGGTTGGAGCCAGGGCAGAATGCCGGGGCCTTCACGGACGCGCCGAGGATTTGATGGTTCAGTACAGGCTTTTGCCCGGCGACCCTGGCCAGTCGCCTGCCGGGCCATTGGGGAAATGTCCGGGATGCCAGATCGCCTGAAGCACAAAGCGCGCTCCAAAATCGCCAACGACGACTTCTTTCTGCCGGAGCTGTGCCTGCCCGAGGCCCTGCTCGGCCTGGTGCTGCTGGCGGAGCTGCTGGTGCTGGTGCTGGTGCTCGCCGAGCCCATGCTGCCCAATTTCAACTGGGTGCGCCTGGCCCTGACCTCCCTCTTCGTTCAGTGGATTGTGCTGCTGTCCGCCGCCGTGCTCTGCCAGTTGCGTCCGCTGCTGGCGCGGCTGCGGGCGGCATTGGCGGGCGGTTTGTGCTGCGCCCTGGTGGTGGGCCTGACCCTGGCCGGCACCGCGGTGGCGGACTACTTCGATCTCGGTGGACCGCTGCCGCGCAGCGGCGAGGTCAATCTCTATCTGCGGCACGGGCTCATCAGCCTGATCATGTCGGCTCTGCTGTTGCGCTACTTCTACCTGCAGAGCCAGTGGCGCAAGCAGCAGCAGGCCGAGCTCAGGGCGCGCATCGAATCCTTGCAGGCGCGCATCCGCCCGCACTTTCTCTTCAACAGCCTGAACAGCATCGCCAGCCTGGTGGTGATCGATCCGGACAAGGCGGAGCAGGCTGTGCTCGACCTATCCGACATCTTCCGTGCCAGCCTGGCCAAGCCCGGCACGCTGATCGACTGGGGCGAGGAACTGGAGCTGGCGAAACGATATCTCTCGATCGAACAATATCGTCTCGGAGAACGGCTACAGTTGGATTGGCAGGTGGATGAAGTTCCGGACGATCTGCCCATCCCTCAGTTGACGCTGCAACCTTTGCTGGAGAACGCCCTGATCCATGGCATCCAGCCACGCATCGAAGGGGGGCTGGTACGGATCGAAGCGAATTACCGCGATGGCATGTTCCGCCTCTGCGTGAGCAACCCTTACGAAGAGGTCCAGGGGCAGTCGCCATCGCGTGGAACCCAGCAGGCTCTACGCAATATCGACGCGCGTCTGACGGCACTTTTCGGACCGCGGGCAAGTCTCAGCGTGGAGCGCCGTGACGGCCGCCACTTCACCTGTCTACGCTATCCTTGTGCGAGACTCACGCAGGAAGCCCGTGCGATATGAATGTCCTGATCGTCGACGATGAACCCCTGGCCCGCGAGCGCCTCAGCCGTCTTGTCGGCGACCTCGAGGGGTACCGTGTCCTGGAGCCTGCCGCCAGCAATGGCGAGGAGGCGCTCACCCTGATCGACAGCCTCAAGCCGGATGTCGTTCTGCTCGACATTCGCATGCCCGGCCTGGACGGGTTGCAGGTAGCCGCCCGACTGTGCGAGCGAGAGGCGCCGCCGGCCGTGATCTTCTGCACCGCCCATGACGAATTCGCCCTGGAGGCCTTCCAGGTCAGCGCCGTGGGCTATCTGGTCAAACCCGTACGGTCCGAGTCACTCGCCGAGGCACTGAAGAAGGCCGAGCGACCGAACCGCGTGCAACTCGCTGCGCTGACCCGTCCCGCCGCGGTCAGCGGGAGCGGTCCCCGAAGCCACATCAGCGCGCGAACCCGGAAAGGCATCGAGCTGATCCCCCTGGATCAGGTGGTCTATTTCATCGCCGACCACAAGTACGTGACCCTGCGCCATGAGCACGGCGAAGTCCTGCTGGACGAGCCGCTGAAGGCGCTGGAAGACGAGTTCGGCGACCGCTTCGTGCGCATCCATCGCAACGCCCTGGTGGCCCGAGAGCGCATCGAGCGTCTGCAACGCACCCCCCTCGGCCATTTCCAGCTCTACTTGAAGGGCCTCAATGGCGACGCCCTGACCGTCAGCCGCCGCCATGTCGCCGGCGTGCGCAAACTGATGAACAACCTCTAGCGGGCTGCCGCCAGTCGGCCCGCTCCCCACCCATAGCGTTTCTTCGCAAACGAGTGTCGCTCCGCGACATCCGCCCGCGCCCGGCCAGAGCGCGGGCCTGTTATGATTTCGGTCATCACCGTTTCCGGAAGTGACCATGTCCCGCGAGATCCGCATCGCCACCCGAAAGAGTGCCCTGGCCCTGTGGCAGGCCGAACACGTCAAAGCCCGTCTGGAGGACGCTCACCCCGGCATCAAGGTCAGCCTGGTGCCCATGGTCAGCAAGGGTGACAAGCTGCTCGACGCGCCCCTGGCGAAGATCGGTGGCAAGGGTCTGTTCGTGAAGGAACTGGAAACCGCCCTGCTGGAGAACGAGGCCGATATCGCCGTGCACTCCATGAAGGACGTGCCGATGGACTTCCCCGAAGGCCTTGGCCTTTATTGCATCTGCGAGCGCGAAGACCCGCGCGACGCCTTCGTCTCCAACCGCTTCGACAGCCTCGACGCCCTGCCTGCCGGCAGCGTGGTCGGCACCTCCAGCCTGCGCCGCCAGGCCCAGTTGCTGGCCCGCCGGCCGGACCTGAAGATCCAGTTCCTGCGGGGCAACGTGAACACCCGCCTGGCCAAGCTGGATGCCGGTGAGTACGACGCCATCATCCTGGCTGCCGCCGGCCTGATCCGCCTCGGTTTCGAAGACCGCATCCGCTCTTCCATCAGCGTCGAAGACAGCCTGCCAGCGGGCGGCCAGGGTGCCGTGGGCATCGAGTGCCGCACCGCCGACAGCGAGATCCATGCCCTGCTGGCGCCGCTGCACCACGAGGCCACCGCCCTGCGCGTCACCGCCGAGCGTGCCCTGAACAAGCACCTCAACGGCGGCTGCCAGGTGCCCATCGCCTGCTATGCGGTGATCGAGGGCGACCAGCTCTGGCTGCGTGGTCTGGTGGGCCAACCCGACGGCGGCGCGTTGCTGCGCGCCGAGGCCCGTGCCGCGCTCGCCGACGCCGAAGCCCTGGGGGTCAAGGTGGCGGATGAGCTGCTGGAACAGGGCGCCGGGGACATCCTCAAGGCCATCTATGGCGAGGCCGGTCACCCGTGACGGGCTGGCGGTTGCTGCTGACGCGCCCCAGCGAGGAGTGCGAAGCCCTGGCCGCGTCCCTGGCCGAACAGCAGGTCTTCAGCAGCAGCTTGCCGCTGTTGGCCATCGAACCCCTGGAAGAGACGCCGGAACAACGCAGCACCATCTTCGACCTGGACCGCTATTGCGCGGTGGTGGTGGTGAGCAAGCCGGCGGCGCGCCTGGGCATCGAACTGCTCGATCGCTACTGGCCGCAGCCGCCTGCGGAACAGCACTGGTTCAGCGTTGGCGCGGCCACCGGGGCCATTCTCGAAGACTACGGCTTGCCCACTTCCTGGCCGGCCAGCGGGGATGACAGCGAGGCTCTACTGTCGTTGTCAGCGTTTTCGGATGCGTTGGCTGTCCACGATCCAAAGGTCCTTATCATGCGCGGCGAGGGTGGCCGAGAATTCCTCGCCGATCGCTTGCGCGGCCAAGGCGTCGCGGTCGACTATCTGGAACTCTACCGGCGCTGCCTGCCGGACTACCCGGCGGGCACCCTGGCACAGCGGGTCGCGGCGGAACGCCTGAACGGCCTGGTGGTCAGCAGTGGCCAGGGCCTGGAAAACCTCCAGCGTCTGGCCGGTGATGCCTGGGCCGACCTGGCCCGCCTCACCTTGTTCGTACCCAGCCCGCGCGTGGCCGAGCAGGCCGTCGAAGCGGGTGCCCATAACGTTGTGGATTGCCGTGGCGCCAGTGCCGCGGCCTTGCTGGCGGCGCTCAGGCAGCATCCAGCGCCGACCCTTTGATGCGAAGGATGGATACGTGAGCGAAGCAGAAGCCCCGAAACAAGAGCAACACACCGTAGCCACCGAGCCCGTCACCACCAGCGCTGCGTCCGCCCCACGAGGCAATGGCCTGGCCCTGTTCGCCCTGCTGCTGGGCGCCGCCGGCATCGCCGTGGGCGGCTGGGGCCTCTGGCAGGTGCGCAGCCTGGAAGCCCGTGACCAGCAGCAGCTCAACATGGTCGAGGATGCCCGTGGCCAGACCCGAGCTCTGGCCCAGCGCGAGCAGCAGCTCACCGAGCGTCTGGCCGAGCTGCCCAGCGCAGCAGAGCTGGACGAGCGTCGTCGCCTGCTGGTGGACCTCCAGGGTGATCAGCAGCAGCTGCGTCAGCGTCTGGAAACCATCCTCGGCGCCAGCCGCAAGGACTGGCGCCTCACTGAGGCAGAGCACCTGTTGCGCCTGGCCAGCCTGCGTCTCTCGGCGCTGCAGGACATCTACAGCGCCACCGCGCTGGTGCAGGCCGCCGACGACATCCTCCGCGAGCAGGACGACCCCGCCGCCTACGCCGCCCGCGAACAGCTGGCGAAGAGCCTGGTGGCCCTGCGCAGCACCCAGCAGCCGGATCGCACCGGCCTCTTCCTGCAACTGGGCGCCCTGCGTGATCAGGCCGCCCAGCTCAACCCGCTGGTGCCCGCCTTCGAAGACAAGGGTGGCGTGCTGCTGGACATGGCCGCCGAAGGCGATGGCGGCAGTCGCTGGTCCGAGTGGCTGGAAAAGCTTTCCCACTACTTCCGTATCCAACTGAACGCTGACCAGGACATCAAGCCGCTGCTGTCCGGGCAGAACCTGTCCCAGGTCCGCCTGGCCCTGTCTCTGGCCCTGGAGCAGGCCCAGTGGGGCGCCCTGCATGGCCAGACCCAGGTCTACCAGCATTCCCTGCGCCAGGCGCGCGAGGTGCTGAAGGGGCACTTCAACGAAGAGAACCCCGACAGCCGCGCCCTGCTGGCGCGCCTCGATGAACTCGCGGGCCAGCCGGTGGAAGTGCAGGCGCCCGACCTGACTCCGGCGCTGACTGCGCTGCAGGCCTACCTGCAACGCACCCCGGGGGCGGCAGCCGAATCCGGGGAGCCGAAAGCGGCCGAGCCGGCCCAGGAGACCGGCCAATGAAACGCTTGCTCAAGGTCCTGCTGATCCTCCTGGTGATCGGCGCGGCCGTCACCCTCATCGGCATGGCGGTGGCCCAGCACAAGGGCTACGTGCTGATCGCGTACAAAGGCTTCCGCTACGAGTCCACCCTCTGGGCAACCCTGGCCCTGCTGACGGCGCTCTGGCTGCTGTTCACCGGCCTGCGCTACCTGCTTCGGCTGGTGGTGGTGTCGGGTGGCGTGGTCAATCCCTGGTCCCGGCGCAATGCCCGCCGCCGCGCCCGGCTGGCCTCCGAGCAAGGCCTGCTGGACCTGGCCGAAGGTCGCTGGGCCCGTGCCCTGCGCCACCTCAAGCGCGCCGCGGAAAATGACCCGCAGCCGCTGATCTACTACCTGGGCGCTGCCCGCGCCGCGCAGAAGATCGGCCAGAGCGATGAAGCCGAGCGCCTGCTGGAGCGTGCCCTCGAGCGACAGCCGCAGGCCGAACTGGCCATTGCCCTGGCCCACGCGGAACTGCAACTGGATCGTGGCGATTCGGCGGCCTCCCTGGAGACCCTCAACGCCGTTCACGAGCGCCATCCCCGCCACCACCAGGTGCTGCGTCAGTTGCTGCACCTGCACGAAGTGCGTGACGACTGGGCGTCGGTGGTGGGCTTGCTGCCGACGTTGCGCAAGGAAAAAGCGCTGCCGGAAAACCAGCTGGCGGAGCTGGAACTGCGTGCCTGGAGTGCCCGCCTGTACCAGGCTGGCGAAGAAGGCCTGAACGAAGGGGAGACTGCCCTGCAGCCCCTGACGCGCGCCTGGCAGCAGCTCACCGCTGCGCAGCGGAACGAGCCTCGCCTGGTGCTGGCGTTCGCCGAGCAACTGCGTCGCCTGGGGGCCGAGGAAGAGGCCGAGGAATCGGTCCGTACCGCCATCAAGCGCGGTCACGATGACGGTCTGGTGCGGCTCTATGGCCTGCTGCGCGGCCGCGATCCGTCGCGCCAGTTGCAGACCGCCGAGGGCTGGCTGAAGGAACACGCCAGCGACGCCACGCTGCTCCTCACCCTGGGCCGCCTGTGTCTGCGCAACCGCCTCTGGGGCAAGGCACGGGAGTATTTCGAAAGCAGCCTGAGCTCCCGCCGCGACCCCGAGACCTGTGCCGAACTGGCCCGCCTGCTGGCGCAGCTGGGTGAAGTGGAGCGCAGCAACCAACTGTTCCAGGAAGGCCTCGGCCTGTTGGACCAGCGCCTGCCGGCCCTGCCGCTGCCGGCGGAGAAGATCGCCTGAGACAAGAAGGCCCGGGAAATCCCCGGGCCTTTTTCGTTACCGTCTTGCGCGGTGGCTACAGTCAGCGGTGGGGCCTGCGGTCCGGTTCTCGAATGACTTCTCGCACAGTGGAGGTCTCACCCCATCGATCCGACAGCATGGGTTTCGCTCCGCTCTACCCATCCTACGGGCTGGTCACCGTCTAACGACCCACGTAGTCGATGCGGTAGATGGCCCCGGCGTAGTCATCGCTGACCAGCAGCGCGCCGTCGGGCGTTACCAGCACATCCGCCGGCCGCCCCCAGACTTCGCCATCCTCCAGCCAGCCTTCGGCGAACACGCTCTGGCGTTTCAGGCTGCCATCCTCATTGAGCTCCACCCGCTTGATCCGGTATCCGATCTTCTCGCTGCGGTTCCAGGAGCCGTGCTCGGCGATGAACAGGTTATTCCGGTACGCCTCGGGAAACTGCTGGCCGGTGTAGAAGCGCAGGCCCAGCGGCGCCACATGAGGGCCCAGCTTCGCCACCGGGGCGACGAAGTCGCTGCAGGGGCGCTGGGAGAATTCGGGGTCGGCCACGTCGCCGCCGTGGCAATAGGGGAAGCCGAAGTGCTGGCCGGTTTTTTCCAGGCGGTTCAATTCGCAGTCCGGCACGTCGTCGCCCATCAGGTCGCGACCGTTGTCGCTGAACCAGAGCTCGCCCGTCTGCGGGTGCCAGTCGAAGCCCACAGAGTTGCGCACGCCACGAGCTACCAGTTCCAGGCCGCTGCCGTCAGGGTTCATGCGGTGGATGGCGGCATAAACGTCCGGGTCTCGTGCGCAGATGTTGCAGGGCGCGCCGACCGGCACATAGAGCTTGCCGTCGGGGCCGAAGGCGATGAATTTCCAGCCGTGGTGGGTTTCCTTCGGAAAGCCCGCGAAGACCACTTCGGGTTTCGGCGGCGAGTCGAGCCGCGACTCTATGCCGCGCAGCCGCAGGATGCGGCTGACCGCAGAGATGTACAGATCACCGTCCTTGTAGGCCACGCCCACCGGCAGCTGTAGGTCGTCGGCGACGATGCGGACCTTGCCGCTGGCAGGGTCCAACGCATAGACCTTGCCGGCGGCATTGCTGCCGACGAACAGGGTGCCCCGCGCGCCCCAGGTCATCTCCCGGGCGTTGGGCAACTGGTCGCTCACGAGGCTGATACGAAAGCCCTCGGGCAGCCGGATGCGGTCCAGGGGCAGTGCGGCGTTGGCCAGCCAGGGCAGCAGGAGCAGCGAGAGAATGAGCAGCCGACGCATGGCGGTGTTCTCCGGACAGGCAACCCTTCCCAGCCTAGACGGTCGCCTTGAAAGCCAGAGGCCCTTTCCACTACCGTAACGCCCTTCCCGATAACCCAACGGAGCCGCCATGTCTCTGGCAAGCCCGCGTTCGCTCTTCTTCCTCGCCTTTCTCGCTTGCGTCGCCATCATGGGCGGTGCGCTTTATCTCGAGCATGCGCTCGGCCTCGAACCCTGCCCGCTGTGCATCGTCCAGCGCGTCTTCATCATCGCCTTCGGCGTGGTGTGCATGATCGCCTCCCTGCATGGTCCGGAGCGTGTCGGCCGTCGTGTCTATGCGGCCTTTGCGCTGCTGTTCTCCGTGGGTGGTACGGCTGCGGCCGGGCGCCAGATCTGGTTGCAGAGCGTGCCGGCGGACCAACTGCCCGCCTGCCTGCCGAGCTTCGACTACATGATCGAAGCGTGGCCCTTCCTGGAGATCGTCAAAACCATGCTCCATGGCACGGCCGATTGTGCGGAAGTGACCTGGACCCTCTTCGGCATGAGCATCCCCGAGTGGAGCCTGCTGGCCTTCGCCGGCTGCATCCTTTTCTCCCTCTATCAGCTGCTGCGCCGCGCGTGAAAATCCAGGGCGCGTGGCTGCTCCGCGCGCCCTTTGTCGTGTCCCTCAACGCGCTGTTTCCCCGCCTCTTCCTCTGCCCTCGTCCCCTGCGAGTCCTTCAAGGTCTCCGGCCAGACGGGCCGCGGCCTGTCGTTTAAACGCCCGTATGAATTTTTTCCCGTCAGCGCCTTGATGGCACTGCCCGGCGGGCATAATCTGGCCCGCACGCGCCGCCGGAATATTGCCGTTTTGGCGGTGTCTTCCCAGGATCTTGCACCGGTCGACAAAAAACCGTCTCGGAGCAGACGTATAACGGCATTACCGAATTAGGGAAGTGAGGTCGTCACCATGCTCGAAAGTTGCCAGAACGCTCAGGAACGTTGGGGTGGCGTGCACCAGCTGATCGACCGCTGGCTGCAGGAGCGCCATGAGCTGATCCGCGTGTACAGCTCGCTGAGCGAAAAACCACAGGCACCCAGCGCCAACGCAGAAGCGCTGCAAAGGTTTTGTGAGGTCCTGCTGGACTATGTTTCCGCAGGGCACTTCGAGGTCTACGAGCAACTGCTCAACGAGGCGAAAGCCTTCGGTGACCAGCGCGGCCTTGACCTCGCCAAGCAAATCTATCCCCGCATCGAAGTCATCACCGAAGTCGCCCTGGCCTTCAACGACCGTTGCGACAACGGCGATTGCCGTGACCTCTGCCTGACGACCGAGCTGAGCAATCTCGGGCAGTTGCTTCATGAACGCTTCGAGCTGGAAGACTGCCTGATCGAAGTGCTGCACAACGCCCACCAGGGTCAGGCCTCGCAACCGGCCTGATAACCGTCCTGCCCGGCACCGGAGCTGGGGTGCGAGAGAACCTCTGCACCCCTGATTCCAGAGCCTTCCTGGCGTCTCGCAGCGGTTGGCGCAATACCGGTTTCCGGCCTTGCATTTCCATGTCCCCATCGCAAGCGAGAAACCGTGTGCCGGCAATCAGTCGCAAAGCCACGGCGGGCGGAATGGCGCGGCCTCTGGCGACTCGCGAAACAGGCGACTAGTATGGGCCAAATAACGCCCGCCAGGAGGCATACCATGTCGGCCAAGAAGAAGCCTGTTAGCACCCCGCTGCACCTGTTGCATCAACTGTCCCACAGTCTGCTCGAACACCTCGAAAAAGCCTGCGCCCAGGCATCGGTCGATGCTGAACAGCTGCTGACCAAGTTGGAGAAGCAGCGCGGCAAGGCCCAGGAAAAACTCCACGCTGCGCGCACCAAGCTGCAGGATGCGGCCAAGGCCGGCAAGGCCAAGGCACAAGCCAAGGCCAAGGACAGCATCGGCGAGCTCGAAGCCCTGCTGGACACCTTGAAGAATCGTCAGTCCGAAACCCGCGCCTACATCGCTCAGCTCAAGCGTGACTCCCAGGAGAGCCTGAAGCTCGCCCAGGGCGTCGGCAAGGTACGCGAGGCCGCCAGCAAGGCGCTGGGCAGCCGCGAAGCCAAGTCGGCGGCGGCCAAGCCTGCTGCCAAAGCCGCGGCTAAACCTGCTGCAAAAGCTGCTGCCAAGCCGGCAGCCAAACCTGCTGCCAAAGCCGCAGCCAAGCCTGCTGCGAAACCGGCTGCCAAGGTTGCCGCCGCCAAGCCTGCCGCGAGGACCGCTGCCGCGAAGCCGGCTGCCAAGCCCGCCGCTAAACCGGTTGCCAAGGCTGCCGCTGCCAAGCCTGCAGCCAAGCCGGTTGCGAAGACCGCCGCTGCCAAGCCTGCAGCCAAACCGGTTGCCAAGGCTGCCGCTGCCAAGCCTGCAGCCAAACCGGTTGCCAAGGCTTCCGCTGCCAAGCCCGCAGCCAAGCCGGCCGCGAAGACTGCCGCTGCGAAGCCTGCAGCCAAGCCGGCCGCGAAGACCGCCGCCGCCAAGCCCGCTGCCAAACCGGCCGCCAAGCCTGCGGCCAAAGCGGCTGCGAAACCTGCTGCGAAGCCCGCCGCCAAGCCTGCCGCGAAGCCGGCTGCCAGCGCTGCGAAACCCGCTGCAGCGGCCAAGCCCGCAGCAAAACCCGCCGCCAAACCGGCAGCGGCTGCTGCAGCCAAGCCTGCTGCTGCGAAGCCGGCCGCCAAGCCTGCCGCGAAGAAAGTTGCCGCCAAGCCGGCGGTGAAGAAGCCCGCTGCCCCGGCCAAGCCCGCTGCCGCGAAACCCGCTGCTCCGGCCCCTGCCCCGGCTCCGGCCGCCAAGCCCGCTACCGTTGCTCCGGCCGCGCCGGCGCCGGCCGCCGCTCCGGTTGCCAGCGTGTCGCCCGCCAGCAGCAACGGCGCTTCCCCGACCTCGCCGTCGAACTAAAGCGCCTGGGCCGCGACGCGCAGTAGATCAAGCGCGTCGCGGTCCGCTCCTTCCAGTCCTGGGTGGCTCCCCAGAAGCCAGGCTTCGACCTGTTCTGAACCCCGTTCCCCCCAGCCATCCGCGGCCACTTCCAGCCGTGCCAGCAATTTGCGTTCGGCCTCCAGTTCCAGTGCCTTGACCTGCTCCCGCAATCCCGCCAGCGCCGGATCATCCTGGGCCTGGGCGCGCCATGCCTGACGCAACGAGCGCAGCGGCTTGACCACCTGTTCCTGCCAGGGCTCGCACACCTGCTTCAGGGCGTCCAGGCGTGAGGTGTCGAACGTCGCGCCACAGCGTCCCAGCCAGCAGGCCGTGAGCAGCAGGCAGACATCGATGCCGCGATCCTGCAGGCGCAGGCAGGCTTGCTCGACACCCGGTTCGGTGTAGAGGCGCAGGGCGAACGTCCACAGGTCTGAAGGCATGTCTGTCCTCGGGCGACTCCGCGGCGAAGCTGATAAACTCCGCCGCCATCATGATCCGACTGCAAAATCTCACTCTACAGCGTGGTCCTCAGCGCCTGCTAGAAGGCGCCGAGTTGACCCTGCACGCCGGCCAGAAGGTCGGCCTCATCGGCGCCAACGGTGCCGGCAAATCCAGCCTCTTTGCCCTGCTGCGTGGCGAGTTGGGTCCGGACGCCGGCGACTGCCAGTTGCCCGCGGATTGGCGCATCGCCCACATGCGTCAGGAAGTGGACAACCTCGAGCGCCTGGCCGTGGACTACGTGCTCGACGGCGACCAGCACCTGCGCCAGGTGCAGCGTGATCTTGCCGCGGCTGAAGCGGGCCATGACGGCACCGCCATCGCCCGGCTGCACATCGAGCTCGACAGCGCCGACGGCTACACGGCCGACGCGCGTGCCCGCAAGTTGCTGGCCGGCCTCGGCTTCACGGCGGAGCAGATGGACCGCCGCGTCGGTGACTTCTCCGGCGGCTGGCGGATGCGCCTGAACCTCGCCCAGGCGCTGATGTGCCCGTCCGAATTGCTGCTGCTGGACGAACCCACCAACCACCTCGACCTCGACGCCATCCTCTGGCTCGAAGAGTGGCTCAAGGGCTACCCGGGCACGCTGCTGCTGATCTCCCACGATCGTGACTTCCTCGATTCCGTGGTGGATAACGTGGCCCACCTGGAGCAGCGCAAGCTGACCCTCTACCGTGGCGGCTACTCGGCCTTCGAGCGCACCCGTGCCGAACGTCTGGCGCAGCAGCAGCAGGCTTACGAGAAGCAGCAGGCGCAGCGTGCGCACATGGAAAGCTTCATCGCTCGCTTCAAGGCCAAGGCCACCAAGGCCCGCCAGGCCCAGAGCCGGATCAAGGCCCTGGAACGGCTGGAAGAACTGGCACCGGCCCATGTGGATTCGCCCTTCGACTTCAGCTTCCGTGAAGCCGACAAGATTTCCAGCCCGCTGCTGGATCTCTCCGAAGGCCGCCTCGGCTATGGCGAGAAGGCTGTGTTGCAGCAGGTCAAACTGCAGCTGGCGCCCGGTGCGCGCATCGGCCTGCTGGGCCCCAACGGTGCGGGCAAGTCCACCCTGATCAAGACCCTTTCCGGTGACCTCTCGCCCCTCGGCGGGCGACTGGCATGTGGCGAGAACCTGGCCATCGGCTACTTCGCCCAGCATCAGTTGGACGCGCTCGACCCCAAGGCCAGCCCGCTGCTGCACCTGCAGCGCCTCGCGCCCAGCGAGCGTGAGCAGACCCTGCGCGATTTCCTCGGCGGCTTCGATTTCCGTGGCGATCGTTGCGACGAGGCCGTGGCCAATTTCTCCGGCGGCGAGAAGGCGCGTCTGGCCCTGGCGTTGATCGCCTGGCAGAAGCCCAACCTGCTGCTGCTCGACGAACCGACCAACCACCTCGACCTGGAAATGCGCCTCGCGCTGACCATGGCCCTGCAGGATTTCGCCGGCGCCGTGCTGGTGGTGTCCCACGACCGCCACCTGCTGAAGAGCACCACGGACGAATTCCTGTTGGTGGCCGACGGTCGCGTGCAGTCGTTCGACGGCGACCTGGATGACTATGCCCGCTGGTTGGTGGATTACCGCGCCCGCCAGGCGCCTGTGGTCAGCGCGCCGGTGAACCCGGACAAGACCGACAAGCGCGCCCAGCGCCAGGCCGCCGCAGCCCTGCGCCAGCAACTGGCACCTCACAAGAAGGAGGCCGACAAGCTGGAGAAGGACCTGGGCAAGGTCCATGAGCAGCTGGCCACCGTCGAGGAGCGCCTGGGCGACTCCGCCCTCTACGAGGCGGCGCGCAAGGATGAACTGCGTGACCTGCTGGCCGAGCAGGCGCGCCTCAAGGCCCGCGAGGCCGAACTGGAAGAAGCCTGGCTCCTGGCTCTGGAAACCCTGGAGGAGCTGCAGCGGCAACTGGAGGCCGCGGATTGATGGACGACCTGCTTCTCCTCACCGCCTGGAGCGAACCGCTGATCCGCGCCGCCCAGGTGCTCCTCATCATCCTGCTGGCCTGGCTGGTGCAGCGCATCGTCACCCGGGGCATCTCCCGCCTCGGGGCGCGTTATCCACAGCTGCCCCAGGAATTGCTGTTGCCGCTTCGCGGGCTGCTGCGCTGGATGATCCTCGGCAGCGCCTTCATGATGGTGCTGGAACGCTTCGGTGTATCCGCCGAGGTGCTCTGGGCCGCCCTTACCGGCTTCACCGCCGTGGCGGCGGTGGCCTTCTTCGCGATCTGGAGCGTGTTGTCGAACATGTTCTGCGCGGTGCTGATCTTTTCCCTCGGCCCCTTCCGCATGGGTGACCGCGTGGAAGTGGTGGAGAGTGCGGACAAGCAGGGCGTGAAGGGCAGGGTGATTGCCATCAACCTCTTCTACACCACCCTCGAAGACCTCAGTGAAGACAACCAGGGTGCGCAGGTGCAGGTGCCCAACAGCCTGTTCTTCCAGAAGGCGGTGCGCCGTTGGCGCTGATGCTACTGTGCAGCGGTTTTCCGAAGGGGTAGGCTGAGCGGCCTTCCCCTTTTTTGCTTTAGAGGTACCTGCCATGGCGCTCCAGACCTGGCTCGCTTTCCTGGTTGCCTGTTGGGTGATCAGCCTGTCACCGGGTGCCGGTGCCATCGCCTCCATGTCTTCCGGCCTGCAGTACGGCTTCCTGCGCGGTTACTGGAATGCCCTCGGCCTGCAGATTGGCCTTGCCCTGCAGATCGCCATCGTCGCCGCTGGCGTCGGCGCCATCCTCGCTACCTCCGCGCTGGCCTTCAGCCTGATCAAGTGGTTTGGCGTGGTCTACCTGGTCTACCTGGCCGTGAAGCAGTGGAGAGCGCTGCCCAGCGACATGGCCAGCGGCTCCGGCGAGCGCCCCATCGGACGCCCGCTCACCCTGGTACTGCGTGGCTTCCTGGTGAACTTCAGCAACCCCAAGGCGATCGTCTTCATGCTCGCCGTGCTGCCGCAGTTCATCGACCCCCACGCGCCGCTCGTGGAGCAGTACTTGGTGATGGGCGTGACCATGATCACCGTCGACCTGATCGTCATGGCTGGCTACACCGGTCTCGCCGCCCGTGTCCTGCGCATGCTGCGCACCCCGCGCCAGCAGCGGGTGATGAATCGCAGCTTCGCCGCCCTGTTCGTGGGCGCTGCGGCCCTGCTGGCCAGCGTGCGTCGCGCGCCGGTCTGAGGCGCCTCCCCTCCGGCGGGTCATACCCGCCGGATGCCTTCCTGTCGGAAATCCTCCGACCTCCAGCATCGCTGAATTCCTTCCAGAGCAGATGTGGCGCGGCTTTCAGGTCGCTGCTGCGGCAAAACGCCGCAATGCGGCCGACTAATCGGGGTTGAGCTGAATGGTTTGGAGGGTAACAATTCCACTCCCCATTCTCATTTGAGATTGAATAATGTTCCCCACTCCGAGAATTCTCGGCTGGTTGCTGATGCCGCTGATGGCGCTCTGCAGCTTCAGTCTCTTGGCCGACCCGGCCGACGGTGCCGCCCAGGCGCTGCACCTGCTCAGTTACATCGGGGCCGACTACCCGGCCACGGTTGTCGATGGCAAGGTCATCGACGCCAGCGAATACCGCGAACAGATCGAATTCCTCGGCGCGTTGCAGGGCCTGATCATTGCCCTGCCGGCCCGCGACGGCCAGAAGGACCTGGAGCAGGGCGTTGCCAGCCTGCGCCAGGCCGTCGAGTCTCATCAGGACAGTGCCGCCGTCACCCGTCAGGCCCGCCAGTTGGCCACGCGCCTCGCCGCGGCCTACGAGGTCAGCCAGGCGCCGGTCATCACTCCCGATCCTGCCCGCGCCGCGCCGCTGTATGCCCAGCATTGCAGCGTCTGCCACGGCGATGCCGGTGCCGGTGACGGCCCGGCGGGCATGGGGCTGGAACCGCCGCCGGCCAATCTGCGCGACCAGGCGCGGATGGACCGGATGAGCCTCTACGACCTCTATAACACCCTCGGCCTGGGCGTCGAAGGTACCGACATGCCGGCCTTCGCCGACCAGCTGGATGATCGCCAGCGCTGGGATCTGGCGAGCTACATCGCTGGCTTCAGCGCTGATCCGTCGGTGAAGGGCGATGCCATGCCGCTGGGCGAACTGGCCGGTCGCACGCCGGAGGAAGTCGGCGCCAGCCAGGGCGCTGCCGCCCAGGCGCTGTTCCGCGCCCAGCGTGCCCAGCCGCCCATGCAGCAGCGTGGGCCCAAGGAGCTGATCGGGCATACCCGCAACACCCTGGAGGAGAGCTTCAAGGCTTACCGCGACGGCGAAGCCGACCAGGCCTACGACCTCTCGGTGGCGGCGTATCTGGAAGGTTTCGAGCTGGTGGAAAGCTCCCTCGACAACCTCGACGCCGTGCAGCGCAAGACCACCGAGCGCGCGCTGATGGCTTACCGGCAGGCGCTGCAGGACCGCCAGCCGGTGGCCCAGGCGGCGCAGTTGCTGGAGCAAGCCAAGGCCGAGCTGGACAAGTCCGGTCGCCTGTTGGAAGGCGACGGCCTGAACGGCTCGCTGACCTTCCTCTCCAGCCTGTTGATCCTCCTGCGGGAAGGCCTGGAGGCCATCCTGGTGCTGGCCGCGATCCTCGCCTTCCTGCGCAAGACCGGCCAGGAACACGCGGTTCGCAGTGTCCACATCGGCTGGGGCGTGGCCATTGTCGCCGGCTTCGCGACCTGGGCCGTGGCGGCCTTCCTGATCGATGTCGGCGGCGCCCAGCGCGAGCTGATGGAAGGCTTCACCGCGCTGTTCGCCAGCGTCATGGTGCTCTGGCTCGGTGTCTGGATGCATGACCGCCGCCACGCCGCCGCCTGGCAGAGCTACATCAAGGAGCATCTGCTGAGCAGCAGCGGCCGCTTCGGATTCGCCACCCTGGCGTTCTTCTCCGTGTACCGCGAGCTGTTCGAAGTCATCCTCTTCTACGAAACCCTCTGGCTGCAGGCGGGCCCCACCGGTCATGGCATGGTCATCGCCGGTGCGGTAGCAGCGCTGCTCCTGCTGGTGGGCCTGGCCTGGGTGATCCTGCGCGGCTCGGCGAAGCTCCCGCTGGGGACCTTCTTCAGCGCCAACGCCATCCTGCTCTGCGCCCTGTCGGTGGTGTTCGCCGGTCATGGCGTGGCCGCCCTGCAGGAGGCCGGCGTGCTGGGCACCCGCCCGGTGCCGTTCTTCGAGTTCGACTGGCTGGGCATCCATCCCGATGCCTACAGCCTGTCGGCGCAGGGGCTGGCATTGCTCGCCATTGCGGCCTTCTACGGCCGCAGCTGGCTGCGGGAACGCAGCGTGGCCCAGGCGTGAATCCGGGGCGAGGGTTTAAACTCCTCGCCCTTTTTCTTTTCTGAAAGGAAGTGTCATGCGCGTCTGGATCGATGCCGATGCCTGCCCTCGGGCGGCGAAGGACCAGGTGATCAAGTTCGCCCTGAAGCGCAAGTTCGAGGTGGTGCTGGTGGCCGGGCAGAGCCAGGTCAAACCGACCTTTTCCTGCGTGCGCCTGGTGGTGGTGCCCAGTGGGCCGGATGCGGCCGACGACTACCTGGTGGAGAACGCCGTGCCCGGCGAACTGGTGATCTGCAGCGATGTGCCGCTGGCGGATCGCCTGGTGAAAAAGGGTGTGGTGGCCCTCGATCCCCGTGGCCGCGAATTCGACGAGCGCAACATGGGCGAGCGCCTCGCCGTGCGCAACCTGCTCACGGACCTGCGCGATCAGGGTCAGATGGGCGGTGGCCAGGCGGCCTATGGCGAGAAGGATCGGCAGGCATTCGCCAATTCCCTGGACAGGTTACTGACCCGGTTGAGCCGGGGTTGACCCTTCCTTCGGCCGCATCGCACGGATGCTAGTCGTAGGGTGCGCCGTGCGCACCGGCATTTGCGGCTGGGTCACTGTCCCGGCTCCGCCACGGTGCGCGCGGCGCACCCTACCGATCTGGGCCGTGCCGGCGGCTCAGCCGCAGAGGTAAGTGCCGGTGCCGACCGCCACCAGGGTTCCGTCGTCGGCGTGCAGCTCCGAGCGTACCACCGCTACCTTGTTTCCCGAACGCAGCAGCACTGCCGTGGCGGTGAAGTGCTTGCCCCGGCCGGGGCGCAGGTAGTCGATGCGCAGGTCGATGGTGCCGAGCTTTGAAAGCCGCGCCATGCGTTCCGCTGTGGATAAGTGCTGGTGCCGCTCGAAGGCGCCGATCAGGGCCATGGCACCGCCCACCACGTCCAGCAGGCTGGAGATCACGCCACCGTGAAGAATGCCGTGGACGAAGTTGCCGATCAGTTCGTCCTTCATCGGCAGGTGCATCACCACCTTGTCGGTGCTCATCTCACCCAGTTGGATGCCCAGCACCTGATTGAAGGGAATGCGCTCGAAAAAGCCGGCGACGGCCTGCTGCAGTTCGGGGGTGAGGACGAAATCGGTCTGGTTCATGGCGCCTCCTGCGTACGTCGAGGGTTCGACGCTGCCTTACCGGCGGCCTGTGTGCCAAGAGGGGCGGCGGGAAAGGCGGGCGGATTGACCGGAAAGACACGCAGCGGGCGGCCGGTGCCGCCCGCTCGTGGGGCTCAGTGGGCGAGTTCCAGGACTCGGTCCACCAGTTTGTTGATGCCGGAGGCGGCGTCGGCGATGGATTGCGCCAGCATGTAGGCAGGGGTGGTCACCAGCTTGCGCTTTTCGTCCACGACGATTTCGCTGACCACGCAATCCACGTGCTGGGCACCCATTTCCGCCAGGGCGGCGGCGGTGCCAGCGTCGTTGCCGATGGTGCAGCTCACGCCTTCCCCGTAGATCTTCGCCGCCAGGTGGGGGGCGATGCAGATCAGGCCCACCGGCTTGCCGGTCTCGGCGAACCCACGGGCAGCGGCCAGCACGTCGGGCTGGACGATGCAGTTGGCGCCACTGGTGGCGAAGTCGGAGAGGTTTTTCGCCGCGCCGAAACCGCCGGGGACGATCAGGGCGTCGAAGTCGGCCGCGACCAGTTCACGCACGTCCTTGATTTCGCCACGGGCGATGCGCGCGGATTCCACGAGGACGTTGCGGCTTTCCGGCATCACTTCGCCGTTGGTGTGGTTGATCACATGGTGCTGCGCGATGTTCGGGGCGAAGCACTGGACCCTGGCGCCGCGCTGGTCCAGGCGCAGCAGGGTGATCACGCTCTCGTGGATCTCCGCACCGTCGTACACGCCGCAGCCGGACAGGATCACGGCAACTTTCTTGTTCATGGACATCTCCAGGTCATTGGGCCGGTCCGAGGTTCTCGCGCAGGAACGCCAGGGCGCGTCTCTGGGCATCCTGGGCCGGGCCGGGTTGGTAGGTATTCATATCGCTGCGCTGGTCGAAGACGTGGTCGACGTTTCCGTACTGCACCAGCTCCAGACGCTCGCCGGCCACGCTGTCGAGGGCCGAGAGGCATTGCTGGTGATCGGTGACGTGGTCCTTGCCGGCGAGGAACATCAGCACAGGGGCGCTGTGGCCGAGGCCATCGCGCAGGTGGGCGGGGAAGCCGCAGTAGGGGTAGTAGGCGATCACGCCGCGTACACCGTCCAGCGCACCCTTGCCGGTGGCGGGGAAACCATGGCCGGCGCTGCCGTCGTAGGAGAGGGCGTCGAGGATGGTCCAGCCGCCGTGGGAGTAGCCGAGCAGCGCCAGGCGACCGTTGTCGATGGCCGGATTCTTCCGCGCCAGGGCCAGGGCGGCGTAAACGTCGATGGCGCGCTCGTTACCCCACAGCAGTTTGCCGTCGCAGACCGGCCGCCAATTCGTGATGCCCCGGGCGGCGTGGCTGTCGACGAACATCACGGCGTAGCCGGCGGGCAGCAGCCAGGACTTCACGTTGCGCATGAACAGGGGACTCTGGCCACTGCAGCCATGGAAGACCAGCACGGTGGGGAAGGGGCCGGGCCCCTCCGGCGTGAACAGGCTGACATGGGGCGCCAGGCGCTTCTCCGCTGCCGGCAGGTCGGCGGTCTGCGGCAGCAGGGCGTCGCGATAGGGATAGAGACCGAGCAGGGCCACACAGGCCAGGAGGAGCAGGGCGATCAGGGCGGGTTTCAGGAGTTTGCGCATGCTGTCGTCATATGCCGCTTGGGTTGGCACGCCATGCCGAGGGGGCAGGCCGGTTGCGGAGGTAGCATTCCAGACTCTGGATGACGACTGCCAGCGCGAGCCGGCGTTTCGTGCAGAGACTGACGAGCAATCCTAGCAGGCTGGGGAAACGGGCCGCGAGCACTGCGCCACCCCTCTTCGCCGCCTGTGGGTCACCGGACAAGAACGACGATAAGGCTGCCCCATGAATTACGTCCTCTATGCAGTGCCCTTCTTCTTTCTGCTGATCGGCATCGAGCTCATCGCCGATCGCTGGCGCGGGATGAGCAACTACCGCACGGCCGACGCCCTGAACAGCCTGAGCGCCGGGGTGCTGTCCACCACCAGCGGCCTGCTGACCAAGGCGGTGGGCGTGCTGACCTATACGTTCGCCTGGCAGCACCTGGCGCTCTTCGAGCTGGTGGCGTCGGACCTCTGGGTGTGGCTGCTGGCGTTCGTCTTCTACGACGTCTGCTATTACTGGAACCACCGCCTGGGCCATGAGCGCAATGTGCTCTGGGCGGCCCACTCGGTGCATCACCAGAGCGAGGAGTACAACCTCTCCACCGCCCTGCGTCAGACCAGCACGGGCTTCATTTTCGGCTGGATCTTCTACCTGCCCATGGCCGCGGCTGGCGTGCCGCCGCTGGTGTTTCTCAGCGTGGGCGCGATGAACCTGCTCTACCAGTTCTGGGTGCACACCCGCCATGTGCCGAAGCTGGGCTGGCTGGAGTGGATCTTCATTACCCCGTCGAACCACCGTGTTCACCATGCGCAGAATTCGGTGTACATGGATCGCAACTACGGTGGGGTGTTCATCCTCTGGGACCGACTGTTCGGCAGCTTCCAGGAGGAGCTGGACGAGGAACCGGTGATCTTCGGCGTGACCACGCCACTGGCCAGCTGGAATCCGCTCTGGGCCAACCTGCAGTTCTACGTGCAACTGTGGCGCGACGCGGTACGTGCCGAATCCTGGTGGGACAAGCTGCGCATCTGGTTCATGCGCACCGGCTGGCGTCCGGCGGATGTGGCCGAGCGTTTCCCGTTGGCCAAGCCGGACCTGTCCCGCTTCGTCAAATTCGAGGTGCCCCTGGGCCTGGGGCACAAGTGGTACGCCGGGCTGCAGTTCGCGCTCTACGTGGTGGCTGGCACCTTGTTGCTGGGCACTGGCGGCGAAGCGTCGCTGACGGGGCTCTGGCTGGCCTGTGTGTGGATGGCCTTCGGGCTCTACGCGATTGGCGCCTGGCTGGAGAATCGCGCCTCGGCCCGCAGGCTGGAGCTTTCGAGACTGGCGTTGAACTGGCCGGCGCTCTGGGCGGGCGCGGCGCTGGGGATGGTGCCGACGGGCGGCTTGGGGTGGGGACTGCTGGCGCTCTACAGCCTGCTCAGCCTGGGCGCGTTGACCGGGCTGCCGCGCCGCGAGGCGGCGCTGGCCGTGTGATCAGGTGGTCTTGCCGTTGTTGCGCAGGCGGCGCCGCAGCCAGAGGAGGCCGCCGATGGCCAGCAGGCCGCCGAGGACCATCAGCTCGTAGCGCTTGAGGTTGCCCAGCATGCCTTCGAGCACAGCGCCGAAATGGAAGGCGGCGAAGCCCAGGGCCAGGGCCCAGATCAGAGCGCCGATGCCGTTGAGGATCAGGTAGCGCAGGGGCGGGTAGCCGGACAGGCCGATGGCCACCGGCATCACCGTGCGCAGGCCATAGACGAAGCGGAAACTCAGGACCCAGATGTCAGGGTGGCGGCGGATGTGGGCCAGGGCGCGGTCACCCATCGCCTGCCAGCGCGGTTTACGGGAGAGGATCTGGCGGCCCTTGTGACGGCCAAGGTAGTACCAGAGCTGGTCGCCGGCATAGCTGCCAAAGAACGCCGTAGCCACGACGGCGTTGATGTCCATGTAGCCCCGGAAGGCGAGAAAGCCGGCCAGGACCAGGATCGTCTCACCCTCGAAGAAGGTACCGAGGAAGAGGGCGAAGTAGCCGAAATCCTGGAGAAATTGTTGCAGCATGGTTGGGTTGCGCAGCGAAATGAACGCGAAGCCTAACCGGGATGGCGCCCCGGGAAAAGCTCCGGGCCTCGCCGAACGATGTCACGTTGACCCCGGACAACCCCCAAATCATCTGCAATGCGCATTGCGCCTGTCGACGCGACCACGGGTCGCTGTCCCCGATTGTTACCATTCGGTCATAATCGACCCTTATATTTGTCACACTGCGTCCGTTCCGGGCCCTGGAGTCTGCTGTGAGCTTTACCCCCGCCAACCGACTGTTCCCCGCAACCCGCCTGCGCCGCAATCGTCGTGACGATTTCTCCCGCCGCCTGGTGCGCGAGAACGTCCTGACCGTAGACGACCTGATCCTCCCCGTGTTCGTGCTGGACGGCGAAAACCGCCGCGAAGCGGTGCCCTCGATGCCCGGCGTCGAGCGCCTGTCCATCGACCTGCTGCTGAAAGAAGCCGAGACCTGGGTTGAACTGGGCATTCCGGCGCTGGCGCTGTTCCCGGTGACCCCGCTGGAGAAGAAGTCCCTCGACGGCGCCGAGGCGTGGAACCCGGACGGTATCGCCCAGCGCGCCATCCGTGCCCTGCGTGACCGCTTCCCGGAGCTCGGGGTGATCAGCGACGTGGCCCTGGACCCCTTCACCACCCATGGCCAGGACGGCATCCTCGACGAGAACGGCTACGTGCAGAACGACGTGACCGTCGATGCGCTGGTCAAACAGGCGCTGTCCCACGCGGAAGCCGGCGCCCAGGTGGTGGCCCCCTCGGACATGATGGACGGCCGCATCCAGGCCATCCGCGAGGCCCTGGAACTGGCCGACTTCCCCAACGTGCGGATCATGGCCTACTCGGCCAAGTACGCCAGCGCCTACTACGGCCCCTTCCGTGATGCGGTCGGCTCCGCCGCCAACCTGGGCAAGGGCAACAAGGCCAGCTACCAGATGGACCCGGCCAACGGCGACGAGGCCCTGCACGAAGTGGCGGCGGACCTGGCCGAAGGCGCCGACATGGTGATGGTCAAGCCGGGCATGCCGTACCTGGACATCGTTCGTCGGGTAAAGGATGAATTCCGCGTGCCGACGTTTGTCTATCAGGTCAGCGGCGAGTACGCCATGCACATGGCGGCCATCCAGAACGGCTGGTTGAGCGAGGCGGTGATCCTCGAATCCCTCGTGGCTTTCAAACGCGCCGGCGCTGATGGCATCCTCACCTATTTCGCCATTCGCGCCGCAGAAATGCTCAAGACGGGAGCCTGAACTCCCCCCAGGAACTGCAGATGAACACCGAAGGACTCAACCCCAGCGCATTGCTCGAACCCTTGACGGAAGCCACCGAACTCCCGGTGGCGCCGTCGGCTCCGGAGGTACCCGTCGTCGACGCGGTGCCGGTCCCGGCGCCCGCACCGGCTCCCCTGGTGATACCGAGCCTGGATGACACCAGCCTGTACATCCACCGTGAACTGTCCCAGCTGCAGTTCAACATTCGCGTGCTGGAACAGGCGCTGGATGAGTCCTATCCCCTGCTGGAACGTCTGAAGTTCCTGCTGATCTTCTCCAGCAACCTCGACGAGTTCTTCGAGATCCGCGTCGCCGGCCTGAAGAAGCAGATCACCTTCGCCCGCGAGCAGGCGGGTGCTGACGGCCTGCTGCCGCATCAGGCCATGGCGCGCATCGGCGAGCTGGTACACGAGCAGGTCGCTCGCCAGTACAGCATCCTCAACGACATCCTGTTGCCGGAGTTGGCCAAGCATCAGGTCAACTTCATCCGCCGCCGCTACTGGACCACCAAGCTGAAGAGCTGGGTGCGCCGCTACTTCCGCGACGAGATCGCGCCGATCATCACCCCCATCGGCCTGGACCCGACGCACCCCTTCCCGCTGCTGGTGAACAAGAGCCTCAACTTCATCGTCGAGCTGGAAGGCGTGGACGCCTTCGGTCGCGACTCGGGCCTCGCCATCATCCCGGCGCCGCGCCTGCTGCCGCGGGTGATCCGTGTTCCCGAGGATATCGGCGGGCCGGGGGACAACTTCGTCTTCCTGTCCTCGATGATCCACGCCCACGCCGATGACCTGTTCCCCGGCATGAAGGTGAAAGGTTGCTACCAGTTCCGCCTGACCCGTAACGCCGACCTCTCGGTGGACACCGAAGACGTCGACGACCTGGCGCGCGCCCTGCGCGGCGAACTGTTCTCGCGCCGCTACGGTGACGCCGTGCGCCTGGAAGTGGCCGATACCTGCCCGAAACATCTCTCGGACTACCTGCTCAAGCAGTTCGGTCTCGCCGAGAGCGAGCTGTACCAGGTCAACGGCCCGGTGAACCTGACCCGCCTGTTCAGCATCACCGGTCTGGAAAGCCACCCGGAACTGCAGCACGCGTCCTTCACGCCGCTGATTCCCAAGTTGCTGCAGAAGGCCGAGAACCTGTTCAACGTGGTGGGCAAGCAGGACATCCTGCTGCTGCACCCCTTCGAGTCGTTCACCCCGGTGGTGGACTTCCTGCGCCAGGCCGCCAAGGACCCTAACGTCCTGGCCATCAAGCAGACGCTGTACCGCGCCGGCGCCAACTCCGAGATCGTCGACTCCCTGGTGGAAGCGGCGCGCAACGGCAAGGAAGTCACCGCGGTGATCGAGCTGCGCGCGCGCTTCGACGAGGAATCCAACCTGCAGCTGGCGAGCCGCCTGCAGCAGGCGGGCGCCGTGGTGATCTACGGCGTGGTGGGCTTCAAGACCCACGCCAAGATGATGCTGATCCTGCGTCGCGAGAATGGTGAACTGCGCCGCTACGCCCACCTCGGCACCGGCAACTACCACGCCGGCAACGCGCGCCTGTACACCGACTACAGCCTGCTCACCGCCGACGATGCGCTCTGCGAGGACCTGCACAAGCTGTTCAACCAGTTGATCGGCATGGGCAAGACCCTGCGCATGAAGAAGCTGCTGCACGCGCCCTTCACCCTGAAGAAGACGCTGCTCGACATGATCGCTCGCGAGGCCCAGCACGCCAGCGAAGGCAAACCGGCGCACATCATGGTCAAGGTCAACGCGCTGACCGATCCCAAGGTCATCCGCGCGCTGTACAAAGCCAGCCAGAGTGGCGTGCGTATCGACCTGGTGGTGCGTGGCATGTGCTGCCTGCGTCCGGGTATTCCCGGCGTGTCCCACAACATTCAGGTGCGCTCGATCATCGGCCGCTTCCTCGAACACAGCCGCATCTACTACTTCCTCAACGACGGCGACGAGAAGATGTACCTCTCCAGTGCCGACTGGATGGAGCGCAACCTCGACATGCGCGTCGAGACCTGCTTCCCGGTGGAGGGCAAGAAGTTGCTCACGCGTGTGAAGAAGGAGCTGGAGGCCTATATCACCGACAACACCCAGAGCTGGGTGCTGCAGCCGGACGGCCGCTACCTGCGCAACAGCCCGAGCGGCAATCAGAACTCGCGCAATGCCCAGGCCACGCTGCTGGACAAGCTGACCAACCCGCCCATCAGCGCTCGCTGATCGCGGAAATGAAAACGGGGCCTTCGGGCCCCGTTTTTCATGCTGTGGATAACTCGGCCTGGAGGACGTCCGCTGCGTGGACCTCCTCCGCCTGGCGAGTGATCAGCTGACCTTCAGCTCGAACTCGATGCGCTTCAGCCACGCGGCTTCCTGCTCGAAGTCCGCCTGGGTCAGCGGGTTGGCTTCCAGCCAGCCTTCGGGGAACTGCACCTCGAGCGTGTTGTTCGAGGCGTGCAACTTCACCCTGGGCATGGCCGAAGTACCACGGATGTGGTGGAAGAGGATGGCGAAGCGCAGCAGCACGCAGAGGCGCAGCAGCTTCACGCCTTCCTCGCCGAACTCGGCGAAGCGGTCCTTGGGGATGTTGCGGCGGTGGCCGCGCACCAGCAGGGCCAGCATCAGTTGGTCCTGGCGGGAGAAACCGGCAAGGTCCGAGTGCTCGATCAGGTAAGCGCCGTGCTTGTGGTAGTGGTAATGGGCGATGTCCATGCCGATTTCGTGGATGCGCGCCCCCCACAGCAGCAGGTCGCGGTGCCAGTCATCGTCCAGCCCCCAGCTGTCGGCGACCTGTTCCAGGGCGGACAGGGCCTTGGCTTCGACGCGTGCGGCCTGCTCCAGGTCCACGTGGCAGCGCTCCATCAGCGCGCTCAGGGTGCGTTCACGCACGTCCTCATGGTGGTGGCGGCCCAGCAGGTCGTAGAGCACGCCTTCGCGCAGGGCGCCTTCGGAGTGGGTCATGCGCTTGAGTTCGAGGGCCTCGAACAGGGCCTCGGTGATCGCCAGGCCGGCGGGGAAGATGGGGCGGCGATCGGGCTTGATGCCGTCCAGGTCGAGCTTCTCCACATCGCCGATCTTGAACAGCTTGCGCTTGAGCCAGGCCAGGCCTTCCGGGTTGATCTCGCCGCTGCCCAGGCCCGCGGCCTGGATGGCGAGCCCCACCGCACGGATGGTGCCGGAGGCGCCCACGGCTTCCTGCCAGCCGAGGCGGCGCAGGCTGTACTCGATGCCCATCAACTCCAGGCGTGCGGCGGTGTAGGCCTGTGCATAACGTGCCGGCGTGATCTTGCCGTCACGGAAATAGCGCTGGGTGTAGCTGACGCAGCCCATCTGCAGGCTTTCCCGCAGCTGCGATTCGAAACGCTGGCCGACGATGAATTCGGTACTGCCGCCGCCGATGTCCACCACCAGGCGGCGACCGGGGGCGTCCGGCAGGGTGTGGGAAACGCCCAGGTAGATGAGGCGCGCTTCTTCACGGCCGGAGATGACTTCCACCGGATGCCCGAGGACTTCCTCGGCACGGCGGATGAACTCGGCACGGTTGTGGGCTTCGCGCAGGGCGTTGGTGCCGACGATGCGGACCGCGCCTTCCGGCAGGCCGGCAATCATCTGGGCGAAGCGGCGCAGGCATTCGAGGCCGCGTAGCATGGACTCTTCGCTGAGGTTGCGTTGCTCGTCCAGTCCCGCTGCCAGCTGCACCTTGTCGCCGAGTCGTTCCAGGATGCGGATCTCGCCGTGATCGACCTTGGCCACCACCATGTGGAAGCTGTTCGAACCGAGGTCGATGGCGGCGATCAGGGAGGGAATTTCGGCGGGCTTTTGCGGCATGGTTTCGGGTCTCGAGGCTGAACCGCGCAATCCTGCCATGGTTGCCCGGTCGAGCCAACGCGAATCGAGGTACTGGCGTACCAGTCACGCGCGGGCCGGGTAGGGCGGTGCGGGTCGCGGTTTCATCTGGCAAATGGCTGGCTGACCACAATATAGGTGGGATATGACAGTCGCGCGCTGTCCGGGCCGGGGAATCGCCGGAAGGGCAATCGTCGGGGTGACGAAATGACGCGGCGGACCGCATTCATCAGTTTTACCCGATCACGCCATAGCAAAGCTCAATCGGCCGCTGCTTTCGGTCCCGGAGAAGCCGGGATATGATTGCTCCACTTTTCCGCTTCCGAACCACGGAGAAACTTCCATGAGCGAATTCATCACCAATGTCAGCGATGCCAGCTTCGAGCAAGATGTGCTCAAGGCCGATGGCGCGGTGCTGGTTGACTACTGGGCCGAGTGGTGCGGTCCGTGCAAGATGATTGCCCCTGTCCTCGACGAAATCGCCAAGGACTATCAGGGCAAGCTGAAAGTCTGCAAGCTGAACATCGATGAGAACCAGGACACCCCGCCGAAGTACGGCGTGCGTGGCATCCCGACCCTGATGCTGTTCAAGAACGGCAACGTCGAAGCCACCAAGGTAGGCGCCCTGTCCAAGTCCCAACTGGCTGCCTTCCTCGACGCCAACATCTGATCCAGCGCGGTTTCCGGCAGTGCCGGAAGCCCATCAGAAGCGTCCCGGAGAAGCCCCGCTAAATGCGGGGCTTTTTCATTGGGCGGTACTGGACTCTCCGAATTCCCGGTGTTAAATTCGGACCGCTGCTTTTTCTACGCAGCCCTCCACGCCGTCGCCGACGCACTCCAAATTCGAATAAGCACAGCGATCCTGTCGCCTTCTCTGCGGCGCGGCCTAAAAAGCTCAACGCTTTCCCTTCCCCATTTCTATCTACGTCATTCCTATGAATCTGACCGAACTCAAGCAAAAGCCGATTGGCGAACTTCTGGAAATGTCCGAAGCCATGGGCCTCGAGAACATGGCCCGTTCGCGCAAGCAGGACATCATCTTCGCCCTGCTGAAAAAGCACGCAAAAAGCGGCGAGGAGATCTCCGGTGACGGCGTGCTGGAGATTCTGCAGGACGGCTTCGGCTTCCTGCGCTCCGCCGACTCTTCCTATCTGGCCGGCCCGGACGACATCTATGTTTCCCCGAGCCAGATCCGTCGCTTCAACCTGCGTACCGGCGACACCATAGTCGGCAAGATTCGTCCTCCGAAGGAAGGCGAGCGTTACTTCGCGTTGCTCAAGGTCGATTCCATCAACTACGACCGCCCCGAGAACGCCAAGAACAAGATTCTGTTCGAGAACCTCACGCCCCTGTTCCCCAATGAGCGTCTGAAGATGGAAGCCGGCAACGGCTCCACCGAAGACATCACCGGCCGCGTGATCGATCTCTGCGCTCCGATCGGCAAAGGCCAGCGCGGCTTGATCGTGGCACCGCCGAAAGCGGGCAAGACCATCATGCTGCAGAACATCGCGGCCAACATCACCCGCAACAACCCCGAGTGCCACCTGATCGTCCTGCTGATCGACGAGCGTCCGGAAGAAGTGACCGAGATGCAGCGCACTGTGCGCGGCGAAGTGGTCGCCTCCACCTTCGACGAGCCGCCGACCCGCCACGTGCAGGTTGCCGAGATGGTGATCGAGAAGGCCAAGCGCCTGGTCGAGCACAAGAAGGACGTGGTCATCCTGCTGGACTCCATCACCCGTCTGGCCCGTGCCTACAACACCGTGATCCCGAGCTCCGGCAAGGTGCTCACCGGTGGTGTCGACGCCCACGCCCTGGAGAAGCCCAAGCGTTTCTTCGGCGCCGCGCGCAACATCGAGGAAGGCGGCTCGCTGACCATCCTCGCCACCGCGCTGGTCGAAACCGGCTCGAAGATGGATGAAGTCATCTACGAAGAGTTCAAGGGCACCGGCAACATGGAACTGCCGCTGGACCGCCGCATCGCCGAGAAGCGCGTGTTCCCGGCCATCAACATCAACAAGTCCGGTACCCGCCGCGAAGAGCTGTTGACTGCCGAGGACGAACTGCAGCGCATGTGGATCCTGCGCAAGCTGCTGCACCCGATGGACGAGATCGCCGCCATCGAGTTCCTGATCGACAAGCTGAAAGACACCAAGACCAACGACGAATTCTTCCTGTCGATGAAGCGCAAGTAAGTCTTGGATGTGCCACAAGGGCCGGGGAAACCCGGCCTTTGCGTTTCTGTACTGGCCATTCGTCCTTCTGAATAACCTTGTTCGGCGCTAAACTTTGCGCCCCGACCTGCACGCCCCAAGAGGCTCAAGCATGCAGTATCGCGATCTGCGCGAATTCATCAGCGGCCTGGAACAGCGTGGCGAGCTCAAACGCATCGCTACCCCGGTTTCCCCGGTCCTCGAAATGACCGAAATCTGCGACCGCACCCTGCGCAAGCAAGGCCCGGCGCTGCTCTTCGAAAAGCCCACCGGTTTCGATATCCCGGTGCTCGGCAACCTGTTCGGTACGCCTGGCCGCGTGGCGCTCGGCATGGGTGCCGAGGACGTCGGTGAGCTGCGGGAAATCGGCAAGTTGCTGGCGTTCCTCAAGGAGCCCGAGCCGCCCAAGGGGCTGAAGGACGCCTGGTCCAAGCTGCCGATCTTCAAGAAGGTCATCGCCATGGCGCCCAAGGTGCTGAAGGATGGCCCCTGCCAGGAAGTGGTGGAGGAGGGCGATGACGTCGACCTCTCGAAGCTGCCGGTGCAGACCTGCTGGCCCGGCGACGTCGCGCCGCTGATCACCTGGGGCCTGACCGTCACCCGTGGCCCGAACAAGGAGCGGCAGAACCTCGGCATCTACCGCCAGCAAGTGATCGGCCGCAACAAGGTGATCATGCGCTGGCTGAGCCACCGGGGCGGCGCGCTGGATTACCGCGAGTGGTGCGCGAAGCACCCCGGCCAGCCATTCCCCGTCGCCGTGGCGCTGGGTGCCGACCCGGCCACCATCCTCGGTGCCGTCACCCCGGTGCCGGACACCCTTTCCGAATACGCCTTCGCCGGCCTGCTGCGGGACAACCGCACCGAACTGGTGAAATGCCGTGGCAGCGACCTGCAGGTGCCGGCCAGTGCCGAGATCGTCCTCGAAGGGGTGATCCATCCCGGCGAGATGGCTGACGAGGGGCCCTATGGCGACCACACCGGCTACTACAACGAGGTGGACAGCTTCCCGGTGTTCACCGTCGAGCGCATCACCCGTCGACAGAAGCCGATCTACCACAGCACCTATACCGGTCGGCCGCCGGATGAGCCGGCCATCCTCGGCGTGGCGCTGAATGAAGTCTTCGTGCCCATACTGCAGAAGCAGTTCCCCGAGATTGTCGACTTCTACCTGCCGCCGGAAGGCTGCTCCTACCGCATGGCGGTGGTGACCATGAAGAAGCAGTACCCGGGCCACGCCAAGCGCGTAATGCTGGGTGTCTGGTCGTTCCTGCGACAGTTCATGTACACCAAGTTCGTCATAGTCACCGACGACGACGTCAATGCGCGGGACTGGAACGACGTGATCTGGGCCATCACCACGCGAATGGACCCCAAGCGCGACACGGTGATGATCGACAACACACCGATCGATTACCTGGACTTCGCCTCGCCCATCTCCGGCCTCGGTTCGAAGATGGGACTGGACGCCACCCACAAGTGGCCCGGCGAGACCAATCGCGAATGGGGCCGGGTGATCGTCCAGGACGAAGCGGTCAAGCGCCGCGTCGATGAGCTGTGGTCTTCTCTGGGAATCGATTGATGCGCGTCACCCTGCAACCCTCCGGCGCGGTCATCCAGACCGCTCCCAACGAGCGCATCCTGGATGCGGCGCGCCGGCTCGGCTACGACTGCCCGCAAAGCTGCCGCAATGGCAACTGCCATATCTGCGCGGCCCTGCTGGTGGAGGGGCGGGTGCGCCAGAACGGCGCCGAGCTGACCCAGGGCGAACTCTTCACCTGCCTGGCCGAACCCCTGGAAGACTGCGTGCTGCACTGGGACGGCGTGCTGGCCCTGGGCGAACTGCCGGTGCGCTCGCTGAGCTGCCAGCTCAGCGAATGCGTGCCGGTGGGGGGCGATGTCTGGCGCGTGCGCCTGCGTGCCCCGGCCGGCAAACCGCTGCGCTACCACGCCGGGCAGTACCTGCTGATCGAACGTGAGGACGGCGAGTCTTCGGCCTTCTCCATGGCCTCGGCGCCCAGCGCCGGACGCGACATCGAACTGCACATCCTCGGCCGCGAGAACAGCGCCGTCGCCTTGCTGGAACAACTGCAGCGCACCCGCTTCGCGCGGGTGAAGATGCCCTTCGGTGATACCCACCTGGCGGAGCTGCCCGACGGCCCGCTGGTGCTGATCGCCGCCGGCACCGGCATGGGCCAGATGCACAGCCTGATCGAGCACTGCCGCGCTACCGGCTTCAAGCACCCGGTTCACCTCTACTGGGGCGTGCGCCAGCCGGAAGACTTCTACCAGCTGGCCCACTGGGAGGACTGGCAGCGCCTGGACAACCTGGTCTTGCACAAGGTGGTCAGCGACCAGTGCGGATGGCAGGGCCGTTGCGGGATGCTGCACGAAGTGGTGTGTGAAGACTTCCCCGACCTGCGCAACCTGCACGTCTACGCCAGCGGTTCGCCCGCCATGGTCTACGCCACTCTGGATGCCCTGGTGGCAGCCGGGATGGACTCCCATCAGATGCGCGCCGACGTCTTCGCCTACGCCCCGCGCGGCTGATTCAACCGCGGAAAGTTGTTGGGACGCCTCGCCTAGTTATTCAGTCGACTCGGTCACGCGGCCCGTGCTGGTTGAAAACTCCTCCTGCAGCGCCGCGCGAATCCAGCCTTCGAACCACTCCACGTCGGCGCTCACCGGTCCCGGGGGCAGCAGCAGCTGATAGCTCTCCAGCTGCACTTCCTCTGCCAGGGGGCGCACCAGGGTGCCGGCTGCCAACTGGTGCTTCACCAGCACCGCGTTGGCCAGGGCGATGCCGTGGCCGGACTCGGCCATCGACAGGGCGTGGTCATTGCTGACGTAGAGCACATCCGAACTCACCCGAAGCGCGAGGCCGACGGTGGACAACCAGAGGTTCCACCATTCGCCGTCGTCCACGTGGATCAGCTTGTGCCGTGCCAGGTCGCCCACGCTGGCGAGCGCGCCGTGCTCGGCCAGGTAGGACGGTGAGCAGACCGGGAACACCGCCGGGCGCACCAGGGTGCTGTGGCACTGCGGATAGACCCCCGGCAGCCCGTAGACGATGCCCAGGTCGGCAATCTTGCCGTCCACCTCGGTGAAGGTCGGGTTGGGCTCGACCGCGACCTTCAGCCCCGGCCGCTGCTGACGCAGGCTTTCCAGGCGCGGCATCAGCCAGCGCTTGGCGAAGGCCGGCACCACCATGATCTTCAGCCAGCGCGCCGTGCCGCCGGGGGCGAGCTCGTGGCCGGCGTCGGCGATCTGCTGCAGGGCTGTGGATATCTTCGCGTAGTAACGCTGCCCGGCCGGGGTCAGGCTGACGCCGCGCGGGGTGCGCTCGAACAGCTGAACGCCCAGCCAGTCCTCCAGCAGCTTCACGTGGCGGCCGATGGCCGGCTGTGTCACATGCAGCACCTTGGAGGCCGCGACATAACTGCCCAGCCGGGCGGCCGCCTCGAAGGCGCGGACGGCATTGAGCGGGGGAAGGCGCTGGATGGACATGGGCCGGAACCTCGGTGAGAGCTGTTAGTTTTTTTAATACCGAATGTAAGAAAATTGAGCTTTTCGCTCAACTGCCTTTCTTCGAATATCCCTCCCAGCAGCACCACGACAATCGGGGCCGATAACACGGCCAACGCTGCATCCGGCGTTTCTCTAGTCCTGCCAGAACAAATACAAGACCCCCCACCCATCAGTGGGGAAGGAACCGGAGGTTTCACATGAGTGCCCTGCACAGCCTGCAGACGGTAGCGGTCTCGATCCGCTCCGTGCGCAAGGTCTACGGCGATCCGGCCAGCGGTCCCGTTGCGCTGAAATGCGTCGACCTGGACATCCGCGACAACGAATTCTTCACCCTGCTCGGCCCGTCCGGCTGCGGCAAGACCACCCTCCTGCGCATGATCGCCGGCTTCGAATTTCCCACCTCCGGGGAGATCCGGCTGTACGGCGAGAACATCGCCGATCGCCCGCCCTTCGAGCGTCCGGTGAACACCGTGTTCCAGCACTATGCGCTGTTCCCGCACATGACCATCGCCGAGAACCTGGCCTTCGGCCTGGAATCCCATCCGATGGGCAAGCGCATGGGCAAGGCGGAAGTCGCCGAGCGCGTCCGCGAGATGCTCGCCCTGGTGCAGATGGAGCGCTTCGCCCAGCGCAAGCCGACCCAGTTGTCTGGCGGTCAGCAGCAGCGCGTCGCCCTGGCCCGTGCGCTGGCGCCGCATCCCAAGGTGCTGCTGCTCGACGAGCCGCTGTCGGCGCTCGACCTCAAGCTGCGCCAGGCCATGCGCGAGGAGCTGAAGGCGATCCAGGCGAAGACCGGCATCACTTTCATCTTCGTCACCCACGACCAGGAAGAAGCCCTGACCATGTCCGACCGCATCGCCGTGCTCTCCGACGGCGAGGTGCAGCAGGTCGGCCGGCCGGATGACATCTACGAGCATCCGCGCAACCGCTTCGTCGCGGACTTCATCGGCGAGACCAACTTCCTCCCGGCCCGCGTCGAGACCCTCACGGGCGAGCAGGCGCAGTACCGCATCCCCGGCGGCCAGTTGATCGATGCCGGCATCCGCGAAGGCCTGACTGCCGGCGCCGAGGTGACCCTGTCGATCCGTCCGGAGCGCCTGCAACTGGTGGCCGAAGGCACGCCGGCCGCCACGCCGTGCAGCGTCGCCGCGCAGATCTACCTGGGCACCGACCTGCAGTATCAGGTGATCCTGGCCGACGGCACCCGCCTTACCGTGCGCGCACCCAACAGCGCGGGCCAGCGGCAGCGCCTGGTGCCCGGGCAGCGGGCCGGTCTGCTGTTCGAGCAAGGCAGCGCCAGCGTCCTGCTGGACTGAGCGGGGGTGAGCATGAACCAGATGACCCACATTGCCGCCGGCTCGCTGGAGCGGCGCAAGGCGCTGAGGAGCTTCCTCGGCGTGTCGCCCGCGCTGGTCTCCATCGGGCTGTTCCTGATCGTGCCGATCTTCATCGTGATCGCCTACTCGCTGATGCAGGCCAACCCTTACGGTGGAGTGAACCAACACTTCAGCATCGACGCCTACATCTCATTGCTGTTCGAGCGCCAACTGGACGACAGCCTGGCCTTCGCCGATTCCTACCTGGTGATCGCCCTGCGCTCCATCGGCATCGCCGCCGCGACCACGCTCATCACCTTGCTGGTCGGCTTTCCGGTGGCGGTCTGGCTGGCGATGCAGCCGGCGCACCGCCGTGGCCTGCTGATCTTCCTGATCACCGTGCCGTTCTGGGCCAACCTGCTGATCCGCACCTACGCCTGGATCCTGTTGCTGCGCGGCACCGGTGTCGTCAACGGCACGCTGATGAGCCTGGGGTTGATCCATCAGCCGCTGAATCTGCTGTACACCGACGGCGCGGTGCTGCTCGGGCTGGTCTACACCTATGCGCCCTTCGTGGTGCTGCCGATCTACTCCACCCTGGAGAAGATGGACATGCGCCTGCTCGAAGCCGCCCAGGACCTCTACGCCGGGCGCCTGCGCACCCTGCGCAAGGTGGTCCTGCCGATCGCCCGACCGGGGATTCTGGCCGGCGCCATCCTCACCTTCGTGCCCTGCCTGGGCGCGATGATCGCCCCCGAGCTGCTCGGCGGCGGCACCAAGATGATGCTCGGCAACCTGATCTTCCGGCAGTTCAGCGATGCGCGGAACTGGCCCTTCGGCGCCGCCCTGTCGCTGGTGCTGATGGCTGCGGTGATGCTGGTGCTGATGTTCTATGCGATGCGCGCCGAGCGCCTGCGTATCGCCCGGGGAGGTGAATGATGCTTTCGCTGCTGCGCAACCGCCGTCTCGGCGTGCAGGACTTCCCCGGCTTCGGCGGGCTGAGCTTCCTGTTCTACCTGTACCTCTACGCGCCCATCGTGGTGCTGGTGGTGCTCTCGTTCAACGCCAACCAGTCCGCCACCGTGTGGACCGGCTTCAGCCTCGACTGGTACCGCGCCGCCTTCGCCAACCAGGCGCTGCGCCAGGCCGCCGGCAACAGCCTGCTGATCGCCGTGTGCGCCAGCGTGGTCGCCACCGCGATCGCCACCCTGGCCGCGCTCGGCACCTCGCGTGGGGCCAAGTTCAAGGGCCTGCGCCTGTCCATGGGGGCGATCATGCTGCCGCTGGTGCTGCCGGAGATCGTGGTCGGCGTCGCCACCCTGGCGCTGTTCTCCACCCTCGGCCTGTCGCTGGGCTACGGCAACTTGATCATCGCCCACACGGTGTTCTGCATCCCGTTCGCCTACCTGCCGATCCGTGCCCGGCTGAACGACATGGACCTGTCCCTGGAACAGGCCGCCTCTGACCTCTACGCCGGCCCCTGGCGGACCTTCCGCAAGGTCACCCTGCCGCTGCTGACGCCGGGGATCGTTTCCGGGCTGATGCTGGCCTTCATCGTGTCGCTGGATAACTTCGTGATCTCGATGATGGTCTCCCAGGCCGGCACCACCACCTTGCCGATCTTCATCTTCGGTCTGCTGCGGATGGGCGTGACGCCCGACGTGAATGCGGTCTCGACCTTGATCCTCGGTGTTTCCGTGCTGTTCGTAACGCTGTCCTACCTGCTTGGCAAGAAGAAAGCCTGAGCCACTTCCGGAGAATAAGATGAGCAAACTGATCGCTGCTGTAGGGGCCACACTGACGCTGGGCCTGGTGGCTAACGCGCACGCCGCCGAACAACTGAACGTGGTGAGCTGGAGCGGCTACTTCTCGCCGCAGATCCTGGAGAAGTTCCAGAAGGAAACCGGCATCACGGTCACGGTGGATTCCTACGATTCCAACGAGACCCTGCTGGCCAAGTTGAAACAGGGCGGCACCGGCTACGACGTGGCCATCCCCTCGCACCAGTTCGTGCCGATCCTGGTGCAGGAAAAACTGCTGGAGCGCTTCGATCCGGTCAGCCAGCCCTACTACGCCAATGTCGAAGACAACCTGAAGAAGCCCACCTGGGACCCGGAAGGCGCCTACTCGGTGCCCTTCATCTGGGGCACCACCAGCGTGGTGCTCGATAGCGCCAAATACAGCGGACCGGCGGACAGCTACTCGGTGCTGTTCACTCCGTCGTCGGAACTGCAGGGCCGGATCAACATGTTCGACTCGGCCAGCGAGGTGATCGACACCGCCAGCCTCTACCTGGGCATCCCGCTGTGCAGCGAGGACCCCAAGCAGATGCAACAGGTCCTGACCCTGCTGAAGAACCAGAAGCCCTTTGTGAAGACCTACAGCTCCAAGGCCGGCTCGATCCGCGAGAACCTGGCCTCGGGCGAGATCGACATGTCGATGTTCTGGGGCGGCTCGTCGATGCGTGCGCGTGAGATGAAGCCGAGCCTGAAGTACCTCTACCCGAAAGAGGGCGTGATGGCCTGGGTGGACAACCTGGTGATCCCCGCCGGCGCAAAGAACCCGGAGAACGCCAAGAAGTTCATCGCCTTCCTCAGCCAGCCGGAAAACGCGGCGATGACCCAGAACTTCCTCAAGCACCAGAGCCCGATCAAGGGTGTGGAGCCTTTCCTCGATGCCAGCCTGAAGGATGCGCCGGAACTGCACATCCCCGAAGGCACCAAAGTGGTGTTCAGCAAGACCTGCGGCGAAGGCGCGATCCGCCTGGCCGACCGGATCTGGACCAACCTGATGCGCTGATCCCCGCCCAGGGGACCCCAGGGACCAGCGATGCACGCGTCCGCACACAGGCGCGGTGGCATCGCTCGGCCCGGGGAAAGCCGGACCGACTGCAGAAAAGCCCCGCCACGCAGGTGGGGCCGCTGAACCCGACCGAATCTTCCCGCCTGCGGGAAGCCCTGATGAAAAAGGCCTCGTTCCATGAGCCAGAACAACCACAACCGCGAACTCGTCCAGCTCCAGGCCCACGAACTGGCCGAGCGCATCCGCCGGCGCCAGGTGTCCTGCCGCGAAGTGATGCAGGCGCATCTTGAGCAGATCGAGCGCTACAACCCGGCGGTCAACGCCATCGTCAGCCTGCAGCCGGCGGAAACCCTGCTGGCCGAGGCGGACCAGCGCGACGCCGAGCTGGCGCGCGGCCAATACCGAGGCTGGATGCATGGCCTGCCGCACGCGATCAAGGACCTCTCGCTGACCAAGGGCATCCGCACCACCCTTGGCTCACCGCTGTACCGCGACTACGTGCCTGAGCGCGATGGCATCATGGTCGAGCGCATTCGCGCCGCCGGCGCGATCCTGATCGGCAAGACCAATACCCCCGAATTCGGCCTCGGCTCCCACAGCTACAACCCGATCTTCGGTGTCACCGGCTGCGCCTACGCGCCGGAGCGCACCGCCGGTGGCAGCAGTGGCGGGGCGGCGGCGGCCCTGGCGCTGCAGATGGTCCCGGTGGCCGACGGCAGCGACATGATGGGCTCGCTGCGCAACCCGGCCGCCTACAACAACATCGTCGGCTTCCGTCCGTCCCAGGGCCGGGTGCCGTTCGACGACAGCGCCGACCTGTTCATCGACCAGCTCGGCTACGAAGGCCCCATGGGCCGCAGCGTGCGCGATGTGGCGCTGCTGTTGTCGGTGCAAGCCGGTGGCGATGCCCGTGCGCCGCTGTCCATTGCTGAAACCGGCGAACAGTTTGCCGGCAACCTGGAGCGCGACTTCAAGGGCGCGCGCCTCGGCTGGCTGGGCGATCTTGGCGGTCACCTGCCGATGGAGCGCGGCGTGCTGGAGCTGTGCCGCAAATCCTTCGCCGACTTCGAGGCCATCGGCTGCCAGGTCGAAGACACTGCGCTGGGCTTTTCCGCCGAGCGTCTCTGGGACACCTGGCGCACGCTGCGCCACTGGATGGTCGCCGGTTCGCTGGGTGCGACGTACTCCGACTCGGCCAAACGCGAGCTGCTCAAGCCCGAAGCCATCTGGGAAGTGGAGAACGGCCTGAAGCTGTCGGCCATGGACGTGTTCCGCGCTTCGGTGGCGCGTAGCGACTGGTACCGTGCGATCAGCCAGCTGTTCGAGCGCTACGATTACCTGCTGTTGCCCAGCGCCCAGGTGTTCCCGTTCGACAAGACCTGGGACTGGCCGAAGGAAATCGCCGGTAAATCGATGGACACCTACCACCGCTGGATGGAGGTGGTGATTCCCGCCACGCTGTCGGGTTGCCCGGTGGCCAATGTGCCGGTCGGCTTCAATGAACAAGGCCTGCCCATGGGCGTGCAGATCATCGGCCGGCACCAGGCTGACCTCGCCGTGCTGCAATTGGCGCACGCCTACGAACAGGCCAGTCGCTGGTACCAGCGCTGCCCGCCGCCGCTGCTGGCGCGGGGCTGAACATTCGCTAGAAAGGGGGACGCATGAACATCAGCTTCTTCCAGGAACTGCTGCAAAGCATCACCGAGCGCGGCCGGCAATTGCTGGAATCGCGCGACCCGGCGCCGGGCAACGCCCAGGCGCTGGCCGAGGCCAGCCGCAAGCTGATCTCCAGCCATGGCGAGGCCTCGGGCGTGGCGCTGGCGCGGCAGGTACTGTGCGCCTACCGCGACTGCCCGGAGGCGGTGCAGAAGGCTTTCTTCGACACCCTGCTGAGTGACTTCGCACCGCCCCACGAGACGCTGGCCGAAGCCTGCCAGCGCTATCTCGACGATCCATCCGCGAGCAACACCACCGCGCTGTTCCAGGCCAGCGAACCACCGCGCCAGGAGCTGTTCCGCCGCCTCAACCAGGCGCCGGGCGGTACCGCCGAGCTGATCGCCATGCGCCGCCTGCTGCTGCAGGAACTCAAGGGCCGGCCCGAACTGGCAGCGGTGGACCACGACCTGCAGCACCTGCTGGCCTCCTGGTTCAATCGGGGCTTCCTGGTGCTGCGGCGGATCGACTGGTCGACCCCGGCGTCGATCCTGGAAAAGATCATCCGCTACGAGGCGGTCCACGCGATCAAGGACTGGGACGACCTGCGCAGCCGCCTGCAGCCGGCCGACCGCCGCTGTTTCGCCTTCTTCCACCCGGCGCTGGCCGACGAGCCGCTGATCTTCGTCGAGGTGGCGCTGACCCGAAGCATGCCCGGCGCCATTGCCGACATTCTGGAGCAGCCCCCGGAGGCGCAGCCCGCCGAGGCACCGGACACGGCGGTGTTCTATTCCATCAGCAACTGCCAGGACGGCCTGCGCGGCATCTCGTTCGGCAACTTCCTGATCAAGCAGGTGGTGGAGGAGCTGGCGCGGGAAGTCCCGGGCCTGCGCCAGTTCGTCACCCTCTCACCGGTGCCCGGCTTCCGGCGCTGGATCAATGGCCTGGGTGACGACGCGCAACTGGGCGCGGCCGCCGCCGAATGCCTGAAAGCGCTCAAGCCGGACGCACCGCCACCGCCGCGTCTGGAAGAGCCGCTGCTGGCGTTGGCCGCCGAGTACTTCCTGCATGCGAAGAACGGCGCCGGCCAGCCGCTGGACCCGGTGGCGCGCTTCCACCTCGGCAACGGTGCCCGCCTGGAACGCCTCAACTGGCGCGGCGATCTCTCGGCCAGCGGCCTGCGCCAGGCTGCCGGGCTGATGGTCAATTACCGCTACGAGCTGCGCCAGATCGAAAAGAACCACGAAGCCTACGCCAACCAGGGCGCGGTCACGGCCTCTGCGGAAGTCCGCAAGCTGGCGACCCTGTCGGCCAAAACAAAACGCTAGGACTCACCCATGAACCAGAGCCTTTTCGCCGAAGTCAGCAATCACCTGCCCAGCGACCTTTCCAAACCCTTTATCCGTATCCCGGACGGCGGCGGTTACAGCTACGCCGAGATGCTGCGCAGCACCTCGCAGTTCGCCCACGCGCTGGTGGAACTCGGCGTGCAGCCGGGCGACCGCGTCGCCGTGCAGGTCGACAAGAGCCCCGAGACGGTGATGCTCTACCTCGCCGTCCTGCGCGTCGGCGCGGTCTACCTGCCGCTCAACAGCGGCTACACCGGCGAGGAGCTGCGCTACTTCCTCGACGATGCCGAGCCCTCGCTGTTCGTCTGCGCGCCGGCCTTCGAAGCCCAGGCCCGCGAGCTGGCGCAGGCCAGTGGCGTAGCGAAGGTGGCGACCCTGGGGGATGCCGGTGACGGCTCGCTGATGGACGCGGTGGAGGGCAAGCCGGGGCGCTTCGCCGACGTGCCGCGCGCCGCCTCCGACCTCGCCGCGATCCTCTACACCTCCGGCACCACCGGGCGCTCCAAGGGCGCGATGATCAGTCACGGCAACCTGGTTTCCAACGCCCGCGCGCTGGTGGACTACTGGAAGATCAGCCCCAGCGACTGGCTGCTCCACGCGCTGCCGATCTTCCATATCCACGGCCTGTTCGTGGCCTGCAACAGCCTGCTGATGGCCGGCGGTTCGATGCTGTTCCTGAGCAAATTCGACGCCGCGGAAATCCTCCGCCTGTTGCCGCAGGTGAACCTGCTGATGGGCGTGCCGACGTTCTATACCCGCCTGCTCGACCAGGCCGGCCTGACCCACGAGGCGGTGGCGCACATGCGCCTGTTCATCTCCGGCTCCGCGCCGCTGACCGCCGAGACCCACAAGGCCTTCTTCGAGCGCACCGGCATGGACATCCTCGAACGCTACGGCATGACCGAGACCGGCATGAACACCTCCAACCCGCTGGATGGCGAGCGCATCGCCGGCACCGTCGGCTTTCCGCTGCCGGGCGTCGAGCTGCGCATCACCGACCCCGGCGTGGCCGAGCCGACCCTGCTGCCCAAGGGCGAGCCGGGGATGATCGAAGTACGTGGGCCCAACGTGTTCCAGGGCTACTGGCGGATGCCGGAGAAGACCGCCGAGGAGCTGCGCGCGGACGGCTACTTCATGACCGGTGACATCGGCTTCATCGACGACAAGGGCTACGTGCAGATCGTCGGCCGCAGCAAGGACATGATCATCAGCGGCGGCTACAACGTGTACCCGAAGGAGCTGGAGCAGATCCTCGACACCCTGCCGGGCGTGGCCGAATCGGCGGTGATCGGCGTGCCGCACCCGGACTTCGGCGAGGGTGTCACCGCTGTGCTGGTGGCGACCAAGGACCACACCCCGAGCGAGGCGGAAATCCTCGCCGGCCTCGACGGCAAGCTGGCGCGCTTCAAGCAGCCCAAGCGCGTGGTGGTGGTCGACGCCCTGCCGCGCAATGTGATGGGCAAGGTGCAGAAGAATGTGCTGCGGGAGCGGTTCAAGTCGCTTTACAGCTGAGGCGCGAATCCGTTCCCTCTCCCTGAAGGGAGAGGGGACTGTTCCGAGTCAGGTGGGCGATAGGCGCTCGCCGGAAACGTCGAAAAGTAAGGATCACGCCATTCCGAAATATTGCGCCGATTCGTAGGGTGGGTCGGGCGGCGCTCCGCGAGCGGAGCGAAACCCATGCGGTCGGCTTGAGCATCTGAGCCGCCAGCGTACGCGCACAGAAAAGCCCCGCCAGAGCGGGGCTTTTTTTGCGCTTCGGTAGCCGCCAGGCAATCAGCGGACTTCGACCACCACCTTGCCCACCGCTTGACGCGTGGCCAGGGCGTTGATGGCATCGGCTGCGCGCTCCAGGGGGAAAGTCTGGGACACCAGCGGCTTCAGCTTGCCTTCGGCGTACCAGGCGAACAGCTGCTGGAAGTTGGCCAGGTTGTCCTGCGGCTGGCGCTGGGCGAAGGAGCCCCAGAAGACGCCGACCACCGAGGCACCCTTGAGCAGGGCGAGGTTCACCGGCAGCTCCGGGATGCGACCGCTGGCGAAACCCACCACCAGCAGACGGCCGTTCCAGTTGATCGCGCGCACCGCGGCGTCGAACAGGTCGCCACCCACCGGGTCGTAGATCACGTCGGCACCCTGGCCGCCGGTGAGTTCCTTGACCCGGTCCTTGAGGTTCTCCTCGCTGTAATTGATCAGCGCGTCGGCGCCGGCGGCCTTGGCCACTTCCAGCTTTTCCGCGCTGCTGGCGGCGGCGATAACCCGCGCGCCCATGGCCTTGCCGATCTCCACCGCTGCCAGGCCGACGCCGCCGGAGGCACCGAGCACCAGCAGGGTTTCGCCGGGCTGCAGATGGGCCCGCTGCTTCAGGGCGTGCATCGAGGTGCCATAGGTCATGCCGAAGGCGGCGGCGGAATTGAAGTCGATGCCTTTCGGAATCGGCATCACGTTGTAGGACGGCACCGCCACCTGTTCGGCGAAGCTGCCCCAGCCGGTCAGTGCCATCACCCGGTCACCGGGCTTGAGGTGGCTGATCTTCTCGCCCACCGCGGCGACCACGCCGGCCGCTTCACCGCCCGGGGAGAACGGGAAGGGCGGTTTGAACTGGTACTTGCCCTCGATGATCAGGGTGTCGGGGAAATTGACCGCCGCGGCGTGTACATCGATCAGCACCTCATTCTTCTTGGGTTCGGGGCTGGCGACTTCCTCCAGCACCAGGGTATCGGCGGGACCGAAGGCTTTGCACAGGACGGCTTTCATCACGGAGCTCCTAGGCGTGGGGCGCTGGCCCCGGGCATGTGGCCTTGCAGTGTAGGTGGGGGGCAGGGGCGGTCAATCAGCATGGCTGAGCCTGATGGACCTGCATAAACGGAGGTCTTGGGGCCGGCTTCGGCTGTAGCTATGCTAGGCGCCATTCGTGCTGAGGATGACCCTGGTGAAAAGACTGACTGCGTTGCTGCTGGCCCTGACCCTTCCCCTGCTGGCCATGGCCCAGGAGGAGGAAGCCAAGGAAGGTGAGGCGCCCAAGGTGGCCTATATCGATCTGGTGCCTGCCCTGGTGGGCAACTACGGCGCCGGCCCGCGTCTGAAGTACTACAAGGCCGACATTTCGCTGCGGGTCACCGGTCCTGAGGCCGAAGAGAAGGTCACCCGCCATGAGCCGCTGATCCGCAATCAGCTGGTGATGCTCTTCTCCCAGCAGACCGACGACACCCTGAACTCTTCCGACGCCAAGGAAAAGCTCCGCCAGGAAGCCCTCAAGCAGGTGCAGCAGGTGTTGAACACCGAAGAAGGGCAGCCCCTGGTGGACGATCTGCTATTCAACAACCTGATCGTTCAGCCCTGAGCCTTCTCCCACAGGCAGGTGCGATTGCGCCCCTCGTGCTTGGCCCGGTAGAGCGCGGCATCGCTGCGTGATACCAGGCTGTCGGGCTGGTCCTCGCGGGCCGGGTCGGAAATGGCGATGCCGATGCTGAGGGTCAGGCGCCCCTCGGGGCTGGTCGGATGGTCGATGTCGAGTGCCGCGATTTCCGCCATCACCCGGTCCGCCACGTGCCGCGCACCGTCCTCTGCGGTGTTGGCGAGGATGATGGCGAATTCCTCTCCGCCGTAGCGGCACGCCACATCGCCTTCCCGCTGCAGGCTCCGCTGCAGTGCTTGCGCAACCCGGCGCAGCGCATCGTCACCGGCCTGGTGGCCGAGCCTGTCGTTGAACGCCTTGAAGTGATCCACGTCCAGCATCAGCAGCGCCAGGGGCGCGCCGAGCCGGCGCAGGCGCCGCCATTCACCCGTGAGCTGGCGGTCGAAGTAGCGCCGGTTGTAGAGCCCGGTCAGCCCGTCCTGCTGGGAGAGTCGCTGCAGGCGCGCCTCCAGTTCCAGCCGCTCGCGATTGTCGCGGGAGACGCCGATCAGGTAGTCGCGGTCGTTCAGGCGCACCAGTTGGGCGCTGATCTCCGCCGCCTGGAGGCTGTCGTCGGCCCGGCGCATTTCGCGCTGGAAGATGCTCGATTCACCGTCCCGGTGTGCCTGGCGCACCAGTTCCAGCCAGGTGTGGAAGCCGGGCAGCAACTGCTCCGGATCTTCCTTCAGCAGTTGGCGGAAGGTTTCGGCGCTGTAGCCCAGGCCGGCGTAGGTGGCCTGGTTCATGTGCAGGACCTCGCGGCTGGCGAGGTCGAAGATGAACAGGCCGTCTTCGCTGGAATCAGTCAGGTCGAGCACCAGCTGCAGGCGTTCGCGGCTCTCGCGCAGGTCCTGTTCGGCATGCTCGCGCTGGCTGACTTCTTCGTTCAGGCGTTGATAGCCGGCGTGCAGGGCGCTGGCCCGGCGTGCGTTGTCCAGGGCCAGGGCCAGGGCCGCCACCAGCAACAGGCTGGAGAGCAGGCTGGCGCCGAGGACCACCTGGGGTAGCGGCGAGCTGAGTTCTTCCACCAGCTTGCGGGTGGGGGAGAGCTGCAGGGCGAAGTTGCTGTTGTTGAGCAGGTGCAGGGGCACGCGCTGGCTCAGGTTGTCCAGGCTTTCCGGCTGCCGCTGGCGGTAGATGGGCCGGTCGGACTCCAGCAGCAATACGCTGAAGTCCTGGTTGTCGAGATCGGCCAGGAGTTTGTCCATCAGGGGCTCGACGCGAAACACGCCCTGGAGGAAGCCGTCGAAGGTCCGGTCGCTCTGCTCGTCCCTGATGTAGAGCGGGGTATAGAGGATGAAACCGCGCCCGCCCTGGACCAGGGCGAAGCTGTTGGACATCTGCGCCTCGCCGCTGGCCTTGGCCTGCATGGCGAGGTTGAAGTTGGGGTGATTGCGGGTCAGGCGGAAGCTGTGTGCGGCCTCGTTGCCTTTTTCCGGCAGCACCCAGCGCATGCGCAGGTCGGCGCCCATCCACTGGATGGACTGGTAGCCGGGGAAGTGTTCCAGGGCGAAGTTGGCTTCCAGGGCCCACTCATCCTGAGGGAGCCGGCCGCGATGGTTCCACAGCACGCTTATGCGGCGCAGGTCCTCGACCTCATCGATCAGGTTGCTTTCCAGCTTGGTGGCCAGGGCCCGCGCCTGGTAGCCAACACGGTCGCGAATGCGCTCCTGCTGGGCATCTTCCAACTGGCTCCAGAGCAACAGGCTGGTGCCACACAGCGCCAACAGCAGCAGGGCGAGTGTCGTACGGACCAGCCAGGCGGGATGAGAGTGCGGCATGGGTGCGCCCCGGGAGATTCTCCTCCGTCATAGCACAGGGCCATCTGCGACTCAACGCAGGGCGAGTACGCCGGCCCATTCTTCCTCGGTCACGGGCATCACCGACAGGCGGCTGCCTTTCTGCACGAGGGGCATGCCCGAAAGCACGGCCTGCTGCCGCAAGTCGGCAAGGGGGATGACCTGGGGGAAGGCCTCGACGAACTCCACGTCCAGTGCGCTCCAGGGATTCTTCTCGGGACTGGCCTTGGGGTCGTGGTAGTGGCTTTGCGGGTCCAGCGCGGTGGGGTCCGGGTAGGTCTCGCCGGCGATCCGCGCGATGCCGGCGATGCCCGGCTCGGGGCAGCTGGAGTGATAGAAGAAGAACAGCTCGCCGGGACGCATCGCGCGCATGAAGTTGCGCGCCTGGTAATTGCGAACGCCGTCCCAGCGGGCCTTGCCCAGCCGTTTCAGGTCGAGAATGGAAAGCTCGTCGGGTTCGGATTTCATCAGCCAGAAAGGCATGAACTTTGCTCCTGTGCGTTCGTCCTAAATCGGGGCATCGAAGCCTTGGGGCGGGCCGACAGCCGGTTGGCGTCATAAATTGCGTGTTCGCTCACGTTGCCGGAAAATGCCGCGCTTTAAGCTGCACGCCGCCGTACGGTCCAATCAAAACAACAACTCGCCATCGGTCATCGCGCGAAGTTTGCCTGCAAGGGGGAGGCAATCGATGAAACGCAAGCCAGACATCCTCTGGGTATTGGTCATTATTTTCGGTCTGGGTGTGGTTACCACCGGTTACACCCAAAGCCTTTGGGAACGCCAGAGCGGTGCGCCCACAAACCTGACTCAACAGCCCTGACCCCGATCCGGCTGGCACCGCAAGGATCGCGGTGCCGTCGTCAGCGTCCCACGTACCAGCCCCTGTCCGTTACCGTCGCCTGCAAGGCAACGTCCCAGTCGGCCAGTTCCAGCCTGTCCACCTTCTGGCATTCGTGCGCCAGGCCCAGCAACGTTGGCTTGCGCCATTGGCGGCGGCGCGCGAGGTAGGCCAGGCTGCGGTCGTAGAAGCCGCCGCCCATTCCCAGGCGGCCACCGGATTCATCGAAGCCGACAAGCGGCAGCATGACCAGATCCAGTGCCCAGACCTTGCGCTGCTGCGCCGGATTGGCGCGCGGTTCGAGAATCCGAAAGCGATTCTTGAGCAGCTTCTCGCCCGGCAGCAGGCGCTGGAACACCATCTTCTCCCGTGGCCACGCATTGAGCACCGGCAGGTAGGCGCGCTTGCCCCGGCTCTGGGCCTCGCGCAGCAGCGGGCGCGGGTCGATCTCGCCGTTGGTCGGCAAGTAGAGCGCAACATGCCGCGCGCGGCGGAACAGCGGATCCTGCGCAAGCTGGCGGTAGAGGGCCCTGGCGGCTTTTTTCTGCTGGAGGGGGGTAAGGGCGCGGCGGGCCTGGCGTAGCAGGCGGCGCAGAGTCTGGCGGGAGTGGGAACCGGCGCAGATCATGAAGAAAGTAGACTCCCCGGTCGTGCCGCTGTCGGGTTAGCCCTTGAACCCGAAAGTTCAAGGTGGAGGATGCAGGAGGCGTTAAGGCTTTCCGTCAGGCGGACATGCACACCGGCCCCAACTTGCAACCCCCGTGGTTGCATATATCGGCTCAGGGACATCACCGACTGGCCAACACACCAGGGAGCTGGCGGCGAGTATACCCCAAGAACCGCTGTGGAAACTGCTGTGTGTCGGCCCGGCTGCGTCAAAAATCGCCGCGAAGCGTCAGTTGGCCGCAGCCGTGCGTGGTTCAGGCCTGCTGGGCGTCCGGGTCGGCGGCCAGGGCGTGGTCGACACGCTCCAGCAGATCGCGTACCCGCTCGCGGGTGGAATTGGCTTCCTTGTCCAGGCGCTCCTGCTTGTGCAGCAGGTCGTGGGTGATGTTCAGGGCGGCCATCACGGCGATACGGTCGGCGCCGATGACTTTCCCGCTGGAACGTATCTCGCGCATCTTGCCGTCCAGGTAACGGGCGGCGCTTTCCAGATTGGCGCGCTCGTCCGCAGGGCAAGCGATGCAGTATTCCTTATCGAGGATTTGGACGGTGACGGTGTTGGACTGGGTCATGAATCCTGCTCCAGGGCTTTCAGGCGCGAAATCATCGCTTCGACCTTGAGCCGGGCCATTTCGTTCTTTTCAATCAGATGAGCGCGTTCTTCGCGCCAGGCCTTCTCGCTGGCAAGCAGGAGCCGGTTCTGGGCCTTGAGCTGCTCGACACGCTGGATCAACAGTTCCAGCTTGGCTGTCAGTGCATGCAGTTCGGCATCTTCCATGGGCTGTCCACTTGGTAGGGAGTGACCGGGACTATATAGGACCGGCGCGTGCAAGGGTCAAACCCACAGGCGTCGGGACGATTCGTCGCACGCCCTCGGTGGTCTGGTGACCGGCGGCCCATGCTGCCTTCACCGCGCCAGGCTGCTAGGATACGAGGCCGTCATTCTAGTGATTGCGCCCTCTGGCGCCTAGCCACCCTTATGTCCAGTCCGAATTCCCCGTACAACGCGTTCGCCGCGCTCCTCGCCACCACCGGCCAGCCGGTTTCTCCTGCCGAATTGCACGGCCTGCTGCTGGGCCGTAGCTGCGCCGGCGCCGGTTTCGAGCCCGAGCCCTGGCTGGAAGATGCCGCCGAGCTGCTCGGCAGTGCGCCCCAGGACAACTTGCGCCAGGCCCTGATCGGCCTGCAGGAAATGGTCAAGAACGAGCTGACCGGCAGTGAAATGGCCGTGGTCCTGCTGCTGCCCAGCGACGAAGCGCCGCTGGGCGAACGCGCCGCCGCCCTCGGCCAGTGGTGCCAGGGCTTCCTCGGCGGCTTCGGCCTGACCGCGCGCGAGGGCGCGCTGTCCAGCGACGCGGTCGAAGTGCTCCAGGACCTCGCCTCCATCGCCCAGGTGCAGAGCGCCCTGGAAGATTCCGACGATGGCGAGAGCGACTATATGGAAGTGATGGAGTACCTGCGCGTCGCGCCTCTGCTGCTTTTCGCCGAGTGCGCCAAGCCCGCCGCGCCGGCCGCCAAACCCTCGTTGCATTGAACCCGAGTGGCGGGCGCTGATGCCCGCCCAGTAGGAGCGCGCATGACCCGTATCCCGAAGGCCGAATACGCCCGCCGGCGCAAGGCGCTGATGGCGCAGATGGAAGCCAACAGCATCGCCATCCTGCCCGCCGCGCCTGTGCACATCCGCAACCGCGATGTCGAGCACGTCTATCGCCAGGACAGCGACTTCCAGTACCTCAGCGGCTTCCCCGAGCCGGAAGCGGTGCTGGTGCTGATCCCCGGCCGCGAGCATGGCGAGTACGTACTGTTCTGCCGCGAGCGCGATCCGGAGCGTGAACTCTGGGACGGCCTGCGCGCCGGCCAGGATGGCGCCATCCGCGACTTCGGCGCGGACGACGCGTTCCCCATCGGCGATATCGACGACATCCTCCCGGGCCTGATCGAGGGACGCAGCCGCGTCTACTACTCCATCGGCACCAACACCGAGTTCGACCAGCACCTGATGGAGTGGATCAATGTGATCCGCTCCAAGGCCCGCCAGGGCGCCCAGCCGCCGAACGAGTTCGTCGCCCTGGACCACCTGCTGCACGACATGCGCCTGTACAAGTCGGCGGCGGAAGTGAAGGTCATGCGCGAGGCCGCCGAGGTCTCCGCCCGCGCCCACGTCCGCGCCATGCAGGCCTCCCGCGCCGGGCTCTACGAGTACCACCTGGAAGCCGAACTGGAATACGAATTCCGCAAGGGCGGCGCGAAGATGCCGGCCTACGGCTCCATCGTCGCAGCGGGCAAGAACGCCTGCATCCTGCACTACCGGGAGAACGACGCCCCGCTGAAGGACGGCGACCTGGTGCTGATCGACGCCGCGTGCGAGCTGGACTGCTACGCCAGCGACATCACCCGCACCTTCCCCGTCAGCGGCCGTTTCAGCCCCGAGCAGAAGGCCATCTACGAACTGGTGCTGAAATCCCAGGAAGCCGCCTTCCTGCAGATCGCCCCCGGCAAGCACTGGAACGAAGCCCACGAAGCCACCGTGCAGGTCATCACCGCCGGCCTGGTGGAACTCGGCCTGCTCAAGGGCGATGTGGATGAACTGATCGCATCCGAAGCCTACAAGGCCTTCTACATGCACCGCGCCGGCCACTGGCTGGGCATGGATGTGCACGACGTCGGCGATTACAAGGTCGGCGGCGAATGGCGCGTGCTGGAGCCGGGCATGGCAATGACTGTCGAGCCCGGCATCTACATTGGCGCCGACAACCAGGACGTGCCGAAGAAGTGGCGCGGCATCGGCGTGCGGATCGAAGACGACGTGGTGGTGACCAAGACCGGCTGCGAAATCCTCACCGGCGGCGTGCCCAAGACGGTGGACGAAATCGAGGCGCTGATGGCTGCCGCGCGGACCCAGGCCGCCTGACATGCATCACAGCCAAGTCGCGATCATCGGCGGTGGCCTCGTCGGCGCCAGCCTTGCCCTGGCGCTGCAGGAAGGTGCCAGGGCGCGGGGCTGGAAGATCGTCATGATCGAGCCCTTCGCCCCCGGCAATAGCTTCCAGCCCAGCTACGACGCACGCTCCTCCGCGCTGTCCTTTGGCAGCCGGCAGATCTACGAACGCCTCGGCATCTGGCAGACCATTTCCCAGCGCGCCGAGCCCATCCTGCAGATCCACGTGTCCGACCGTGGTCGCTTCGGCGCCGCTCGCCTCGCCGCCATGGAAGAGGGTGTACCGGCCCTGGGCTACGTAGTGGAGAACGCCTGGCTCGGCCAGTGCCTGTGGCAGGCCCTGGACGAGGACGTGGTGATCTGGCATTGCCCGGCCGAAGTGGCGAGCATGCAGGCGCTGGAAGGCGGCTACCGCCTGACCCTCAATGACGAGACCCAGCTCGACTGCGACCTGGCTGTGCTGGCCGACGGCGGACGTTCCGGCTTGCGCGAAATGCTGGGCATCGGCGTGCACCGCACCGCTTACCGGCAGACCGCGCTGATCGCCAACGTCAGCCCTTTGGAAGCCCATCGCGGCCAGGCGTTCGAGCGCTTCACCGACGACGGCCCGATGGCCCTGCTGCCGCTGCCGGATAACCGTTGCGCACTGGTCTGGAGCCGTCCGGGAGACGACGCCGAGCGCCTTGCCCGGCTCGACGAGCGGCGCTTCCTCGACGAACTTCAGCAAACCTTCGGCTACCGCCTCGGCGCCTTCCAGCAAGTGGGTGCGCGACACCTCTACCCGCTGGAGCTGGTGGAGGCTGAAGAGCAGGTGCGTTCCAACCTGGTGGTGCTGGGCAACGCCGCCCACAGCCTGCACCCCATCGCCGGGCAGGGTTACAACCTTTCCCTGCGGGATGCCCAGGCCCTGGCCGAGGCACTGTTGGCCAGCGACAAGACACCGGGCGACTTCGCCACCCTGCAGGGCTACCTGCAGCGCCAGCGAATGGACCAGAACCTCACGGTGGGCTTCTCCGACCAGGTGACCCGCCTCTTCTCCAACGCCGAGCCGCTGCTGGCCGCCGGGCGCAACCTGGGCCTGCTCGGCCTCGACCTGCTGCCGCCCGCCAAGCGCTGGTTCGCCCGCCAGGCCATGGGCCTGGGGACTCGCCCGGACTGACCGGGCGCGCCTCACTCGAACACAGGGAGCCTCAAGGCCTGATATGGAATTGCGCGCGGATCTGATCATCGTGGGTGCCGGCATGGTCGGCAGTGCCCTGGCCCTGGCACTGAAGGACAGTGGCCTGGATATCCTGCTGATCGACGGCAGCCCTCTCAGCGTCAAACCCTTCGACCCGGCGGCGGCCTTCGAGCCGCGGGTCAGTGCCCTCTCGGCCGCCAGCCAGCGCATCCTCCTGCGCCTCGGCGCCTGGCCGGGCGTCGTCGCGCGGCGCAGCAGTCCTTATTCCGACATGCACGTCTGGGATGGCTCCGGCACCGGACAGATTCACTTCTCCGCATCCAGCGTGCATGCCGACGTGCTCGGCCACATCGTTGAGAACCGCGTGGTGCAGGATGCGCTGATGGAGCCCCTGCATGACAGCGGCATCGGCCTGATGCCCGGCGCGCGCCTGGAGCGCCTGCGCCGCTCCGGCGACGACTGGCTGCTGACCCTGGTGGACGGCCGCGAGTTGCGCGCTCCTCTGGTGGTGGCCGCCGATGGCGCCAACTCCGCAGTGCGCCGCCTCGCCGGCTGCGCCACCCGCGAATGGGATTACCTGCACCACGCCATCGTCACCAGCGTGCGTTGCACCGAGCCGCACCAGCGCACCGCCTGGCAACGCTTCACCGACGACGGCCCGCTGGCCTTCCTGCCCCTGGAGCGTGACGGCGAGCACTGGTGCTCCATCGTCTGGTCGGTGACCCCGGCCGAGGCCGAACGCCTGATGGCCCTGGACGATGCCGGCTTCTGCAGCGAGCTCGGCCGAGCCTTCGAGTGGCGCCTGGGCGAGGTGCTGGCCGCCGACCCGCGCCTGTGCATCCCGCTGCGCCAGCGCCACGCCAAGCGCTATGTCGAAGAGGGGCTGGCGCTGATCGGCGATGCCGCCCACACCATCCACCCGCTGGCGGGGCAGGGGGTCAACCTCGGCTTCCTCGACGCGGCGGTGCTGGCCGAAGTGCTGCTCCACGCCCTCGGCCGCGGCGAGCGCCTGGCCGACGAGCGCGTGCTGGGCCGCTTCGAGCGCCGGCGCATGCCCCACAACCTGGCGATGATGGCCGCTATGGAAGGCTTCGAGCGGCTGTTCCAGGCCAACCCGCTGCCCCTGCGCTGGCTGCGCAACAGCGGCCTGAAGTGGGTGGACGGCATGCCCGAAGCCAAGGCGCTGTTCGTGCGCCAGGCCCTCGGGCTTTCCGGGGATCTGCCGGACCTGGCGCGCGCGTGACGTTCCACATTCGGGGTGGGCCCACGCCCACCCTGCGCGCGACTGAATCCCTGACGGCGCCGTTACATACCCCGACATAAATAGCGCTACAGATCACAACTGAGGTTGACTATCATTCAGCCTTTGTTCCCATCAAGAGGCTCCAGCAATGTGGGTACGCAAGTCCCTTTTCGCGCTCCTTGCGCTGTCCGCAGTCACCACTTCGGTCCAGGCCGCCGATGAAGTGGTGGTCTATTCCTCGCGTATCGATGAGCTGATCAAGCCGGTATTCGACGCCTACACCGCCAAGACCGGTGTGCCGATCAAGTTCATCACCGACAAGGAAGCGCCGCTGATGCAGCGGATCAAGGCCGAGGGCGAGAACGGCGTGGCCGACCTGCTGCTCACCGTTGATGCCGGCAACCTCTGGCAGGCCGAGCAGATGGGCATCCTCCAGCCTTTCACCTCGCCGCTGATCGACGCCAACATTCCGTCCCAGTACCGCTCCAGCAGCCACGCCTGGACCGGCCTGTCCCTGCGCGCCCGGACCATCGTCTACTCCACCGAGCGGGTGAAGCCGCAAGAGCTGTCCACCTACGAAGCCCTGGCGGACAAGAACTGGGAAGGCCGCCTCTGCCTGCGTACCGCGAAGAAGGTCTACAACCAGTCCCTGACCGCCACCCTGATCGAGACCCACGGCGCCGCCAAGGCCGAGGAAATCCTCAAGGGTTGGGTGAACAACCTCGCCACCGACGTGTTCGCTGACGACAACGCCGTGATCCTGGCCGTGGACGCCGGCCAGTGCGACGTGGGCATCGTCAACACCTACTACTACGGCCGCCTGCACAAGCAGAACCCGGAGCTGCGGGTGAAGATCTTCTGGCCGAACCAGGCCGACCGTGGTGTCCACGTCAACCTCTCGGGCGTTGGCCTGACCAGGCACGCGCCGCACCCCGAGGCCGCCAAGGCCCTGGTGGAGTGGATGACCACCGACGAAGCGCAGAGCCTGTTCGCCGACATCAACCAGGAATTCCCGGCCAACCCGAAGGTCAAGCCGTCTGCCGAAGTGGCGGCCTGGGGCAGCTTCAAGGCCGATACCATCCCGGTGGAAGTGGCCGGCAAGCGCCAGGCCGAAGCCATCAAGATGATGGACCGGGTCGGCTGGAACTGATCCGCCGCTCTGCCGCTATACTCGACGCCCCGGCCAGTCCGGGGCGTTCCATTTCGATCCCCGAGAGGTTTGCGTGGCCCATCCCGCCCAGCGCCGTTGGTACCCCATCAGCTTTGCCGTCGCCGTCCTGGTCCTGCTGCCCCTCAGCGTGCTGCTGCTGTCCTGGGGCGAGGTGGATGGCGAAATCTGGTCCCACCTGTGGGCGACCCAGATGCCGCGGTTGCTGGGCAATACGCTGGTGCTGGTGTCCGGCGTCTCGGTGGGGGTGACCCTGATCGGCGTCAGCCTGGCGTGGCTCACCAGCCTCTGTGAATTCCCCGGGCGGCGCTGGCTGGACTGGGCGCTGATGCTGCCCTTCGCCGTTCCGGCCTATGTGCTGGCCTTCGTTTTCATCGGCTTGTTCGATTTCTCCGGCCCCGTGCAGACCCTGCTCCGCGAATGGTTCGGCAGCGGCCTGAGGCTACCCCGGGTGCGCTCCACCGGCGGGGTGATCCTCGTACTGGTGCTGGTGTTCTACCCCTACGTCTACCTGCTGGCGCGCGCAGCCTTCCTGGCCCAGGGCAAAGGGCTGATGGAAGCCGCGCGGGTGCTTGGCCAGTCGCCCTGGCGCGCCTTCTGGCACGTCGCCCTGCCCATGGCGCGACCGGCCATTGGCGCCGGCCTGGCCCTGGCGGTCATGGAAACCCTGGCGGACTTCGGCGCAGTGGCGGTGTTCAACTTCGACACCTTCACCACCGCCATCTACAAGACCTGGTACGGCTTCTTCAGCCTTTCCAGCGCGGCCCAGCTGGCCAGCCTGCTGCTGCTCGGCGTCTGCCTGGTGCTCTACGGCGAACGCCGTGCCCGTGGTGCGAGCCGCCCGGTCAGCGAGCGGCCGAGGGGCAAGGCGCTCTATCACCTGCACGGCATCAAGGCGCTGGCCGCCACGTTCTGGTGCTCGCTGGTGTTCGCCTGTGCCTTCGTCATTCCCATGCTGCAGCTGCTGGTCTGGTTCTGGCAGCGGGGCCGCTTCGATCTGGACGAGCGCTACGCCGGCATGATCCTGCACACGCTGTACCTCGGCGGCATGGCTGCGCTGCTCACCGTCTGCGTGGCCCTGCTCCTGGCGTTCTCCCGGCGACTGGCGCCGACCCGGCCAGTGCGCGCCGCGGTGGCCCTGGCCAACCTGGGCTACGCGCTGCCGGGCTCGGTGCTGGCGGTGTCGATCATGCTCGCCTTCAGCTACCTCGACAGCCGCCTGGTGATCCCGCTTTCCGGCTGGCTCGGCGGCGCCGGCAAGCCGCTGCTGCTGGGCAGCCTCGGCGCCTTGCTGCTGGCCTATCTGGTGCGCTTCATGGCGGTGGCCTACGGGCCGCTGGAAAACGGCCTGTCGCGCATCCGCCCGTCGTTGCCTGAAGCCTCCCGCAGCCTGGGCGTGGGTGGCCCGGCGTTGTTCTTCCGGGTCTACCTGCCGCTGCTGGTGCCCGGCACCCTCAGCGCCGCGTTGCTGGTGTTCGTCGATGTGCTCAAGGAAATGCCCGCCACCCTGCTGATGCGTCCCTTCGGCTGGGACACCCTGGCGGTGCGCATCTTCGAAATGACCAGTGAAGGCGAATGGGCCCGCGCGGCGCTGCCCGCCCTCACTCTGGTGCTGGCCGGCCTGCTGCCGGTCATCGGCCTGATCCGCCGTTCGGCACGGCGAATCGGCCACTAGCGGCGCCGACCGAGGGACTCGCGGGCCGACTGGACAGGGCTTTTCGCCGCCGCAGCATTGGTTGCCAGCCGGAGTGTCCAGTCTCCTACCTTGCAGCTACAATGCGCGCCATTCGTTGCGGCGCGTCCCGCAGCGGCAGCGGATGATCCCGCACCGCCGGCCCGTCGCACCTACGCCAAGCCCGGAAGGAGAAACCCATGGGACAGCGCACTCCACTGCATGACCAGCACCTGGCACTGGGAGCCAAGATGGTCGATTTCGGCGGCTGGGACATGCCGCTGCACTACGGCTCCCAGGTCGAGGAACATCACCAGGTGCGCCGCGACTGCGGCGTCTTCGACGTTTCCCACATGACGGTGGTGGACATCGCCGGCACCCAGGCCAAGGCCTGGCTCCAGCAACTCCTGGCCAACGACGTCGAGCGCCTGCAATCCCCCGGCAAGGCGCTCTATAGCGCCATGCTCAACGAGCGCGGCGGGGTGGTCGACGATCTGATCGTCTACCTTACCGCCACCGGCTACCGCCTGGTGGTCAATGCCGCCACCCGTGACAAGGACCTCGCCTGGATGCTGGTGCGCAGCCAGGGCTTCGACGTCCAGATGACCGAGCGCTCCGACCTCGCCATCCTCGCCATCCAGGGCCCCAGCGCCCGCGCCAAGGTGGCCGAGCTGGTGAGCACCGAGCGCGCCGCGCTGATCCACGAACTCAAGCCTTTCCAGGGCCTGCCCGACGATGACTGGTTCATCGCCCGCACCGGCTACACCGGTGAAGACGGCCTGGAAATCATGCTCCCCGCCGACCAGGCCGCCGGCTTCTTCAACGAGCTGGTCGGTGCCGGCATCGCCCCCATCGGCCTCGGCGCCCGCGACACCCTGCGCCTGGAAGCCGGGATGAACCTCTACGGCCAGGACATGACCGAAGACGCCTCCCCGCTGGTGTCCAACATGGCCTGGACCGTGGCCTGGGAACCGGAGTCGCGTGACTTCATCGGTCGCAAGGCCCTCGAAGCTGAACGGTCTGCCGGCGTGGCCAGCAAGCTGGTCGGCCTGGTGCTGGAAGAACGTGGTGTGCTGCGTGCCCACCAGGTGGTGCGGGTGGAAGGCGTGGGTGAAGGCGAGATCACCAGCGGCAGTTTCTCGCCGACCCTGAACAAATCCATCGCCATGGCCCGCGTGCCCATGGCGACGGGCGAGCGCGCCGAAGTGGAAATCCGCGGCAAGTGGTTCCCGGTTCGCGTCGTCCGACCGAACTTCGTGCGCAATGGCAAAGCCTTGATCTAAATTTGCAGGCGGGCCATCCGCCACAGTCTCTGAGGAACTCGACATGAGCAACATCCCCGCTGAACTGCGTTACGCCCCCAGCCACGAGTGGGCCCGTCTGGAAGCCGATGGCACCGTTACCGTGGGCATCACCGACCATGCCCAGGAAGCCCTGGGTGACGTGGTCTTCGTCGAACTGCCGGAAGTCGGCAAGACCCTGGCCGCAGGTCAGGAAGCCGGCGTGGTGGAGTCGGTGAAGGCCGCCTCCGACATCTACTCGCCGATCAGCGGCGAAGTGGTCGCGGTAAACGAAGCCGTCAGCGATGCCCCCGAAAGCGTCAACAGCGATCCGTACGGCTCCTGGTTCTTCAAGCTCAAGCCCAGCGATGTGGCCGAGCTGGAAAAACTGCTCGATGCCGCCGCCTACAAGGCAGCCGCCGACGCCGATAGCTGATTCACCCGCTATCCTTTCAAAAAGCCTCGCTAGTCGAGGCTTTTTGTTTTTCGATGAGGCCAAACGAGGTTCTGCCCATGTCCCAGATGCCCTCGCTGTCCCAGCTCCAACAGCCCGACGCCTTCCTCCGCCGCCACCTGGGGCCGGACGACACCGAGCAACAGGCCATGTTGGAAACCCTGGGGCTCGCCAGCCGCGACGAGCTGATCGTGCAGACGGTGCCTCCGGCGATCCGTCTCAACCGGCCGCTGGACCTGCCGGCGGCGCTGGATGAGCAGCAGGCCCTGGCGAAGCTGCGTGGCTACGCCGAGCAGAACCAGCTGTGGACGAGCCTGATCGGCATGGGCTACTACGGCACCCTCACGCCCACGGTGATCCTGCGCAACGTGCTGGAAAACCCTGGCTGGTACACCGCCTACACCCCCTACCAGCCGGAAATCGCCCAGGGCCGGCTGGAGGCGCTGCTGAATTTCCAGCAGTTGACCATCGACCTCACCGGCCTCGACCTCGCGAGTGCTTCCCTGCTGGACGAGGCCACAGCCGCCGCCGAAGCCATGGCCCTTGCCAAGCGCGTGGCCAAGTCGAAGAGCAACCTGTTCTTCGTCGACGAGGACTGCCACCCGCAGACCATCTCCGTGGTGCAGACCCGCGCCCAGGCCTTCGGCTTCGACGTGGTGGTGGACCATGTGGATAACCTGGCGCAGCACCAGGTCTTCGGCGCCGTGCTGCAGTACCCCGACACCCACGGCGAAATCCGCGACCTGCGCCCCCTGATCGAGCACCTGCACGGCCAGCAGGCCCTGGCCTGCGTCGGCGCCGACCTGCTCAGCCTGCTGTTGCTCACCCCGCCCGGCGAGCTGGGCGCGGACGTGGTGTTCGGCTCGGCCCAGCGCTTCGGCGTGCCCATGGGCTACGGCGGCCCCCATGCGGCCTTCTTCGCCACCCGTGACGACTTCAAGCGCGCCATGCCGGGGCGGATCATCGGTGTCTCCAAGGACGCCCGTGGCAACGTCGCCCTGCGCATGGCCCTGCAGACCCGTGAGCAACACATCCGCCGCGAGAAGGCCAACTCCAACATCTGCACGGCCCAGGTGCTGCTGGCCAACATCGCCAGCTGCTACGCCGTCTACCACGGTCCCGAGGGATTGCGGCGCATTGCCCAACGGGTCCACCGGCTCACCGCCATCCTCGCCGAAGGGCTGGCACGGCGGGGCATCCAGCGAGACAACCAATACTTCTTCGACACCCTGACCCTGGATGTGGGGGGCAGCCAGACCGCCGTGATCGAATCGGCCAAGGCGGCGCGCATCAACCTGCGCATCCTCGGCCGCGGCAAGCTGGGGGTCAGCCTCGACGAGACCTGCACGGCGGAAACCGTGGACCAGTTGTTCTGCATCTTCCTCGGCGCCGACCACGGTCTGTCCGTCGATGAACTGGATCAGTCGGTACTGCTTCCGGGGATTCCGGCGGAGCTCTTGCGCAGCAGCGGCTACCTCAGCCACCCGGTGTTCAATGCGCACCACAGCGAAACCGAGATGCTGCGTTACCTCAAGCAGCTGGAGAACAAGGACCTGGCCCTGAACCAGGCGATGATCCCCCTCGGCTCCTGCACCATGAAGCTCAACGCCACCAGCGAGATGATCCCCATCACCTGGCCGGAATTCGCCAATCTGCATCCCTTCGCGCCCCGTGAGCAGGCCCTCGGCTACAAGCTGATGATCGACGAGCTGGAAGCCTGGCTCTGCGCCATTACCGGTTTCGACGCCATCTGCATGCAGCCCAATTCCGGCGCCCAGGGCGAATACGCCGGCCTGCTCGCCATCCGCCGCTATCACGAAAGCCGCGGCGAGGGGCACCGCAATATCTGCCTGATCCCTGCGTCAGCCCACGGCACCAACCCGGCGTCGGCGCAGATGGCGAGCATGCGCGTGGTCATCGTCGAGTGCGACCAGGATGGCAACGTCGACCTGGAGGACCTCAAGCGCAAGGCCGCCGAAGCCGGCAGCCAACTGTCCTGCCTGATGGCCACCTATCCCTCGACCCACGGCGTGTACGAGGAAGGTATCCGCGAGATCTGCGAGGTTATCCACAGCCACGGCGGCCAGGTCTACATGGACGGCGCCAACCTCAATGCCCAGGTGGGACTGGCGCGGCCGGCGGACATCGGCGCCGACGTCTCCCACATGAACCTGCACAAGACCTTCTGCATCCCCCACGGTGGCGGCGGGCCGGGCATGGGGCCCATTGGCGTGCGCGCCCACCTGGCGCCCTTCGTCGCCAACCACCCGGTGATCGAACTCAAGGGGCCGAACCCGGAGAACGGTGCCGTCAGTGCGGCGCCCTGGGGTAGCGCGAGCATTCTCCCGATCAGCTGGATGTACATCGCCATGATGGGCCCGGACCTGGCGGACGCCACTGAAGTGGCCATCCTCAGCGCCAACTACCTGGCCCGGCAGCTGGGCGACGCCTACCCGGTGCTCTACAGCGGTCGCAACGGCCACGTGGCCCACGAGTGCATCCTCGACCTGCGGCCGATCAAGGCGGAAACCGGCATCACCGAGGAGGACGTGGCCAAGCGCCTGATGGATTACGGCTTCCATGCCCCGACCATGAGCTTCCCGGTGCCGGGCACGCTGATGGTGGAACCCACCGAGAGCGAGAACAAGCACGAGCTGGATCGCTTCATCGAGGCGATGCTGAGCATCCGCGCGGAAATCGCCAAGGTGCAGGCCGGTGACTGGCCGGCCGAGGACAACCCGCTCAAGCGCGCCCCCCATACCCTGGCGGATGTGACCGGCCACTGGGAGCGGCCCTACAGCATCGAGGAGGCGGTGACCCCCACCGACCACACCCGCGCCCACAAGTACTGGCCAACGGTGAACCGGGTGGACAACGTCTTCGGCGATCGCAACCTGTTCTGCGCCTGTGTGCCGATCGAGGACTACCGGGAGTAGTCACCGACTGTCCGCAAGAGCGAGTCAGTTCGTCCACGAAGCGGCCCGGAATCCCGGGCCGCGTCTTTCCTGCCAGATCGGCAGGTTGTAGGTGACCAGCACCCGCGTCTGGTTCTCGTCCCTGAAGGCGGCGCCGGTGGGGAAGTCATTGCGGTAGAACGACTGGCGCACCCGCAGGCCCACCTTGCGCAGCGGGCCACTCTGGATCACGTAGCCCATTTCCCATTGCAGCTCCCGTTCCCTGGCGTTCAGGTAGTCGTTGCGCCGGGGCAACGTGCCGAGGCTGTCCTCGAAGCAACCCAGGGCCCGGACACCGGTCGTTCTGGACTGATTATCTCTTTTATCAATAAAGGTGGCCGATAAACGAACACTAAAACATTGGCAAGTTGCTGGTTTTTGACGGTAAACAAAAATAAGTTGTTGATAATTAAAGACAATATATTAGGCGTGGCGATGCGTATTGGTGGATGCGTTTTTAGTTGTGTTTGTTAATCTTTTGCCCGAGCGCAGCCTTCATGTGCAGGCGCCCGGTACAACAACAATAAACGCGAGGTTCCCCATGGAGACTGCTTCCTCCCGATCGCGGCGCACCATCCTGCTGTGCTTCATCGTCGCCCTGATCGAAGGTCTCGACCTGCAATCCGCCGGCATCGCCGCCGCCGGCATCCGCGCTGCCTTCAACCTTGACCCGGCGATGATGGGCTGGATGTTCAGTGCCAGCATCATCGGCCTCCTGCCTGGCGCCTTCCTCGGCGGCTGCCTCGCCGACCGCATTGGCCGCAAGAAGGTGCTGGTGGCGGCGGTGATCCTGTTCGGCCTCTTCTCCCTGTGGACGGCATACGCAAGCAGCCTGAACAGCCTGCTGATGGCGCGCTTTCTCACCGGGCTCGGGCTTGGTGCGGCGCTGCCCAACCTGATTGCGCTGTGCGCCGAGGCCGTGGAAGAGCGCCAGCGCAGCACCGCCATCAGCATCATGTATTGCGGTGTACCCCTGGGCGGGGCTACCGCGGCCCTGGTGGCCATGGCTGCCGGTGAAGCCTGGCAGTGGGTGTTCATCGTCGGCGGTGTAGCGCCCCTGGCCATCGTGCCGCTGATGCTCGGCATGCTCCCGGAATCCACCGCCTTCAGCCGCCAGCAGGAAGACGTCGCCGTCGCGCGCCCCTCCACCTTGACCGCCTTGTGCGGGGAAGGGCGCACCCGCGTCACCCTGTCCCTCTGGGTCAGCTACTTCTTCACCCTGACGGTGATGTACATGCTGCTCAACTGGCTGCCGTCGCTGCTGCTGGACCTGGGCTTCAGCAAACCCCAGGCCGGCGTGGTGCAGATGGCGTTCAACATTGGCGGGGCGATCGGCTCGCTGGCGGGCGGTGTGCTCCTGGACCGTTACAGCCGCCGGCCCGTGGTGCTGTCCATCTACGGCGGCCTGCTGCTGGCGCTGGCGGGCATCGGTCTGGCCGGGAACCTGCCGGCCATGATTGGCGCGGGCTTTGCCGCCGGTGGCTTCGTCATGGCCGCGCAACTGGTGCTCTATGCGCTGGCACCGGCTTTCTACCCCACGGTGGTGCGTGTCACGGGCGTCGGCGCGGCGGTGGCCATCGGTCGCCTGGGCTCGGTGAGCGGCCCGCTGGTGGCTGGCAAGATCCTCGCCGCCGGGGCCGGTACGGCTGGCGTGCTCACGGCGGCGGCTCCGGGGCTGCTGGTGGCGACAGCGGTCATCCTGGCCCTGAATGCAGGGGCCAACCGCTCCCTGGCCGCTGCCCCATCAACTTATCCCGAGTAACCGTTCTAATCGTCATGGCCAGAAATAAAGGTCCGATTAGCGAACATTACGGATTATTAGTTAATTGACATAACTATATGGGCCGCATACCGTTGAGCCCAACCACAACAAGCAGGTGTGTGACATGAACAAGTACGAAAACCGCTGGCAGACCGTAACCCTCAACGTCGAGCAGGGCATCGCCTGGGTCACCCTCAACCGCCCGGAAAAGCGCAACGCCATGAGCCCCACGCTCAACCGCGAGATGATCGAGATCCTCGACGTGGTCGAGCAGGACCCGGAGGCCGGTGTACTGGTGCTGACCGGTGCCGGCACCGCCTGGACCGCCGGCATGGACCTGAAGGAATACTTCCGTGAAGTGGACGCAGCACCGGAAGTCTTCCAGGAGAAGATTCGCCGCGAGGCCTCCGAATGGCAGTGGAAGCGCCTGCGCATGTACAGCAAGCCCACCATCGCCATGGTCAACGGCTGGTGCTTCGGCGGCGGCTTCAGCCCGCTGGTGGCGTGCGACCTGGCCATCTGCGCCGATGAGGCCACCTTCGGCCTGTCCGAGATCAACTGGGGCATTCCGCCGGGCAATCTGGTGAGCAAGGCCATGGCCGACACCGTGGGTCATCGCGAGTCGCTGTACTACATCATGACCGGCAAGACCTTCGACGGCCCCAAGGCTGCGCAGATGGGCCTGGTCAACAGCAGCGTGCCGTTGGCGGAATTGCGCGATGCGGTCATCGAGCTGGCGAACAACCTGCTGGACAAGAACCCCGTGGTCCTGCGTGCGGCGAAGCACGGCTTCAAGCGCGCCCGTGAACTGACCTGGGAGCAGGGCGAAGACTACCTCTACGCCAAGCTCGACCAGGCCCAGCTGCGCGACCCCGAAGGCGGCCGCGCCCAGGGCTTGAAACAGTTCCTCGATGACAAGAGCATCAAGCCGGGTCTGCAAGCCTACCGCCGCTGAACCACCGGATACCGGCGGCCGGACCTGCCCGGCCCCGGTGCCGAACCCAGAACAAGAATGAGGAATGCCGGAATGTTTGAAGTGCCTCTGCTGATCGGCGGCGTCACCCGCCCCGCCTCCAACGGCGCGGTGTTCGAGCGCCACAGCCCTTTCACCGGTGAGACCGTCACTCGCGTAGCCGCCGCCACCCTGGAAGACGCCGATGCCGCCGTGGCCGCCGCGCAGCGGGCCTTCCCGGCCTGGGCCGCCCTGGGCCCGGCCGAGCGCCGTTCGCGCCTGCTGGAAGCCGCGCGGCTGATGGAGGCACGCAGCGACCGCTTCATGGCCATGGCGGCGGAAACCGGCGCTACGGCCGACTGGTATGGCTTCAACGTGAAGCTGGCGGCGAACATGCTGCGCGATGCCGCCGGCATGACCACGCAGATCAAGGGCGAGGTGATCCCCTCGGACGTGCCGGGCAGCTTCGCCATGGCGCTGCGGCAGCCTTGCGGCGTGGTGCTGGGCATCGCCCCCTGGAACGCGCCGATCATCCTCGCCACCCGCGCCCTGGCGATGCCGCTCGCCTGCGGCAACACCGTGGTGCTCAAGGCGTCGGAGAACAGCCCGGCGGTGCATGCGCTGATCGGCGAAGTGCTGCAGGAGTCCGGCCTCGGCGACGGCGTGGTCAACGTCATCAGCAACGCACCGGACGACGCGCCGGCCATCGTCGAGCGGCTGATCGCCAATCCGGCGGTGCGTCGCGTCAACTTCACCGGCTCCACCCATGTCGGCCGCATCATCGGCCAGCTCGCCGCGCGCCACCTGAAACCGGCGATCCTCGAGCTGGGCGGCAAGGCCCCGCTGCTGGTGCTGGACGACGCCGACCTGGACCAGGCCGTGGCGGCCTCCGCCTTCGGCGCCTACTTCAACCAGGGGCAGATCTGCATGTCCACCGAGCGGCTGATCGTCGACGAGCGCATCGCCGACGACTTCGCCGCGCGCCTGGCGCGGAAGGTGTCCACCCTGCGCGCCGGCCTGCCGGGCGAGGCGGTGCTGGGTTCGCTGATCGACGCCCGTGCCGGCGAGCGCATCATGACCTTGGTGCAGGACGCGCTGGACAAGGGGGCGGTCCTGCTGGCCGGTGGCGAGATCGACGGCAGCGTGATGCAGCCGGTGCTGCTGGACCGGGTAACTCCGGCGATGCGCTTGTACCGGGAAGAGTCCTTCGGCCCGGTGGCGGTGCTGTTGCGCGGGCAGGGCGATGGGGCGCTGCTGAATCTCGCCAACGACTCCGAGTTCGGCCTGTCATCGGCCATCTTCAGTCGCGATGTCTCCCGCGCCCTGGCCCTGGCCCAGCGCGTGGAGTCGGGCATCTGTCATATCAACGGCCCGACCGTGCACGACGAGGCGCCCATGCCGTTCGGCGGGGTGAAGTCCAGCGGCTACGGCAGCTTCGGCTCCAGCGCCAGCATCGACCACTTCACCCAGCTGCGGTGGGTCACGGTGCAGAACGGTCCCCGGCACTATCCGATCTGAACCGTCCGAGCGGCTACCCAAAACCATGAGAGGCCGGGCCACGGACCCGGCGCAGTGCCGCGCCCGGCCTTATCGGTGGCGCGGCCGGAGGTGATATCAGTGAACAACGAATCCTCCATTCGACCTGCCGGCATGGCCTACCGCGAGGTGGCCCTGGGCATGCCGGATGTGCGCATCAGTGAGCGCGATGGCAGTTTCTACCTGGAGGCCCGGGAGCCACTGGCGCCGTTGCCGGCACGGTTGCTGGACCGCCTGCTGCATTGGGCTCGCGCGCGAGGCGAGCAGACCTTTGTTGCTCGTCGTGGCGCCGATGGCCAGTGGCAGCGCATCAGCTACCGCGAGATGCTGCACCGCGTGCGCCTGCTGGCCGCGCACCTGCTGCACTACGACCTGAGTCCGGAACGGCCGTTGGTGATCCTTTCCGGCAACGATCTGGAACATCTGCAACTGGCCCTTGCCGCGCTCTACATCGGCGTGCCTTATTGCCCGGTGTCGCCGGCCTATTCGCTGGTGGCGAAGGACTACGGCAAGTTGCGGCACATCTTCGACCTGCTGCAGCCGGGACTGGTGATGGCGGCTGATGGCAACGCCTTCACCCGCGCCATCCGGGCCGTGGTGCCGGCCGAGACGCCGTTGCTGTTGCTGCAGGGGGAGGTCGAGGGCCGCGCGAGCCGGCGTTTCGCCCGTTTGCTGGAACCCATGGACTGTGCCGCCGCCGACGCCGCGTTCCGCCGAACCGGGCCGGACACCATCGCCAAGTTCCTCTTCACCAGCGGCTCCACCCGCTTGCCCAAGGCGGTGGTCACCACCCAGCGCATGCTCTGCGCCAACCAGCAGATGCTCCTGCAGACCTTTCCCGAGTTCGGCCGGGAGGTGCCGGTGCTGGTGGACTGGCTGCCCTGGAACCACACCTTTGGTGGCAGCCACAACGTCGGCATCGTCCTGTACAACGGCGGCACCCTGTACCTGGATGACGGCCGGCCGACCCCGCAGATGTTCCATGAAACCCTGCGCAACCTGAAGGAAATCTCCCCCACGGCCTACCTCACCGTACCCAAGGGTTGGGAGGAACTGGTCGAGGCGCTGGAGCAGGACGCGGAGCTGCGCGAGACCTTCTTTGCCCGCATCAAATTGTTCTTCTTCGCCGGCGCAGGCCTTGGCCAGGCCATCTGGGACCGCCTGGACCGGGTGGCCGAACAGCATTGCGGCGAACGCATCCGCATGATGGCGGGCCTGGGCATGACCGAGACCGCGCCGTCCTGCACTTTCACCACCGGGCCCTTGTCCATGGCCGGCTACGTCGGGCTGCCGGCGCCTGGCTGCGAGGTCAGGCTGGCGCCCGTGGACGGCAAGCTGGAGGCGCGTTTCCGTGGGCCGCACGTGATGCCCGGCTACTGGCGCCAGGCGGACCTCAATGGGCAGGCCTTCGACGACGAGGGCTTCTACCGCTCCGGCGACGCCCTGCGCTTCGCTGACCCGGAGCACCCCGAATGGGGGCTGATGTTCGACGGCCGCATTGCCGAGGACTTCAAGCTCAGCACCGGCGTCTTCGTCAGCGTGGGTCCGCTGCGCACGCGGGTGATCCTGCAAGGCGCGCCCTATGTGCAGGACGTGGTCATCACCGGCCCGGACCGCCAGCGCATCGGGCTTCTGGTGTTCCCCAACGTGGCTGCCTGCCGCGAGCTGGCACGGCTGCCGACGTCCGCGACGGTGGAAGAGGTGCTGGCCGCCCCGGCGGTGCTGAACTGGCTGCGCGGATTGCTGCATGACCTCAATCGTGAAGCCACCGGCCTGGCCTCACACATTGCCTGGGCCTGCCTGATGGCCGAGGCGCCAAGCCTGGATGTCGGCGAGATCACCGACAAGGGTTCGCTCAACCAGCGTGCGGTGCTGACGCGGCGTGACGCCTTGATCGATGCCCTGTACCACCAGACGCATCCCCTCTGCGTGCAGGCCGAGGTGGAGGCATGAGCGGCCAGGTGGAAGCCCGTGGCGCCCGATACGGCATCGCAGCCGTCTCCATCGGACGCATCAAGCGTCGCGATAGACCTTGCGCAGCAGCCGCAGCAATTCGCCGCGCTCGGCGTCGGTAAGCGCGCCGGTGGATTCGTTGTCACTCTCGAAAGCCACGGCTTTCAGCTCCTTGAGCAGTTGTTCCCCGGTCTTGCTGAGGAAGATGCCGTAGGAGCGCTTGTCCGGCTTGCAGCGCACCCGCACCGCCAGTGCCCGGGCTTCCAGTTTGTTCAGCAGAGGCACCAGTTGCGGCGGCTCGATGGCCAGGGCACGGGCCAGGTCCGCCTGCATCAGGCCGGGGTTCTGGTCGATGATGGCCATGGCGGAAAACTGCGCCGGCCGCAGGTCATGGGCCGACAGCCTGTTGATCAGGTGCTGGAACACCTTCAGCTGCGCCCGGCGCAGGGCATAGCCGATCAGTTCATCGAGGGAAGTGTCCAGTACCGTTTCGGAGGGGGAGTCGATCAGTTCCGCTGCCGGAGATTGTTCACGCTTGGCCATCGCACCTGCGCCTGGGGCAATTAGTTAACAGTGCTATGTATTTTGCGTGCGTTGGTCAGTGAGTGCCAGCCCAAACCCCGGGCGGTGATGCAATCGCGGGCGCAGATACGGATCTGACGGGAATGCCCCGCACGGCGTTGGGCCGGGCGGGGCGTCGTGGGGCATCACGGGTTGCTGGTGAGGATGGCCCTGGCCAGTTCGGCGTCGCTGGCCTTGAGGTCCGGGTGTTCGCCGCGGATGCGCTGCAGTGCGGCTTCCAGGTACGGGCCACGGATCTCACCGCCGCTGGCGACGAAGGCGCTGGCGTCGTCGCGGGCCGCGACGATCAGCTTGTCGTCCTTGAAGGTGAGGTAGGTGGAAGCAGTGGTGGCGCCGGAGGAAATGATGTCGCGCCAGAAATCACTGTCTGCCATGGCCGACCCGACGGGCAGGAAGAAGACGGCAATCACGAGTGCATACGGACGAATACGCATAGGGATACTCCGTTTCGCGGGTGGATCTGAAACATCAGATTCAGCCGCTCAGGGCGGAGTTCCTCCTGCCCGCTGGCTGGCCACGGCCAGTCATTCGCGCCGCAGCGCGGGATCGTCCGGGTTCTGTTGTTCGAGTTCGGCCAGCAGCGCCTGGACCTTCTGGATCTGCCCGGCCTCGCGCCAGTAGTCGATCAGCGCCAGGCGGGCTTCGCGATGGGTGGGGTCGCGTTCCAGCAGGTTCTCCAGCCGGTGGCAGGCCGCTTCCAGTTGCCCACTGTCGTGGAGGGCCACGGCATAGGCGTAGTCGTAGACGTCGTTCTGCGGCTCCAGCCGCACCGACTCGGCGAAGGCCTTGAGGGCGGCTGGCAGGTCCCCCTTGCGCACCAGCAGCAAGCCGTTGGCATGGTGCAGCCGGGCCGACTGCGGGTGATCCATCAGGCCCTGGTCCAGCAAGGCGCGGCCTTCTTCCCAGCGGAAGTTGCTATCCAGCCACTGCACCAGGCCAACCAGCGCCGGCAGGTAGTCTGGGTCACGCTGCATGGCGGTGCGCAGGTGCGGCTCCACGGCGTCGGCGCGGCCGTTGGCCTGGTAGAGCAGCGCCAGGTTGAGGTTGGCCTCGGCGCGATCCTGCTGGCTGAGCTGCGTGGCTTCGTATTCGCTGATGGCCTTGTCCCAGCTCTTTTCGTAGTTGCCGAGACCTGTGGCGCGCAGGCTCAGGAGCGCGTGGGCGGCGGCGATGCGTACGGCCCGTACCGGGTCGTTGAGCAGGGGCGCCAACAGGTTACGGCGCTGCTCAGGCGGGACCAGCGCGGCCACGGCCTTCACTGCCGCTTCGCGTACCTGTGGCGCGGGGTGGTTCAGGTCGCGGGCGGCGGCCTTGAGGGCTCGCTCGCTGGGGTAGGTGGGCAGCTCGGCCAGCAGCGTGGCACGGCGGATGGCCGGCAGCTCACGGGATTCCAACTGCTGGAACAGCGCCCGCGAGGCACCGGGTCGACCGTTGCGGACCAGCCACAGGCTCTCGTCGTAACGAGGGGCGTCGGCCTTGCTGTCGCCGTACCAGAGGCGGAACTGCTCGGCCACCTTGTCTCCCGGCTGATCGCGGTGGCAGCCGAGGCAGGCATCCGACGTGCCCAGGCGCAGGGCGCGGGCCGGGTTGGGCAGGCTGAAACCGTGGTCGTGGCGGTAGTCGTTGCCCCGGAAGAATTTGCCGGGCATGTGGCAGTCCACGCACTGGGAGCCCGCCTGGCCCTGAGTATGGTGATGGTGCTCGGGGCTGTCATAGTTCGCCGCCTTGAGCCCCTTGTCGTCGATGCCTTCCACCCCGGCCTTGCCGGAAGGGTTGTGGCACTGCAGGCAGACGCCGTTGCCCGGCGCCCTGAGGGTCGTGCTGTGGGGGTTGTGGCAGGTGCTGCAGCGCACGCCCTTGGCGAACATCGTGCTCTGGGTGAAGGCGCCGTACTCGAAGACTTCGTCCTTGATCTTGCCGTCCAGCTCGTAGAGCTCGCGGGTCAGGGCGCTGGGCAGGTAGTCGTCCATCAGCCGCTGGTCGCTGTGGTAGCCGTCGTCCAGTGGTACGCGGCGGGAATGGCAGCGGCCGCAGGTTTCCACGTCCTTGATCCGGTCCGCCTTGGCCAGGTCGAAGGCGAAACCGGCGTTCTCGGCGCCCCGTTTCTTGTCTGTCCATTCCAGATGCCGCGAAGCCGGGCCATGGCAGGCCTGGCAGCCGACGCCGAGGTTGTTCCAGTGGCTGGCGAAGCGGTCTTCGGCGGGGTCGTAGTTACGCGTGAAGCCGGTGGTGTGGCATTCCATGCACATGGCGTTGGCGTTCTGCTGCGGACGGCTCCAGTGCAGCGGATTCCTGAAGTCCACACCCTGGCCCGGGTAGAGGTGGAACCAGGCGCGTTTCTCCACATCCCAGGCCACACCCAGGGCCTGCAGGCGGCCGCCGCCGACTTCGATCAGGTACTGCTGCAGCGGCGCGACGCCGAAGGCGTAGGCCACGCGGAAGTCGGCCGGCTTGCCATCGGCGCCGGGGGTGTTGACCCAGAAGCCGCCGTCCTTGCGGAAGAAGCGGGTGACTTCCGTCTCGCCCTGGAAGCTGGCGTCATTGAAGTCGCCGAGCACGCTGGTATCGCTGGCTTCCTGCATCGCCAGCCGATGGTGGCTGCCTTGCCAGTCCTTGACCTGCCCGGCATGGCAGCCGGCGCATTGGCCCTCGTCGACCAGGCTGGCGACCTGGGCGACGGCGGGGGCGTGTGGTTGCCGGCCGGGCAGGCCACCGCCCTTGAGGAACAGCCAGATGCCCAGGCCGGCCAGCAGCAGGAGCCCCGCCAGGACGGGATAGACGGGGCGCCGGGTGGGCCGGGACGGGGCGATCTTCGGGTGCTTCGACATGCAGACGTCCGCTGTACGGGCAAGCGTGCTTCACGGTGGCGTGCAGGTTCCGTGAATGCCCCGGAGGCCGTCAAGGCTGCAGGGCGATCCGGTGTCCAGCGACAGTGCCGGTCTCGACCCGGCAAGGCTGGCCGGGGATCGCGGAGAGGCGCGGCCTCAGGCCGGCTCGACCTTGAGCAGGACGCCGTCCCGCCCGACGACGCGGACCTGGCTGCCGACGGGCAGGTCGGGGCCCGACACCAGCCAGAGGGTGTCGCCGGCGCGAATCTTGCCCCGGCCGCCGCTGATGGCTTCATGCAGGGCGAACTGGCGTCCGACGAATTCCTGTCCGCGCTGGTTCAGGCCGGGCTGGTCCGACGGGCTGGCGGCGCTGCGCTGGCGACGCCACCAGTACACGGCGGTGAGGATGGAGAGCACCCCGAAGAGCAGGAACTGGAGGGCCCAGTGCAGCTCCGGGGCGATGAAGGTGATCACGCCGACGCAGGCGGCGGCCAGGCCTATCCACAGCAGGTAGCCACCGGCGCCGAAGACTTCCAGGATCAGCAGCAGGGTGCCGAGGGCCAGCCAGTCCCAGTAGGTCAGGTGCTGTAGATAGTTCCACATGGCCTCAGCCCTTCTTGCCGTCGAAGGTGGCGCGGACGATCTCGCCGATGCCGCCCACGGCGCCGATCACCTGGCTGGCTTCCAGGGGCATCAGCACCACCTTGCTGTTGTTGGCGCTGGCCAGCTGGCCCAGCGCTTCCACGTACTTCTGCGCGACGAAGTAGTTCACCGCCTGGACGTTGCCCTGGGCGATGGCCTCGGACACCACGCGGGTCGCCTGGGCTTCGGCCTGGGCGGCGCGCTCGCGGGCTTCGGCTTCGAGGAAGGCGGCCTGGCGCTGGCCTTCGGCCTTGAGGATCTGCGCCTGCTTCTCGCCCTCGGCGGTGAGGATTTCGGCCTGGCGGCGGCCTTCGGCTTCGAGGATCTGCGCGCGCTTCAGACGCTCGGCCTTCATCTGGCTGGCCATGGCTTCCACCAGGTCGGCGGGCGGGGTGATGTCCTTGATCTCGATGCGGGTGACCTTGATGCCCCAGGGGGCGGTGGCTTCGTCCACGGTGCGCAGCAGGCGCTCGTTGATGGCGTCGCGCTGGCTGAGCATGGCGTCCAGTTCCATGGAACCGAGCACGGTGCGGATATTGGTCATCACCAGGTTGCGGATGGCGTGCTCCAGGTCGTTGACCTCATAGGCCGCCTGGGCCGCATTCACCACCTGGAAGAAGCACACGGCGTCGATGGTGACGATGGCGTTGTCGGCGCTGATGGCTTCCTGCGGCGGGATGTCCAGCACGCTTTCCATGACGCTGAGCTTGCGGCCGATGCGGTCCATCACCGGGACGATGATGTTCAGGCCCGGTTTCAGCGTGTTGGTGTAGCGGCCGAAGCGCTCCACCGTCCACTCGAAGCCCTGGGGCACCACCTTGAAGCCCATGAAGACGAGGGCGATCGCCAGGGCGACGAAGAGGATGACAACACTGCCGATTTCCATGGGGAAGACTCCATTTGTTGACGGTCTGTCTCGCGGCTGTTGAAGCTAGCCGCCTAGCATTTCATTTCTGTTCGCTCTGTGGCGTGACCCGTAGCACTTCTTCGATGGTTGTCATGCCGGACGCGACCTTCTGCGCCCCGGACAGGCGCAGGCTGCGCATGCCTTCCTTGAAGGCGGCGCGGCGCAGGGCGATCAGGTCGGTGTCGGCGGTGATCAGCGGCTTGATGCCGTCGGAAAGCAGCATGATCTCGTACACCCCGGCGCGGCCCCGGTAGCCGGTGTCGCGGCATTCCAGGCAGCCGACGGCGCGGTGGGCGTTGGTGGGCAGCGGCGCGCTCCAGGGCTTGGTGAGGTTGCTCCAGTCGTCCTCGCGCAGCTCCATGGGCGCCTTGCAGTGTGGGCAGAGGGTGCGCACCAGGCGTTGGGCCATGACCCCGAGAAGGGTGGCGCGCAGCAGGTAGTAGGGCACGCCCAGTTCCAGCAGGCGGGTGATGGCGCTGGGGGCGTCGTTGGTGTGCAGGGTGGAGAGCACCAGGTGGCCGGTGAGCGCCGCCTGGATGGCCATCTCGGCGGTTTCCAGGTCGCGGATCTCGCCCACCATGATGATGTCCGGGTCCTGCCGCATCAGCGCGCGCACGCCGCTGGCGAAGGTCAGGTCGATGTTGTGCTGCACCTGCATCTGGTTGAAGGCGCCCTCGATCATCTCGATGGGGTCCTCGATGGTGCAGACGTTCACTTCGCTGGTGGCCAGCTGCTTGAGCGTGGTGTACAGCGTCGTGGTCTTGCCCGAGCCGGTGGGGCCGGTGACCAGGATGATGCCGTTGGGCTGGTTGGTCATGCTCTGCCAGCGACGCAGGTCGTCCTGGGAGAAGCCCAACTGGTCGAAGCTTTTCAGCAGCACCTCGGGGTCGAAGATCCGCATCACCATCTTCTCGCCGAAGGCGGTGGGCAAGGTGGACAGACGCAGTTCCACTTCGCCGCCGTCCGGGGTCTTGGTCTTGACCCGGCCGTCCTGGGGCTTGCGCTTCTCCGCCACGTTCATCCGGCCGAGGCTCTTCAGGCGGCTGACCACGGCCATGGTGACCTGGGGCGGGAATTGGTAGACGGTGTGCAGCACGCCGTCGATGCGGAAGCGCACCGTGCCCTGCTCGCGCCGGGGTTCGATGTGGATGTCGCTGGCGCGCTGCTGGTAGGCGTACTGGAACAGCCAGTCGACGATGTTGACGATGTGGGCGTCGTTGGCATCCGGCTCCTGGTCGTTGGAGCCGAGCTTGAGCAACTGCTCGAAGTTGCCGACGCCGCTGATCTTCTGGTCCGTCGCGCTGGCGCCGCTGACCGACTTGGCCAGCCGGTAGAACTCCAGGGTGAACTTCTGGATATCGACCGGGTTGGCCACCACCCGCTTGATCGGCCGCTTGAGCACGTGGGTCAGGTTGCTTTCCCAACTCTGCACGAAGGGCTGGGCGCTGGCGATGGTCACCGCCTCGCTGTTGACCGCCACGGCGAGGATCTTGTGGCGCTGGGCGAAGGCGTAGGACATCAGCGGGGTGATGGCGGCAACGTCGATCTTCAGCGGGTCGATGCGCAGGTAGGGCTGGCCGGCGAATTCGGCCAGCCAGTGGCTGAGGGTTTCCAGGTCGAGCTTTTTGCCGGGGCGCTGGAGGTCGTCCACCTGCTGGCTGGCGAGAAATTCCAGGGGGTGCTGCTGGTTGTTCACCGCGCTGCGGCGAATGGCCAGGCAGTGCTCGGCCTGGTCCTGGCTCAGACGGCCCTGGGCCACCAGTTCACGCATCAGATCGTTGAGGTCCAGCCAACGATCCTGGGCCGGTGAGGCAAAGGCGGACATGCAAGCTCCTCGGTCACGCTGCTCAGTCTGGAAGAGTAGTCAATCGCTCTTCCCGGGGGACGGCAAGCATGCCCGAAATGCCAGCATTCAGCTAAGAGCCGGTTCAAGGAACCGGCTTCAGGCGGCGGAGGGCTCCAGCTCCACCGACGACACGCTGACCAGCGAACGCATCTTCTCCGCGATGACCTGCGCCCGGTGCGGCGTCAGGCCCGGCTGGCGGAGCTGCACCAGCAGGTCGTCCCCCAGGCGGTTGACCTCCAGCCAGCGCGGCACCAGCTGCAATTGGGCGAAGAAGGCGAGCAGCCGGCCGAGCACGTCCGCATCGGCCTCGGCGACGATGGCGAACTGCATCTCGCAGGCCTTGAGCTGGACGTTGCGGGGGTGCCAGTGGTCTTCGCGGAAGGCGGGGGCTTGCTGGAGGCTGAGCATTGGAAAATCCTCGGTGGGAATGCCGATAGTTTTCCAGTCTGGCGGAGGATTTTTCTGCCTGAATTGCGGGTAATGGCGAATTCTTTGGATAGACTTTTCTGGTGATCAGCCAAATCCGGATTTTTTATGCCCGTCACCCTGGATAGTTACGACAAGCGCATCCTCGAACTGCTGCAGGAGGACGCCAGCCTGCCCACCGCCGAAATCGCCGAACGGGTAGGGCTGTCCCAGTCGCCCTGCTGGCGGCGCATCCAGCGCCTCAAGGACGAAGGCGTGATCCGTCGCCAGGTGACCCTGCTGGACCGCCGCAAGGTGGGTCTCAACGCGCAGATCTTCGCCCAGGTGAAGCTGAACGCCCACGGCCGTTCCAACCTCACCGAGTTCGCCGAGGCCATGCGCCAGTTCCCCGAGGTGCTGGAGTGCCATGTGCTGATGGGCGCGGTGGATTTCATGCTGCGCATCGTCACCCGGGACATCGAGGCCTACGAGCGCTTCTTCTTCGAGAAGCTGTCGCTGGTGCCGGGGATTCAGGAGGTGAACTCCATCGTGGCGCTGTCGGAGATCAAGTCCACCACCTGCCTGCCCGTCGAGTAGGTGGGTGCCGGGCCTGCGAGGCCCAACGAGGCGGGGCCCGCTACGCGCGCCATGTTGGGCTTCGCTTCGCTCAGCACCAACCTACGACGTTTTGCCGTCCGCTGCGGGAAGTGCCACCGGCTCCTTCGCCATCCTGCCCGCCTGATGCGGGGGCGTAAGGCCCATGGACAGGTAGACGCTGGTGAGCCCGTCCACGCCCATCTCCGCCGGGCGCAGCCATTCCACGGGGACGTAGATCAGTCCGCCACCCACCGGAATGGGCGCAGTCGGGACCAGGATGGCGCAGTACTGGCGGCCGTCCAGCTCGAAGGTTTCCGGGTTCGGCTGCAGGGCCAGCACCGCCGCGCCGTTGCCGCCGAACAGGCACCAGACCGGGCTCATGGCGGCGATGTCGGCGTTCTGGCTGCGGTCCAGCAGGCCGACGAAGCGGTCCGCGAGGCTGTACAGGCTGCCCACCAGCGGCGCGCGGCGCAGGGTCATGTCCAGCAGCCAGGCCAGGGGCCGGCGCAGGCCGAGCTGCACCGCCAGGCCCAGGGGATAGAGGCTAGCCAGCAGGACCAGGGTGCCGACGACATAGGCCAGCACCGGGTTGCTGGCAAAGGGTTGGCCGAGGGCGCCGAGGAGTTGGCCGATCACGGTGGAAGGCCCCACCAGCCGGTTCAGCAGGCTGACCAGCCAGGCCATCAGGGCCAGGGTCAGGACCAGCGGCAACAGAGCCAGCAGGCCAGTCAGCCAGGTGGTGACCACCGAGCGGAAGCTTTGCCTGATCATCGCGTGGCTCCTCGGCTCCGGCGCATCAGCGGGTCAGCGCCTTCCAGCTACGCAGGCTGATCAGGGTCTGCGCCTGTTCGCTGCGGGCGGCCAGTACTTCCGCGTCCAGCGGCTGGACGGCCAGTTCGGCGAACTTGGCCAGCTCGCCGTAGCAGCGGTCGATCTCCACCACTTCCAGCACCTGGCGTGCCAGGCGCAGCCAGACCAGCAGGCGCTCCAGGCGCGGCAGCTGCTCGGCCAGGTCTTCCGGCTGGCGCTTGTAGAGCTCCGGCTTCAGCGCCACGCCTTCTTCGCCCAGCAGGCGCGACAGCCAGTTGCCGAGGGTCGCCTGGCCCTGGCGGGTGCCACGGGCGTTGCGTTCGACGGTCCAGGCGCGGGCGAGCAGCCAGCGGGAGGCGTTGAGGGAGAACAGGCCCCAGCGGGTGCCCTGGAGTTCGCCGGCGAACTGCTGCGGCGCGGCATGGCGCACGGTCTCGTCCAGCTCACCGGCCTGGACGCGCGGGCGCCAGTCATTGAGCAGGGCGTCCAGCGCTTCGCGCAGGTCATGGCTGCTGGCACGCGGCGCGGCCTGGCCGAGGCTGCCGATCAGGGCGCGCAGGTCGACCAGCTGCTGCAGCCAGTCCACCAGCAGCTTCCAGTGGCCGTTGAAGCGGTATTGCTCGGCCAGGCGCTGGCTGGCGCCCAGCAGGTGCCAGGCGAGGGCGGTGAAGGCGTCGTCCAGCGGGAGTTCCGCCGACAGGGCCGGGGCTGGCAGGCTGAGGTGGTAGCTGTTGGCGTCGTAGAGGCGGTAACCGCGCTCGGCCTTGCTGATGTCGCAGGGCATCAGCGGCAGGTCGGCGGCCAGTTCGGCGGCCAGTTCCAGCAGGGCTTCGGGCTCGCCCTGGCGCAGTTCCAGCTCCAGCTCGCAGATCTCTTCTTCCTGCTTGCCGACGATCACCTTGCCCAGGTCCAGGGCGGCTTCGATGACGACCTTGGACTTGCCGCGGCCCCAGGCGATCTCGGCGCGGTCGCGGTGGAAGTCGGTGGTGAAGATGGGCTTGAGCTGCTTCTTGTCCAGCTCGGCGAGGCTGGCGGGCCAGCAGTCGTCGGTGAGTTTCTTCGGGTCCAGCTTGGCCTTGTCCAGGAACCAGTCCCATTCGTTGCGCTCGGACAGCCCGGCCACGCTCTGGCCACGGGTCTTGAGGGTCTGGATGTACTGCTCGCCGTCGCGGCGCAGGCGCAGGGCCACGCGGGCCTGGGCCAGGTCCCGGTCGGGGGTGTCGAAGTACTGGTTGAAGAGTTCGCGGCGTTCCCAGCCGGACTTGTTGCGCTTCTTCAGCAGCGGGTGGTCGCGCAGGGCTTCCAGGGTCTCGCGGCTGGCGCGAAGCTTGATTTCGGTCTCTTTGTTCATCGCCGGGATCTGTCGGACGCAGCCAGGGGGTGGCTGCCAAGGCGGTGAAGTCTACAGGACCGGTCGGCGCCTTGCCGCAGCGGTTTCGCCGGGTACGCCTTGGGCCTATGATGGGCCCTCGTCCGTGGAGGTCCCCGATGCGCGTTCCAGACCTGAAATCCCAGTTTGCCGAGCTGATCGCCACGCCTTCGGTGAGCTGCACCCAGCCCCGCTGGGATCAGTCGAACCAGGCTGTGATCGAACTCTTGGCCGCCTGGCTTGGCGACCTCGGCTTCCGCTGCGAAATCCAGCAGGTGGGGCCGGGCAAGGCCAATCTGGTGGCGACCTACGGCACAGGCCCCGGCGGCCTGGTGCTGGCTGGCCACAGCGACACCGTGCCCTTCGATGCCGCCCTGTGGAAGGCCGACCCGTTGAAGCTCAATGAGGCGGACAATCGCTGGTACGGCCTGGGCAGTTGCGACATGAAGGGCTTCTTTCCCCTGGCGATCGAAGCCGTGCGCGGCCTGCTGGACCAGCCGTTCCGCCAGCCGCTGATCATCCTCGCCACCTGCGACGAGGAAAGTTCCATGGCCGGCGCCCGCGCCCTGGCCGAAGCAGGGCGGCCCCTGGGGCGCGCGGCGGTGATCGGTGAGCCGACGGGGCTGAAGCCGATCCGCCTGCACAAAGGGGTGATGATGGAACGCATCGACATCCTCGGGCAGAGTGGCCATTCCTCCGATCCCAGCCTGGGCCACAGCGCCCTGGAAGCCATGCATGCGGTGATGAGTGACCTGATCGCTCTGCGCGCGGAGTGGCAACAGGAGTTCCGCAACCCGCAATTCACCGTGCCGCAGCCCACCCTCAACCTCGGCTGCATCCACGGTGGCGATAACCCCAATCGCATCTGCGGCCAGTGCAGCCTGGAGTTCGATCTGCGTCCGCTGCCGGGGATGAACCCGGACACCCTGCGGGCGGTGATCCGCCAGCGCCTGCGCCCGGTGGCCGAGCACTATCAGGTGAAGATCGACTTCAAGCCGCTGTTCCCGGCGGTGCCGCCTTTCGAACAGTCGCCGGAAAGTGATCTGGTGCGCCTGGCCGAACGTCTTACCGGCCATGCTGCGCAGTCTGTGGCGTTTGGCACCGAAGCGCCTTATCTTCAGCAGCTCGGTTGCGAGACGCTGGTGCTCGGCCCCGGCGACATCGCCTGCGCCCACCAGCCGGACGAGCACCTCGAACTGTCACGGATCGAGCCTACCGTTGCGCTATTGCGCCAGCTCATCCAGCATTACTGCCTGCAATCCGCCACCACGTCCTGATCGGGAGGGTTTCCGTTGATGCTCATGCGACGACGATAAAGCGCCGCCTCGTTTCCTTCCCACATCAGTTGGGAGCCGCACTCGTCATCTCGCTTAACAACAGGCTCACGGAACCATGCCCGATTACGTCAACTGGCTGCGTCACGCTTCTCCCTATATCAACGCCCACCGGGACTGCACCTTCGTGGTCATGCTGCCCGGCGAAGGCGTCGCCCACTCGAATTTCGGCAATATCATCCACGACCTGGTGCTGCTCCACAGCCTGGGGGTTCGTCTGGTGCTGGTGCACGGCTCGCGCCCGCAGATCGAGGCGCGCCTGGCCGCCCGTGGCCTGACCCCGCACTTCCACCGTGACCTGCGGATCACCGACGGCCCCACCCTGGAGTGCGTGATCGACGCCGTGGGCCAACTGCGCATCGCCATCGAGGCACGCTTGTCGATGGACATGGCCGCCTCGCCCATGCAGGGTTCGCGGCTGCGGGTGAGCACCGGCAATTTCGTCACCGCGCGGCCCATCGGCGTGGTCGACGGCGTCGACTACCACCACACCGGCGAAGTGCGCCGGGTGGACCGCAAGGGCATCGGCCGGTTGCTGGACGAGCGCACTATGGTGCTGCTCTCGCCGCTGGGCTATTCGCCTACCGGGGAAATCTTCAACCTCGCTTGCGAGGACGTGGCCACCCGCGTCGCCATCGACCTGGGGGCGGACAAGCTGATCCTCTTCGGCAGCGAGCGCGGCCTGATCGATGAATCCGGCAAGCTGGTTCGCGAACTGCGCCCGCAGCAGGTGCCGCCGCACCTGGTGCGGCTCGGCAACAACTACCAGGCCGAACTGCTGGACGCCGCCGCCCAGGCCTGTCGTGGCGGGGTCAAGCGCAGCCACATGGTCAGTTACGCCGAGAACGGTTGCCTGCTCACCGAGCTGTTCACCCGCGACGGTGGCGGCACCCTGGTGGACCAGGAGCAGTTCGAGTCCCTGCGTGAAGCCACCATCGACGATGTGGGCGGCCTGATCGACCTGATCACCCCGCTGGAGGACCAGGGCATCCTGGTGCGCCGTTCGCGGGAAGTGCTGGAGCGGGAGATCGAGCAGTTCACCATCGTCGAGCGCGATGGCCTGATCATCGCCTGCGCCGCGCTCTATCCCATCGCCGATTCCGACACCGGCGAACTGGCGTGCCTCGCGGTGAACCCGGAGTACCGCCATGGCGGCCGTGGCGACGAGCTGCTTGAACGCATCGAGGAGCGCGCCCGTGCCCTGGGCCTGAAAACCCTCTTCGTCCTCACCACCCGTACCGCCCACTGGTTCCGCGAGCGTGGCTTCCAGCCCAGCGGTGTCGAACGCCTGCCGGCGGCGCGTGCGTCGCTGTACAACTTCCAGCGCAATTCGCAGGTGTTCGAGAAGGCGCTCTGACGAGCGACCCGGGATTTGCCCCGGGTCGTCGACGGTGGATCAGGGCAGGATGGCGAACACCCGTGCCGGGAAGCCGCTGCCCCGGGCGATCTTCGGGAAACTGACCACGACCAGCGCACCCGCTTCGGGTACCTGGTCGAGGTTGGTCAGCAGCTCGATCTGGTAGTGGTCCTTGCCGAGGATGTAGGACTCCAGCGAGTAATCGTCCTTGCTGGTGGCCAGCCCCGGGTCGGTATCGGTGGTTTCGTGGCCCGAGGCCGTGATCTTGCGGGTCTCATACAGGTAGACCAGCACCTCCTTGCTCCAGCCCGGATAATGGGCCACGCCCTGGGCATCTGCGTTCTGCATCTTCTCCTGGCTCGGCCAGCGCTTGGACCAGTCGGTTCGCATGGCCACGAATGCCCCTTCCGGGACCGGGCCATGCTTGGCCTCCCAGGCCTTCACGTCATCCAGGCTGAGCACGTAGTCGGGGTTCTTCGCCACCTTCTCATGCACATCCAGCACCACCAGCGGTAGCAGCTGCTCCTTGACGTCGATCTGGTCGACGCTGCGCAGGCCCTTGTGGAAGTGCACCGGTGGGTCGATATGAGTGCCCCACTGGCCTACGTGGGTGTAGAGATCCACGTGGAATCCGTCCTTGTCGTGGGTGTAGAGCGTCTTGCGCTGGGCATTCTCGAAGCCCTTCCAGTGTGGAATCTGCTCGTCGTAGGTGTGGGTCAGGTCCACCCAGTTCCTGGACTTGAGGGTGGCGTAGGTATCCCAGAGGCCGGGTTGCGCGGCCTGGACCAGCAGCGGCAGCAACAGGGGGAGGGCGAGGACCAGGCGGCCCAGCGGGTGCTTCGACATATGACCTTCTCCTTGGTTGAGGGCGGGGCGGTTTGGGCAGGTGCCAGTACTGGTCTGGCTCAAAACTCGAGGAGCGTCCAGCGATGTCGTCGAAACACTTGATCGAATATGAACATGCCAGCCCGGAAGTCCGCGCCGTGTTCTAAGACATCATGTCGTAGGCTGGCGCTGAGCCTGCCAAGCTCAGCGATGTGCGGGGTGTTGGGCCTCGCTGCGCTCGGCGCCAACCTACGGGGGCCGAGGTGACCACGCCCCTGCAAGGCCGAAGGGCAGACCTGCGGTCTGCTTGGCGATTGAAATCGCCCCCCCACAAAAAACGGGCAGGGGCGATTCGGTGATCAGTTGCTGATCAAGCCCAGGATGCTCGCCTGATAGGCGGCGACGAAGGTGTCGAAATCCACGTCCGGCTCGGCTTCCAGCCGGGCCTGTTCGTCCAGCGATTCACGGGCCAGATTTTCAAAGCGGGCCTGTTCAATTGCGCTGAGCGGCTGGCTGCGGAAGTAGTCGGCGTGCTGGCGGCTGTAGCGCAGGGCGAACTGGCTGAAGCTTTCGCCCCGTTCGCGCATCTCGGCCAGCACCCGCGCCGACGGGGTCAGCGCCGGATCAGCCACCTTGGCACGCTGGGCGGCCAGGGCTTGGGCGTGTTCCTGGCCACCGTGGGCGGCGTCGAGCAACTCGGCGGTGCGGGCGATGCGGTCGAGCAGCTCGTTGGCCCACTCGGTGAGGCTGGCGGCCTGGCCATGGCGCTGCAGTTGCAAGCCGGGGCGGCGACCTTCCTTCACCACGCGCTGGAAGTTGTCGGTGGCGCAGCGGCATTCGTCGCCGGCCATGGGCGGGCTGTCCTGCATTGCGCAGAACAGCAGGAAGGCATCGAGGAAGCGCGCTTCGGTCAGGTCGATACCCAGCGGCAGGAAGGGGTTGATGTCCAGGCAGCGCACTTCCACGTACTGCACGCCACGGGCCATCAGCGCCTGGATCGGACGCTCGCCGGTGTAGGTGATGCGCTTGGGGCGGATCGACGAGTAGTACTCGTTTTCGATCTGGATCACGTTGGTGTTCAGCTGGACCCACTCGCCATTCTGCTTGGTGCCGATTTCGGCATAGGGCGGGTAAGGCGTCGAGACCGCCTGGCGCAGGCTTCCCAGGTAGCTGTCGAGGCTGTTGTAACAGGGCGTGAGGCCAGCCTGGGCATTGTTCTGGTAGCCCAGGTCGCTCATCCGCAGGCTGGTCGCGTACGGCAGGTAGAGGGTGTCCGCGTCCAGGGTTTCCAGGTCGTGGGGACGGCCACGCAGGAAGCTCTTGTCCAGGGCCGGGGCGGCGCCGAAGAGGTACATCAGCAGCCAGCTGTAGCGGCGGAAGTTGCGGATCATCGCGATGTAGCGCGCCGACTGGTAGTCGCGGTCGCTCTGCGGATCGCCTTCGACTTCCTTCAGCAGGGGCCAGAGGGCCTCCGGCAGGGAGTAGTTGTAATGGATCCCGGCGATGCACTGCATGGTCCTGCCGTAGCGCACGGCCAGGCCGAGGCGGTAGACATACTTCAGGCGGCCGATGGGCGAACTGCCGTAGCGGGCGATCGGGATGTCTTCCTCCGCCGGCAGCGGGCCGGGCATGGACGGACTCCAGAGGAATTCACCGTCGAGCTTGCCGAGAGTGAAACGATGGACCTTCTCCAGGTCCGCCAGGGTTACCGCCGGGTCGGTTTCGGCCGGGGTGATGAACTCCAGCAGGGATTCCGAGTAGTCGGTGGTGATCTGCGCATGGGTCAGGGCCGAGCCCAGGGCAGGGGAGTGCGGCGTCAGCGCCAGTTGGCCATTGCTGTCGACCCGCAGGCATTCACGCTCGATGCCGTGCAGGCACTGGGTGAGCAGGGGCAGGTTGGCGCGCTCGCCGAGCAAGGCCAGGCGGCGGGAAAGAAGATCGCTCAATTTGGAATCCTTCACGCGTCGGTCGCCCCAATATGGGGGTGGACCAAGCTGTCTACAAGAGGCGGACTTCGCCACCGGCAGAAATACTTTTCCCGCCGGCGGCTCGCGTTGTCGCTTCGTCCAGAATAGAGCTTTGTCACTGCCCCGCTGTTACAGCTGAGCGAAGGTGCCTTGTCCCTTGGCGACCAACTTGTCGCCTTGCAGCACATCCGCTTCCACCACCAGGGTGCGTTTGCCGGCGTGCAGCACCCGCGCCTTGCAGATCACTTCGCCCTCCGCCACCGGGCGGATGTAGTTGATCTTGCATTCCAGGGTGGCACTGCGCCGGTCGAAGCCATGGGTGCTGGAGCAGGCCAGCCCCATGGCGATGTCCAGCAGCGAGAAGATGGCCCCGCCATGCATGACCTGGCCGCGATTTCGCAGGTGCTCGCCCATGGGCAGGCGGGCCTCGGCGACGCCGTCGCCCAGGCTCACCGCTTCGATGCCGAGCAGCTTGCTGTAGTTGCTGCCGGTCTGCAGGTCGGACAGGTCCATGGTCACTTCTTCTTGATCTGCTTGGCGTTGGCGAACAGCGAGGCCATGGCGCCGGTAGCCGGCGGTGCGCTGTGGCGCGGGGCGCTCTGCTGCTGACGCGGCTGGCCGCTCTGACGGTTGCCGCCGCGCGGGCCATCCACCTTCTCGCCGGGGGTGTCGCCCATGCGCATGGACAGGCCGACGCGGTTACGCGGGATGTCCACTTCCATGACCTTTACGCGGACGATGTCGCCGGCCTTGACCACTTCGTACGGGTCCTTGACGAACTTCTCCGACAGCGAGGAGATGTGCACCAGGCCGTCCTGGTGGACGCCGATGTCGACGAAAGCGCCGAAGTTGGTGACGTTGGTCACCACGCCCTCCAGCACCATGCCGGGCTTGAGGTCCTTGAGGCTCTCGACACCTTCCTGGAACTCGGCGGTCTTGAACTCGGGGCGCGGGTCGCGGCCGGGTTTGTCCAGTTCCTTGAGGATGTCGGTGACGGTCGGCAGGCCGAAGGTCTCGTCGGTGAACTTGGCCGGGTCCAGGCGCTTGAGGAAGCCGGAGTCGCCGATCAGCGTGCGGATATCGCGGCCGGTATCGGCGGCGATGCGCTGCACCAGCGGATAGGTTTCCGGGTGCACGGCGGAGGCGTCCAGCGGGTTGTCGCCGTTCATCACGCGGAGGAAGCCGGCGGCCTGCTCGAAGGTCTTCTCGCCCAGGCGGCTGACTTTCTTCAGCTCATCACGGGTCTTGAAGGCGCCGTTGGCGTCGCGGTAGCTGACGATGTTCTGCGCCAGGGTGGCGTTGAGGCCGGAGATGCGTGCCAGCAGGGCCGCGGAAGCGGTGTTCACGTCCACGCCCACGGCGTTCACGCAGTCTTCCACCACCGCGTCCAGGCTGCGGGCCAGTTGCAGCTGGGACACGTCGTGCTGGTACTGGCCGACGCCGATGGACTTCGGGTCGATCTTCACCAGTTCGGCCAGCGGGTCCTGCAGGCGGCGGGCGATGGAGACGGCGCCACGCAGGGAAACGTCCAGGTCAGGGAATTCCTTGGCGGCCAGTTCGGACGCGGAATACACCGAAGCGCCGGCCTCGCTGACCATGATCTTGGTCATCTTCAGCGCGGGGTATTTCTTGATCAGTTCGATGGCGAGCTTGTCGGTCTCGCGGCTGGCGGTGCCGTTGCCGATGGCAATCAGGTCGACGCCGTGCTTGGCGCAGAGCTTGCCGAGGATCGCCAGGGTCTCGTCCCACTTGTTGTGGGGAACGTGGGGGTAGACGGTGGCGGTGTCCAGCAGCTTGCCGGTGGCATCGACCACGGCCACCTTGCAGCCGGTACGCAGGCCCGGGTCGAGGCCCAGGGTCGCGCGCGGGCCGGCCGGAGCGGCCAGCAGCAGGTCGTGCAGGTTGCGGGCGAAGACGTTGATCGCCTCGCCTTCGGCGGCTTCGCGCAGCTCGCCCAGCAGGTCGGTTTCCAGGTGGGTGTAGAGCTTGACCTTCCAGGTCCAGCGCACCACCTCGGACAGCCACTTGTCGGCGGCGCGGCCCTGGTTGGAGAGGCCGAAGCGCTCGCCGATCATCAGTTCGCACGGGTGCATCGTGCCCGGCAGTTCTTCGCCGACTTTCAGGGCGATGCTCAGCACGCCTTCGTTGCGGCCACGGAAGATCGCCAGGGCGCGGTGGGACGGAACGCCCTTGAGGTTTTCGTCATGCTCGAAGTAGTCGCTGAACTTGGCGCCTTCCTGTTCCTTGCCGGCCACGAGGCGCGCGGAGAGGGTGGCGTTGTCCTTGAGGAAACCGCGCAGGCTGGCCAGCAGGGTGGCGTCTTCGGCGAAGCGTTCCATGAGGATGTACTTGGCGCCTTCGAGCACGGCCTTGACGTCGGCGAAGCCTTTCTCGGCGTCGATGAAACGCTCGGCTTCGGTTTCCGGAGTCAGGCTCGGGTCGTTGAACAGCGCGTCGGCCAGTTCACCGAGGCCGGCTTCCAGGGCGATCTGGCCCTTGGTGCGGCGTTTCTGCTTGTAGGGGAGGTAGAGGTCTTCCAGGCGGGTCTTGGTGTCGGCCAGCTTGATTTCGCGCTCCAACTCCGGGGTCAGTTTGCCCTGTTCGGTGATGCTGGCGAGGATCGCGGTGCGGCGGTCTTCCATCTCGCGGAGGTAGCGCAGGCGTTCTTCCAGGGTGCGCAGCTGGGTGTCATCGAGGCTGCCGGTGACTTCCTTCCGGTAACGGGCGATGAAAGGCACGGTAGACCCTTCGTCCAGCAGTTCCACGGCGGCGGCGACCTGTTGCGGGCGCACGCCCAGTTCTTCGGCAATGCGGTTGTTGATGCTATCCATTGAAAACACCTGCAAGGGCGGCAGCCCGGGCCGTGCCACAGCGGCTACCGCGGAAAAACAGACCGGCGAGCCAGGGCTCGCCGGTGATGAAAGGCGCCGCATTATAAACATCGAGTTCCGAAGGGTAGGGAACCGTTCGGGGAAAAATCTGCTAACAATGGGCAAGCCGCTGCGCACTGCCAGCAAGCGATAATGCGCGGCTTGCATACAGGAGAAATCATGAGCAGCAACCCGACCGCTGAAGGCGAAAAGATCCTCATTGTCGACGACGACGCCCGTCTGCGGCGCCTTCTCGAACGCTTCCTCGACGAGCAGGGCTTCCGTGTCCGCGCGGTGGAAAATGTCGAGCAGATGGACCGCCTGCTGGCGCGCGAGCTCTTCAACCTGGTGGTGCTGGACCTGATGCTGCCCGGTGAGGACGGTCTGTCCGCCTGCCGCCGGCTGCGTGCCTCCAACAACCAGGTGCCGATCATCATGCTCACCGCCAAGGGCGATGAGTCCAGCCGCATCCAGGGCCTGGAGCTGGGCGCCGACGATTACCTGGCCAAGCCCTTCAACCCCCGCGAGCTGCTGGCGCGGATCAAGGCCGTGCTGCGTCGCCAGGCGCCCCAGGTCCCGGGGGCCCCGGCCAGCGAGGACGAGAGCGTCAGCTTCGGCGAGTACGAGCTGTCCCTGGCCACCCGCGAGCTGAAGAAGGGCGACGACGTGCAGATGCTCACCACCGGTGAGTTCGCCGTGCTCAAGGCCCTGGTCCAGCACGCCCGCGAGCCGCTGACCCGGGACAAGCTGATGAACCTGGCCCGTGGCCGCGAATGGGACGCCCTGGAGCGCTCCATCGACGTGCAGATTTCCCGCCTGCGCCGGCTGATCGAGCCGGACCCCTCCAAGCCGCGCTATATCCAGACCGTCTGGGGCGTCGGCTACGTGTTCGTACCCGATGGCAACAAGTGATCGCGCGGCGGGGATTCCCGCCGCCGGGCAACCCAGGGTGGTGATGCGTACCCCCTACTGGTTCCCGCAAAGCTTCTTCTCTCGCACCCTCTGGCTGGTGCTCATCGTCGTGCTGTTTTCCAAGGCGCTGACCCTGGTCTACCTGATGATGAACGAGGACGTGCTGGTGGACCGCCAGTACAGCCACGGTGCCGCCCTGACCCTGCGCGCCTACTGGGCCGCCAGCGAAGAAGAACGCCATGACCTGGCCAAGGCCGCCGGCCTCAAGCGGGTCACCCGCGATGCGGTGCCAGCCAGTGAGCAACACTGGCCCTACAGCGAGATATTCGAGCGCCAGATGCAGTCCGAGCTCGGCCCGGGCACCGAAGTGCGCCTGCGCGCCCAGAGCCCGCCGGCGCTCTGGGTCCACGCCCCGGAGCTGGGCCCGGACTGGGTGCGCATCCCGCTTTATCCACATCCCCTGCGCGGCCAGCGCATCTGGAGCGTGCTGGGTTGGTTCCTCGGTATCGGCCTGCTCTCCACCGCAGCAGCCTGGATCTTCGTGCGCCAGCTCAACGCGCCTTTGAAGCGTCTGGTCTTCGCTGCCCGCCAGGTGGGCCAGGGCCGCAGCGTGCGCCTGCCGGTAAGCGACACGCCGAGCGAGATGGCCGAGGTGTACCGCGCCTTCAACCAGATGGCCGAGGACGTCGAGCGCGGCGCCCGGGAGCGCGAGCTGATGCTGGCTGGCGTTTCCCATGACCTGCGCACGCCGCTGACCCGCCTGCGCCTGTCCCTGGAGCTGATGAGCAACGACTCCGAGCTGACCGACGACATGATCCGCGACATCGAGGACATGGATGCCATCCTCGACCAGTTCCTCGCCTTTATCCGCGATGGCCGCGACGAGCGGGTGGAAGAGCTGGACTTGAGCGAACTGGCGCGCGAGGTGGCGGCGCCCTACAACCAGCAGGAAGAGCGGGTTCTCCTGTGCCTGGAACCGCTGCCGCCGTTCCCGTTGCGGCGGGTGTCGATCAAGCGCCTGCTGGTTAACCTGATCGAGAATGCGCTGCGATATGGCGGTAACGGCGTCGAAGTGGCGGCTTTCCTCGCGGGCGACAATGCGGCGCCCTACGTGGTGCTGAGCGTGCTCGACCGTGGCCAGGGCATCGACCCCGCCGAGCTGCAGGACATCTTCAATCCCTTCATCCGTGGCGACCGCGCCCGTGGCGGCAAAGGCACTGGCCTGGGCCTGGCCATCGTCAAGCGCATCGCGGCCCAGCACGGCGGTAGCGTGGAGTTGCGCAACCGCTCGGGCGGCGGCCTGGAAGCGCGGGTCTGTCTGCCACTGGGACTGATGTTGCCCCGCGACGCCGTATAGCGTTCCGGCGAAAGCGGCCTGCAAGCGCAGGCCGTTTTCGCAACGGAATACCAAAAGCGCCCCGACTGCGGGCGCAAACTCCCGCAAGCCCTTTGGTCACTGATTCGGACCTGCCATCGGCGGTGATGTCGCGGCGCCCTCTTTCAGGGTACGCTCCACTGCTGCTGGGCTATCCTCAGCTTGCGCGCCGACATGAGGTCAGTATGCCAGCTGCTCTTTTCCGACTACCCCAATGGACATGGTGGTTGCCGCTGCCGCTGCTGCATCTGGCTACCTGGGTGTCCGTCGCAACTCAGTCCTCCAGCGGCGTCGCTGTCTGGTACCTGCCGTTCGCCCTGGGCCTGGTGTTCAGCCTCTGGTGGGGCGCGCGGGTGCTGCCCGTCATCTATCTCAACGCCCTGTTCAGCGTGCCTCTCTGGGGGCTCGACTGGTATTGGGCGCCGCTCTACGCCGTGCCGGGCACCCTCAGTGTTGCCGCGGGGTATTGGACGCTCAGGTGGGCCGGCTGCCACGCCGACCTGAGGGACTTTCCCGAGCTGCTGCGCTTCATGTTCTATGGCGTGCTGCTGCCGGTCAGCCTGCTGATCTACGGCGACCAGGCGGCAATGGTGCTGAGTGGCGGCGCCGCTCCGCAAAACTGGGGCACCGCCGCCCTGTCCGTCTGGCCCGGCGCCTGCCTCGCCACTCTGGCCGTGAGCCTGCCGCTGCTGACCTACCTGACACCGCTGTTCAGCCGCCGCGGCTGGGTGCGCGAACCGGTGGATGCGCTGCCGGACAGCCTGCACCGCCTGCCGCCCTGGCCACTGCTGCTGGCCCTGGCACTGCTGCTTCCCCTGCTGCTGACCGTGGTGCCGCTGATCCTCACCCTGCCGCCCATCGGCCTGATGATGCTCGGCCTGGCACTGGCCTGGGGCTTCCCGGGAGCCCTGTGCGGCGCCGGACTCACCGCCCTGACCCTGCTGGTCCTGCCGGTGCTGCGCCATCTGGGGGAAGACACGCACCTGTTCGATTCCCAGTGGGGGCTCGAACTCTCGTTCAGCATCCTGCTGCTGACCATGTCCGCCCTGCTGGTGGGGCGCAGCCTCAGCGACCTGCGCCTGGCCCTTGGCCGCCGCAACGAGATGCAGACGGAGCTGGCCCTGAGCAACCTGGCCCTGCAGGCCAGCCCGCTGGGGGTGACCATCGCTGATGCGCGCCAGCCGGACCAGCCGCTGATCTACTGCAACCCCGCCTTCGAGCAGATGAGCGGCTACTCGCGGGAGGAAGCCCTGGGCAACAACTGGCGCTTCCTGCTGCACCACGACCGCAACCAGTCCGAGCTGCCGCGCCTGCAGGACGCCCTGGATCGGGGGGAGCAGTGCCACCTGGTCCTGCGCAACTACCGCAAGGACGGCAGCCTGTTCTGGAACGAAATCACCGTGGCGCCCATGCACGATGCCCAAGGCATCAGCCACTTCGTCGCCCTGCAACACGACGTCAGCAACCGCGAGATGCTGGCCGAGGAACTGGAGACCCGCCGCGACGAACTGCTGCGCCAGACCCACCTGCTGAACCAGACCGAAGCCATCGCCGACATCGGCAGCTGGGTGCTGGAGGTCACCACCCTGAAAATGGCCTGGAGTGAGGGCAGCTTCCGCATCTATGAGCTGGACCCCGGCGTCGGCGCCCCGACCCTCGGGCAGATGCTGAGCTTCTTCGATCCGGCCAGCCGCGCCCTGCTGGAAGACACCCTGGAGCAATGCCTGCGCACCGCCGAACCTTTCGACGTCGAATTGCGCATGCAGGGCGCGCGGGGTGCCCCGCGCTGGGTGCGGATCAAGGGGCTGGCCGAGCACGACGGCGACCAGGTGATCCGCATCTACGGCGCGATGCTCGATCTGACCAGCCAGAAGCGCGCCGAGCGCCTGCAGCACGAGCGTGACAAACACCTGCACCTGTTCTTCGAGGCGCCGCTGATCGGCATGGCCCTGTGCACGCCGGACCAGCGCTGGGAAGAGGTGAACTACAAGCTGTGCAGCATCCTCGGCCGCTCCCGTGATCAACTGCGGGGTGTCGACTGGATGAGCATGACGGTGGTCTCTGACCGCGCTGCCGAAGAGGCCCTGCTGGAAGAAGTGCGCAAAGGCGAGCGCGATGGCTACGAGCTGGACAAGCGCTTCATGAAAGGGTCCGGCGGCACGGTGCACACGCGGGTCAACGTGCGTGGCGTGCGTGACCTGGATGGCAAGCTCTATGCTCTGCTGGCGCTGGTGGAGGACATCAGCGCCCGGCGCGAGGCGGAGGCGCGTTATCGCACCCTGGTGGAGCATGCGCCCGAGGCCATCCTGGTCTTCGACCCGCAGCATGGCATCGTCGAAGCCAACGAAAATGCCGCGCGCCTGTTCGGCATGTCCCGCCAGAAGCTGCACGGTCACATTCCCACCAGCTTCAGCCCGCCCTTGCAGGCTGATGGCCAGTCGTCGCGGGAGCTGGGCAATGCGTACACCCGGGCGGCGCTCAAAGGGGAGACGCCGACCTTCGACTGGCTGATGCGCGATGTGAACGGCCGCGTGCGACCCTGCGAGGTCCGCCTGGTGCGCCTGCCTGGCGAGGGGCGGCCGCTGATCCGCCTGAGCATCACCGACATCTCCGAGCGCCAGCGCTATCAGCGCGAAATCGAACGCCTGGCCTACAGCGACGAACTCACCGGGCTGCCCAATCGCCGCCTGCTGCTGGACCGCCTGCAGCACGCCATGGCCCGCGAGCAGCGCGACAGCCGCTACGGTGCGCTGCTGTTCATCGACCTGGACCACTTCAAGACGGTCAATGACAGCCTCGGCCATCCGGTGGGCGATGCGCTGCTACGGGAAGTCACCGCACGCCTGGCAGGTTGCCTGCGCAACGAGGACACCCTGGCGCGACTGGGAGGCGACGAATTCGTGGTGCTGCTGGAAGCCCTGTCCGACACGCCGGAGCACGCCGCCAAACTGGCCGCCGAGGTGGGCGAAAAGCTGCTGCAGAGCCTGCACGGCAGCTACAGCATCGGCGAGCACGACCTGGTGGTGAGCGCGAGCATTGGCATCGCCCTGCACCCCTTCGCCGCGCAGGTTGCGTCGGATGTGCTCAAGCAGGCCGATACCGCCATGTACCGGGCCAAGCAGTCCGGGCGCAACGCGCTGCATTTCTTCGCGCCGGAAATGCAGGCGGCCATCGACCAGCGCCTGCAATTGCAGAGCGAGCTGCGCCAGGCCATCGATCGCGGCCAATTGAGCCTGGAGTTCCAACCGCAGCTGGCCCTGGCCGACGGCCGGGTGCTGGGCGCCGAGGCGCTGATGCGCTGGCGTCACCCCACCCGGGGCGAGGTGCCGCCGTCACAGTTCATTCCCCTAGCGGAAGAGACCGGGCTGATTCTCGAACTCTCGGACTGGATGCTGGAAACTGCCTGCACTTGCCTGGCCAACTGGCAGGCCGACTGGCCCTGGCTGGTGTTGGCGATCAACGTCAGCCCCCGCGAGCTGCGCAAGCCCGGTTTCGTCGAACGCATCAGCAGCGCCCTGCAGCGCCACGGCGTGCCGCCCGGTCGCCTGGAGCTGGAGATCACCGAAGGCAGCCTGCTGGAGGAAGTGGAACAGTGCATTTCCGCCATGCAGGCGCTCAAGACGCTGGGGGTGCGATTCGCCATCGACGACTTCGGTACCGGCTATTCATCCCTCGCCTACCTCAAGCGCCTGCCCCTGGATCGCCTGAAAATCGACCGCAGCTTCGTCGATGGCCTGGCCGGTGATGCCAGCGACCTGGCCCTGGTGGAAACCATTCTGGCCATCGGCCGCAACCTGGGCCTGGAGTGCATCGCCGAAGGCATCGAGAGCGAGGAGCAACGGGCCATGCTGCACCAGCGTGGTTGCGAGCTGGGCCAGGGCTACCTCTTCAGTCGGCCGCTGGATCGGGAAGGCTTCCAGCGTTGGATCTGCGAGCGCGAAGGTCAGCAGTTGATAGCGGGGAGTGTGTAGGCCGGCAACCTTGTAGGGGCGAATGAATTCGCCCCTACAGACTCACCCCTTGCCTTTCGTCCTGGTCGAGTTGGGGCAGGCATTCTTCTCCAGGTACTGGATGATGATCCCGGCCACATCCTGCCCGGTGGTGGTCTCGATGCCTTCCAGGCCGGGAGAGGAGTTCACCTCCATGACCAGGGGGCCGTGGTTGGAGCGCAGGATGTCCACACCGGCCACCGACAGGCCCATCACCTTGGCGGCGCGGATGGCGGTGGAGCGCTCTTCGGGGGTGATCTTGATCAGGCTGGCGCTGCCTCCACGGTGCAGGTTGGAGCGGAATTCGCCGGGCTTGGCCTGGCGCTTCATCGCGGCGATCACCTTGTCACCTACGACGAAGCAGCGGATGTCGGCGCCACCGGCCTCGCGGATGTACTCCTGGACCATGATGTTCTGCTTCAGGCCCATGAAGGCCTCGATCACCGATTCCGCCGCTTTCTCGGTTTCGCACAGCACCACGCCGATGCCCTGGGTGCCTTCCAGCACCTTGATCACCAGCGGGGCGCCGTTGACCATGCGGATCAGGTCGGGGATATCGTCCGGGGAGTGGGCGAAGCCGGTCACCGGCAGGCCGATGCCCTTGCGCGACAGCAGTTGCAGCGAGCGCAGTTTGTCCCGCGAACGGCTGATGGCCACCGATTCGTTGAGCGGGAACACCCCCATCATTTCGAACTGGCGCAACACGGCGCAGCCATAGAAGGTGACCGAAGCGCCGATACGCGGGATCACCGCGTCGAAGCCTTCCAGCGGCCGGCCGCGATAGTGGATCTGCGGCTTGTGGCTGGCGATGTTCATGTAGGCACGCAGGGTGTCTATCACCACCATCTCATGGCCACGCTGCTGGCCAGCCTCCACCAGTCGGCGGGTCGAATACAGGCGCGGATTGCGCGATAAAACAGCGATCTTCATTGGGCACCCGGGAGGGAAAGAGTCGGTTTTTCCTGAACGTAGGTGAGGGCCGGATTGACCACCAGCTGCGCCTGTACCAGGGCCTTGGAGCCCAGCAGCACGCGGTAGCGCATGGTCTTGCGGCAGGCCAGGGTGAACTCGATGGGCCAGACCCGGTCACCCAGTGCCACCAGGGTGCGGATGACGTAGCGGGCCTGTGCCTGGCCGTTGGAGCTTCTTATCGTTTTCACCGAAACCACCTGCGCCTCACACCGGTGACGCCGCTGCACCAGGGTGCCGAGGTGCGCGGTGAACCGCACCCAGCTCTCGCCGTTCTTGTCGAAGGGGGCGATGTCGCTGGCGTGCAGGGTGGAGGTGCTGGCGCCGGTATCGATCTTCGCACGCAGTCCGACCATGCCGAGTTCCGGCAGGGCGATCCATTCACGGAGTCCGATCACGGAGAGATGGTCGAAAGTCTTCAATACAGGCTTTCCGGTAAAGTTGGCGCATTCTAGTGGGCCGATGTGACAACTGCATCAGGCCCTGGCTGAGCTTAGACCGGGCTGGCGAATGAGGCAGTCCGGACGGAGTGGAAACGAGTCATGCGTGGAAAAGACGATAAAGACGACGACAAGGTTCGCCTCGACAAGTGGCTGTGGGCGGCGCGCTTCTACAAGACCCGCGCCCTGGCCAAGGAAGCCATCGAAGGCGGCAAGGTCCATCATCACGGCGAGCGCTGCAAACCGTCAAAGGAGCCGAGAGTGGGTGACGAATACGTGATCCGCGCCGGCTTCGACGAACGCACCGTGATCGTCCGCGCCCTCTGTGCGGTGCGTCGCGGCGCGCCCGAGGCCCAGCTTCTTTATGAGGAAACCGCCGAGAGTCTGGCAAAGCGCGAAGAGGCCGCCGCCCTGCGCAAGGCTGGCGCATTGGGCATTCAGACCGATGGCCGGCCGACCAAGAAGCAGCGGCGGCAGATTCATTTCCTCCGGGGTGGCTCCGAATAGGGGCCTTCCGGATCGATAGAAAACGCCCGCGCCGCCGATAGACAACCGGCCCTTGGTCACGCAGCGGATTTGCGCATAAAATCGCCAGCCTTTCGGCCAAATTGGCCCAAATGCAGCGAGTCCGGCATGTCCGATTTCACCCAACGTTTTCTGTTCGACGACACCGACGTGCGCGGCGAACTGGTTTCCCTCGGCGAGAGCTACGCCCATGTCCTGGCCAAGCATCCCTACCCGGAACCGGTTGCCCAACTGCTCGGTGAAATGCTCGCCGCCGCTTCCCTGCTGGTCGGCACCCTCAAGTTCGATGGCCTGCTGGTGCTGCAGGCGCGTTCCTCCGGCGCGGTTCCGCTGCTGATGGTGGAATGCTCCAGCGACCGCGAAGTGCGTGGCATCGCCCGTTATCACGCGAGCCAGGTCACCCCCGGCGCCGGTCTGCGCGAACTGATGCCCGAAGGTTCGCTGACCCTGACCGTCGACCCGAAGCAGGGCCAGCGCTACCAGGGCATCGTCGCCCTCGACGGCACGACCCTGGCCGAATGCCTGTCCGGCTACTTCGACAACTCCCAGCAGCTGCCCACCCGGTTCTGGCTCAATGCCGACGGCCGCAACGCCCGCGGCATGCTGCTCCAGGCCCTGCCGGCCGACCGCCTGAAGGACCCCGAGGCCCGCGAGGCCAGCTGGCAGCACCTGACCACACTGGCCGACACCCTGACCGCCGAAGAACTGCTCGGCCTGGACAACGAAACCGTGCTGCACCGCCTCTATCATGAAGAGACCGTGCGCCTGTTCGATCCCCAGGTCATCCACTTCCGTTGCAGTTGCTCGCGCCAGCGCTCGGCCAACGCCCTGGTCAGCCTGGGCAAGGAAGACGCTGAAGCCCTGCTGCAGGAAAGCGGCGGCACCGTGGTGATCGACTGCCAGTTCTGCAACCAGCGCTACAGCTTCGACGCGGCGGATATCGCCCAGCTGTTCGCCGGTGGCGGCAGTGCGGCGCCCTCGGAAACGCGCCACTGAGGTATGTAGTGTGCCCGCAGGGTCGCTGCGTGACCGTAGTGCGATAATCGGTCAGGAATATGCCCGGCTGACAGGAGGTTTCTACCCAAAGCGGGCTTTTCTGGCATAATCGCGCGCACTTTTTTCGCGGTAGGGGGTCGCAGTACCCACTACAAATCGTTTGGAGGACTCGGCTTTTCGCCGACGGGGAACCACATGACGCAAGCCAATAACGCCGTGTACACCGATATCAGCGCCGCGCAACTGGTCGAAGAGGCCATTCGCCGTGGTGAGGGTGAACTGGCCGCCAACGGTTCGTTGGTAGTGAAAACCGGCCACCGCACCGGTCGTTCTCCGGCAGATCGTTTCATCGTTCAAGAGTCGAGCACCGACGCCAAGATTGCCTGGGGCAACATCAACCGCCCCTTCCAGGCGGACAAATTTGATGCACTGTGGGCCCGTGTCGAAGCTTATCTGACCGAACGTGAGCGTTTCGTCTCCCACGTGCACGTAGGCTCCGATCCCGAGCACTACCTGGCCGTCAAGATGACCACCGAAACCGCCTGGCACAACCTGTTCGGCCGTTGCCTGTTCATCAACCCGGAACAGTACAACCCGCAGGCCCGCCAGGAGTGGCAGATCCTCAACGCACCGAACTTCGTCTGCGAGCCGGAGCGTGATGGCACCAACTCCGACGGTTGCGTGATCCTCAACTTCGCCGCCAAGAAAGTCCTGATCGCCGGCATGCGCTACGCCGGTGAAATGAAGAAGGCCATGTTCTCCGTGCAGAACTTCCTGCTGCCGGAAAAAGACGTGCTGCCGATGCACTGCGCCGCCAACGTGGGCGAAGAGGGCGACACCACCCTGTTCTTCGGCCTGTCCGGCACCGGCAAGACTACCCTGTCCGCCGACCCGGCCCGTTACCTGATCGGTGACGACGAGCACGGCTGGGGCGTGGGTACCGTCTTCAACATCGAAGGCGGTTGCTATGCCAAGTGCATCGACCTGTCCGAGAAGAACGAGCCGGTGATCTGGAAAGCCATCCAGTTCGGCGCCGTTCTGGAAAACGTGGTGCTGAACCCGGAAACCCGCCTGCCCGACTACAGCGACGACAGCCTGACCCAGAACACCCGTGCCGCCTACCCGCTGCACCTGGTGGAGAAGCGCGTCGAGGCCAACCGTGCCGGCGAGCCGAACGCAGTGATCTTCCTGACCTGCGACCTGACCGGCGTGTTGCCGCCCGTGTCCATCCTGAACAACGAGCAGGCTGCCTACCACTTCCTGTCCGGCTACACCGCGCTGGTAGGCTCCACCGAGATGGGTTCCGGCGGTGGCATCAAGTCCACCTTCTCCACCTGCTTCGGCGCGCCGTTCTTCCCGCGTCCGGCTGGCGAGTACGCTGAACTGCTGATCAAGCGCATCCAGGGCTTCGGCTCCAAGGTGTACCTGGTCAACACTGGCTGGACTGGCGGTGGCTACGGCGTCGGCAAGCGCTTCAACATCCCGACCACCCGTGGCGTGATCGCCGCCATCCAGAGCGGTGCTCTGATCGGCGCCGAAACCGAGCACCTGGACATCATCAACCTGGACGTGCCGAAGGCCGTTCCGGGCGTCGACACCAACCTGCTCAACCCGCGCAACACCTGGGCTGACAAGGCTGCCTACGACGAAGCTGCGAAGGCCCTGGCCAACCAGTTCGTCGAGAACTTCAAGAAGTTCGACGTCTCCGATGCCATCCGCAACGCCGGTCCGAAGCTGTAAGGGACCCGTTGTATGAAAAAAGCCGCCTCCGGGCGGCTTTTTCATTTCCGGCGCCTCCCGGATTTCGCCGTAGTCTGGGAAAAGTCATACCCGGTTTAAGGATCGCATCCGGTTCGCCCCGGTCCATGCTCAAGGCCCCGTCAATGGAGTGAGCCCCATGCCCAAAACCAGCCTCGCCCAGGTCTTCGGTTACGACCACTTCCGCCCCGGCCAGGAAGCCGCCATCTCTGCCGTGCTGGCCGGCCGCTCGGCCGCGGCCATCTTTCCCACCGGTTCCGGCAAGTCGTTGTGCTACCAGTTGCCGGCCCTGCACCTGCCGCACCTGACCCTGGTGGTGTCGCCACTGCTGGCGCTGATGCAGGACCAGTTGGCCTTTCTCCATCGCCACGGCATCGCCGCCGCCAGCATCGACTCGGCGCAGAGCCGTGAGGAGGCGGCCGAGGTGATGGCCCGGGCGCGTTCCGGTGAACTGAAGATCCTGATGATCTCGGTGGAGCGCCTGAAGAACGAGCGCTTCCGCAGCTTCATCCAGCAGGTGCCGATCTCCCTGCTGGTGGTGGACGAGGCCCACTGCATCTCCGAGTGGGGCCACAACTTCCGCCCCGACTACCTCAAGTTGCCCGAATACCAGCGCCAGTTCGGCATTCCCCAGGTGCTGCTGCTGACCGCCACCGCAACCCCGGCCGTGATCGCCGACATGCAGCGCAAGTTCGTCATCGCCGATGCCGATGTGATCACCACCGGCTTCTACCGCCCCAACCTCAACCTGCTGGTGGAGCCGGTGGCCGGTGCCGACAAGCTGAGCCGGCTGGTGGACTGGCTGGCGCCCCGCAACGGGCGGCCGACCATCGTCTACGTGACCCTGCAGAAGACCGCCGAAGCAGTCGCCGAACGCCTCACCGCGCGCGGTATCGCGGCCAGCGCCTACCACGCCGGCATGCCCCATGAGGAGCGCGAGGCCCTGCAGCGCCGGTTCATGGCCGGTGGGGTCAACGTGATGGTCGCCACCATCGCCTTCGGCATGGGCATCGACAAGAGCGACATCCGCCAGGTGGTGCATTTCGACCTGCCCAAATCGGTGGAGAACTACAGCCAGGAGATCGGCCGCGCCGGCCGCGATGGCTTGCCGTCGGACTGCCTGGTGCTGGCCAACCGCGACAGCCTCAACGTCCTGGAAAACTTCGTCTACGGCGATACCCCGGAGTTGGCCGGCATCCGTCAGGTACTGGAGGAACTGAAAGCGGCGGGGCAGGGCGGTGACCGCTGGGAACTGATGCTGGGCGCGCTCTCCGACCAGAGCAATATCCGCCAGCTGCCGCTCAAGACCCTGCTGGTGCAGTTGGAGCTGCGGGGCATCATTGCGCCGCTGTTCGCCTACTTCGCCGAATACCGCTTCAAGTACCTGCTGGAACCCGAAGCCCTGGTGCAGCAGTTCGAGGGTGAGCGTCGCCAGTTCGTCGAAGCCCTGGTGACGACCTCCACCCGCGCCCGCACCTGGTGCACGGTGGATTTCGACCGTCTTTACGGCGACCACAGCGCCGAGCGCGCCCGGGTGGTGAAAGCCCTGGACTACTTTCAGGAACGCGGCTGGATCGAACTGGAAAGCAAGCAGATGACCGAGGTCTATGCGGTGCTGAAGGCCGACTTCGAGGCCGAGTCCCTGGCCGGGGAGCTGCACCGCTACTTCCGCCAGCAGGAGGACAGCGAGATCGCCCGCATCCAGGCGATGTTGCAGCTCTTCGCCAGCGAGCAGTGCCTGAGTGCGCGGCTGGCCCATTACTTCGGTGACCACGACGTGCCGGAGCGTTGTGGTCACTGCTCCGTCTGCCAGGGCCGGGTGGCGCGCCTGCCGGAGCCGCCGGCACTACCATCGCTGGACGGGCAGGACTTCCAGGCCCTGTGCGGCACGTTCATCCGTCGCTTCGAGGACCTGAAGGGTGCTCCGCCCGGCGCCGAGTGCCTGACCCGGCTGCTCTGCGGCATCACCGCCCCGCTCTTCACCCGCCTCAAGGCGCGCAGCCTGACGGGGTTCGCCGCGCTGGAAGCCTACCCCTACGCCGAGGTGCGCGACTGGGTGAACCGCCACCTGGGCTGAGGTCCGGGCGGCATCCCGATTTTTCGATCGGTTCCATCGTTAATCAGTGTTGGTAGAAGGGGCGTCGGCTACTTAGGATGGCGCCACTTTTCACCTCGCCAAACCCAGGAGCTTTCCATGCACATTGATGAAGCCATCCGCAGCCGCCGTGCGATCAAGGGCTACGACACCAGCCACAGCCTGAGCCGCGAGGAGAAGGACGAACTCCTGCAACTGGCCCTGCTGGCGCCCACCGCCTTCAACCTGCAGCACGTGCGCCTGGTGGAAGTCAGCGATCCGGCCCTGCGCCAGCGCATCCGCGACGTGGCCTGGGACCAGGCCCAGGTGACCGAGGCCTCGATGCTGGTGATCGTCTGCGCCCGCCTCGACGCCTGGGAAAAGGACGCCGCCCGCGTCTGGGCTGAAGCGCCGCAGCCGGTACAGGACTTCATGGCCGGCGCCATCGACACCTACTACCGCGACAAGCCCCGGGTGCAGCGCGATGAAGTGATGCGCAGCTGCGGCCTGGTAGCCCAGACCCTGATGCTCGCTGCCCGTGGCAAGGGCCTGGACAGCTGCCCCATGGACGGCTTCGACTTCGACGCCGTGGCCGACCTGATCCGCCTGCCGGAAAACCACGCAATCGGCCTGATGGTGGCTGTGGGCAAGCAGGCCGTCGAACCCAAGCCGCGCATCGGCAAGCTGGCCTTCGACGAAGCGGTGATCCGCGACCGGTTCTGACGCCGGGCTGTGGGTGCGATTTCAATCGCGAATGAAATCGCTCCTACAAACCCCACGAATCGCCGCCGCTGCCTCTGCGCAGCGGCGGCGTTTTCATATCTGCGATATCAGTGGGTAGGGTGCACCGTGCGCACCAAGGGGCTTGTGCATACGTTTCGGTGCGCACAGCACACCCTACGCGATCCCTTCAATTGCGCCCGATGGCCATCAACCGCTCGATCAGCCATTGCAGGGCCTCGTCCTCCTCACGTTGCGCCACGCTCACCAGGTCCAGGTGGAAGCTGCCGAGGGCGAAGGGCAGGGGCTGCACCTGCAAGGGCAGCAGGCTGGCGAAGTGGTGGGCCAGCCGGGTCGGCAGCACCACGGTCAGGTCGGTGTCGGCCACGATATGGGCCGCCTGCAGGTAGTTCGGCGTGGTGTAGACGATGTCCCGCGCCAGCCCTTGTTCCCCCAGCCACTGATCCACCATGCCTTTGGTCTGGCCACCGTGCACCCAGAGGTGGCGTAGCCTGAGGAAGGCCGCCAGGTCGGGCGCCTCCTGCAGGTGCGGGTGATCACGACGGGCCACCAGGCGCAGGGTCTCGCTCATCCAGCGGCGGCTGGCGAAGCGCGAGGGAATGCTCTCGAAGCGCCCCAGCACCAGGTCCAGTTCCCCCTGGTCCAGTGCGGCGGCGGGCAGGCTGGGGGACAGGTGGCGGATAGCGATCGTCACCCCCGGTGCCTCCTCCGCCAGTTGCTGCAGCAGGCGCGGCATGCAGATGAGTTCCACATAGTCGGTGAGGGCGATGGTGAAGCGCTGGCGGCTGCGCGCCGGGTCGAAGCCTTCGCCGATCACCAGGCTCTGCTCGATCTGCTTGAGCGCGGAACGGATCGGCGTTTCCAGGGCCAGGGCTCGCGGCGTCGGCTGCATGGCGCGGCCCACCCGCACCAGCAGGGGATCGCCGAGCAGCTCCCGCAGGCGGTTCAGGGCGTTGCTCACCGCTGGCTGGCTGAGGGACAGGCGCTCCGCCGCGCGGGAAACGTTGCGCTCACGCAGCAGGGCATCGAGCACCCGCAGCAGGTTGAGGTCGAAGTTGGAGATATTCACGCGAGGAATGCCATCTATCACAAGACTAAATTTCAAAAATAGTAGCGGCTTCCTTAAGGTGATTGGCGTTTTTGTCTCCCCATCAGAACGACAAGAGGGCCCTCCATGACCTACCAGGCACCCCTGCGCGACATGCGCTTCGTGCTTCACGAACTCTTCGATGTTGCCGCCCATTGCGAACTGTTGGGCAACGGCCTGGACCGCGAGTTGGTCGACGGCGTGCTGGAAGAGGGCGCGCGTTACGCCGGGGAAGTGGTTTCGCCGCTGAACCGCAATGGCGACGAGGAGGGCGTGCGCCTGGAAAACGGCGAGGTGACCACGCCCAGGGGCTTCCGCGAGGCTTACCGGCAGTATTGCGACAACGGCTGGGCGAGCATGACTGGCCCGCTGGAGTTCGGCGGCCAGGGCTTCCCGCAGATGGTTGCGTGCAACTTCCACGAGATGCTGATGGGCGCCAGCCTGTCCTTCCGCGTCTACTCGGGCCTGACCGAAGGTGCCGTGCTGGCGCTGCACAAGCACGGCAGCGACGAACTGAAACAGGCCTACCTGAGCAAGCTGGTGAGTGGCCAGTGGACCGGCACCATGTGCCTCACCGAACCCCAGGCCGGCACCGACCTGGCCCTGCTGCGCACCCGCGCCGAGCCCCAGGCGGACGGCAGCTACAGGGTCAGCGGCAGCAAGATTTTCATCAGCGGCGGTGAGCAGGATCTTTCCGAGAACATCGTCCACCTGGTGCTGGCGCGTCTGCCGGATGCCCCGGCCGGGGTGAAGGGCATCAGCCTGCTGCTGGTGCCCAAGTTCGTCGCCAATCCTGACGGCACGCCGGGGGCGAAGAACGCCCTGTCCTGCGGTGCCATCGAGCACAAGATGGGCATCAAGGGCGCCGCCACCTGCGTGATGAACTTCGACGGCGCCACCGGCTGGCTGATCGGCGAAGCCAACCAGGGCCTGGCCTGCATGTTCACCATGATGAACGACGCGCGCTTCCAGGTTGGCCTGCAGGGCCTCGGCATCGGTGAGCAGGCTTTCCAGGGGGCGCTGAGCTACGCCCGCGAGCGTCTGCAATCCCGCGCCCTGAGCGGCCCGGCGGCGCCGGACAAACCGGCTGACCCGATCATCCACCACCCGGATGTACGGCGCATGCTGCTGACCCAGAAAACCCTGGTGGAGGGTAGCCGCATGCTGGCCGCGTACTGCGCCCGCCAGCTGGACCTGGAACACGGCCACCCGGACGCCGCCCAGCGCAAGGCCGCTGGCCGCCGCGCGGCGCTGCTGATTCCCATCGTCAAAGCCTTCCTCACCGACATGGGGCAGGAAGTGGCCAGTCTCGGCGTGCAGATATACGGCGGCCACGGCTTCATCCGCGAGTGGGGCATGGAGCAACTGATGCGCGACAGCCGCATCACCCAGATCTACGAGGGCACCAACGGCATCCAGGCCCTGGACCTGATCCGCCGCAAGCTGATGGGCGATGGCGGCGCCGAGCTGGCCGCCCTGCAGGACGAGTTCGCCGCCCTGGCCGATGCCCAGGCCGGACGCACCGAACTGGCAGAGCTGGCCGGTGCGGTGCTGGCGCGCCTGCAGGAGTGGCGTGCCCTGACCGCCACCCTGTTGGACCGGGTGCGGGACAACCCCGAGGAAATCGGCGCCGCCTCGGTGGATTTCCTCCAGTACTCGGCCTATGTGCTGCTGGCGGGCTTCTGGTTGCAGGCGGCGGCACGGGCACGGGACGCCCTGGAGGCCGGTACTTCGGAGGGGGATTTCTACCAGGCCAAGCTGCACAGCGCGCGTTTCTACCTGCGCCGCGTATTGCCACGGGCCAGCGGCCACCGCGAGGCCCTGCTGGGCGGCGCGGATTGCCTGATGGCACTGCCGGAAGACCATTTCGCCTTCTGACGCTGCGAGCCGGTGCGCCGCCCCAGTGCGGCGCACCCCGAAAACAACAAAGGAGGACGCCCCGATGCAGCCCTTCAGTTTCGCGACCACCGCACAGATCCTCTGCGAGTTCGGCTCGGCCCTGCGCCTGGCCGACCTCTGCCGTGAACGCGGCGCCCGCCGCGTGCTGCTGATCACCGACCCCGGCATCACCCGTCTCGGCATGCTGGACGACATCCTCCCTGGCTTCGCTGGCGCGGGCCTGACCGTGGCGATCTACGACCGGGTCCAGGCCGACCCGCCGGAGTCCGTGGTGCTGGAGGCCGTGGAACTGGCGCGGACCCTGGGGGTCGAGCTGGTGGTGGGCTTCGGTGGCGGCAGTTCCATGGACGTGGCCAAGCTGGTGGCCCTGCTGGCGCACCCGGAGTGTCGCCAGGAGATGGCGGAGATCTACGGTGTTGGCAATGCCAGAGGCCGGCGACTGTCGCTGGTGCAGGTGCCGACCACCGCTGGCACCGGCTCCGAGGTGACGCCCATCGCCATCGTCACCACCGGCGCGACCTCCAAGATGGGCGTGGTGTCACCCCTGTTGCTGCCGGATCTGGCCCTGCTGGACGCCGACCTCACCCTCGGCCTCCCGGCGGCGGTCACGGCGGCGACCGGTATCGATGCCATGGTCCACGCCATCGAAGCCTACACCAGCCGCCTGAAGAAGAATCCGCTGTCCGACCTGCTGGCCCGCGAGGCCCTGCGTCTGCTGGCCGGCAATCTGGACGCGGTGGTGCACGACGGGAAAAACCGCGAGGCCCGCCAAGCCATGTTGCTGGGCGCTTGTCTCGCCGGGCAGGCCTTCGCCAACGCCCCGGTGGCGGCGGTGCATGCCCTGGCCTACCCGCTGGGTGGGCATTTCCACATTCCCCATGGCCTGTCGAATGCGTTGGTGCTGCCCCATGTGCTGGGCTTCAACGCCGAGGTAGCGGCGCCGCTCTACGCCGAGCTGGCGCCGCTGGTGCTCGGGCACAAGCTCAAGCCGGGCAGCGAGGCGTGCCTCGCCGAGCAACTGATCGTCGAACTGGCGGACTTCAGCCAGCGCAGCGGCCTGCCCACCCGCCTGCGTGATGCGGGCGTGCCCGAGGCCATGCTGCCGACACTGGCCAGCGACGCCATGTTGCAGCAACGCCTGCTGGTGAATAATCCCCGCGAGGTCAGCGAGCACGATGCCCTGGCCATCTACCAGGCGGCCTATTGAGTGGGCGCCGGTCACGACAAGGAACCGAGATGAGCGAACCCCAGCACTTGCGCGGCGACTACCGCCACTTCCAGCCCATCACCACGCGCTGGCACGACAACGACCTCTACGGCCATGTGAACAACGTGGTCTATTACGGCTACTTCGACAGTGCAGTGAACACCTACCTGATCGAGCGGGGCGGCCTGGATATCCACGAGGGTGGAGTGGTGGGCTTCGTGGTCAGCTCCTCCTGCGATTATTTCGCCTCCATCGCCTTTCCCGACCGTATCGAGGTTGGGCTGCGGGTGGGCAAGCTGGGCAACAGCTCGGTGCAGTACGAACTGGCGATCTTCAAGCAGGGCGAGGATGAGGCCTGCGCGGCGGGGCGCTTCGTGCATGTGTTCGTCGACCGCGAGAGCAATCGGCCGGTGGCGATTCCCGACGGCCTGCGCGCGTCGTTGGCGGAGTTGGTGGTGCAGGGCTGAACTCCCTTCGTTGTAGGGGCGAATTCATTCGCCAAGGGCAGCGTAGCTGCCCCCTGATAGGCCGAGAGGCAGACCTGCGGCCTGCATGGCGAATGAATTCGCCCCTACAGACAACTTTCACCCAATCGACCCGAAACGGCCGGAATGGCGACATCCCGTCGATCATTTGGCCGTCCGGGCTACCCATCCCAGGCGTGAATCAGCACAATGCGCGCCAAACCCGATACGTCCCGTCCGGCTGCGAGGTGAACACCACGCGGCGCGGCTTTTTCTTTTTCGCTTGATTTGCGGCAGTGAATGCGGGACGTCCTCGGGATTCAATGTCCACTCCGGGCTGCCCTGCGCGGCCCGACGTTCAGCGGTACCTGCCATGACCCCTGCAAACGGCTCCATCCTGCAACGCCTGAAACGCACCAGCCTGGTGACCCGTATCATCATCGGCCTGATCGCCGGCATCGCCCTGTCCCTGACCTCGCCCGAATACGCCAGCGCCGTCGGCCTGCTCGGCAAGCTCTTCGTCATGGCCCTGAAGGCCGTGGCGCCGGTGCTGGTGTTCGTCCTGGTGATCGCCGCCATCGCCAACCACAAGCCGGGCGAGCGCACCCATATCCGCCCGATCCTGTTCCTCTACCTGATCGGCACCTTCTCCGCCGCCGTGGTGGCGGTGCTGGCCTCCAGCATCTTCCCGTCCACCCTCACCCTGTCCAGCGGCGCCGCTGACCTGGCGCCGCCCGGCAATATCTCCGAGGTCTTGCTGAGCCTGCTGGGCAGCGCCGTGGCCAACCCGGTGACTGCGCTGATGGAAGCCAACTTCATCGGCATCCTGGTCTGGGCCGTGGGCCTGGGCATCGCCATCCGCCAGGGCAGCGAAACCACCCGCAATGTGTTCAGCGACCTGTCCCATGGCGTGTCGCTGATCGTCCGCGTGGTGATCAGCTTCGCCCCGCTGGGCATCTTCGGCCTGGTGGCGTCCACCCTGGCGGAGAACGGCATCGGTGTGCTGGCCGACTACGCCCACCTGCTGGCGGTGCTGCTGGGCTGCATGCTGTTCGTGGCCTTCGTGGTCAACCCGCTGATCGTGTTCTGGAAGATTCGCCGCAACCCCTATCCGCTGGTACTGACCTGCCTGCGCGAAAGCGGCATCACCGCCTTCTTCACCCGCAGCTCGGCGGCGAACATCCCGGTGAACCTGCAGCTGTCCGAGAAGCTCGGCCTGCATGAGGACACCTACTCGGTCTCCATTCCCCTGGGTGCCACCATCAACATGGCCGGTGCGGCCATCACCATCACCGTGCTGACCCTGGCGGCGGTGAAGACCCTCGGCATCGCGGTGGATATCCCCACCGCCATCCTCCTCAGCGTGGTGGCTTCCATCTGCGCCTGCGGCGCGTCCGGCGTGGCCGGTGGCTCGCTGCTGCTGATCCCGTTGGCCTGCAGCCTGTTCGGCATCCCCAGCGAGGTGGCCATGCAGGTGGTGGCCGTGGGCTTCATCATCGGCATCCTCCAGGATGCCGCCGAGACCGCGCTGAACTCCTCCACCGACGTGCTCTTCACCGCAGCTGCCTGCATGGCCAGCGGTGATGTGGATGAGGCACGCGCCGAACAGCTCGTCTGATGTTCCGCCTGTAATGAAAAAGCCCGGCAGATGCCGGGCTTTTTCATGGGCGCACGCTTAGTCGTGGCGATGCTTGCGATGCTTGTGGTGGTGACCGTCGTGGTCATTGTCCTTGCTCAGCTCGGTGGCAATGGCACCACCAGCCGCGCCGCCCAGGCCGGCGCCGATGGCCGAACCGGTGGAGCCGCCCAGTGCGCGGCCGGCTACCGAGCCGCCTGCGGCACCCAGACCACCGCCGATGGCGGCTTCGGTCTTGCGGCCGCTCTTGGCGGTCATGGCACTACCGGCCGCACCACCCAGGCCGGCGCCGATGGCCGCGCCAGTGCCGCCGCCGATGGCGTTGCCGACGACGTTGCCCAGAGCGCCGCCAATGCCGCCGCCGATCGCGTTGTTGGTGGTCTCGCCGGCCACTACGGCCTGGGTTGCCAGCAGGCTGAGGGCGAGGGCGGTTACTGCTTTGCGCATCTTGCTAAGTCTCCATTTCAAAGAGGAAGTCCATGGTCCCGCGGTTTCTCCGGGGCATCATGACGCAGGTCGGATTATGGATTCGAAAGGGGGGCGGATGTCGCTCGACCAGGCCTCAGGCCTGTAGAAAAAGCCCGCTGGGAGCGGGCTTTTTCAGTGGATGGCGTTGATCAATCGTCGTCGTCGTCATGCCAGCGGTGCTTGTGCTTGCGATGGCCCCAGGCATGGCCGCGACCGGGGTGGTCGTAGTAGGCACGACGATAATGGCGGTGGCCGTCATCGTAGTAGTCGTCTTCGCGGCTCTCGTTGGCGTAGTGGTTGCCCAGGGCACCGCCCGCGCCACCACCCAGGGCCGCACCAATCAGGCCGCCCGTGGTGCCGCCCATCTGCCGGCCGAGGACTTGGCCGCCAGCAGCGCCCAGGCCACCGCCGATGGCGGCTTCAGTACGGTTATGGCGCGGGGCAGCGACTGCACCGCCCGCTGCACCGCCCACGCCAGCGCCGATGGCTGCACCGGTGCTGCCGCCAACTGCGTTGCCGACAGCGGACCCCAGGACCCCGCCCAGCGCGCCACCAATACCGGCATCGGTATTGCCGCCCGCAAAGACGCTGCCGCTGGCCAGGCCGAGAGACAGAAGAAGGATCGAGGTGTACTTCATGGTGAGGATCGCCTCAGTGGTTTTGGTGAGGCGATATTTACTGTGGGAATTTACTTACGCAAGTGTCAGGCGACGAAAAACACCAACTTTTCACATTTTTTTCACTTCCGACTTTAAAGGCGGAACTTTTTTTTTGCTTCACAGTCTGAGCTCTGTTCCAGCCCTCTCAAGCCCTGCATTTCGGGCTTTTTGCATGCTAGCAAAGTGCCGTGAAAGTTTCGTTTTCGTTGGCACTTTATATAGCGTTAAAAGCGATGTTTCAAATTGTTTCGTGGTAATAAAGTTGCTCGAAACAAAGTTCTCTTATTTCCATTAAAAGTTAATTGCCTTCATTGCACCTATGTAGGGTGCGCTGTGCGCACCAAATACTCCGCGCAGGATTCCCGGTGCGCGCAGCGCACCCTACAGCGGCGGGCCGCTCCCTCAGAGGATGCGGTCGTTGTCGCGTGAGGCTTCAAGGCGGATCGCCACGAACTTGGAGGTGGGGGTGTAGCTGCCGTCGCCGTAACTTTCCAACGGCACCAGGGGGTTGGTTTCCGGGTAATAGGCGGCGGCCTGGCCGGTGGGGATATCGAAGGCCAGCAGGCTGAAGCCGGACACCCGGCGTTCCACGCCGTCATCCCAGAGCGTCACCATGTCCACCTTCTGCCCCGGCTCGAAGCCCAGGCGACGGATGTCCGCCTCGTTGGCGAACACCACCTCGCGCTGGCCGCGCACGCCGCGATAGCGGTCGTCCAGGCCGTAGATGGTGGTGTTGTACTGGTCGTGGGAGCGCAGGGTCTGGAGGATCAGATGCGGCGTTTCGCCGGTGCTGCGGATCTTTTCGTGGAGCAGGTCTGCCGGCAGCGGCGTGGCGCTGAAGTTGGCGCGGCCGCTGGCGGTGCTCCAACTCCGGGCATTGGCGGTATTGCCCAGGTAGAAACCGCCGGGGTGCTGGACGCGAGTATTGAAGTCCTGGAAGCCGGGAATGGTGTCGGCGATCAGTTCGCGGATGCGGTCGTAATGAGCGATCAGCGCATCCCAGTCCACCGGCTGGTTGCCCAGGGTGGCCTTGGCGATGCCGGCGATGATGGCCGGCTCCGAACGCATCTCGCGGGAGGAAGGCTCCAGCTGACCGTAGGACGCGTGGATCATGCTGAAGGAGTCTTCCACCGTCACCGCCTGGGGCCCTTCGGCCTGGCGATCGATATCGGTACGGCCAAGGCACGGCAGGATCAACGCATCGCGGCCCACGGTCAGGTGGCTGCGGTTGAGCTTGGTGCTGATCTGCACCGTCAGTTCGCAGTTCTGCAGTGCCGCATGGGTTCGCGCGCTGTCCGGCGTCGCCTGGGCAAAGTTGCCGCCAAGCCCGATGAAGACCTTGGCCTCGCCATTGAGCATGGCGTTGATGGCTTCCACCGTGTTGTGGCCGTTCTCCCGAGGCACCTTGAAGGCGAAGCGTCGCTCCAGCGCATCCAGCAGCGCTGCCGGCGGGCGGTCGTTGATGCCCATGGTGCGGTCGCCCTGCACGTTGCTGTGACCGCGCACCGGGCAGAGGCCGGCGCCGGGGCGGCCGACGTTGCCGCGCAGGAGCTGCAGGTTGACGATTTCCTGGATGGTTGGCACCGAGTGGCGGTGCTGGGTGATGCCCATGGCCCAGCAGATGATCACGCTGCCGGCGTCACGGTAAATGCGCGCCGACGTTTCGATTTCATCCAGGGTGAGACCTGACTGCTGCTCGATCTGCGCCCAGGGCGTGGCGTCCACTGCCTTCAGGTAGGCCTCGACGCCGTCGGTGTGTTCGGCGATGAAGGCGTGATCGAACACGGGCGTCTCGCCCTTGGCCTGGGCCTCCCGCTCCCACTGCAGGAGGAACTTGGCGATGCCGCGAATGGCGGCCATGTCGCCACCCAGCGCCGGACGGAAGAACGCAGTGTTCAGCGGCCGCGAGCCGTTGCTGAGCATCTCCAGGGCATGCTGCGGATGCTGGAAACGTTCCAGGCCCCGCTCTTTCAGCGGGTTGAAGCAGACCACCTGGGCGCCGCGTTTCACCGCTTCGCGCAGGGGTTCGAGCATGCGTGGGTGGTTGGTGCCGGGGTTCTGGCCCAGCACGAAAATGGCGTCGGCGTGCTCGAAGTCGTGGAAGGTGACGGTGCCCTTGCCCACACCGACGCTTTGGCCGAGGGCCACGCCGCTGGCCTCGTGGCACATGTTGGAGCAGTCGGGGAAGTTGTTGGTCCCGAAGGCGCGGACGAATAGCTGGTAGAGGTAAGCCGCCTCGTTGCTGGCCCGGCCGGACGTGTAGAACTCGGCCTGGTGGGGGCTTTCCAGGTTTTGCAGATGGCGGGCCGCGAGGGCGAAGGCATCGTCCCAACTGATCGGTACGTAGTGGTCGGTCTGCCTGTCGTAGCGCATGGGCTGGGTCAGCCGGCCCTGGTACTCGAGCCAGTAATCGCTCTGCTCGCGCAGCTGGCTGACGCTGTAGCGGGCGAAGAATGTGGCATCCACCCGGCGTTTGGTGGCCTCCCAGTTCACCGCCTTGGCGCCGTTCTCGCAGAACTTGATGCGGCCGTCCTCGGGGGAATCGCCCCAGGCGCAGCCGGGGCAGTCGAAGCCGCCGTTCTGGTTGGTCTTGAGCAGGGCACGGAGGTTCTTGAACGGCTGTTTGCTGTCCAGCCAGAAGCGGGTGACGCTCTTCAGCGCACCCCAGCCAGCCGCGGCGCCTTTGTAGGGTTTGTAGCGGGGTTCTACGGGTTGCAGACTCATTCGTTCGGGGCTTCGCTTTTCGGCGCCGGGCTGTAGACCCTTGGGGCGCTGTGGTGGGGCAGGTGGATGAGGTTGAGGTGGTGCCGGCGGGCCCATTCCACGGTCAGGGTGGTGGGCGCGGAGAGGCTGACCAGGGTGGACAGGCCGGCGCGAACCGCCTTGTGGATAAGTTCCAGGCTGCAGCGGCTGGTGACCACGGCGAAACCTTCGCGCGGGTTCAGGCCCTGGCGCAGCAGGGCGCCAATCAACTTGTCGAGGGCGTTGTGCCGGCCGATGTCTTCACGGCACAGGCGCAGTTCGCCCTTGTCGTCGACGAAGAGCGCGGCGTGCAGCGCGCCGCTGCGCCGGGCCAGTTCCTGGGCTTCGTTGATGCGCTGGCGCAGGTCGACGAAATGCTCGGCGGGCGGCAGCGGCGCCGGGGTCAGCGAGCGCAGTTCGGGCAGCGCCTGTTCCAGCGCTTCCACACCACAGAGGCCGCAGCCGGTGGTGCCGGCCAGGTTGCGGCGCTGTTCCTTGAACGACCAGAAGGCGCGGTTGCCGATATCCACTTCGGCATGCAGGGCGATGCCTTCGCCCTCGATCTGGATGTCATAGAGCTCGTCGATGGACTGCACCACCGCGCTGCTAAGGCTGAAACCGGCGACGAAATCCTCCAGGGCGCTGGGGGAAACCATCATCACCGCGTAGCTGATGCCGTTGTAGGAAATGGCCAGGGCACATTCCTCGGCAAGCGCGGCGTCTTCGACGCGCGCGCCTTCGTCCAGCTCGGCGTAACGATAGCCGGTGGGTGCGGGCGGATTATCTACTGCGGTGAGAGGGCGCTTGGCGTCTGGGCGTGGCATGGATCTGCCCCTGCGACGGAATGACTCAGCCATCCTAGGCCCGTCTGGCACGGGCGTCTAATCGCTATTCCCGATTCGGTGATCGAGCGCGTTTATCAAGACGCTGGATCAAGCCCCAGCAGGGCCCTCGCTTCGGAGAAGCAGGCGTCCGCCAGCGCCGAGCGGGGTGCGCCCCGGCGCAGGATCAGGCCCAGGGGGGCCAGGGTGCGGGCATCCTCGATGGGGGTCAGTGCCAGGTGCTCGGTGAAGTCGTCGAGGCCGCTGTCCAGGGGCATGATGGCGCAGCACAGGCCGGCGCTGACGGCTTGCAATAGCTGGTGTACGGCATCGGTTTCCAGCCGTGGCTGGGGCGACAGGCCACGGCTGCGGAAGCCGTGGTCGATGGACTGGCGGAAGTGCATGCCGCCGGACAGCAGACCCAGAGGCAGGTCGATCAGGCGTTCCCAGGACAACGCCGGGGTGTCGAAGTTGAAGTGGCGGCGGTCGTGCAGCAGCCCCATGCGGGTCTGCGCCAATTCGAGGCTTTCGAAGTGCTCGCGGTCGAGGCGGTCCAGGTAGGACAGGCCCAGGTCCAGCTGGTTGCGGGCCAGGCCTTCGAGGATCTGCTCGGAGCTCATCGAGAACAGCTGGAAGCGCAGGCTCGGGTGCGGGCCGGAAAAGGTTTCCACCAGGCGCATGGGATCGAAGCCCGCCAGAGGCACCACGCCCAGGCGCAGGGTGCCCACCAGTTGACCCCGGCAGGCTGCTGCCTCGGCGTAGAGGCCATCGTGGGCCGCCAGCAGGGTGCGTGCCCAGGCCAGGACGCGCAGGCCGGCATCGGTGAACCCCTCGAAGCGCTGGCCACGGATCACCAGCTCCAGGCCGAGTTCCTCTTCCAGGCTGCGCAGGCGCATGGACAGGGTGGGCTGGGTGACATGGCAGCGCGCGGCGGCCTGGCCGAAGTGGCGGGTTTCTTCGAGGGCGATGAGGAACTTGAGTTGCTTGATGTCCATGCCGGTTCCTCTGCGAGGGAGGTCAGAGTCCCTGGATCAGGGTGCGGTAGCTGTCCACCGCGGCGAATTCCTCGGTGTCCTTCGGGCCCTTGCGGCTGTCCGGCTCGCGCACTGCCAGCAATTGGGCGATGCCGTAGTGCCGGGCGCTGCGCAGGATCGGCAGGCTGTCGTCGATGAACAGGCTGCTGGCCGGGTCGAAGCCGAAGTCGTCCTGCAGGGCCTGCCAGAACTGCTGGTCTTCCTTGGGGTAACCATAGTCGTGGGAGCTGATCAGGCGATCGAACCAGGGCGCTAGCTGGACCCGCTCCATCTTCAGGGACAGCGAGTCGCGGTGGGCGTTGGTGATCAGCGCCACGCGCTTGCCGGATCGGCGCAGGGCGGCGAGGAAGAGGTCGGCATCGGGGCGCAGGGCGATCAGGTGCGCCACTTCGCGCTTCAAGTCGCGGATCGACAGGCTCAGCTCACGGCTCCAGAAGTCCGTGCAGTACCAGTTCAGCTGCCCGGCGTTGTCGCGGAACAGCGGCAGCAGTTCGGCGTCGGCCATTTCGCGGCTGATGCGGTGATGCTCGGCATAGCGCTGGGGCAGGTATTCCAACCAGAAGTGATTGTCGAAATGCAGGTCGAGCAGGGTGCCGTCCATGTCGAGCAGCACGGTGTCGATCTCGGTCCAGGGCAGTTGGGGCATGGCGCTATCGGTCATCTGGAGGGGCTGTCGCCGATGGGTTGCTGGCCGTCGCTGGCATGCAATCTCCAGCGGGGACATTGGGCAAAGGCGGGGTATGATAACCCGCCGGTCATGCCAAGGAGTCCGTTATGCGTCAGAAGCCCACGGTGCTCGCTCGCGAAATTGTCGCCAGCAGCCGTCTGTTCCGTGTCGAAGAGCTGCAGTTGCGCTTCGCCAATGGCGTCGAGCGCACCTACGAGCGCTTGGTGAGCAAAGGCACCGGCTACGGCGCGGTGATGGTGGTGGCCATGGCCGACGCCGAACATGTGCTGCTGGTGGAGGAATACTGCGCCGGCACCGACGATTATCAGCTGTCCCTGCCCAAGGGCCTGATCGAGCCGGGCGAGGATGTGCTTGCCGCCGCCAACCGCGAGCTCAAGGAAGAGGCCGGGTTCGGCGCGCGCCAGTTGGAGCATCTCACCGAGCTGTCGCTGTCCCCCGGCTACATGAGCCAGAAGATCCAGGTGGTCCTGGCCCGCGATCTCTATGAGGAAAGCCTGCCGGGTGACGAGCCCGAGCCCCTGCGGGTCGACCGCATCAGCCTGCGCGAGCTGTCCAGCCTGGCCCAGCACCAGCAGTTCAGTGAAGGCCGCGCCCTGGCGGCCCTCTACCTGGCCCGCGACCTGCTGACCCAGCGTGGGGAGTTCCAGCCGTGAGCCACCCCCTGCTGCCCGCCGTGATCGATCTGGTGCGCCAGGCGGGCGAGGTGATCCTGCCGTTCTGGCGCGGCGAGCTCTCCGTGATGGAGAAGGCCGACGCCTCTCCCGTCACTGCCGCCGACCTGGCCGCCCACAAGGTGCTCGATGCCGGCCTGGCTGCGCTGGACCCCCGCATCCCGGTGCTCTCCGAGGAAGCCGCCGATATCCCCCTGACCGAGCGCGCCGGCTGGCAGCGCTGGTGGTTGGTGGACCCGCTGGATGGCACCAAGGAATTCATCGCCGGCAGCGAAGAGTTCACCGTCAATGTGGCGCTGGTGGAGGACGGCCGGGTGGTGTTCGGCGTGGTTGGCATGCCCGTGAACGGGCGTTGCTACTACGGCGGTGCCGGCCTGGGGGCCTGGTGCGCCGAGACCGATGGCGAGGCGCGGGAAATCAGCGTGCGTATCGCTCCGGACGAGGCCTTTACCGTGGTCGCCAGCAAGCGCCATTCGAGCCCGGCCCAGGAGCGTCTGCTGGCCGGCCTGGGCGAGCGCTTTGGTGATCTGCAGCTGGCCAATGTCGGCAGCTCCCTGAAGTTCTGCCTGCTGGCCGAAGGCAGCGCAGATTGCTATCCGCGCCTGGCGCCGACGTCCCAGTGGGACACCGCAGCGGCCCAGGGCGTGCTCGAAGGCGCCGGTGGAGAGGTGTTGAATCTTGCCGGTGAGGCGCTGACCTACGAGGCCCGCGAGGGCTTCCTCAATCCGTCTTTCCTGGCCCTGCCGGTGGCCGCCGAGTGGCGGGCGGAGCTGATCCAGCTGGCGCGCGCGCTGGACTGAGCAACGAAAAAGGGCCCCGAGGGGCCCTTTCTTTTTTGGCTCAGCTTGATTCGGTAGGGTGCGCTGCGCGCACCGAAACCATCGCGCGAAGGCTCTGGTGCGCACGGCGCACCCTACGATTCCGCCTGATCCCACGGGACTGGGCGGCGCTACTCAATCCAGCATATCGGCGAAGCGCTCGTCCTTCTTGTAGCGCAGGGTCCGGGCGAAGCCGGGCACCTGGATGCCTTGTTCGCTCAGTTCGATCTGCTGCTCGTCGATCAGGTCGTTGCCGAAGTTGTAGATGATATCGAGCTCGCCCAGGCGAGCGCGGCGGTCGTATTCCTCGGCATTGGCGCGGGTCTGCTCGCGCTTGGCGCTGTAGGCGGCGAAGGCGGCTTCGCCGTGGCGCTTCTTCAGCATCTTCTCGGCCAGACGCGGGGAAATCACCACGCCGGTGGCGTTGTTGCCGCCGAAGCCCTTGGAGTTGATGAAGCAGACGTCCAGGTGGCGGTCACCCAGGACGCGGTCGCGGGTTTCGATGGACAGGTGCTGGCGGTGCACGTCGTCGGCCACCCGGTCGATGGTCTTGATGCCCGGCAGGATGCCGTACTTGAAGGTGCCGAGGGCGGCGATCACCTGGTCGCCGCTGGCGGTGGCCAGCGAGTGGCCAACGTAGGCCTTCACAGCGGCGACCGGCCACGCCTCGATGCCGAAGGCGCCGGCAACGCGGTCCAGCAGCTCGGATTCGGTGACGCGGTTGGCCGGGGTGCTGGAGCCGTGGGCGTGGACGAAGCTGCGCTCACGCACGCCATCGACACCGATCAGCTGCGCGGCGGCGGCCACGGCCTTGGCCAGGGTCAGGTAGTTGCCCGGGCCGGGTGCGGAGATGGATTTCTTGAAGCCGTCGGCGTTGATGAACACGTCAGTCACCGCGCCGTGGATATCGGCACCCAGTTCCAGGGCCAGCTCGTCGTCCATCAGCACCACGTACTGGCTGGATTCGGCGAGGGTGAAGCCGCAGTTCTCGCCGAAGGGACGGCTGGCGCGACTGAAGTCCACGTCTTCACGACCGCCCACCTGGCGCAGGCCTTCCTCGGTGGCCAGGGCGCCCATGGCGCCGTAGCCGTCGATGCATTCCTGGTTGATCGGCGCCTCGGCGTTGCCCACCAGGGCCACGCGGGCATGGCCGGAGGTGATGAGATCGATGCCCTTCTGCAGGTTGTAGAGGAAGGTGGCGCAGGCGCCAGTGACGCTGCCGGTGGTGCCGACGCTGCCCAGCACGTAGGCATTGATGAAGTCGGCGGGCATGGTGTTGAGGCCAAGCGGGCACTGCTTGGCGGTGACACGACCGCCCTTGAGCCGCGATTGCATCATGCCGCCGAAGCCGTTCTCGTCCAGCTGGCTCATGATGCTGCCGGAGAACACGGCGATCTCGTCAGGCTGCACGCGGTCGACGATGTCCTTCCACGGCAGGCCGATGGAGCGGATGGCATCGGTGGCGGCGACCACGGACATCTGCAGGCCGCGGGGGTGGAAGCGGGAGTTGTACAGCTCGCCCGGCTCGAAGCCGGTGGGCAGCTGACCGGCGGACTTCACGGGCAGCTCGCGGTAGCTGTCCACCTTGAAGTCGCAGGTGCCGTTGATGGTGACGCGCACGTCGCCGTTGTCCAGGGCTTCCACTTCCCAGGAAGCCGGGATCGGCTCGGGCAGCTGCTTGCGCGAGGTAGTGAAGCTGAGGGCCTGGCTGTCAGCGGCGGAGACGGTGAGGTTCTTCTGCCAGTGGGCGGCATCCACATCCAGGTGCTGCTTGCCGATGCGGCGCACCAGGGTGGCGTCGAGGATTTCGGCGGCGTAGCGGGTTTCGATCTCGGCCAGGGTCAGGGTCTGGCCCTCGGCACTGCGGTACTGGCCATCGGCTACCGAAACCAGTTTCATCATCACGGCGAGGCCGGCCAGGGTTTCCTGGCGCGCCTGGGCGTCCAGGGTCTCGAGGACGATGCGGCGGAAGCCGTGGTGGAACGAGCTTCGACCAGCCGCGTTATAGCCGCCAAAACCCACGATCACTGGAAGTCGGGACATCTCTCGGAAACTCCTCAAAAGGCTATCTCATGCCGGCCGGCGGGCTTGGCAGCGGGGCACCGCACGGGAACGGCGGCAATTTGCGGCATCAAGCGTCACGGGCCAGGTGGCATGAGCCAGGTGGCAGCTCGAATGGAATGGGATGTCTACCTGACGCGGGGGATGACTATCAAGTCACGCCGACGGTCATTCGGCGGGAAATCGGGCGGCGGAAAGAGAGGAAGTGCAGCAAACCCTGTAGGGGCGAATTCATTCGCCAAGGGCAGCGCAGCTGCCCCGGCAAGCGTCTGGCAGACCTGCGGCCTGCTTGGCGATTGAAATCGCCCCTACAAGGGCATGGCGAATGGCATGCCGGTGGATCAACGGAACTCGATCCCCGCCTTCCGGGTGCTGACGCGGGTACCGGACCTGCCTTCGGTGATGGCCACGATGTTTTCCAGGGAGCCGATCACGGCATCCTTGCCGGTATTGCGGGCGAACTCCATGGCGGCCTGGACCTTCGGACCCATGGAGCCGGCGGCGAATCCGAGGCGTTCCAGTTCGTCCGGGTGGGCCTGGGCGATGGCTTTCTGGGTCGGCTTGCCCCAGTCGACGTAGGCGGCGTCCACGTCCGTGGCGATGATCAGCACGTCGGCTCCCAGTTCCTCAGCCAGCAGCGAGGAGCAGAGGTCCTTGTCGATCACGGCTTCCACGCCGGAGAGCTTCTTGCCGGACTCGTCATACATGGTCGGGATGCCGCCGCCACCGGCGCAGATGACGATGGTGCCTTTCTCCAGCAGCCACTTGACCGGGCGAATCTCGAAGATGCGCTTGGGACGCGGGCTGGCGACCACGCGGCGGAACTTGTCGCCGTCGGGAGCGATGCTCCAGCCTTTCTCCTTGGCCATGGCTTCGGCCTCTTCCTTGGAGTAGACCGGACCGATCGGCTTGGTCGGATTCTTGAACGCCGGGTCCTTCGCGTCGACCTCGACCTGGGTGAGGATGGTGGCGAACGGCACTTCGAACGGCAGCAGGTTGCCCATTTCCTGTTCGATCATGTAGCCGATCATGCCTTCGGTCTCGGCGCCGAGAACGTCCAGCGGGTACGGGGAGACCTTTTCATAGGCCGCGCCTTGCAGGGCCAGCAGGCCGACTTGCGGGCCGTTGCCGTGGGCGATCACCAGTTCGTTGCCCGGTGCGACCTTGGCAATCTGCTCGGCGGCGATCTTCACGTTGGCGCGCTGGTTGTCGGCCGTCATGGGCTCGCCACGACGCAGCAGGGCGTTACCGCCCAATGCGACGACGATACGCATAGTGATTTCCTCCTGATGGTGAAATGCGTCCCGGACCGGCGAACGCGTCGCGGTCCGGGGCGTATCGGGACTTACATGTCGGCGAGGGTCGAAACGAGGATCGCCTTGATGGTGTGCATGCGGTTTTCCGCTTGCTCGAAGGCGATGTTGTACGGGGACTCGAAGACGTCTTCGGTAACTTCAATGCCGTTCTTCAGGGCCGGGTACTGCTCGGCGATCTGCTTGCCGACCTTGGTCTCGCTGTTGTGGAACGCCGGCAGGCAGTGCATGAACTTCACGCGCGGGTTACCGGCGGCTTTCATCATGTCCATGTTGACCTGGTAGGGCAGCAGTTCCTTGATGCGCTCGCCCCAGGCTTCCACCGGCTCGCCCATGGAGACCCAGACGTCGGTGTGGATGAAGTCCACGCCCTTGACGGCTTCCTTCGGATCTTCGGTCAGGGTGAGGCGGGCGCCGCTTTCTTCAGCGAACTTCTTGCAGGCGGCGACATGCTCGTCGGATGGCCACAGGGTCTTGGGTGCGGCGATGCGCACGTCCATGCCGAGCTTGGCGCCGATCAGCAGCAGGGAGTTGCCCATGTTGTTGCGGGCGTCGCCCAGGTAGGCGTAGGAGATCTCGTGCAGCGGCTTGTCGCTGTGCTCGCGCATGGTCAGCACGTCGGCCAGCATCTGGGTCGGGTGGTACTCGTCGGTCAGGCCGTTGAACACCGGTACGCCGGCGAACTTGGCCAGTTCTTCGACGATTTCCTGCTTGAAGCCACGGTATTCGATGGCGTCGTACATGCGGCCGAGCACGCGGGCGGTGTCCTTCATGCTCTCCTTGTGGCCGATCTGCGAGGAGCCCGGGTCGATGTAGGTGACGTTGGCGCCCTGGTCATAGGCGGCGACTTCGAAGGCGCAGCGGGTGCGGGTCGAGGTCTTCTCGAAGATCAGCGCAATGTTGTTGCCTTTGAGGTGCTGTTGCTCGGTACCGGTGTACTTGGCGCGCTTCAGGTCGCGGGACAGGTCGAGCAGATAACGCAGCTCGCGGGTGCTGTGGTGCATCAGGCTGAGCAGGTTACGGTTGTGCATGTTGAAGGCCATGATTCTTTCTCCTTGTGGGTAACTTGAAACCAGGCTCCGTCAGCACCGCTTGTGGCTGGCGGGGCGGGCGGCTCCGGGTGGGAGCCGCCAGGGGTATCAACTCAGTAATCGATCGGGTCGCGCAGGATCGGGCAGGTCATGCAGTGGCCACCGCCACGGCCGCGGCCCAGTTCGCTGGCGCTGATGGTGACCACCTCGACGCCGGCCTTGCGCAGCAGGGTGTTGGTGTAGGTGTTGCGGTCGTAGCCGACCACCACGCCGGGCTCCAGGCAGACCACGTTGTTGCCGTCATCCCACTGCTCGCGCTCGGCTTCGAAGGCGTCGCCGCCGGTCTGCACCACGCGCAGTTGCTTGAGGTTGAGGGACTCGGCCACCACCGAGAGGAAGTCCTTCTCTTCGCGGCGGATGTCGATGCCGTAGGGGCGGCTCTCGTCCGGGCGCAGCACGAAGGGCACGATTTCCCGCACCACTTCCGGGAAGACGGTGACCAGGTCGCGGTCGCAGAAGGTGAATACGGTGTCCAGGTGCATGGCGGCGCGGGACTTGGGCAGGCCAGCGACCACCACTTTCTGTGCCGCGCCCTTGGCGAACAGGCTCTGCGCCAGTTGGCCGATGGCCTGGCGGGAGGTCCGCTCGCCCATGCCGATCAGCACCACACCGTTGCCGATGGGCATCACGTCGCCACCTTCCAGGGTGGACATGGCGTGGTCCTTGTCAGGGTCGCCGTACCAGACTTCGAACTCGGCGTTGGTGAAGGTCGGGTGGAACTTGTAGATGGCGCTGGTCAGCAGGGTTTCCTGACGTCGGGCCGGCCAGTACATGGGGTTGAGGGTCACCCCGCCGTAGATCCAGCAGGTGGTGTCGCGGGTGAACTGGGTGTTGGGCAGCGGCGGCAGGATGAAGCTGGAGTGGCCCAGGTAGTCACGGTACATCTTGATGGCGCTGACGCCTTCGCTCTCCGGCAGGTCTGAACCCGCTACACCGCCGATGAGGAATTCAGCGATCTTGCGCGGCTCCAGGCCTTCGATCCAGGAGCGGACTTCATTGACCAGGCCGATGCCGACCTGGTCATTGGTGATCTTGCGATCGAGGATCCACTTCAGGGCTTCCTTGTTCTGCACGATGTCGGTGAGCAGGTTGTGCATCTCAAGGACTTCAATGCCGCGCTCGCGCATCTTGGTGACGAAATCGAAATGATCGCGCTTGGCCTGGCTGACCCAGATCACGTCATCGAACAGCAGCTCGTCGCAGTTGTTGGGGGTCAGGCGGGTGTGCGCAAGCCCCGGCGAGCAGACCATTACCTTATGCAATTTACCGGCTTCCGAATGAACGCCGAGTTTGACTTTGGACATGGCAGGTCTCCTTACGATTTATAGGGTCAGGAAGCCGTCGTAGAGGCCGTAGGCCGCCACGATCGCGCCGATTACCACGGCTGCGAAAATCAGCTTCTCGACATGGGTGAACACCGGTTGGCCAACTTCCCGTTTGGCCTTGGCGAACAGGATTACGCCCGGGGCATAGAGCAGGGCGGAAAGCAGCAGGTACTTCACGCCGCCCGCATAGACCAGCCACACGGCGTAGACCAGCGCGATGGCGGCGATGATGAAATCCTTGGTGCGATCCGAGGCGTCCTGCTCGTAGGTCTCGCCGCGCAGGGGTAGCAGTACTGCGTAGGCGGCGGACCAGAGGTAGGGCACCAGGATCATTGAGGTCGCCAGGTAGATCAGCGACAGGTAGGTGCCCTTGCTGAACAGGGTGATGATCAGGAACAGCTGCACCATGGCGTTGGTCAGCCAGAGGGCGTTGGCCGGCACCTTGTTGGCGTTCTCCTGGCGGATGAAGGCCGGCATGGTGTGGTCCTTGGCGGCGGCGAAGAGGATCTCGGCGCACAGCAGCACCCAGGAGAGCAGGGCGCCGACCAGGGAAATGACCAGGCCCACGCTGATCAGGATCGCACCCCAGTGGCCAACCACGTGCTCGAGCACGGCCGCCATGGAGGGGTTCTGCAGCTTGGCCAGATCCGGCTGAGTCATGATGCCCAGGGACAGCACATTCACCAGCACCAACAGCAGCAGCACGATGACGAAGCCCAGCACGGTGGCCTTGCCCACGTCGCTGCGTTTCTCGGCGCGGGCGGAGAAGATGCTCGCGCCCTCGATGCCGATGAACACCCAGACGGTGACCAGCATCATGTTGCGCACCTGGTTCATCACGCTGCCCAGGTCAGGGTTGCTGGCGCCCCAGATGTCGGCGGTGAAGATGTCCAGCTTGAAGGCGAACAGGCAGATGAGGATGAACAGGAACAGCGGCACGACCTTGGCGACGGTGGTGACCATGTTGATGAAGGCCGCTTCCTTGATCCCGCGCAGCACCAGGAAGTGCACCGCCCAGAGCACGATGGAGGCGCCGATGATGGACGCCAGCGTGTTGCCCTCACCGAAGATCGGGAAGAAGTAGCCCAGGGTGCTGAACAGCAGCACGAAGTAGCCGACGTTGCCCAGCCAGGCACTGATCCAGTAGCCCCAGGCCGAGGAAAAACCCATGTAGTCGCCGAACCCGGCCTTGGCGTAGGCATATACCCCGCCGTCGAGGTTGGGCTTGCGGTTGGCCAGGGTCTGGAAGACGAATGCCAGGGTGAGCATGCCCACCGCGGTAATGCCCCAGCCAATAAGAATGGCGCCAACATCGGCACTGGCCGCCATGTTTTGCGGTAACGAGAAAATACCCCCGCCCACCATCGAGCCGACTACCAGTGCTACCAGGGCACCTAGTCGAAGTTTGTCTGAAGATTCGGACATTCTGCACCTCTAACCGAAGTAGGAACTGTGCTTATTTGAGCGCGTGGTCGATCGACTGCGTTCTGATCCAGATCAATAGCTTGCTAATGGCTCATGCGGTCAGCTTCCTTACTCTCGTGAGGGGGGTATCGCTGCAGATCGCTGCTCAAAGGGAGCAAGATAGAGCGTTCGGCGTGCCATCCCATGCAGCGCCTAATACAAGCTAGTCGGTTTTCCCGGGCCTTCAAGTCGCAACTTTACAGCCTCGGTTCCTAAGGCCTAACTCCATATTCCTTGTAGGAAATTACAGGCAGATGTCGGTCTATTTGGCGATAAAGCGGAATCTTTTAAGTAAGAAAAGACTTAATAGATAAGTAGGAAATATCATGTTTAGACGAGGTCAAATTGCCATTAAACAGCCATCATCCTTGAAATATCCGGAATACGATCTGGTGCTGAACTATGAAGTCGAAAAGCGCGAACAGGGCCCGTTCGTGAACTTTGAACTGAGCGGACAGGTCGACGGAAACCCCGTGCATGAACGTTTCTCCCTCCATGGGGATGTGGCCTACAACTTCCTCCAGAGTGTCGGCCTGCGGCTGCGCAAATACGGCCTGCGACTGGGGTTGGATCGGATGCCCGAGCTGCATGCCGATTTCGAGAAAGCCTATGCCGATTTGCGCCAGCAACTGGGCATTCGCCCTGGCCAGCCGGTGGACCTTGCCCGCTTCCTGAATGATCGACCCTGAGCCTTCCACGGGGAGGGTGCGTTGATCCCGAGCGGAATTCCGGCGCGCGCAAACGCAGCAATGAAAAAGCCCGACGCAGGGCCGGGCTTGGGACGTCCGACGGGTAGTCGGGCGGTGCCTCGGGGCTGGGCCCGATGGCGATCGAGGGAATGCCCCTTGGCTGGCTTGTGGCCGGCGCGGGGAGAGGTCGAGCCCTGGTGGGGCATGGCCTCCTGACCCTGCACCAGGCAGGGGTTGCCGCTGAAGCGGCAAGCACCGTGCCATGGCGGTGGAACCGCCCTGGTCCGGGCATTGCCCAGGTTCAGCCGGGTCTGGCTAAGCGGATTTCTGCCGATCAGTCCTGATCATCGGCCGGATTTCCGCCACTGAAGCTGAGGTTGTGTTTGCGCAGTTTGTCCGAAAGGGTCTTGCGTGGCAGGCCCAGGGCTTCGGCCACGCTGCGCAGGGAGTTGTGGGGGCGGGTCAGCTCGGCGGCGATCAGGGCGCGCTCGAAGGCGTCCACCTGTTCGCTGAGTCCGCCTTCCACCTGGGGCAGGTTCACGGGCGTATTGTCCAGGGCCAGGTCCAGGCCAAGGGCGAAGCGTTCGGCGGCGTTCTGCAGTTCGCGGACGTTACCGGGCCAGTTATGAGTCAGCAGCAGCGCGCGCTGGCTGCCGTCGAGGCGACGCGGGGCCATGCCGTGGCGGCTGCTCGCGGCGTCGGCGAAATGCTGGAACAGCACCAGGGCGTCTTCGCCGCGCTCGCGCAGGGGCGGGATGCGCAGACTGGCGACGTTCAGCCGGTAATAGAGGTCGGCGCGGAAGCGGCCTTTGTCGGCAGCGTGGCGCAGGTCTTCCTTGGTGGCGGCGATCACGCGGATATCCAGGGGAATCAGCTGATTGGCGCCCAGACGCTCCACCACCCGTTCCTGCAGCAGGCGCAGCAGCTTGACCTGCACATCCAGGCTCATGCTCTCGATCTCGTCGAGGAACACGGTGCCGCCATTGGCGAATTCGAACTTGCCGATGCGGCGTTTCTGCGCACCGGTGAAGGCGCCTTGCTCGTGGCCGAAGAGCTCGCTCTCCACCACGGACTCTGCCAGGGCGCCGGCATTGATGGCGACGAAGGGGCCTTCGCGTCGGGCCGACAAGTCGTGCAGGGCGCGGGCCACCACTTCCTTGCCGGCGCCGGTCTCGCCAAGGATCAGCACGTCGGCGTTGGTGGCGGCCAGGGCGCCGATCTGGTCGCGCAGGCGCTGCATGGCGGGAGACTGCCCCACCAGGCGTCCGCTGAGCTGCTGGCGGTCGGAGAGGGCCAGGCGCAGGCTGCGGTTCTCCAGCACCAGGCGGCGCAGATCGAGGGCGCGGCGCACGCTGTCCAGCAACTGATCACTGGGGAAGGGTTTTTCCAGGAAGTCGTAGGCGCCGGCGCGCATGGCCTGCACTGCCAGCGGCACGTCACCATGACCGGTGATCAGCAGAACCGGCAAGTCGGGATCGCGTTCATGCAGCTGGCGCAGCAGTTCCAGGCCGTCGATGCCGGGCATGCGGATATCCGTGACCACCACGCCCGGCCAGTCGTTGCCGATCTTCTCCGCCACGCCCTGGGCGTCGCCGAGTGCCTGTACCTTGAGGCCGGCCAGGTCGAGGGTCTGGCTGAGGGCCTGGCGCAGGTGCGGGTCGTCGTCGATCAGCAGCACCTGGGTGCGGGCATCAAGGGCGTTGGTCATGCAGAGAGATCCTCGGGTGGCTGTGGGACGACGCCGGGGGCGGCGTTGCGCAGGCGCAGGGTCAGCAGGGCCCCGCCTTCGGGGTGGTTGGCAAGCAGCAATTCGCCGCCGAGGGCGCGCATCAAGCTATCGCAGATGGCCAGGCCCAGGCCAAGGCCCTGGGCGCTGGTCTTGGTGGTGAAGAAGGGCTCGCGGGCGTGGCGCAGGGCGTCTTCGGAGAAGCCGGGGCCGTTGTCCCGCAGGTGCAGGTCGACGCCGTCGGTCGTGGTTTCGGTGCTGAGCCAGATGCGTCGGGGCAGGGGTTTCTCCGAAAGGGCGTCGAGGGCATTGGCGAGCAGGTTGCCAAGCACCTGGCGCAGGCGGGTTTCGCCTGCCTGGACCCAGAGCGGCGCATCCGGCAGGTCGCGGATCAGTTCCACGTCCATGGCCCGGCGGCGTTTGGCCAGGAGCGCCAGGGCGTCGTCCAGGGCCGGCTGCAGGGCGACGCTTTCCGGGGCGTGGCGATCGCGTCGGGCGAAGGCGCGCAGGTGGGCGATGATCGAGGCCATGCGCCCGGTCAGTTCGCTGATCTGTCGCAGGTTGTCGCGGGCGTCGTCGATACGCTGGTGATCCAGCAGCACGCCGGCGTTGTCGGCGTAGCTGCGGATGGCCGCCAGGGGCTGGTTGAGTTCGTGGCTGATGCTCGCCGACATGGTGCCCAGGGCGGACAGCTTGCTGGCCTGCACCAGTTCGTCCTGGGCGCGCACCAGTTCCTGCTGCGCCTGTTCGCGCTCCAGCACTTCGTCCTTGAGGCGGCTATTCAGCGCTTCGAGGTCCTGGGTGCGTTCCAGCACGCGCATTTCCAGCTCGCGACGGGCGCGGGCGTCAAGGGCGATACGGTCGAGATAGTGACGGCGCCGCTGCATCAGCAGACCGAGCAACAGCAACAGGGTGAGCAGGGTGGCGCCGCCGATGGCCACGGTGGTGGTCACCAGGCGGTCGACCAGCTGGCGCGGGGCGAGGATGCTGGCGGTCAGGCCGGTTTCCTTGAGTTCGCGGCTCTGGGTGAGCCAGGCGTTGTCGTCCAGCTTCAGCGGTGTCGGCGACTGCGTTGGATAGGGCTGGTTGGCGGCGATGGCGGCACGCTCGGCATTGTCCAGCGGCCGGGTGGCGCGGAAGCGCCAGTCGCTGCGCGAGGAAATGATCACCACACCGTTGGCGTCGGTCACCATGAGCTGCTCCGGGGTGTTGCCCCAGAGGGTTTCGGCGTCGTCCAGGTCCACCTTCACCACCAGGATGCCGACGATCTGCGCGCCGTCGCGCACCGGGCTGGCGAAGAAGTAGCCGCGCTTGCGCGAGGTGGTGCCGAGGCCGAAGAAGCGCCCCTGCTTGCCGGCCAGGGCCTCACGGAAATAGGGTCGGAAGACGAAGTTGCGACCGACGAAGCTGTCTGGCTGGTCCCAGTTGGAAGAGCTCAGGGTCAGCCCGGCCGGGCTCATCAGGTAGATCACATCGGCCCCGGTGTCCCTGCGGACTTCGGCCAGCACCTGGTTGGCCGCAGCCTGAAGCCCCGGAGCGTTGGGGGCGGCCAGCAGCTCACGCAGCGGCGGCAGGCCTGCCAGGATGGGCGGCAGCACCTCGTAGCGGTGCAGGGTGCCCAGCAGGTTGGCGGCGTAGAGGTCGAGGGTCTGGCGATTCTGCTCGGCGAGGGACTGGCTGTAGTAACGCTCGCTGAAGTGCTGGAGCGGCCATAGCAGCGGTGCCAGCAACAAGGCCAGCAGCGCCAGGCTGCGCCAGCGTGGGCGATGGGGGGCGGGGGAGGTCGTCATGCTGTCAGTGTGCGCCGGTCGATGAGGCGCATTATGGCATCGGCTCACCAGGGGTGTTGCCAGGAAACGCAAGGCGGGCAGAGCGGGGGCCGGAAACCCCCGCCCTGGGAAGGGCGTTCCTAGCGCGGCTGCGCCAGGCACTCCGCCAGCGCGCTGCGCCAGTCCGGCAGGGTCACGTGCCAGTCCCGGGCCAGCTTGCTGCAGTCGAGCCGCGAGTTGAGCGGGCGCCGTGCGGGCGTCGGGTATTCGCTGGAAGGGATCGGCAGCAGCCGCGCGCAGGGTTTGCCGGCAGCCTTCAGGCCCTCGGCGATGGCGCTGGCGAAGCCGAACCAGGAGGTCTCGCCCTGGTTGGTCAGGTGGTAGACGCCCCAGTGCCGGTTGCCCGACTGCCAGCCTTCCACCAACTGGGCGGTGGCCTGGGCGATGCTGCCGGCCCAGGTGGGGGCGCCGATCTGGTCGTCCACCACCTTCAGCTCCTCACGCTCCTGCAACAGTCGCTGCATGGTCAGCAGGAAGTTGCGCCCGTGCAGGGAGTAGACCCAACTGGTGCGCAGGATCAGGTGCTGACCTCCGACGGCCTGGATGGCCTGTTCGCCGGCCAGCTTGCTGCGGCCATAGACGCCAAGCGGATTGGGGGCATCAGCCTCGCTGTAGGCACCGGGGCCGGTGCCGTCGAAGACGTAGTCGGTGGAGTAGTGGATCAGCGGGATGCCAAGGGCGGCGGCTTCCTCGGCGAGCACGCCGGGGGCCGTGGCATTGATGGCGAAGGCGGCTTCCGGCTCGCTCTCGGCCTGGTCCACCGCGGTGTGGGCGGCGGCGTTGATCAGCAGGTCGGGGGCCTGGGCACGGACCTGCTGGCGGAGCAGTTCGGTGTTGGCCAGATCGAGCCGGTCGCGACCGAGGGCGATCACGTTGGCCTTGTCGGCCAGTGCCAGCCGGAGCTCCCGCGCCACCTGGCCGTTGTTGCCGGTGATGAGGATCTTCATGGGAACAGGTCCGCGTCCTTGAAGTTGGCCCCGGCCTGATCCTTCGCGGACAGCTGCGGCGCCTCGGCGATCGGCCAGTCGATGGCCAGGTCCGGGTCGTCCCAGCGAATGCAGCGCTCGTGCTCGGGCGCGTAGTAGTCGGTGGTCTTGTAGAGGAATTCGGCGGATTCGCTCAGCACCAGGAAACCGTGGGCGAAGCCTTCGGGCACCCAGAGCTGGCGCTTGTTCTCGGCGGAGAGGTGAACCCCGACCCAGCGGCCAAAGGTAGGCGAGCTGCGGCGAACGTCCACGGCGACGTCGAATACCTCACCCTGGACGACCCGCACCAGCTTGCCCTGGGTCTTTTGTAGCTGATAGTGCAGGCCTCGCAGGACGCCGCGCTGCGAGCGCGAGTGGTTGTCCTGCACGAACTCGCGCTGGACGCCGGTCACCTCGGTAAAGGTGCGGGCGTTGAAACTCTCGAAGAAGAAGCCGCGCTCATCGCCGAAGACTTTCGGCTCAAGGATGAGAACATCGGGCAGATCGGTGGAAATGGCTTTCACGGGGTTTCACCGGCGATATTGAACAGGTACTGGCCGTAGCCGGTCTTGCCGAAGGCCTTGGCACGAACGAGCAACTGTTCCTTGTCGATCCAGCGTTGTTGATAGGCGATCTCTTCCAGGCAGGCAACCTTGAGGCCCTGGCGGTGCTCGATGGTCTGCACGTACTGGGACGCTTCGAGCAGGCTGTCGTGGGTGCCGGTGTCCAGCCAGGCGAAGCCACGGCCGAAACGCTCGACCCGCAGGTCGCCGCGCTTGAGGTAGGCGTTGTTGACGTCGGTGATCTCCAGCTCGCCACGGGGGGAGGGCTTGACCGCCTTGGCGATGCGAATCACGTCGTTGTCATAGAAGTACAGACCGGTGACGGCATAGCTGGACTTCGGCTTGGCCGGCTTTTCCTCGATGGAGACGGCGCGGTCCTGCTCATCGAATTCCACCACGCCGAAGCGTTCCGGGTCCTTCACCCAGTAGCCGAATACGGTGGCGCCGCTCGGAGCCTGGGCCGCGCGCTTGAGCTTCTCGGTGAAATGCTGGCCGTGGAAGATGTTGTCGCCGAGGATCAGGCACACCGAGTCATCGCCGATGAACTCCTCGCCGATCAGGAAGGCCTGGGCCAAGCCGTCCGGCGAGGGTTGCACGGCGTAGCTGAACTGCACGCCGAACTGGCTGCCGTCGCCCAGCAGGTTGCGGTATTGCGGCAGGTCATGGGGCGTGGAGATCACCAGGATCTCGCGGATACCGGCGAGCATCAGCACCGAGATCGGGTAATAGATCATCGGCTTGTCGTAGATCGGCAGCAGCTGCTTGGATACCCCCAGGGTGATGGGGTGCAGACGGGTGCCGGAGCCTCCGGCGAGGACTATCCCTTTCATGCGGACGCTCCCAGTCGCTCGCGTTGGTAACTGCCATCCTGTACGCGGTGGCTCCACTCCATATTGTCGAGGTACCAGCGGACGGTCTTGCGCAGGCCGGTCTCGAAGGTTTCCTTCGGCGTCCAGCCGAGTTCGCGCTCGATCTTGCCGGCATCGATGGCGTAGCGCAGGTCGTGGCCCGGGCGGTCCTTCACATAGGTGATCAGGTCTTCGTAGCGGGCGATGCCTGCCGGCTTCTGCGGGGCCAGCTCTTCCAGCAGGGCGCAGATGGCGCGGACGACATCGAGGTTCTTCTGCTCGTTGTGGCCGCCGATGTTGTAGGTCTCACCAACCTGGCCACGGGTGACCACTTCCACCAGCGCGCGGGCATGGTCCTCGACGAACAGCCAGTCGCGGACCTGCTGGCCATTGCCGTAGACCGGCAGCGGCTTGCCTTCCAGGGCATTGAGGATCATCAGCGGGATCAGCTTCTCGGGGAAGTGATAGGGGCCGTAGTTATTCGAGCAGTTGGTCAGCAGCACCGGCAGGCCATAGGTGCGGTGCCAGGCGCGGACCAGGTGGTCCGAGGCAGCCTTGCTGGCCGAGTAGGGCGAGCTGGGCGCGTAGGGCGTGGTTTCGGTGAAGAGGTCATCCACGCCGTGGAGGTCGCCATACACCTCGTCGGTGGAAATATGGTGGAAACGGAAGGCTGCCTTGCGCTCGGCGCCCAGCCTGAGCCAATAGGCGCGCACGCTTTCCAGCAGGCTGTAGGTGCCGATGATGTTGGTCTGGATGAAGGCGGCCGGGCCGTCGATGGAGCGATCGACATGGGACTCGGCGGCCAGGTGCATCACGGCGTCTGGCTGGAACCGGGCCAGGGCAGCGTCGACGGCCCGGCTGTCGGCGATGTCGGCCTGGAGGAACTGGTAGCGCGGATTGCCTGAGACCGGTGCCAGTGATTCGAGGTTGCCGGCGTAGGTCAGTTTGTCGAGGTTGAGCACCTCATGCTGGGTGTCGGTCAGCAGATGGCGAATGAGCGCCGAACCAATGAAGCCGGCCCCGCCGGTGACCAAGATGCGCATGTTCCATGTCCTGAGCATTTCTGATGGCGCATAGCTTGTTGGCATAGCAGGCGCGATGCAAGTTTGGCGGATAGGCGAGTGCAGGCGTGGTGAGGCCCGGCCTCCGGGGCGGGCCTCTGGATGGGCGAATCAGAGGTCTGCGCCGTGGTCCCAGGGATTGGCCTTGGCGCGACGATCGCCCTTTCGTCGGTCTTCCTCGAAGCGGACCGTCTGGCGTCGATCACCGCCCTTGCGCCGGTCGACCTTGCTCCGGGTATCGATCTGGAACTTGGCCGGGCCGCTCGCAGAGGTCGGCCTGCCTGCCGGTTCGATCGGTTGCAGGCTCAGGCCTTCGAGGCTCATTTCATCGTCGTCTTTTATCATCGCTCACTCCGCTGATGCCGCCCTGTACCGGGCGTTGCGCAATTATTGGAGGTTAGATCGCGATGAAGGGATTCGCCCTGGCAAAAGGCAGGGAGATGGCGCGAGCGCATGAATGGGTTTAGCGGAGGGTAAGTGCCCGAAAAGACAAAGGCCTCGCATCGCTGCGAGGCCTTTGTTTTATATGGTGCCGGCACCAGGAATCGAACCCGGGACCTACTGATTACAAGTCAGCGAAATTTTGCTTTGGTATCAATGGCATAGGTTGACGCTTTTTACGCACAAGGCTCGCGCCGCTCCGCCACTGACGCGCCTTCCTGCTCTAATTTTACGTGCTCAAATTTGCCTTTTTGGGGGTCAATAGGTAGGCTGCGCTTATCATCCCTTGCCCCGCAGGGCAGGGGATGATAGGCGCAGGACCACAACACCTTTTTCTGCAATGGAAAAATGGCCAGCGCCTATACATCTATATAGGGTTGGCTCGGAAGCACCTATGAAGGAACGTTTTGAGTTTCCCCCCCTGCTGGAGATCATCGCTGAGCTTCGGTGGGACGTTCATGCGCCTCACGCTGCGCCGGGCGCGCCAATCCCCCTGCTCCCCCCGATGCTCCAACCGTTCGAAGAGTCCTTCTCGGAGCTCGCGGGCGCGCTCGGAAACTTGGGTTTCAGAAACTCCGAGAGGCTGATTCCCCAAGGTTTTCCTTGGATGGTCCACGAGCCTGTGATTCGATTTAGATATAGCGGGGGAGCGGAGGAACAGCAGCCGCTGAAGAAGTCGTCGCTGTTTCAGGTCGGCGCAGGGATCTTCACGGCAAATGCCGTCCCGCCCTATTCGTCTTGGGATGATTTTGGCCCGATCGTTCGTGAAGGGGTTGAGGCTTTATTTGCGTGCTGCTTCAAAAGCGGCGCCCCTGAGAAGATGGCCCCCACACTGCGATATATCGATGCATTCAAGGAACTGCACACCAGCGGTGCTTCCATGCACAAGTTCTTGTCGGAAGTGATGGGCATAAATATTTCCCTCCCCGACACGCTGAATGGCTCGGGTCAAGCTATGACTCCTCAGCTTCAGATCGTTAAGCCATTGCCGTTTGGTAGATTGGCGCTGCAATTTATGGATGGCGCCGTTAATGGCGAGAAGGCTCTAATATTGGATATGTCGGTTCACTTTGACGGGCCGGTTGCTGGAAATCCTGACGCTGTGCTAGACGCCTTCTCGCGTGCGCGTGATGAGATTCACCGAGTTTTCGTTGAGCTGACAAAGCCCATTCACGCAGTAATGCATCCTAAGGACGGTTCGATATGACCTCGACGACTTACTACAGCTACTCTCCAGTTGGTGGCGTGGATAGTGATCTTGGAGGTCCTACGCTCGCTCAATTGCTTGACTGGCTGAAGCAACTATTTGAGCGAGCTCAGGCTCAGTTCCGCTGGAACGCACCTGGTCAGATTAGCGGCTCCTATCACCGGATCACATCATCTGCTACGGAGTTCGTGGGCGGGCTTGACTTTACGTCTGTGAGCATCGGTGCCCCCAATTTTGACTCAAGCCTGAGGGCAATGATGGAGCAGCTCTATGTTGCTCACTTCAACCAGTGCCTCGACGCGCATTCTGCTGAGCGCCTGGCCCAGATTTTTGACTGCGAGGCAGGGTGGGACGGTTCGAATGCAAGAGAGCTTTCTCTTGAGTCGCTGCATTGGTGCGCGCAGTTCATTAGCTCTTATGAACTCCGCGGTAAAGAAGTGGGCGTATTCATGAGCCCAGATGGGGAAATGGTTCTCAACTGGCCAAAGACAGCCGGCGGTGGCTTGGCTGAGATCACTTTTTCGAAGAATGGCTATTCCCTGTTTGTCACTGGCTGGGACGACGATGCCTTTTATGAGTTTTCTGACCCCCGGTTTGAGGAAGAGATTCTGAATTTGCTGTGAGAAAGTAGTAGATGGATTTGCAGCAGATTCTGCAGCGCAATTGTGTTCCGGATGGCGAGGAGGTCGCGATTGCGCTGCATCTCCCCTCATGGGACCCCGTCCTCAAGCGCGGTACCGCGGGGGCGTTTAGATCCTATCCAAATAAGTCCTGCTCTAGGCTCAAGATCCTCCCGATTGAGGAGATAGTTGAGATCTTCAAGCGAGAGATCATGGGTGGGAACGTCAAGATCGAGGCCTACGGAATTATTACTGTTGCTGAGATCAAGAGAATTGGGCTTTCCGGCGAGACCCCTATTGAGTTTGAGGTAACAGAAGCGCCAGAGGAAACAAATCCGGCGCACGCTGAGATCATTGCCTTTGTCCCCGGCAAGACAGCGATCAGGAACAAGTTAACTGGCGGAGCGAGCCAAAGGCTCTGCGACGCTTTGGATGTCAAGGTGCTTGCGTAGGTTCGCCCGCTGGGTTCACTGTTGGCACGCTTAGGTCATAGACATCCAACATAGATTCGTCACGGTGTCCGCTGGCTTCCTGTTTGTCTGCCCGGGTTCCAGCAGTGTCGGTAATTCCCCTCCTTTTAAAGTCGTGAAGACCGAAGCGTTGCTCGGTCGTCATGATTCCCTTCTCAATTGCCTGGGTGATCAGGCGCTGCCAAGCCGTGTCCAGGCTCGACTTCTGCAAGGCTCCACCGTGGGCAGCCACGATGATTCGGCGCTGCTCCGGCGCGAACGGGACTGGCATCTTCTTCTTTCCCCAGATATCGGTACGCACTTGCTTCGCTGCATCCCAGGCGGCGCGCAGGCGTGGTGTCCAGCGCACGATATTGTCCCGGCTGCCCTTGCGGCGATTGGTCAGCACGCCCTCAGGGGTTTCGTTTGCGTCGGTGAGGGTGACTGTCTCGATACCGCGTACCCGAGGAGGGCGCCTAATGGGATGGGTGAAAGAGTTGCCGGCCTGGAGCTGGTGGCTGCTGGCCCTGGTGCTGGTGGCCGGGCTGCAGCAGCTGCGGATTGCTGACCTGCAGGTCGATGTTGCCAGCGCGAACGCCGGCAAGGTTGAGGCGGAAAAGGGGCTCAGCGATTACCGCCTGGAGGTTGCCGAGCGCGACCGCCGGGCGGGGGCGCGGGCGAGAGCTGAAGAGCAGCGCCGCCAGAGGGCGGCCGATGAGGTGGATCGTGACGCCAAGGGGAAATTGGAGGCGGCACAAGCTGATGCCGCTGCTGCTGAGTCTGCTGCTGATCGGCTGCAGCTCGAAGTCGACCGACTGCGCGCCGGTCGAGGAGCCACCTGCAGTGCCATCGCTGCCCAGCAGCGCGCGGCAGGACTCGACGCCTTCGGGGTGCTCGCCGACCTGTTCGCAAGCGCTGACCGCCGAGCGGGAGAGCTGGCGGCAGCGCTTGATCGAAGTCGAGTAGCGGGGTTGGCCTGTGAGCGAGCGTATGAGGCACTACTGGCGCCACCGGCGAAGTTACCCTGACACTACTGCCTCAGTGGCAAGGCACTCTATGACTCAAAGAGTCATAACATGATCAATCATTCCAATTGGTATGTCGGCTAGAGGCGCGGTGGTTTCGCATGACTTGAAGCCGAGGTGGGCCAGGATGCGGATCGAGGCAATATTTTTAGGGTGCGCGGCAGCGAAAATTGCACCTCGTCCTCCGTGAGAATGAAACAGAATCAGTGCCTGAGCAGCAGCCTCAAGACCGTAGTGTGAACCCCAGTGCTGTTGGCCAAGCCAGTATCCTAGCTGCAGGTCCAAGTTCCGACGACGGTTGATCTGAACGTAACCAATAGGGATTCCTGATCCCTTCAGCCGAACTACGTGGCAAATGTAGTTCTCCTGATTTGATAGGGTTCTGCCTACCCACTGCCTAGCATCAAAAGGGATTGGTATCTCAGGAATATGCTCAAACACTTGAGCGTCATCGCCAAGGGCCTGAATGTCGTCGATGTCATCGACGCGAAGAGGTGTCAGAGAGAGGCGAGGGGATATTCCGCAAGCCTGGATTACTGTCATGGCGCAGGTTTCCTATAGAACGGTTCGATGTGACGGCTCCGGCGCTAATGACGGAGCGCCGGCCGCGGCTCGGCTACGAGCGGGAACTGAAAGCGGTGTCGATAGTGTGCCAGCCGCTTTAGTTCTTTCGGGCCGTCACGCTCATCCAAGTACTGGTATCCGAATACCAACTAACACCGTCTCCACTCAAATAGCGGATAGTGTGTGAGCGGAGTTCGGAGATGTCGCCCTCATAGAGGGTGAATCTATAGCCAGGGTATGAGAAAACCCGCTCTTTACACTCGGCCGTAACACTAACTTGGTATTCGGTTGCGGTAAGTTTGAAGGTGCTCTCAAAGAACTGGTTAATTCTTGCGAGAAGCTGAGGGCCGATCACCTGCACTGGTCGATCGGGGAATTGGGCTCGCCCTCTATTGAGCTCCGCCCGCGTCTCCGCCTCTATGAGTCGCAGCTCCCGGTATTGCTCACGCGCAAGATCTTCGTTGAACCATAAAAATCCTTGCCAGATCTCACCTGGCTTTAGCCTTAATCCGGCGAAGACTGTTTGGTCAGCAGGGTTCTTTTCAAAATAAGAAAATGCTGGGATCCGAATCTGCCCTTTGTCGCTGGAAATATCTAGGTAGACCCGTTCTACATTGAGTGTTGATCCGCCATCATTCTCGAATTTCAAATGCCATTGTAAGTTGGTGATTCCAATTTTATGGCTGAGCGAAATTGAATGAAGGGGGGAGATTCTTAGAGTGGTGCCTTTAGCTTTTCGGATGAACCATGGCGCGACATTCATTGTGAAGCTGAGCCATGCAACGACTGCGGACCAAAATTTCCAATCAAGGTACCAAGCGCTGACTTCCATTTGAGTCCTCACAGTCATCCACGGGGGGCGGGCGCTCGCGCGCCGAGATCGCTTTGCTCCTGCTCCTGGTGCAGGCAAGTGCATCATGGCAGACAGGGTTTTGTACGTTCAATTGTACGTCTGACAAAAAACAAAGACCCCGCATCGCTGCGAGGCCTTGTTTTTATGGTGCCGGGACTACGAATTGAACCCGGCACCTATTAATTACAAGTCAAACGGCATCTGCAACCTTTTGGCCGCTGATTGAAATGCTGAGGTGCGGTGCGTTCTCGACTTGGCCTTGGAGGGACAGGGTGCCCTGCACGTAGTCGATGGCGCCTTGGACATTGAGCTTGAAGTGATCAAGGTTAACCACGGAGTGGTTGCCTGTGCGCCATTTATCAACAGACAACTGCCCGCTTACGGGGCCGCTTTCTGCAGAGAGCGTCCCTCGGTACAGGAAATGACCATCGCCTCCGTTAACGCTGCCGTCCTTGACTACCACCAAGCCTTCGCCGAAATCTGCGAGGTTGGATTGGAATCGCACGTGAAAAATACCCTGTGACATTGCGTTGCTCCTGCTTGATGAAGGAGTCCCGATGTTAGCGCATAGGTGATGGCAAATTGCACACAGCCTATGCGTTTGTGTCGGACGACCTCTAGCTGGCGGTCCGACGACAGGGAAGTCAGCGGTTAGAGTGGCCCCCTCGGCGGTCGGCCTCGTTCTTCCTGGCTGGGCGTTCATCGCGCCCTATGCCTCTGTAGTCGGGTCGGTACTCGGCGAATCGCTTGCGTAGATAGAGGCGAGCGCCCTCGGTGCCCAGCTCGTCGACCAGCAGCATAAGCGCGAAGCCGGCCAGATCCTCAGCGGTGGAAGGCGTCAGGATGAAGTCATGCTGCCGGCTCCTGACGGATATCATCGACTGGATGCTGATGTACCTCATAGTGCCCCCTTGAACGTTCAACTCTGAGCGCAGCCGCAAGCTGCCCAGCAACCTCCATCCCTGCACCCTAGAAGAGGAGCGGCCGGCCCTAGTGTTCCAGCACCCGGGCCGGCCGCTGAACCCGCAGACCGTACCTGCAAGCCCAGCCAAGGCTCCCCGCCTCGTGCACGAAGCGCGGTGAGTCTAACAACTGGATATTTATACAGTAAAGGCTTGCACAAAATGACCAATCCGATCGTTCCCTGGATGGGCGGCAAGCGCCGCCTGGCCGACCGTCTCATCCCGCTGTTCCCGCCCCATGAGTGCTACGTCGAGGTCTTTGCCGGCGGCGCTGCGCTCTTCTTCCTACGCCCGATGCCGGCTCCCGTTGAGGTGCTGAACGACATCAACGGCGACCTGGTGTGCCTCTACCGAGTGGTGCAGAACCACCTCGAGGAGTTCGTGCGTCAGTTCAAGTGGGCCCTCTCCAGTCGCCAGATCTTCGAGTGGCAGAAGATGACCCGCCCCGAAACCCTGACCGACATCCAGCGCGCCGCCCGTTTCTTCTACCTGCAGCACCACGCCTTCGGTGGCAAGGTGTCCGGGCAGACCTTCGGCACGGCTACCACCGGCCCGGCCATCAACCTGCTGCGCATTGAGGAGAACCTCTCCGCGGCTTGGCAGCGGCTGTCCGGTACTTATGTCGAGAGCCTGCCCTGGCTAGAGTGCGCCGAGCGCTACGACCGGTCGCACACCTTCCACTACATGGACCCGCCGTATTGGCAGACCGAGGGCTACGGTGTGGACTTCCCCTTCAAGAACTACGAGCTGATGGCCGACTTCATGCGGCGCTGCAAGGGGAGGGTGATGGTCAGCATCAATGACCATCCGGAGATCCGGCAGGTGTTCGAGGGTTTTCACCTGGAGGAATTGGAGATCCGGTACAGCAACACCAACCATCGCCAAGGCAAGGCCACTGTCACTGGCGAACTGGTGATCATGAACTGGGAGGCTGACCCGCTTGGGGCTCTGCTCTAGCGGGTAATTTTACGTCGAATTTTACGTAAGCCAGAAAAACGAAGGGCCTGCATCGCTGCAAGCCCTTGTTTTGTATGGTGCCGGCACCAGGAGTCGAACCCGGGACCTACTGATTACAAGTCAGTTGCTCTACCAGCTGAGCTATACCGGCCAGAAGGGGTCGCCATTATAGCGATTGGGCGTGGCGAGTAAACCTTTGCGCGGTAGACGCCTAGCAGTTTTCTTATCAGCGACAGGAAGCTTATTCACAATGGAGCTCAATTCCGGGGCTGCCGTTCTTGCGTTTTGTGCGGTGTTTCTCGGAATTCCTCAACCTGCTGTTTCTATTTGGTTTTCTTGGGTTGTCCAAAAAATGGGCAGTCTTGGTGAGGCGCGCAGGGCAAGGCCTTGCGATGGGTTGCCCAAATTTCATCAACAAAGTTATCCACAGGCTCTGTGGGTAAGTTCAGCGCTCGGCCAGCAGCAGGATATTGCGAGGGGTGAGCTGGGGCGGGCAGAAGGTGCCCAGGTTCACGCGGTAGCCCTGTTCCTCGAGGAACAGCGCCCGATCCAGCAGCAGCCAGAGTTCCAGCGGTCGGCGGAACAGGCTGCGGGGCAGCTCCAGGTTGCGCACCGTGGCGAGGCGCAGCCGACCCGCTGCTTCCAGCATGTCCCAGTCGCGTTCCGCCGGGGCGGGGAGCCCTTTCAGCGCGCAGAGGTCGTGGCAGTACTGGGCGAATGGCTTGTCCAGCCAGCTGGTGGGCAGGGAGGGGACGGGCAGGTAGTGGTCCTGGCCGCGCAGCTCCCGTTGCAGCAGGTCGAAGGCCAGGCGGCGGGCCATGGACTGGTCGCGCTGGCGCCGGACGCGAGCCCCGGCGGTGACGGTTTCACTGAGTGGCAGGCGCAGGTCGGCCAGGCTGAGGTGCAGCGTGGAAGCCTTGGCCGCCGCTGAAAGCGGCTGGTAGTCCGGCGTCTGGATGCGGTTGTAACAGCACGGCGCCACGGCGAGCTGGCGGCAGCCGGCGGCGCTGGCCAGCTGCAGCAGGCGCACGTGGAGGTCGCCGCAGGCATGCAGGGCCACCGGGGTGTGCGTGGTGTCGAGGTGCTGCGCGGCGCTGGCGGCCAGGGCGTCCTGTTCGCGGTGCTCGGCAGCGAGGCCCAGGCGCTGGCTGAGCTGTTGCCCGCTGGCGACCAGTTGCGGGTCCAGTTCAATGCAGGTCAGTGCCGTGCCGTCATGGGCGAGCCGGCGGCCCAGGTGCCCTTTGCCGGAGCACCAGTCCAGCCAGTGGCCGGGTGCGCTGCGAAAGTCCAGGCGGCTGGCGAAGGCGTCTATCTGCTGCCATTTGCGGCCCGGGACGTCGACAGTGAAGGTCGCCGGTACCGACCCTCTGCGTGTGGGCGGCAGTTCTCCGATGCTGCTGAGCGCGGCAGATTGCTCTGCCAGCTGTGGATAAGGTGCCGGCGCGGGCAACTGCTCGGGGTGGTTGTGGATGGCGTCCGCCTCGGCCAGCGTGCGTTGGCGCAGCCAGTGGGCCAGCTCGGGATGGCGGCCTTCCCAGGACAATTCCAGTTCGGTGAAGGGCGTCGGTCGCCAGATGTCCTGGTGGGTACGCAGGAAGTCGTCCAGGGCGTCGAAGCGTTCCCGCAATTGCGGGCCTTGGAGGGGCGCGGGGCTGGTCATGCTGGCGGAACGGCGGGGAACAGGGGCGGCGATTATAGCGTCGCCGGAACCGCTCCTCATCCGGGGACGAGGAGCGGTCGGGATGGATCAGCGGCCCTGCAGGGCGTCTACCCGCAGCTTGCGCTCGAGCAGGCGGAAGGCCCGCACCAGCACGTAGGCGATCACCAGGTAGAACACACCAGCGGCGAAGAAGATCTCCACCGGCAGGTAGGTGCGAGCGATGATGGTGCGCGACATGCCGGTGAGCTCCAGCAGGGTGACGGTGCTGGCCAGGGCGCTTGCCTTGACCATCAGGATCACTTCGTTGCTGTAGGCCGGCAGGCCGATGCGCGCCGCGCGCGGCAGGATGATGTAGAACAACGCCTGGAAGCGCGACATGCCCAGGGCCCGCGCCGCTTCGATCTCGCCCGGCGGCACCGCCTGGATGGCGCCACGCAGGATCTCGGCGATATAGGCCGCGGTGTGCAGGGTCATGGTGATGACCGCACACCAGAAGGGGTCGCGCAGGTAGGGCCAGAACGGTCCCTTGCGCACCGCATCGAACTGCGCCAGGCCGTAGTAGACCAGGAACAGCTGGACCAGCAGCGGGGTGCCACGGAAGAAGAAGATGTAGCTGTAGGGCAGGGCGCGCACGTACCAGTGGTTGGAGGAGCGCGCAATGCCCATGGGAATGGCCAGGATCAGGCCGGCGATCACCGCGATGGCCACCAGCTCCAGGGTCAGGACAGCGCCCTGGGCCAGCTGCGGCAGGTATTTGAGGATGATTTCCCAGTTCATGCTGCGCTCCGCTTGAAGCCGCGGCCCGCGCGCTTCTCAAGCCAATGCATGCCGATCATCGCGAGGATGGTCAGGCCCAGGTAGATGAAGGCGGCAACCATGAAGAAGGTGAAGGGCTGCTTGCTCGCGGTTACGGCGATCTGCGAGCGGCGCATGATCTCTTCGAGGCCGATCACGGAAACCAGTGCGGTGTCCTTCATCAGGATCATGAACAGGTTGCCCAGGCCCGGCAGGGCGATGCGCCACATTTGCGGCAGGATCACTCGCCAGAGGATGCGACCGCTGGAAAGCCCCAGGGCCATGCCGGCTTCGCGATGCCCCTTGGGGATGGCCAGGATGGCGCCGCGAAAGACCTCGGTGGCGTAGGAGCCGAAGCACAGGCCGAGGGCGATGGTGCCGGCGGCGAAGGCATTGAGCTCCAGTTCGGGCCTGCCGAACCATTCACCCAGGGCATGCATCAGGTTGACCGTGCCGAAGTAGATCAGCAGTACCCAGAGCAACTCGGGCACACCGCGCACGATGGTGGAGTAGGTGCCACCCAGCCACTGCAGCGGCTTGATGGAAGAAGTCCTGGCCAGTGCACCAAGCAGACCGAGCACCAAGCCCACCGCCAGCGCGCACAGCGCCAGTTTGATGGTCATGAGGGCGCCCGCGGCCAGGGCCGGGCCGAATCCGTAGAGGTTCAGGTTCATGAGGGTTCAGGCGCCGGTGCCGCCAGCGGGCGGCACCGGACGGGCAGGTCAGTAGATGCTGAAGGGGAAGTACTTGTCGTTGATCTTCTTGTAGGTGCCGTCAGCGACGATTTCCTTCAGTGCGGCATTGATGCGCTCGCGCAGCGGGTCACCCTTGCGCACGGCGATGCCGATCTTGTCGTTGTCGAACACCGGCTCGCCCTTGAACTCGAAGTCCTTGCCGGCATCGCTCTTGAGCCATTCCCAGTTCACGAACTTGTCGGCCAGCACGCCGTCGACGCGGCCGGAGGACAGGTCAAGGTAGGCGTTTTCCTGGGTGTCGTAGAGCTTGATGTCCACCACGTCGGACATGTTGTCCTCCAGCCAGGTACCGGCGATGGTGGCGCGCTGGGCGCCGATCACCTTGCCTTTCAGGCTGGCCTTGTCGGTCTTGAAGTCACTGCCTTTCGGAGCGATGAACTGCAGCTTGTTGGTGTAGTAGGGGTCGGTGAAGTCGACGGCCTGCTTGCGCTCTTCAGTGATGGACATGGAGGCGGCGATGAAGTCGAACTTCTTGGCGTTCAGGGCGGGGATGATGCCGTCCCAGTCGGAGGTGACCACTTCGCACTCGGCCTTCATCTTGGCGCAGAGGGCCTGGGCGATCTCAACGTCGAAGCCGCCGACCTGGCCGCTGGCGTCGATGAGGTTGAAGGGCGGGTAGGCGCCTTCGGTGCCGATCTTCAGCTTGTCGGCGGCAACGGCGCTGGTGCCGAAAGCGAGAGTGGCTGCAGCAGCCAGCAGAATCTTCTTGTAGTTCTTCATGCGATCTTGCTCCGTGTTTTAGCGATTGCTGGACATGAATTGTTTACAGCGTGCCGACTGCGGGTTGTCAAATACCTGCTGCGGCGGTCCCTGCTCTTCTACCAGCCCCTGGTGAAGGAATACCACTTCGCTGGAAACGTTCCGGGCGAAGTTCATTTCATGGGTGACCAGCAGCATGGTGCGGCCTTCCTCGGCCAGCGCGCGGATCACGTTAAGCACTTCCTGGACCATCTCGGGGTCGAGCGCCGAGGTGGGTTCGTCGAACAGGATCACCTTGGGCTGCATGGCCAGGGTGCGGGCGATCGCGGCGCGCTGTTGCTGGCCGCCGGAAAGCTGGGTGGGGTACACGTGGCGCTTGTCGGCGATGCCGACCTTGGCCAGCAGGGCTTCGGCCATTTCGGTGGCCTCGGCCCTGCTCTGGCCGAGCACGCGGCGCGGTGCTTCGATGATGTTGTCGAGCACCGTCATGTGCGGCCAGAGGTTGAAATTCTGGAAGACGAAGCCGATCTCGCTGCGCATGCGATTGATCTGTTTGCTGTCGGCGGCTACCAACTCGCCGGTGCGGTTCGGCTTCAGCTTGAGTTCCTCGCCGGCCACCAGGATCTGGCCCTCGTGCGGGTTCTCCAGCAGGTTGATGCAGCGCAGGAAGGTGGATTTGCCGGAACCGGAGGAGCCGAGGATGGAGATCACATCACCGTCATTGGCGGTGAGGGAGATGCCCTTGAGCACTTCGAGATCGCCGTAGCGTTTGTGCAGGTTGCGGATTTCAAGCGCTGGCGTGGCTTGGGCCATGGGGGGTCCTCTTATTGTTCGGGGGCACTCTGGCGGTGGGGCGGCCTTCCTGGCGATGGGGGAAGCTAGCATAGCGCTTCGCCAGGCGCCAAGCGTGCCGGGAGCGCTGAAATGGCGCCGCGGGAAAGGTTGTCGCATCGCTGCAGTTGCTTGTCGCGGTATCTAAAAAGGCCCGGAATTGCGCTGCAGGGCACGGGCGGCGCGGCTTTGTGTCGTTCAAGTTAGTTTCTCTTTGATAATCAAATGGTTATCTGGATTGCGGGGCGGAAGGTGACGAATCGGTCGCTTTTTGCCCGGCAAGCGAGGACCTGTCTTCCAGCAACAAGGCGAACGCGGCAGCGGATAGTGGCCGGGCGAAGAAGTAGCCCTGGCCGAAGTCGCAGTCCAGGGACTTGAGGATCGCCAGGTGTTTGGCCGTTTCGACGCCTTCGGCGACCGCTTCGATGCCCAGGTTGCGGGCCAGGCTGAGGATGGTCTGCACGATTTGCCGGCCTTCCGGGCACTGGTCGAGCTGGGTCACGAAGGAACGGTCGATCTTCAGGACATCCATGCGGAAGCGGTGCAGGTAGCTCAGGGAGGAGTAGCCGGTGCCGAAGTCATCGATGCTGATGCGCACGCCCAGTTCATGGAGCTGGTTCAGCACCGTAGCGGTGCGCTCGGAGTCGGCCATGGACACGCTTTCGGTTATCTCGAGGCGCACGCAGTCCGGGCGAATTCCGGTTTCGACGATGATGCTGCCCACCTGCAGCACCAGGTCGTGCTGGGCGAACTGGCGAGCCGAGAGGTTCACGCTCACCGTCAGGGGATCGGGACGGGGATATTCCCGGTGCCAGCGGGCCATGGTGGTGCAGGCTTCCCGTAGTACCCAGAGGCCGAGGGGCAGGATCAGGCCGGTGTCCTCGGCCACCTGGATGAAGTCGCCGGGATATACCCGTTCGGTGGCAGATTTCTGCCAGCGCACCAGGGCTTCCACGCCCACGATCTGCTCGCCTGTTAGCCGGACGATGGGCTGGTAGTGCAGGACGAATTCGCCGTTGTGCAGGGCCTGGCGCAGTTGGTTCTCCAGCGTCAGGCGCTCCACGGCCACTTCCTGCATGCTGCGGTCGAAGAGTTCGAAGCGATGCTTGCCCAGGGTCTTGGCGCGATACATGGCGAGGTCCGCATGGCGGAGGATTTCCGCCGCCGATTCATAGCCGAGGTCGCTCGGCGCGATGCCGATGCTGGCGCTGATATAGAGCTGCTCGCCATTGATGAAGAAGGGCGGCTCCAGCGCGGCCATCAGGCGCTCGGCGACCCGCACCGGGGAGTCGGCGTCGTCGACGTCGTCCAGCAGGATGGTGAATTCGTCACCGCCCATCCGCGCCAGGGTGTCGGTCTGCCTGAGGCAGGCCCCAAGGCGCGCGGCGACCTGGATGATGAGCAGGTCGCCGGCCAGGTGGCCGAGGCTGTCGTTGACCAGCTTGAAGCGATCCAGGTCGATGAAGAGCACCGCGAAGGTCGATTCCCGATGCCGGTTGCCACGAGCCACGGCGCGGGACAGCCGGTCGGCGAAGAGTGCGCGGTTGGGCAGGCCGGTCAGCGGGTCGTGGAAGGCATCGATCAATTGCTCTTCGACGCGCTTGCGTTCCACTACCCGGCCCATCTGCACGCCGATCTGCGCCATCAGATGCAGCAGCTTTTCATCCGGCTCCAGCACGCTGTCGGCAAAGAACTCCAGCACGCCGACCACCTCACTGCCCACCAGCACCGGGAAGGCCGCCGCGGCCTTCAGCCTGGCCTGCTCCGCGGCATCAATGCGGCAGAACTCCGGACTCTGCGGGATGTTGCTGATCCAGGCTGGAGCCGCACTCGCGAGGACGCGTCCCGGCAGGCCAAGGCCGGGGGCGAACTCCATCGCCTCGGTCACCGCCCGGAAGTTCAGAAAGCGTGGTTCGTCGGCGTAATGCCAGATTCCAGTCGAGCGCAGGCGCGGTTCCCCTTCTACGTGGGTGGTCAGGTAGGCGTGGCCGATTTTCCAGTTGGTGAACTGGCAAATGCTGTTGACGGTGAAGCTCAGTCCATCTGCCACTGATGCAGCGCCGTTGGCGGCATCGGCGATGGACTCCAGCAACTGGAGCTGCTGCTGCTTTTCATAGAGCTCGCGCAGGCCGTGCTCGGCGATCAGCTCCGCTTCCAGGCGCGCCTGATGCTCGCGCTGCAGGCGTCGTCGCAGCTTGTCGGCTTCCGAGTCCTTTCGGGTGGGGCGGTCCATGGTGGGTCAGCTCGGGCGTTTGTCGTGGAAGGTGATCCGACAGCGGCACTCCGGATCTCCGCGATGCATGCAGTCCAGGTGCTCGAAGTCGAGCGTCTCGTTGAAATGGATGGCGGCACCTTCGATGAAGCCCTGGGCCAGGGCGCAGAGTCGCCGGGGGGAACGGTAGGTCATATGCAGCGAACCGTCCGGCTCATCTCTGAAGCCGAAGGTGGGCACGTCGGCCCCCGGATAAATCTTGCGGACTTCGGGATGGATGATGGAATTGACGCTGAGGACGAAGGAGCGGGTTGAGTCGTGGGTGCTGAAATAGGCTGGGTAGCGGAGGGCCAGCGATGGCATGGCTTCCCGGCCGAACCATCGCAGCACATCGAAGGGCGGCATCCCGAGCGCTTCGGAGGCTGCGCCCACCAGCCGGTACATATGTTCGTCCGGGTAACTGCCGAGGGAGGTGTACGCACCATCCAGCCCTGCGCCTTCCAGCAGGGCATCCCAGGCATCCTCGCCCTGGTGCCGGATGACCACTTCTTCGAGCAGGTTGAAGACTATCCCTTTCATTCAGCGCTCCCGTGCCCACAGGATCGGCCCCGCCAGGAGCGGTTCCGGTCCGGCGCTCATAACAGGGTTCGGAGTTTTGCTGAGAGGTTAGCAGCGCCTCCCGCTTTGTGCCTGAAGGGCTCGCGGAGGCGAAGAGGGAAGGGGTGGAAAACAAAAAGCCCCAGCACATGGCCGGGGCTTTCTGACGGTATTAGTGGTGCCCAGGGACGGAATCGAACCGCCGACACGGGGATTTTCAATCCCCTGCTCTACCGACTGAGCTACCTGGGCAACGGGGCGCTATTAAACGGATTTGCCGGCACCTCGTCAACACCCTTTCGAAAAAATTTTTAGTTTTTTCGGGCGCTTACGCGCTCGGGGGGACATAACCCTCGGCCTGGGCGTATTCCTCACCGGAGAGAAACTTGTCCATTTCAGCCTGGAGGAACTTGCGGTCCTCGGCGTTCATCATGTTCAGGCGACGCTCGTTGATCAGCATGGTCTGGTGGGCCTGCCACTCGTCCCAGGCTTTCTTGGAGACGTTATTGAAGATGTCCTCGCCCTTGGCGCCCGGATACGGCGGACGCTCCAGGCCCGGCAGTTCCTCTTTGAATTTGCGGCACATCACGGTGCGGGTCATTTCGTCTCTCCTGCATTCAGTACATCGGCCGCGCGTTTGAGCAGCTTCTTCACCGGAGCGGCTAGCCCCAGGCGCGGCGGGGTGGCGAGGTTATACCAGAGCCAGTCGCCCTCGGCCACGACGGGGGCGCTGCCTTGCACCTCGACCAGCCAGGGTTCGATGGCCAGCTGGAAATGGCTGAAGGTGTGGGTCAGGCCGGGTAGTTCGCGGCGCTCGCCGAGGCGCAGTGCATGCTGGCTGGCCAGGGGGGTGAGGGCGTCGAGGTCGTCCAGTTCCGGCAGGCTCCAGAGCCCGCCCCAGAGGCCGCTGGATGGGCGGCGGTAAAGCAGGATGGCGCCATCTCGGCTGGCCAGGAGCGGCATCAGGGTGCGCTTCTGCGGCAGTGCCTTGCGTGGTTTGGGGGCGGGATAGGCGGTTTCCCGGCCGAGCAAGTGCGCACGGCAGCCGCTCTGCAGGGGGCAGAGCATGCAGCTGGGCTTGCTGCGGGTGCAGAGGGTGGCGCCGAGGTCCATCATTGCCTGGGTGTAATGGTTGACCCTGGCGTGAGGGGTGAAGCGTTCGGCCACGTCCCAGAGCTGTTTGGCCACCTTGGGCTCGCCCGGATAGCCCTCCTGGGCGACGTAGCGCGCCAGCACCCGCTTCACGTTGCCGTCGAGGATCGGTGCGCGCACGCCCATGGACAGGCTGGCGATGGCGCCAGCGGTGGAGCGGCCGATGCCGGGCAGCTCGGAGAGCCGTTCGACGTCGCGGGGGAATTCACCGCCGTACTCGGCCACCACCTTCTTCGCGGTTTTCTGCAGGTTGCGGGCGCGGGTGTAGTAGCCAAGTCCGGTCCAGAGGTGCAGCACTTCGTCTTCCGGCGCGGCTGCCAGGGCCTGCACGGTGGGCAGGGCCTCCATGAAGCGATCGAAGTAGCCGAGCACCGTGCTGACCTGGGTCTGCTGCAGCATGATTTCGGACACCCAGACGCGATAGGGGGTGATGCCCTGCTGCCAGGGCAGGTCCTTGCGTCCGTGGCGGTCGTACCAGTCGAGTACGGCGCCGGAAAACTGCTCGGGAGTCATCGCTTGAACAGCCCCTTGAGTGCGTCCTTCAGCTCAGGGCTGACCTTGTCGCCGAGCTTCTCTTCAATTTTTTCATTGAGCTTGTCGCCGGCCAGCTTGGCGGCCACCTTGCCCATGCCGTCCTTGTCCAGGCGGCAGGCCTTGGCGCCGAGCTCCAGCGGGCCACGGCAGCGCAGCGGCCACTCGATGCCGACGTAGCGCTCGTTGACCTGGCAGGCCGGGTCCGGCATCTCGCTCTTGTCCCCTTCGATGACCACACCCACGCGGTAATCGAGGCCCAGCACACGCAGGTCGACATCGCCATCACCCTTGACGTTGAGGCCAGGAATGCTGGCGCGCAGGTCGGGGTTGCTGGCCACGCCGTTGACGAAGTTGAGCGAACCCTTGAGCTCCTGGAAGGGCGTTTCACTGCCGCCGTGGGTGTTACTCAGCGACTTGCGGTTGAGGGTGGCGATGCCCTGGCAGAGCTGTTGTTCGAGGTTGGCATCGAGCAGCGCGCCGTCGTTCAGGACGAAGCTGGCAGTGCCGTTCAGGCCGTCGATCCAGGCTTTCTGGCTGTTGCCGCTGCTGCTGATGTCAGCCGTCATGTCCAGCAGGCCGCGCACCGGCGGTTTCTGCTCCTGGGTCTGGAGCAGCTTTTCCACAGGCACGTTGCTGATGCGCTTCTGACCCTTGAGCAGGGGCACGGCCGAGCGTGCGTCGAGCTGCGCATTGGCCTGAAAGCTGCCGCCGAACAGGCCGCCGCGCAGGTCTTCGAGGGTCAGCAGGCCGCCCTTGCCGTTGGCCTTGAGGCTGAAATCGTCCATGGGCAGCTTGTCGATGGTCAGTTCGCCGACGTTCAGGGTCGCTTCCAGGTCCACCTTGCGCAGCTGGTCCACCGGCAACACGGGTGCCTCGCTCCAGGCTGCCTGGGTCGGGGCGTTGGGCAGCGGCGTGTTGCCCTGGCTGGCGCTGGCCACCGTGGCCTTCACTTCGGCTTTGCGGGCGGTCTGGGCTTCCTGCTTGTCCTTCTGCTTCGGCGGCAGGTAGCGGTCGAGGTCGAGCTTGTCGCCCTTGAGCTGGATGCGCACGGCCTTGCTGGCGATGTCGGCCACCGCCAGCCGGCCAGTGAAGGTGCTGTCGTCGAGCTTCAGGTTCAGGCCTTCGAAGACCAGGCTGTTGGGGCTGCCACTGAGCTTGGTCACCAGCTCGAATTTCTGCAGGGCGTTGGCGTCGCTCATCGGTGGCAGCTCGACGCCGACACCGGTAAGGAACTCACGCAGGTTGAGCGGGGCGATGGACAGGCCGCCTTCCAGGCGGGCGTCCTTGGCCAGGTCATGCACTTTCAGCTCGCCGAGGGCGCGCATCTGATTCGCGGTGAGCTTCAGGCTGTTCCACTCGGCGACGTTGGCGGCGAGGTCGGCCAGCAGTTGGCCCTGGGCGTTGAAGGCCACGGTCTTGCCCTTGAACGGCTCGCCCGAGGCTTCGCCGTTCAGCTTGAGGTCTTCCAGCTGATAGCGCTTCAGGGCGCGCTCGAAGCGCAGGTTCGCGGTGAGGTCGGTCTTGGCGCGCAGCACCGGCTGGTTGGTGCCGAAGAAGGCACTGAGCTTGATCGGGATGCTAGTGCCTTCGCGGATGGCGCCCGTGGTGAGTTCGATGCCTTCGGCGCTGAATTGCTTGCCGGTCTTGGCGTCGGTGTAGTCGACGCGGGCGTTGCGCACGGTGAGGCTGTCGATATCCAGCTTGACCGGACGTGCCGGTCGTTCGACAGCAGGCGCCGGCTGGGCTTCACCGGTCGGCGCAGGGCTGGCCGGCGTGCTGGCCTGGGTGCTTTCCGGGGCCTTGGCCGGGCGGCCGATGTCTTCCCAGTTGCCGTGGCCCTTGTCGTCGCGTTGCAGGTCGAGGTTGAGGCCTTCCACACGGATATCGCTCATCTGCACTTCGCGGCGCAGCAGCGGCAGTACGCGTACCGAGAGTCCGATCATCTCGAGGTTGGCGAACGGCTTCTCCGGGGAGGCGGCGCTGGCCAGGGTGGCCTGGTGCAGTTCGAGGCCGAGCCAGGGGAAGAGGCTCCAGCCGATGTCGCCGTTGAGGGTCAGTTCCAGATTGGCCTTGTCCCGGGCCAGTTGCTGGATTTCGTCCTTGTAGTCGTTGGGGTCGAACAGGTGGGTCAGGGCGAAGCCCGCCGCCACGATGATCAGCAACAGCCCGAGGAAGATGAGGCCCAGGATTTTGCCGAAGGCTTTCATTGGCCAGTCCTTGTGGTGGATCGCGTGAATTGAAGGTGCCGAGTATAGCGCCGGGCCATTAGTCGTGGCCTACGGTGGCGCGCGGTTCGGCGCCCCGGTCAGGGACTTTGGATGATGATTTGCGCCAGGGGTTCAGCCTCCGACGGCAACGATGCCTCAGAGGCTTTCCAGCGGCAGGTGCAGGCGCGCGGCCAGGGCCTGGCTTTCCAGGTGGTCCCGTGGAGCGGCCAGGTGTAGCGGTTTGCCGGCTTCACGCGCCAGGCGGGCGGCTTCCTCCACCAGTCGGCGGCCGACGCCGCGATTGCGGGTCACCTTGCGCACACAGAGATGGGACAAGCGCCAGTGTCGCTCGCCGCGCACCACCAGGGCTGCACCCAGCAGGCGGTCGTTGAAGCGGCCGGCTACCAGCAGCCCTTCGGCCAGCCCGCGCTCGACCAGCTCTGCGGCGTCGGAGTAGGGCGGCAGCAGCCAGGCCGGGGCGTCGGCATAGATCTTCGCCAGGTCGTCGCGATCCTGTTGGGACGGGTTGCTCAGGGTCTCGACTAGTACGGGCATGGGGGCTCCTGGAGGGGGCTGCGGGCAGGCCGGAAAGTGTAAACCCCGCCGACCGCTGTCGGTAGCCGCGCCAAGGGTGGGCGGCCTATAATGGCGCACTTTTTCGTGAGCTTTTGTGGAGCTGGTGATGGCCGAACGCACGGCATCCGTCGAACGCAATACCCTGGAAACCCAGATCAAGGTCTCGATCAACCTGGATGGCACCGGCAAGGCGCGCTTCGATATCGGCGTACCTTTCCTTGAGCACATGCTCGACCAGATCGCCCGCCATGGCCTGATCGACCTGGACATCGAGTGCAAGGGCGATCTGCATATCGACGATCACCACACCGTGGAAGACGTCGGCATCACCCTCGGCCAGGCCTTCACCCAGGCCATCGGCGACAAGAAGGGCATCGTGCGTTACGGCCACTCCTATGTGCCGCTCGATGAAGCCCTGTCCCGCGTGGTCATCGACTTCTCCGGCCGCCCCGGCCTGCAGATGCACGTTCCCTTCACCCGCGCGGTGGTAGGCGGCTTCGACGTCGACCTGTTCCAGGAGTTCTTCCAGGGCTTCGTCAACCACGCCCTGGTGACGCTGCACATCGACAACCTGCGTGGCCACAACACCCACCACCAGATCGAAACCGTCTTCAAGGCCTTCGGCCGCGCCCTGCGCATGGCCGTCGAGCGCGATCCGCGCATGGCCGGCCAGATGCCCTCCACCAAGGGCGTGCTCTGATGCAGACGGTTGCAGTCATCGATTACGGCATGGGCAACCTGCACTCGGTTTCCAAGGCCCTTGAACACGTAGGCGCCGGTCGGGTGCTGGTCACCAGCGATGCCGATGTGATCCGCGAGGCAGACCGGGTGGTCTTCCCCGGCGTCGGCGCCATCCGCGATTGCATGGCGGAGATCCGTCGCCTGGGCTTCGACAGCCTGGTGCAGGAAGTCAGCAAGGATCGTCCCTTCCTCGGCATCTGCGTCGGCATGCAGGCACTGCTGGAGCGCAGCGAGGAGAACGACGGCGTCGATTGCATCGGCCTGTTCCCCGGCCAGGTGCGCTTCTTCGGCAAGGACCTGGTCGAGGACGGTGCGCACCTGAAAGTGCCGCACATGGGCTGGAACGAGGTGCAGCAGAGCGTGGCCCACCCGCTCTGGCACAACATCCCCGATCGCGCGCGCTTCTACTTCGTGCACAGCTACTACATCGAGGCCGGCAATCCCAAGCAGGTAGTCGGCCGCGGCCACTACGGCAAGGATTTCGCCGCGGCGCTGGCCGAAGGCTCGCGCTTCGCCGTGCAGTTCCACCCGGAAAAGAGCCATACCCACGGCCTGCAATTGCTGCAGAACTTCGCCGCCTGGGATGGCCGCTGGTAAGTCCATGAGCCGCGCGAAGAAGGCTCCGAGCCTGCAACTGGACGCCGCCCTGACCGATGGGGCGGTGTTGGCGATCAAGCGTTTCATGGCTGATCGCTTCGAGCTGGAACTGGGTTCCTTCGAGGCCGAGGAAGTCCTCGACTTCTTCGCCCGGGAGTTCGCGCCGCATTTCTACAACAAGGCGATCTCCGATGTGCAGGCGCACCTGAAAGACAGGTTCGAAAGCATCGAGAGCGACTTGTGGGCGCTCGAGAAAGACTGAGCGCCAAGCCGAATCCACTGACTTCGAACAGGTTGAACCGATGCTGATTATCCCCGCTATCGATCTGAAGGACGGCGCCTGCGTGCGCCTGCGCCAAGGCCGCATGGAAGACTCCACCGTGTTCTCCGATGACCCGGTGAGCATGGCCGCCAAATGGGTGGAAGGTGGCTGCCGCCGCCTGCACCTGGTGGACCTGAACGGCGCCTTCGAAGGCAAGCCGGTGAACGGTGAGGTGGTCACCGCCATCGCCAAGCGTTACCCGAACCTGCCGATCCAGATCGGCGGCGGCATCCGCTCCCTGGAAACCATCGAGCACTACGTCAAGGCCGGCGTCAGTTACGTGATCATCGGCACCAAGGCGGTGAAGGAACCCGAATTCGTCACCGAGGCCTGCAAGGCCTTCCCGGGCAAGGTCATCGTCGGTCTGGACGCGAAGGATGGCTTCGTCGCCACCGACGGCTGGGCCGAAGTGAGCAGCGTGCAGGCGGTTGACCTGGCCCGCCGCTTCGAGGCCGACGGCGTGTCCGCCATCGTCTACACCGACATCGCCAAGGACGGGATGATGCAGGGCTGCAACGTCGAGGCCACCGCGGCCCTGGCCGCCGCCAGCCGCATCCCGGTGATCGCTTCCGGCGGTATCCACAACCTCGGTGACATCGAGAAGCTGCTGGCCGCCAAGGCCCCCGGCATCATCGGCGCCATCACCGGCCGCGCCATCTACGAGGGCACCCTGGATGTAGCCGAGGCGCAGGCCTTCTGCGACAGCTACAAGGGTTAATCGACGGCCAACGGTGCGCATGGCGCACCTTACGGGAACACTGTTATGGCACTGGCAAAACGCATCATCCCCTGCCTCGACGTGGACAACGGCCGCGTGGTCAAGGGCGTCAAGTTCGAGAACATCCGCGACGCCGGCGACCCGGTGGAAATTGCCCGCCGTTACGATGAGCAGGGTGCCGACGAAATCACCTTCCTCGACATCACTGCCAGCGTCGACGGCCGTGACACCACCTTGCACACCGTGGAACGCATGGCCAGCCAGGTCTTCATCCCGCTGACCGTGGGGGGGGGCGTGCGCACCGTGCAGGACATCCGCAACCTGCTCAACGCTGGTGCCGACAAGGTGTCCATCAACACCGCCGCAGTCTTCACCCCCGAGTTCGTGGGTGAGGCGGCAGCACGTTTCGGCTCCCAGTGCATCGTGGTCGCCATCGACGCCAAGAAAGTCTCGGGCCCGGGGGAAACCCCGCGCTGGGAAATCTTCACCCATGGCGGGCGCAAGCCCACTGGCCTGGATGCCGTGGCCTGGGCGAAGAAGATGGAAGACCTGGGCGCCGGTGAGATCCTGCTCACCAGCATGGACCAGGACGGTGTGAAGAGCGGTTACGACCTGGGCGTCACCCGCGCCATCAGCGAGACCGTCGGGATTCCGGTGATCGCCTCCGGCGGCGTCGGCAATCTCGAGCACCTGGCTGCCGGCATCCTGGAAGGCAAGGCCGACGCGGTTCTGGCGGCGAGCATCTTCCACTTCGGCGAATACACTGTGCCCGAAGCCAAGGCCTACCTGGCCAGCCGCGGCATCCTGGTGCGCTGAGCACGATTCTTGCCTTGCATTGGCCCAGGCTGTCCGCGTGACGGACTTCGCAGCCTGGGCCGCTGATGCCCGAGCCTCGCCCCGGCGAGGTTAAGCTCAGCGCATTTCCCATTTCTCCTCGAAGGTAATCGCCAATGTCGAAACGCCTGCTGCTGGCTCTGGCCGGTACCCTGATGGTGCTTGCCGGTACGGCCCGCGCTGAAGTGGATGAGAACTACAGCGTCGTTCTCCTGACTGAAAACTTCCCGCCCTACAACATGTCGATCAACGGGAAGAACTTCGCCCAGGAAGACAATGTCGACGGTATCGCCGTCGACATCGTGCGCGAGATGTTCAAGCGCGCCGGGGTCAAGTACAGCCTCACCCTGCGCTTCCCCTGGGATCGCATCTACAAGCTGGCGCTGGAAAAACCGGACTACGGCGTGTTCGTTACCGCGCGGCTGCCGGAGCGCGAGCAGTCCTTCAAGTGGGTCGGCCCGATCGGCCCGGACGACTGGGTGATGCTGGCCCGCGGCGACAGCCCGATCGCCCTCGGCAGCCTGGACGACGCCCGCAAGTACAAGGTGGGCGCCTACAAGGGCGACGCCATCGCCGAATACCTGACCCAACAGAAGCTCGAGCCCGTCACCGCCCTGCGCGACCAGGAAAACGCGAAGAAGCTGGAGAAAGGCCAGATCGACCTCTGGGCCACCGGCGACCCGGCCGGCCGCTACCTGGCCAAGCAGGAAGGCGTGAACGGCCTGAAGACCGTGCTGCGCTTCAACCAGGCCGAGCTCTTCCTCGCGCTGAACAAGGAAGTGCCGGACGAGGTGGTGAACAAGCTGCAGGCCGCGCTGGACAAGATGCGTGCCGAGGGCTATGTCGACGAGATCCTCAACAGCTACCTGTAAACAGACATGAACGACCGGCCAAGTGCCGGTCGTTTGCCATGGAAGGCAGGACGTTCATGTCGTACGTCCGTGGGTGGGGAGCCCACGCAAGGAAGCCGCTAGCCACAACCACAAATCCAAGCGAGCGGAAATGACCATGCAGAAGTTGATCCAGCGCGCCCTGACCCTGGGCCTGATGTTCCTCGCCTTCACGGCACGCGCCGAATTGCCGGCGGATTACAAGGTGGTGTTGCTCACCGAGAACTTCCCGCCGTTCAACATGGCGGTGGATGACAAGAACTTCGCCCGCGACGACGGCATCGATGGCATCAGTGCCGACATCGTCCGCGAGATGTTCAAGCGCGCCGGCATCAACTACAGCCTGACCCTTCGCTTCCCCTGGGATCGCCTCTACCGCCTGACCCTGGACAAGCCCAACTACGGCCTCTTCTCCACCACCTTCACGCCGGAGCGCCAGCCGCTGTTCAAGTGGGTCGGCCCCATCGCCAAGACCGAATGGGTGCTGCTCGCCGCGCCGGGCAACAACCTCAACGTCAAGGACCTTAAGGGCGCCGCCCAGTACCGCATCGGCGCCTACAAGAACGACGCCGTGAGCCAGCACCTGGAAAGCCAGGGCATGAAGCCGCAGAACGCCCTGCGCGACCAGGAGAACGTGAAGAAGCTGCTCAAGGGGCAGATCGACCTCTGGGCCACCACCGACCCGGTGGGCCGCTACCTGGCCAAGCAGGAAGGCGTGACCGGTCTGCAGACCGTCCTGCGCTTCAACAGCGCCGAACTCTACCTGGCCTTCAACAAGGACACCCCGGACGAGGTGATCGAGCGCCTTCAGAAGGCCCTGGACCAGATGCGTAGCGACGGTTTCGTCGACGAGATCACCCAGAACTACCTGTAATGCTGTCGGGGCAGGCCTGCGGCCTGCTTCGCGAATGAATTCGCTCCTACAGGGCGCACGTCGTCTGTTGTAGGCGCGAATTCATTCGCGATAGGGCGTTACCTGTAAATCCCCGCCTTGCCATGCGCAGCCATGGCCCGATTGCCACGCAGGGCAATCAGCATTTCCACGTCGATCAGCTCGAAGCCCCGTTTCTTGAGGCGGGGCAGTTCGCGCTCCAGCAGTTGCAGGGTCGCCGGGTGCGGGTGGCCGATCATCAAGGCCGAGCCCTGTTTGCGAGCCAGTTTGAGGGCGGCATCGAACTGCGCGGCCACGGCGGCCGGGCTCTGGTCGTCGTCGAGGAAGATGTCCCGCGAGAGGCTGGCCAGGCCGGCTTTCTGCGCTTCGGCGGCGGCTACGGTGGCAGCGCTGGTGCGGCTGTCGACGAAGAACCGGTGATCCTGTTGCAAGCGCTGCATCAGCCAGGCCATGGCCGGGCGCTGGGTGGTCATGCGGCTGCCCATGTGATTGTTCAGGCCGCGCGCGTAGGGCACCCGCTGCAGGGCGGCGTCCAGACGCTTTTCCAGTTCCGCTGTGGGCAACCCGGGATGCCAGGCGTAGGGGCCGGTGGCCGGGTCCATGGGCAGGTGCAGCATCACCGTCTTGCCGGCGGCGTGGGCCGCTTCGGCCAGTTCTCGGGAGTGGGGGGTATCCGGGAGGATGGAGAGCGCTACCGGGCCGGGGAGGGCGAGGACACGCTGATCGCGGGCCGGGACCTGGCCCAGGTCGTCGATCACCAGGGCCAGGCGCGCGGGGGGAGCGGCCCAGGCACCGGCTGCTGTTGCGCCCAGCCACAGCGCGAGCAACCAGGTGCCCAGCCTCATATCAGTTCTCGCGGGTGACGTTCAGGCCTTTCAGCAGGTTTAGGGCCTGGCTCAGCTGGAAGTCGTCATCCTGCGGACGCGGCTCTGCGGCTTTCTTGCTTGCGCTCGGGCGGTCCGCACCGCCGTTGCCGTTGCCGAGGTGGCCGGCGAGGTCGGCTTCCTTGAAGGTTTCGCCGTCCTGCTCGCGGGTGACCTTGGCGCGTGCCACTTCGATGTCCGGAACAATGCCCTGGGCCTGGATGGAGCGGCCGTTGGGGGTGTAGTAGAGCGCGGTGGTGAGCTTCAGGGCGCGGTCATTGTTCAGCGGCAGCACGGTTTGCACCGAACCTTTGCCGAAGCTGTCAGTGCCCATCAGCACGCCACGTTTGTGATCCTGCAAGGCGCCGGCGACGATTTCCGCAGCCGAGGCGCTGCCACCGTTGATCAGCACCACCAGCGGCACGCCTTCGCTGGCGTCGGCCGGGTCGGCGGAGAAGCGCAGTTCGGAGTTGGCGATGCGGCCCTTGGTGTAGACGATCAGGCCCTTCGTCAGGAATTGGTCGGTGACTTCCACCGCGGCCTGCAGCACGCCGCCGGGGTTGTTGCGCAGGTCCAGGACCAGACCGCTCAGGCGGCCGCCGTTGTCCTTGCGCATCTTGGCCAGCGCTTTGCCGACTTCTTCGCCGGTGTTGACCTGGAATTGGGTGATGCGCAGGTAGCCGTAGCCCTTCTCCAGCATCTGGCTCTTCACGCTCTTGACCTTGATCGCGGCGCGCACCAGTTCCACATCGAACGGCTGGCCGCCATCACGCACGAGGGTCAGGGTGATCTTGCTGCCGGCCTTGCCGCGCATCTTGTCCACCGCTTCCATGAGCGAGATGCCCTTGGTGGGCTGGCCGTCGATCTTCACGATCAGGTCGCCGGGCTGGATGCCGGCCTTGGACGCGGGGGTGTCGTCGATGGGGGAGACCACCTTGACGAAACCGTCCTCGGCGCCCACTTCGATGCCCAGGCCGCCGAATTCGCCGCTGGTGCTTTCCTGCAGCTCCTGGAAGTCTTCCGGCTCCAGGTAGGCGGAGTGCGGGTCGAGGTTGCTGAGCATGCCCTTGATGGCATTCTCCAGCAGGGTTTTATCGTCCACCGGCTCGACGTAGGCGGACTTGATGCGATCCAGCACCTCGGCAAAGGTCCGCAGCTCGTCCAGTGGCAGCGGCGCCTTGCCGTTCACCGTCGTGGCGGGGAGCTTTGCCGGCTCCTCGGCGGCCAGCAGGTGCGGGGCGCCGCTGAGCAGCGCCAGTGCCATGGCCAGGGAAGTGAGGCGGGACAGATGCGGCATGCGAACTAACTCCTGCTAGATGAGGTGGCGCCTTATCCTTGCGCGCGGCACCACTGTGCCGGGTCGGTGGGTCGGCCCTGCTGGCGAATGGCGAAGTACAGGGCGGGCGTGTCCTGCCCGCCGCTAGTACCGACCGTGGCGATGGATTCGCCTGCTTTCACGATATCACCGGCATTCTTCAATAGACGCTGGTTGTGCCCGTAGAGGCTCAGATAGCCATTGCCGTGATCGAGAATGACCAGAAGCCCGGCACCGCGCAACCAATCGGCGAACACCACGCGGCCACCGTGAACGGCGCGGACGGCGCTACCCTCGGGGGCGCCGATCAACACGCCGTCCCACTTGGCGCGGGAGTCGCTGCCACGGGCCGAACCGAAGCGTGCCACCAGGCGACCGTCCACCGGCCAGGGCAGTTGGCCACGTGCCTTGGCGAAGGGGCCGCCGAAGTTTCCGCCGGCGCTGGAAACCAGCGGGCCGCTGGTGCTGCGGGCGGGGCTGTCGTTGCCTTGTTCACGCAATTGGCGCTGCTGCTCGGCGAGAGCACGCTTGCGTGCTTCTTCGGCTTCGCGGGCTTCGCGCTCCTGGCGGGCCAGGGTTTCTTCGATGGTCTTGAGCACCTTGGCCAGCTCGGCCTGCTCCTGCTCGCGGGCTTTGAGCTTCTTGTCGCGGTCGCTGAAATCCTGGTTGAGCTTGGCGAGGGCCTGCTGGCGCTCCTTGCGTGCGGTGGCCAGCTGTTCGCGGCGGCCATCCAGGGCGGCTTTCTGCTCGTTGAGCTGAGTCTGCTGGGCAGTGATTTCCTGCTCGACGTTGGACAGCTGGCGCAAGGTTTCGTTGAAGGTGTTGAGCTGCTCCAGGCGGGCCTGGCTCAGGTAGTCGTAATAGGTGAGGGTACGGGCGAACTTCTCGGGATGCTGCTGGTTGAGCAGCAGCTTGACGTATTCCTGCTGGCCGCTCTGATAGGCGGCGCGGGCCTGGATGCCGATCAGGCGCTGTTGCTCAGCGCGTGCGTCCTGGAGTTTTTTTTTCTCCCCGTCGAGGCGCTGGACCTCGTCCTCGCTCTTTTTGAGCTCCTGCTGCAGGTCCTTGACCTGTTGCTCCAGGTTGCCCATCTCGGTTTCGGTCTTCTTCAGGTCGGCCTGGACACCGGACTTTTCCTGCTGCAACTGTTGCAGCAGCTTCTTCAGCTCGGTGACGTCCTTGGCGGCCTTGTCCAGCTGCTGCTGGGTTTCGGCGCGCTGGTCGGCCATGACCGGGGTGATCAGGCTGGCGAGGATAACGAGGGCAAGGGTGCGAAACATGAGGTGTGGGGCACCAGGGGGGAGGACCGGCCTAGTATGCCCGTGGCGCCGGGCAAAAAAAACGCCCGTAACCTGGGGTACGGGCGTTTCCTGATGACACGTGCGCAATTCCGACGTGCTGGGCCGCATGGGCAGCGGCCCGCATCGGTCACTGCAGCTCGACGATGGTCTTGCCGGTCATCTCTTCCGGCACCGGCAGACCCATCAGGGTCAGCAGGGTCGGGGCCACGTCGGCCAGCACACCGCCTTCGCGAATCTTCGCCGGGCGCTTGCCTACATAGATGAAGGGCACCGGCTCGCACGTGTGAGCGGTGTGCGCCTGGCCGGTCATCTCATCTTCCATCTGCTCGACGTTGCCGTGGTCGGCGGTGATCAGCGCTTCGCCGCCTACCTTGTCCAGGGCTTCGACAATGCGGCCGACGCAGGTGTCCAGGCATTCGACGGCCTTGACGGCCGCTTCGAACACGCCGGTATGGCCAACCATGTCGCCGTTGGCGTAGTTCACCACGATCACGTCGTAACGCTGGTTCTCGATGGCGTCGACGATCTTGTCGGTCACCTCGGGGGCGCTCATTTCCGGCTGCAGGTCATAGGTGGCGACCTTGGGCGACGGGATGAGGATGCGCTCTTCACCTTCGAAGGGCTCTTCGCGACCGCCGGAGAAGAAGAAGGTCACGTGGGCGTACTTCTCGGTTTCGGCGATGCGCAGTTGGGTCTTGCCGTTCTTCGCCAGGTATTCGCCCAGCACGTTGTCCAGCGACTCCGGCTTGAAGGCGCTGGGGGCCGGGATGCTCGCTGCGTACTGGGTCAGCATCACGTAGCCGGCCAGGTTCAGCTCGCGCTGGCGGGCGAACTCCTTGAAGCCCGGCTCGACGAAGGCGCGGGACAGCTCGCGGGCGCGGTCGGCACGGAAGTTCATGAAGATCACGGCGTCGCCGTCTTCCACCTTGACCGGCTCGCCGATGCGGGTGGCCTTGACGAATTCGTCGCTCTCGCCACGCTCGTAGGCGGCGGCCAGGGCTTCAGTGGCGCTGGCCGCGGAGAATTCGGCCTGGCCTTCGGTGATCAGGTTGTAGGCGGCTTCGACGCGGTCCCAGCGGTTGTCGCGGTCCATGGCGTAGTAGCGGCCGATCAGGCTGGCGGTGCGGCCCTTGCCGAGGCGGGCGAAGGTCTCGTCCATCAGCTTGATGGAGGGCTCCGCGCTCTTCGGCGGCGTGTCGCGGCCATCGAGGAAGCCGTGCAGGTAGATCTTCTCGGCACCGCGCTGGGCGGCCAGTTCGGCCATGGCGACCAGATGATCCTGGTGGCTGTGTACGCCGCCCTCGGAGAGCAGGCCCATGAAGTGCACGGCCTTGCCGGCGGCCACGGCCTTGTCCACGGCTTCGACAATCACCGGGTTGGTGAAGAAGTCGCCGTCGCGGATCGCCTTGGTCACGCGAGTGAAGTCCTGGTAAACCACGCGGCCGGCACCGAGGTTCATGTGGCCGACTTCGGAGTTGCCCATCTGGCCGTCCGGCAGGCCGACGTCCATGCCGCTGCCTGAAATCAGGCCGTGGGGCTGGGTGGCGCGCAGGCGGTCGTAGACCGGGGTGCTGGCGGCGTAGATGGCGTTGTATTCGGGGCTGTCACTGTGACCGAAACCGTCCAGGATGATCAGGACCAGGGGTTTGGGCGTGGCTGTCATAGTGTCCGACTCGTCTGCGGCAAATGATGGAAAGTTGCGGGCAAAGCCCCGGAAAAAAGACGCGGCATTCTACGGTCTGGTTCCGTCGGCGTCACCGCCGGGCGGGGTTTGGCCGACCTGTGGGGCTGTGTATACTGGCCGGCATTTTACCGTCCCGGAAGCCGACGATGCTCGCTAAGCTGATTGAATTTGCCACTAACCACTATGTACTGAGTGGATCGTTCGCGGTGTTGCTGGCTCTGCTGCTGGCCCATGAACTGCGCCGCAGTGGCCGCGCCATTTCCACCCGCGAGCTGACCTCCATGGTCAACGGCGGCCAGGCTGTGGTGCTGGACGTGCGCGCCACCAAGGATTTCTCCGGCGGCCACATCGTCGACGCCCTGAACATCCCCTTCGAAAAGCTCTCCAGTCGCATCACCGAGCTGGAAAAGCACAAGGACAAGGCCATCATCGTCGTCGACGCCATGGGCCAGCATGCCGGCGCCGTCTGCCGTGACCTGCAGAAGGCCGGCTTCAACGCCCTCAAGCTGTCCGGTGGCATCGGCAGCTGGCGTGGCGACAACCTGCCGCTGGTGAAGTGAGATGACCGAGATCGTTGTCTATTCGAGCGCCTGGTGTCCGTACTGCATCCGCGCCAAGCACCTGCTGGACAGCAAAGGTGTGCGGTACGAAGAGATCAGCGTCGACGGCAAGCCCGCAATTCGCGCCGAGATGACCCGCAAGGCCGGGCGCACCTCGGTGCCGCAAATCTGGATCGGCCAGACCCACGTGGGCGGCTGTGACGATCTGTACGCTCTGGAACGCGCCGGCAAGCTCGACGCTCTGCTCCAGGGCCGCCCGCAAACGGAAACGCATTAAAACAAGGTAGAACCATGACTGAACAAGCAAGCAACGGCGCCAACCAGAACCCTCAGTTCTCCCTGCAGCGTATCTACGTGCGCGACCTGTCCTTCGAAGCGCCGAAAAGCCCTGAGATCTTCCGTCAGGAGTGGTCGCCGAGTGTTTCCCTGGACCTGAACACCCGTCAGAAGCAGCTGGACGGCGACTTCCACGAAGTGGTTCTGACCCTGTCCGTGACCGTGAAAAACGGCGAAGAAACTGCCTTCATCGCCGAAGTGCAGCAGGCCGGTATCTTCCTGATCAAGGGCCTGGACGCGGCTTCCATGAGCCACACCCTGGGTGCCTTCTGCCCGAACATCCTGTTCCCCTACGCCCGTGAAACCCTGGACAGCCTGGTTGTCCGTGGTTCCTTCCCGGCGCTGATGCTGTCCCCGGTGAACTTCGACGCCCTGTACGCGCAGGAACTGGCGCGCCTGCAGGCCGCTGGCGAAGCCCAGGCCTGATTGTTCCGGCCCCATGAAAAAAAGCGCCCTTCGGGGCGCTTTTTCTTTGTCCGGGAGATTGTTGGTCGGGGTTGGGCGAAAAACTTGTAGGGGCGAATTCATTCGCCAAGCAGGCCGAAGGTCTGCCCCTGAAGGTACCCGGGGGCCGCTTCGCGACCCTTGGCGAATGAATTCGCCGCTACAGGAAGATGCGCCCAGCAGAGGCGCTGCCACGCTCAATCCAGACTGAAATCATGCTGCCGCCAGGCCTCGTACACCGCCACGGCAACGGTATTGGAGAGGTTCAGGCTGCGGCAGTTGGGGCGCATGGGCAGGCGCAGGCGCTGCTCGGGCGGCAGGCTTTCCCGGACTTCCTGGGGCAGGCCGCGGCTTTCCGGGCCGAAGAGGAAGGCATCACCCTTCTCGAAGGCCACTTCGTGGAACAGCTTCGTGCCCTTGGTGGTAAAGGCGAAAACACGCGGCTGGCCAAGGGCTTCCAGGCAGCTCTCCAGGTCGGCGTAGCGCTTGAGCGTGGCGTACTCGTGGTAGTCCAGGCCGGCGCGGCGCAGACGCTTGTCGTCCAGCTCGAATCCCAGGGGTTCGATCAGGTGCAGGTGGCAGCCAGAATTGGCGCACAGCCTGATAATGTTGCCGGTATTCGGCGGAATTTCCGGTTGAAACAGGATGACGTGAAACATGGGTGGCCCCGAGCCCGAAGACGGGCGGCATTCTACTCCCGATGACGATCCGCGGCCGAATCTGTGGCCGCGCTTTTTGTTCTCCCTGGCCCTGTTCGGGTTGATGGTGGGGATGATGATCGGCCGCCTGACCGAGCCAGAACTCGTGCAGTTGCAACGCATCGAAGTTCGCCAGGATGGCCTGGTGCTCTGGTTCGACCATGAACCGGAGGTGCGTGCCGAGGAACTGGAGGGCGCCTATGCGCTGGTACTCGGTGCGGACGGCCGGGCGGCCCGGGGGCGGCTGAACCTGGGCGCTGCGCCGGTGAGTTGGCGGGTGCAACGCGCGACGGAGGGCGTGCTGCTGCGCTTTGTGGCGACGCGGCCGTTGCGCGGGGAGTGGCACGGTGGCGCCGAGGGCGGGCACTGGCGGCTGCAGGTCAGCCTGCACGTCGAATAAAAGAGGGGAGTCCCCGGCCTGCCTGTACCAAGGCCCCCTGAAGCGTGGTCGCCGTCTGCGGTCGGCGACGCTGGATTGCGTTGGGCACCTGCGGAGCCCCGGCGGCTGGAAGCCAGCGCGCCTGTGGATAAAAGAGGGGATTCCCCGGCCTGCCTGTACCAAGGCCCCCTGAAACCTGGTCGCCTCCGGGCGACGCTGTCCTGCATGTGGCCTTTGCGGGCCATGGCGGCTGAAGGTCGTCAGCTCGCCTGTCGTAAGAGCGGGGATTCCCTGGCCTGCCTGTACCAGGGCCCCCGAAACTGCTGTTGTCTGAGTTATTGCAGGGGTTGTGCCAGCTTTTGAAAAAAACCTTCAATTGCTTTGCCCATATGCCTGAAAGCCCCGTGATTACTGGTGTTGGCGAATGTGGCTCAGCCCGCAGGGGGACGCTGCGTTAGGCATCGAGGGCTGATCAGGCTGCTGTGTGGGGCACTTTTTTGAGGCAGCTCGGCTGCTCAGGCACCAGTGAGGGTCCGATTTCCCCGTTGGAGAAGTTGCCCACGGTGCAGCCCAGACACCCTCCGCAGCGGGGTAAGGGCGAGGTCGGGATTGGGGGGGATGCAGTGCTGACAGCAGGCGGGAGGCAGAAGAGCCGGTCCAGAGGGGGAGTGGCGGGGCGCTCCAGCGCGCCCCGCCTGGGTTGGAATCAGCCTTCGTCGTTATCGTCGTCGTCGCCGGCCACCTTCATACCCAGTTCCTTGATCTTGCGGGTGAGGGTGTTGCGGCCCCAGCCCAGGAGCACGGCGGCGTCCCGGCGGCGGCCGGCGGTGTGCTTGAGGGCGGTCTCGATCATGATGCGCTCGAAGGCCGGCACGGCGCTGTCCAGCAGGCCGGACTGGCCGCGCGCGAGGGACTGGTCGGCCCACTGGCGCAGGGCCTGTTCCCAGTTGGTCACCGGGGTGGCGTCCTGGGGCTGGGTGAGCAGTTCCGGCGGCAGGTCGTCGACATGCACCTCGCGGCCGGAAGCCATCACCGTGATCCAGCGGCAGGTGTTCTCCAGCTGGCGCACGTTGCCCGGCCAGGGCAGGTGCTTCAGGTAGTCCTCGGACTCGTTCTTCAGCAGCTTGGGCTCCACCGCCAGTTCCTGGGCGGCGCGGGCGAGGAAGTGCCGGGCGAGCGCCGGGATGTCTTCGCGACGGTCGGCCAGGCGCGGAATGTGAATGCGAATGACGTTGAGGCGGTGGAACAGGTCCTCGCGGAACTTGCCGGCCTGCACCAGGTTTTCCAGGTTCTGGTGGGTGGCGGCGATAATGCGCACGTCCACTTTCACCGGGGTGTGACCACCCACGCGGTAGAACTCCCCATCGGCCAGTACCCGCAGCAGGCGGGTCTGGGTGTCCGCCGGCATGTCGCCGATTTCGTCGAGGAACAGCGTGCCGCCATCGGCCTGCTCGAAGCGGCCGCGTCGCTGGTTGGCGGCGCCGGTGAAGGCGCCTTTCTCATGGCCGAACAGCTCGGACTCCATCAGGTCCTTGGGGATCGCCGCCATGTTCAGGGCGATGAAGGGCGACGCCGCGCGCGGGCTGTGGCGGTGCAGGGCGTGGGCGACCAGTTCCTTGCCGGTACCGGATTCACCGTTGATCAGCACCGTGATGTTGGAGTGGCTGAGGCGGCCGATGGCGCGGAAAACCTCCTGCATGGCCGGTGCTTCGCCGATGATCTCCGGGGTGCGCGTCTGGCTGGCCGGGGCTTCCAGGCCCTGCTGTTCCTGGGCGTGCTGGAAGGCGCGCTTGACCAGGGAAACGGCCTCGTCCACGTCGAAGGGCTTGGGCAGGTATTCGAAGGCCCCGCCCTGGTAGGACGCCACGGCGCTGTCCAGGTCGGAGTGGGCGGTCATGATGATCACCGGCAGGCGCGGGTGCATCTCGCGGATCCGCGCCAGCAGGTCCAGGCCACTGACGCCGGGCATGCGGATGTCCGAGATGATCACGTCCGGCTGCTGTCGGGTCAGGCGCCCGAGCAGGTTGTCGGCACTCTCGAAGCTCTGGGTGGTCATGCCTTCCTGTTGCAGGGCCTTTTCCAGGACCCAGCGGATGGAACGGTCGTCGTCGACGATCCAGACGGTTTCAGTACGGCTCATGACGAAGAGGCTCCTTGTTCCAGCGGCAGGAAGATCGAGAAGACGGTGTGCCCGGGATGGCTTTCACACTCGATCAGGCCCTGGTGCTGACTGATGATGTTCTGGGCGATGGCCAGCCCCAGTCCGGTACCGTCCGGACGACCGCTGACCATGGGGTAGAAGATGGTTTCCTGGAGCTCGGCCGGGATGCCCGGGCCGTTGTCGATGATTTCCACCTTGGTCACCAGGCGGTGGCGCGTGTGGCCGATGGTGAACTGGCGCAGGGTGCGGGTGCGCAGCGTAATGCGGCCGAGGCGCAGCTCGTTCTGGCCGGAGATGGCCTGCATGGCGTTGCGCACGATATTGAGCACCGCCTGGATCAGCTGCTCCTTGTCGATGAGCAGGTCGGGGATGCTCGGATCGTAGTCGCGCACCAAATTGATGCCACCCTGGCTCTCGGCATCCACCAGGCTGCAGACGCGCTCCAGCACCTCGTGGATGTTGGTCATCGCCAGCGACGGCAGCTTGTTCGAGCCGAGCATGCGGTCCACCAGGTTCCGCAGGCGATCGGCCTCTTCGATGATGACGTTGGTGTAGTCCTTCAGCGACTCGTCCGGCAGTTCGCGGGAGAGCAACTGGGCGGCCCCACGGATGCCGCCAAGGGGGTTCTTGATCTCATGGGCCAGGCCGCGAACCAGCAGCTTGGTGGTTTCCTGCTTGGACAGTTGCGCCTCTTCCTTGGTGATCCGCAGCAGGCGGTCACGGGGGTGCACTTCCAGCAACAGCAGGGTCTCGCCCCGGTTGAGGATGGGGGTCACCGCGTAGTCCACGGTGATCGCCTGCCCCGACAGGGAGGTCAGCATGGCCTCGCGCTTGGTGAAGGGGTGCGCCTGTTCCACGGCCTGGCGCAGGGACGCCAGGGCCTCGGGGGACTCGGTGAACAGCTCGCTGATGAACTGGCCATGGCTGCGCTGGCCACTGACGGCCAGGAGCATCTCCGCCGCCGGGTTCATGTACTCAAGGCGCAGGTCGGCGTTGAGCAGGATCACCGCAGTGGTCAGGTTGTCGAGCAACAGTCGGTGCAGTGCGTCGTTTATGGTCATGGCTTCGGCGCTCGTGGCGATGACAGGAAAATGCAAGAAGCAAACCAAAGCCCTGAAAAGACGCGGGAAAACAGGGTTTCTGCTGGCCGGGGCCGCCTTTCAGAGCAGATCGTCCGGTTCGTGGCGAACCAAAATGGGGAGAGTATAGAAATCGGTGCAGGGCATTGCACCGAAATGGTGCGAATGAGCCCGTAGGGTGGGCTTCAGCCCACCAGCGGACTGGTGGTGGGCTGTTGTCTTGCCGTGGGGCGGGAGTCAGATGAACGGCACGAAGGGGATGTCTTTTTCTTCCTTCGGCTTGTCCTTCAGCGGGCATTCCGGGCGCACGCCGTAGTCGTCCTTCTTGCAGGGGCGGGCCTGGCGCTTCTGTGCCAGCGAGGTGCGCATGATGTGCACCGGCTGGCTGGGGGTGCGTTCCACCATGCGGCCCTGCAGGTCGATGATCTCCACCGCCAACTGGTGGGTGCCGCGATCCAGGTTCTGCAAGGGGAACACCGGGCTGCGGCCCGGCTCGCCCACCGCGTTGCCATCCAGCAGCAGGCGGTAGCTGTGGCCGGCGCGCAGGCCCGGCTCGCTGACGGCGCTGACGATCAGGTTGCCCTCCATATCGCGAATGGTGGCGTCGGGCTCCGGCACCAGGATACGCAGCACCTGGTAGCCCTGCTCGCGCGGAATGGGCTTGGCATAGAGCGGCGGTGGCTGGATCGGGGCCGGCGCGCCCATGCCATTGGACGGCGCCATCTCCAGGCGCTTGGCATTGCCCGCCTTGGGGCGGTCGGTGAAGACGCGGTTACCCTCGTCGTCGATGTACGTATAGACCTCGGCCAGCACGGGCTGGCCAAGGAGGAGGAGGGCGAGAAGCAGGAATCGGGTCATCGGTCAGTTGCTGGGGCGGGGCGTCGGGGCGGGTGGGGGGCGCAGCGCCGGGCTGCTGGTGTTGACTCGCTGAATGGTGAAACTCACGGGGGCGCTGCTCTGCACCACTTTAGTGCCTGAGAGCACATCCACCAACAGGCTGTGTTCGCCCCGGTCGATGTTCACCAGCTGCAGGCTCGGCACATTGGCGGCCTGGCCGTAGGGCTCGCCGTCCAGGCGCAGGCGCAGACTATGCCCAGGCCTCAGGCGTGGCTCCAGATGGACGCCGACGGTGAAGGTGCCATTGTTGGCGCGCAGGGCTTCCTCGTCGGGGATATTGGTCAGCTCCACCACCTGGTAGGCATCCTGGTTCTCGACCGCTGCGTTGTCGTCGACCGGGGCGGTGGGCGGCTGCGCCTGCACGGCATTGGTCGGCGGCAGCTCCACCTGTTCGGCGGCGGTGCCGTCCGGGGGCTGATTGGTGAATACCGTGTTGCCGTTGGCGTCGGTGTATTTGTAGATCTGGGCGGCAGCTGGCAGTGCGGTGGCCAGCAGCAGGCCGATGACGATGAGGCGCATGGGGGCGGTCTCCAAAAACCTATGCCAAGCCTTGCACCCAGTTGGCGTGCTGGCAAGTCGGGCATTGTGCGACAGGCCTTGCATGGCCGTTGTGCGCTGGCACACGTTAGGAAATCTCTGAAAAGGGCCGCAGCCGGTTCCTGTCCCGGGGACGCTGGCGAACTGCTGGCGAGCCCCGTTGTCCCTGTTGCCGCCGCATGCCGCACAGCAGCCTTTGTATGATGCGGTCCTTCGTTCTGCTTCTGGGGGATGCCTTTCTCGTGCCCATACCGTCCTTTCGCTCGCTCCTGCCACTGCTGCTCTGTTTGCTCCTCGGCCTTTTCTGCGTGCCGCAGAGCCAGGCGGCACTGCCCAATCCGCTGGCGATGAATTCCGCGAACGGAGAAAAGGTCAGCGATGCCCAGCTCGAACAATCGCTGAACCAGGTGATCCAGACCCTGGAGAACGACAAGCAGCGTGCCGACCTGCTGACGAAGCTGAAACAGATGCGTGACGTCACCCGCAAGGGCAAGGAAGAAGATGCGGGCGTGCTGGCCCTGATCGGCGACACCCTTGGCGGCCTGGAAAGGCGCTTCCAGGGCGAGAACAGCCCGCTTCGGTTGTGGGGCAGGCAGTTCGAGCTGGCCCATGCCGAGCTGGAGGAGCGCATGCCGGACTGGCGCGAGCTGCCGGCCATCGTCTTCGATTTCTCCATCGTCATCCTGCTCTGGGCGTGCCTCGCGTCGGCGCTGCTCTGGGTGGGGCGGCGCATGCGCGAGCGCTTCGGCCTGTCGCTGGAGCTGCCGCACAACCCCAAGACCCGCGACCTGGTGCAGTTCGCCCTGCGCAAACTCGGCCCCTGGCTGATCGCCTTTTTGATCACCCTTTATCTGTCGGTGGTGCTGCCCAGTTCCCTGAGCAAGACCCTGGCGATGGTGATGGCCTATGTGCTGGTCTGTGGCACGCTGTTCTCCGCGCTCTGCGTGATCTGCCTGTCGCTGCTCGGCGGGCCGCACCGCCAGCGGGCGCTGGACATCCTGCGGCGCCAGGCTTTCCGCCCGCTCTGGTTGATCGGCAGCCTGGCGGCTCTCGGCGAGGTGGCCCACGATCCGCGCCTGATCGCCGGCCTGGGCGAACACACGGCGATCTGCCTGAGCACCCTGGCCAATGCCAGCGCTGGGCTGCTCACCGCGCTGTTCGTGCTGCGCTTCCGCCGTCCCATCGCCCACCTGATCCGCAACCAACCCCTGGGGCGGCGCATCAAACAGCGCAGCCTGCACGACCTGGTGCAACTGGTCGGCTCACTGTGGTTCGTACCGGTTCTGCTGCTGGTGGGGACTTCCCTGTTCGCCACCTTCGTCGCCGCCGGCGACAGCAGTTCGGCATTGCGCCGTGCGCTGCTCTCGGCAGTGCTGGCGATGGTGGCGATGACGGTGATCGGCCTGATCCGCCGCCGTTCCAGCCGCGTCGGCGAAGGGCCGCGACGCAGTGCGCCTTACATCGAAAAGTTGCAGAGCTTCGGCTTCACGCTGGTGCACCTGGCGGTGGTGCTGTTCTTCGTCGAAGTGGGCCTGCGGGTCTGGGGCATGTCGTTGATCCGCTTCGCCGAAGGCGATGGCGAACAGATCAGCATGAAAGTGGTGAGCTTCGGCACCACCCTGCTGGTGGCCTGGCTGGTGTGGATTCTCACCGACACGGCGGTGCAGCACAGCCTGGGCGTCAGCGGTCGCAACCGTGGCAACACCCGCGCCCTGACCATGCTGCCGCTGATCCGCAATGTCCTGTTCGTGACCATCGCGGTCATCGCCCTGATCGTCGCCCTGGCCAACATGGGCATGAACGTCACCCCGCTGCTGGCCGGTGCCGGCGTGATCGGCCTGGCCATCGGTTTCGGCGCGCAATCCCTGGTGGCGGACCTGATCACCGGGCTGTTCATCATCATCGAGGACTCGCTGTCCATCGATGACTACGTGGATGTCGGCGGCCACCTGGGCACGGTGGAGGGGCTGACCATTCGCACCGTGCGCCTGCGCGACCTGGATGGCGTGGTGCACACCATCCCCTTCAGTGAGATCAAGAGCATCAAGAACTACTCGCGGCAGTTCGGCTACGCCATGTTCCGTTGGCCGGTGCCGTCGAGCATGCCCATCGACGATGCCCTGGCGTTGGTCCAGGACGTGGCCAAGGAGTTGCGCAGCGACCCGTCCGTCTACCGCAGCTTGTGGTCACCGCTGGAAATGCAGGGTGTGGAGAGCTTCGACAATGGCCAGGCGATCCTGCGCTTCCGCTTCAAGACCGCGCCGATCAAGCAGTGGGAAGTGCAGCGGGCGTTCAACCTCCGGCTGCGCCGGCGCCTCGACCAATCCGGCCTGGAGTTGTCGATGCCGCGGCTGAACGTGCAGCTCAGTCGGATGCGCAGACCAGGCAGCGAGCCTGCGCAGGAGCCGGGCGTGCCGGCGGATGGGGGGATCTGACCGAGGGTTGCATGTCCCTTGTAGGGGCGAATTCATTCGCCAAGCAGACCGTAGGTCTGCCCCGGACGCTTTAGAGGGCTGCTGCGCAGCCCTTGGCGAATGAATTCGCCCCTACAGAAGATGCAATGTCCCCGATCTCGGTAATAAAAAAGGCCTCCCGAGGGAGGCCTTAATGTTGACGCTGTTTATAGGTATTCGTGGATCAGACGCTGTAGTACAGGTCGTATTCCAGCGGGTGCACGAAGGTGCGCACCTTGATTTCTTCTTCGCTCTTCAGCTCGATGTAGGCATCGATGAAGTCGTCGCTGAACACGCCGCCCTTGGTCAGGAACGCGCGGCCCTTGTCCAGTTCTTCCAGCGCCTCTTTCAGGCTGCCGCAAACCTGCGGGATTTCCTTGGCCTCTTCCGGCGGCAGGTCATACAGGTTCTTGTCGGCGGCATCGCCGGGGTGGATCTTGTTCTGGATACCGTCCAGACCGGCCATCAGCAGTGCGGCGAAGCACAGGTACGGGTTGGCAGCCGGGTCCGGGAAGCGCGCTTCGATACGGCGGGCTTTCGGGCTGTTCACGTACGGGATACGGATCGAGGCGGAACGGTTGCGGGCGGAGTAGGCCAGCATTACCGGAGCTTCGAAGCCCGGAACCAGACGCTTGTAGGAGTTGGTAGCCGGGTTGGTGAAGCCGTTCAGGGCCTTACCGTGCTTGATGATGCCGCCGATGAAGTACAGGGCGGTGTCGGACAGGCCGGCATAGCCTTCGCCAGCGAAGGTGTTCTTGCCATCTTTGGAGATGGACATGTGAACGTGCATGCCCGAGCCGTTGTCGCCGTACAGGGGCTTCGGCATGAAGGTCACGGTCTTGCCGTAGGCGTCGGCAACGTTGTGCACGCAGTACTTCAGGGTCTGAACTTCGTCAGCCTTGGCGACCAGGGTGTTGAACTTCACACCGATCTCGTTCTGGCCGGCAGTCGCCACTTCGTGGTGGTGAACTTCGACCACCAGGCCCATTTCTTCCAGGGCGTTGCACATGGCGGTACGGATTTCGTGGTCGTGGTCGACCGGCGGTACCGGGAAGTAGCCGCCCTTCACGCCCGGACGGTGGCCCTTGTTGCCGCCTTCGATGTCGGCGTCGGTGTTCCAGGCGGCCTGCTCGGAGAAGATCTTGAACATGGAGCCGGAGATGTCGGACTTGAACTTCACTTCGTCGAAGATGAAGAACTCGGGTTCCGGACCGACGAACACGGTGTCACCGATACCGGTGGTCTTCAGGTATTCCTCGGCGCGCTTGGCGATGGCACGCGGGTCGCGGTCGTAGCCTTGCATGGTGCTCGGCTCGATGATGTCGCAGACCAGGATCAGGGTCGGCTCTTCGGTGAACGGGTCCAGCACGGCGGTGCTGTCGTCCGGCAGCAGGATCATGTCGGAGGCTTCGATGCCTTTCCAACCTTCGATGGAGGAACCGTCGAACATCTTGCCGTGTTCGAAGAACTCGTCATCGGCGTCACGGGCCGGCATGGTCACGTGCTGCTGCTTGCCCTTGGTGTCGGTGAAGCGCAGATCAATCCACTTCACGTCGTGTTCTTTAATCAGTTGAAGCGACTTCGACATGTTGTCCTCCAGAAGGAAAGGGGGCGGGAAACCGTTAACCCCTCAAAGAATTCGTAGTGAAGCCGGGGCGGGATAGTCCGCCAGGGCGACCTGCCTCACAAGGGAGCAATTAGCGTGCCAGTGCCCCGTTATGGGCAGAAGCCCCAAAACTCACGCCTGGCGGGGGCCTTGCTCCGATTCTGCGCAAAATTGCGCACCTTTTTCGTGCCTGATTCGGTGTGCGTGATCCATTTTGGTGCGTGATGGGTTTTGCTGAATGATTTTGGTCAAAGCTTGAACAATTTCCGCTATAATCCGCGCCCCTCTTTTTCGGCGGCCGTCGCAAGCGCTGTTTTCATGAAACTCATCGTCAAAGTCTTCCCGGAAATCACCATCAAGAGCCGGCCGGTGCGCAAGCACTTCATCCGCCAGCTCTCGAAGAACATCCGCGCGGTCCTGAAAGACCTGGACCCGGAGCTCGAGGTGACCGGCGTCTGGGACAACCTCGAAGTCGAGACCCGGCAGACCGAGCCGAAGCTCTTGCGCGAGATGATCGAGCGCCTGACCTGCACCCCCGGCATCACCCACTTCCTCGAAGTGCACGAGTACCCGCTGGGCGACTTCGACGATGTGCTGGAAAAGTGCAAGCTGCACTACGCCGACCAGATCCCCGGCAAGATCTTCGCCGTGCGCTGCAAGCGCGCCGGCAAGCATGACTTCACCTCCATGGAGCTGGAGCGCTACGTCGGTAGCCGCCTGCGCCAGGAGTGCAATGCCGCCGGCATTTCCCTGAACAAGCCGGAAGTCCTGGTGCGCATGGAAGTGCGCGACCAGCGCCTGTTCGTCATCCATCACCAGCACGACGGCATCGGCGGCTACCCGCTGGGCTCCCTGGAGCAGACCCTGGTGCTGATGTCCGGGGGCTTCGACTCCACCGTCGCCGCCTACCAGATGATGCGTCGCGGCCTGATGACCCATTTCTGCTTCTTCAACCTGGGTGGCCGTGCACACGAATTGGGCGTGATGGAAGTGGCCCACTACCTGTGGGAGAAGTTCGGCCGGTCCCAGCGCGTGCTGTTCATCAGCGTGCCCTTCGAGGAAGTGGTCGGCGAAATCCTCAGCAAGGTCGACAACAGCCAGATGGGCGTGGTGCTCAAGCGCATGATGCTGCGCGCCTCCACCCGCATGGCGCGCAAGCTGACCCTGGATGCGCTGGTCACCGGCGAAGCCATCTCCCAGGTCTCCAGCCAGACCCTGCCGAACCTCTCGGTGATCGACTCGGCCACTGACATGCTCGTGCTGCGCCCGCTGATCGCCAGCCACAAGCAGGACATCATCGACACCGCCACCCGGATCGGCACCGCCGAGTTCGCCAAGCACATGCCCGAATACTGCGGCGTGATCTCGGTGAACCCGACCACCCGTGCCAAACCCGGTCGCATCGAACACGAGGAAGAGCAGTTCGACATGGCCATCCTCGAGCGTGCCCTGGAGCGCGCCCGCCTGGTGCCCATCGACCGCGTGATCGATGAGCTGGGCCAGGACCTGGCCGTGGAGGAAGTGCGCGAAGCCCTGCCGGGGCAGATTGTCCTCGACATCCGCCATCCTGACGCCCAGGAAGACGACCCCCTGGAGCTGCCCGGCATCGAAGTGCAGGCCCTGCCTTTTTATGCGGTCAATAACCGCTTCAAGGACCTGGACGCCAACCGCCAGTACCTCCTGTATTGCGACAAGGGCGTGATGAGCCGTCTGCATGCCCACCACTTGCTCAGCGAGGGGCATGCCAATGTGCGTGTTTATCGTCCGGCCTAAACAGCCCGGGCTGTTCGGCGGCAGCATCCGCCATCGCCCTCCCGACCATCGGGCCGCCTGATTCGCACTTCATTCATATGTGCCGCATAGACTGCGCGGCAAACCGAATCCTCTGATCGAGATACAAACGTGATCGAAAATCTCCGCAACATCGCCATCATCGCCCACGTCGACCATGGCAAGACCACCCTGGTGGACAAGCTCCTGAAGCTGTCCGGCACCCTCGACCGCAAAGAAGCGGAAAACGAGCGCGTGATGGACTCCAACGACCAGGAAAAAGAGCGCGGCATCACCATCCTGGCGAAGAACACCGCCATCAAGTGGAACGGTTACAACATCAACATCGTGGACACCCCCGGCCACGCCGACTTCGGCGGTGAGGTCGAGCGCGTGATGTCCATGGTGGACTCCGTACTGCTGGTCGTGGACGCCCAGGACGGCCCCATGCCGCAGACCCGTTTCGTGACCCAGAAGGCGTTCAAGGCCGGCCTGCGTCCGATCGTGGTGGTGAACAAGATCGACCGTCCGGGCGCGCGTCCTGACTGGGTTATCGACCAGATCTTCGACCTGTTCGACAACCTCGGCGCCACCGACGAGCAGCTCGACTTCCCGATCGTCTACGCCAGCGCCCTGAACGGCATCGCCGGCATGGACCACGAGAAGATGGACGACAACATGGACGCCCTGTTCCAGGCCATCATCGACCACGTGCCGGTGCCGGACGTCGACGTCGACGGCCCGTTCCAGATGCAGATCTCCCAGCTGGACTACAACAGCTTCCTCGGCGTGATCGGCATCGGCCGTATCGCCCGTGGCCGCGTCAAGTCCAACACCCAGGTCGTTGCCGTGAGCGACGACGGTACCCGCCGCAACGGCCGTATCCTGAAAATCATGGGCCACTCGGGCCTGCAGCGCGTGGAAGTGGCCGAAGCCGAAGCCGGCGACATCGTCTGCGTATCCGGCATGGAAGAGCTGTTCATCTCCGACACCCTGTGCGACCCGCAGAACGTCGAAGCCCGTCCGCCGCTGACCGTTGACCAGCCGACCGTGAGCATGACCTTCCAGGTCAACGACTCGCCGTTCGCCGGCCGCGAAGGCAAGTTCGTCACCAGCCGCAACATCAAGGACCGTCTGGACAAGGAACTGCTGCACAACGTGGCCCTGCGCGTTGAAGCGGGCGACTCCGCCGAGAAATTCAAGGTTTCCGGCCGTGGCGAACTGCACCTGTCCGTACTGATCGAAACCATGCGCCGCGAAGGCTTCGAGCTGGCCGTGGGCCGCCCGGAAGTGGTGATCATCGAGAAGGACGGCGTGAAGCAGGAGCCCTACGAGAACGTCACCATCGACATCGAAGAGCAGCACCAGGGTCCGGTGATGGAGCAGATGGGTCTGCGCAAGGGCGACATGACCAACATGATCCCCGACGGCAAGGGCCGTATCCGCCTGGAATACGTGATCCCGGCCCGTGGCCTGATCGGCTTCCGTAACGCCTTCCTGACCATGACCTCGGGCACCGGCATCCTGACCTCCACCTTCGACCACTACGGTCCGGTGAAGGCCGGCGACGTCGCCCACCGCCAGAACGGCGTGCTGGTCTCCATGGCCACCGGCACCGCGCTGACCTACTCCCTGGAAACCCTGCAGGACCGCGGCAAGCTGTTCCTGTCCCCGGGCGACGAAGTCTACGAAGGCCAGCTGGCCGGTATCCACAGCCGCGACAACGACCTGGTGATCAACCCCACCAAGGCCAAGAAGCTCGACAACATGCGCGCTTCCGGCAAGGACGAGACCATCCAGCTGACCCCGGCGCTGAAGTTCACCCTGGAACAGGCACTGGAATTCATCGACGAAGACGAGCTGGTGGAAGTGACGCCGAAGTCCATTCGCCTGCGCAAGAAGCTGCTGAACGAGAACGACCGCAAGCGCTACGAGCGCAGCAAGGTCTGATCCTCGCCCAGTGAATGAAAAGCCCCCGCCGGAGCGATCCGGCGGGGGCTTTTTCGTTTTCGCGCCGTGCGTCCCGTGGGCGGTAGGAAAGGGATTTCAACGAACACGGAATTTTCGCGGTGAGCGTGCGGCGGCTCTGGTCTTGGGCTTTCAGTCCCCGGCCTTCTCGCGCCGTGAATGAATAGCCCCCGCCGGGGCGATCCGGCGGGGGCAATTTCTTGGGTCGTCTGGACGGTGCGACCCGCGCTTCGCTTGGAAGCGCATTCAGGCGTGATCCGGACGCTAAGTCGACTCGTAGCGCGGCGCTTTCTCCCACGGCATTCATAGTCCCCCAGTCATTCCAGCAGCATCAGCCGCCAGGATTGCCAGGTCATCAAATCGCGGCGGAGGTAGACGTCGTTCTCGGCCTCCTGGCCGCGCAGGGTGCGGATGACTTCGCGGGTGGACCATTCATCCAATTGCTGGCACTTCGGATGGCCGACGCGGATCAATGCTTTTTAGGGCCCGGCCATCGTTGATGGCATCGACGGTTTCTTCGTTGCCAGTGGAGTAGCCGAGGCGGTCCTGGGACTGACCGTGACCGGGGCACGTGAAGGATGCAGTCGGGCGCGAACAAGGCCGGGAAATGGGTATGGGGAGTATCCACGTGATAACGGATCGATGGGTATCGCTCCGCTCGCGGAACGCCGCCCGACCCATCCTACTGTCCTGAATTTGCCCCGCCCCCGTCGGGCAGTCGGCGGGCTGCTTGTCCATTCCTTCCAATAAAATGGCCGGACCGACGGCCAGCAGTGCGGCGGGAGACAGCGTGATGAACTTGCCATGTCTCGTCTGGGCGGATCTTCGCACCAACAGGGCCGCGCCCAGCCCGGTAGGGGAACTGGAAGCGCAATTCCAGATCTGGCGTGTCGTTGAACGGGCCGCCATACCCGAGAACATCGATCAAGCCACGCCACTGTTGTCGTGCTTCGAGTACGACTATCCCGACATACCTTCCCTGCAGGCGCTGCGCTCCACCAAGCAGGCCTATCCGTCTCTTCCCATCCTGATGCTCACCCTCCAGCACTCGGAGGCCTTGGCTGTGTGGGCATTTCGCACCCGGGTCTGGGACTTCCTGGTCAAGCCGGTGACCCCCGAGGAGCTCTGCACGCGGATCACGACGCTCCTGACCGTCCTCCCCTTGCAACAGCAGAGCCCTCGGCAGATCGCCATGCCGGCGCCCTATATCCCGCTGGAGAGCCGGGTCAGTGCGCCGGGCCATTCGTCAGGGGCAGCCCAGCTCGCCCTGAACTACATGGAGCGGCATTATTCCGAGCCGATGCGGCTTCAGGACGTCGCGGGCTCTTGCCAGATGGGCATCTACGAGTTCAGCCGGACCTTCAAGCGTGCTTTCGGCCTGACCTTTCGCGATTACCTCTGCCAATACCGGCTCGAACGTGCCCTGGACCTGCTGATCAACCCTCGCGTCTCGGTAACCGAGGTCGCCTGCGCCGTGGGGTTGCCGAATGTCTCGCACTTCACCCGGACGTTTCGCCGGCATCTGGGCGTCACCCCGTCGCAGTTTCGCTGCGGCGCGGGCTCGCAACAAATGCACAAGCCACTGCAAGAGATGCACAACCGTCCGCCCGACCGGCCAATAGAATGATTAACTGGTCCGCCAGTAGCGGAACCAAGCTCCCGCCAGCGGCGGAGATGACAGCAGCACGGGCCGGGTGCTTGACCGGCCGCACCATCCAGAGAGAACGCACAAAGAAGCTACCCAGGTGTCTTTCGGCACGCATTGGGCGAGGGCCGCGGGCGGTTCGCGGCGAACAGTCAGGAAGAACCACTTCGCCCCTCTCCTTGCTCAGGAGGCAAGCCATGTTCACTCAATGGTTAAAGGTCTACTCCGTTCCATTCGCCATCAGCATCGTCGGTGCAGGGCTCTACGCGACCCCGGCGCATGCCGGTGTCTGTGAGTTGGCCGACGGCAGCAGGGATACCGGCTGGTCGATCGTCTTTGACGATGCTCAGGTCAGCAATTGCGTATTCACCGGCAACGCCGGGGATGGGCGTAACAAGGGCACGCTGGACCTGACGTTGACCTTTGTCGACGGCAATCCCATCCCCATTCAATTCGTCCAGGAGGCGGCGGCGGCCGCGGACAGTTTTGGCCTGCGCATCACCTGGAACCTGACCTTGAACAACCAGTTCGAATTGCTCAGGGGCATCCGTGGCCGGGCCTTCGATGACAACCCGGTGCTCGACGATAAAGAGAACGAGTTCGTCGCGGATATACACCCAGGCTTTGCGCACTTCCACCAGGATGGCACCTTCAATGCCGGGCCCTTCGTAGGGGCGGCGGACTGTGATTGCGAATCCGATCGTGATTTCAGGGTCAGGGGGCCAGAACCTGGGGCCTTTGCCGCCGGTACGAGCGGCACGGTTTCTGGCTTGGGCGTTCACCAGATCGAGGAGCAGGGGCAGCAGAGGAACTTCACGATCAATGTCGAGCCCCTAAGTGCACAGGTGGACCAGCAAGTGCCGCCGGGCCAACCGCCAAAACAACCGTAGCCGTAACTACAGCCAGGCATATGATTTGAGCCCATTCCATCCCGCAGCCGCTGCCAGGACCAGCGGCTCCGGGGTGGTCCCTGATCAGCGCCCTTGCCAGCCTCGCCGGCAAGGGCGTTGTTCATTCGGGGCGTTGTTTCTGAATCAGTCGGTGCGGTAGGGCGCCTGACGTTCATCGGCAGGGCCACCCACGGCCGAAGCTCGTCCTGAAGCGGGGCAGGGGGCACATCGGGTGGGATTCCAGTTGACCGGCGGGGCGTTTTTGTCTGTAGTTCGCCTGCGCTGAAATGCGGCGCATCCCCATTTAGCTTCCCCTGCAAGGACCCACCATGGCCGGAGCCAGCCTGCTGACCCTGATCGACGACATCGCCACCCTGCTCGATGACGTTTCGGTAATGACTAAAGTCGCCGCGAAGAAGACCGCCGGTGTGCTGGGCGATGACCTGGCGCTGAACGCCCAGCAGGTCAGCGGTGTGCGGGCCGAGCGCGAGCTGCCCGTGGTGTGGGCGGTGGCCAAGGGCTCCCTGGTGAACAAGGCCATCCTGGTGCCGGCGGCGCTGCTGATCAGTGCGCTGGCGCCTTGGGCGGTCATCCCGCTGCTGATGCTGGGCGGTGCTTTCCTCTGCTTTGAGGGCTTCGAGAAGCTGGCGCACAAGTGGCTGCACGGCCATGACGAGGACGAGCAGGCTCACGCCGCCCTGGCGGAAGCCGTGGCCGACCCGGAGGTGGACCTGGTGGCCATGGAGAAGGACAAGATCAAGGGCGCGATCCGCACCGACTTCATCCTCTCCGCCGAGATCATCGTCATTACCCTCGGCACGGTGGCTGATGCCGCGTTCGGTAAGCAACTGACCGTGCTCGTGGGCATCGCCCTGATCATGACGGTGGGTGTGTACGGCCTGGTGGCCGGCATCGTGAAGCTGGACGACCTGGGCTTCTACCTGGTGCGCCAAGCGAGTTCGGCGGCCCAGGCGATAGGTCGCGCCATCCTCGTGGCCGCGCCCTGGATGATGAAAGGCCTTTCCGTGCTGGGTACCGCGGCGATGTTCCTGGTGGGTGGCAGCATCATCCTCCACGGCATTCCGGCGGCCCACCATCTGCTGGAGCCGGTGCTGGCCGCTTCCGGTGGGCTTTCCTGGCTGGTGCAGCTGGTGATTGACGGGGTGGCGGGTGTGCTCGCCGGTGCCCTGGTGCTGGCCGGTGTGAGTGTGGTGACGAAGGTGCTGGGCGCCGTCAGGGGCTGACCGATCGTGTGGGCCGGAGCGGGGCTGCTGCGCAGCCCTGTAGGGTGGGCTTTAGCCCACGCGGTTTCGTTGGTGGGCTGAAGCCCACCCTACGAGGCGGAGTGCTTCAGTCCTTCGGCTTGAAGGCGCAGTAGCCGGGACGCGGGCCGATCTTCGGGTGGTTGCGGCAGGTGTCCGGGCGCTTGTCGTAGACGGTGCACAGACGGCTCTTGCGGTCGAGGAAGTAGCAGTCGTTGTTGCCCATCCGGGTCAGGGTGAAGATGCCCGACTTCTGGCTGAAGCGCTCCACGATGCCGTCCTTCATCAGCCGCTTGGCGATGTTCTTCGGCGGTTCGCCACGCTCGAACTCGGCCACCAGTTCCAGGCGGATCAGGTCGGTCAGACGCACTTCGACCGGCATCGTGCAGCAGCTGGAGACGCAGGCGTGGCACATGGTCTTTTCGTATTTGATCCAGGTGTCCGTCCGGTCGAGGTCGGCACCGACGATCAGCATGGTCTTCATGGTCGGCGAGCAGGCAAGGGAAGAGGGGCGGGCATCATAGCGATGTCGGTGAAAAAGTGAACAGTTTCCCGTCGGGCAGTGCGAAATTTCCCTTTGTCTTGCCAGATTTGTACCGGCGCTTCGTCGAGCTATAGGAATCTTCTGTATCTGTGAGCCAGATGGCAGGCGTCTCTATTGGGACTCGGCCAAATCTCTTGTAGCTTCTGGCCGATTGCGGCTGCGATGGATGCGGCCAAGGTGCTCAATCCTCCGAGTAAATACTGCATGCAATGGATTTTCATGCTGCTTGGCCTGGCCTTCGGGGCCGGGATCGATGAAAGCGTCGTTGGGGCTCTGCTCGGCGGCCTGATGGGGCTGGGACTGGGCCAGGCGCTTCGCCTGCGGGACCTGGCGCGGGAAAATGCCGAGCTGCGCAAGGCGCTGAACGGCTTCGCGGCCCGCTTCGACAAGGGCACCCAGGCCATCCACGAGCGCCTGCTCAAGGTGGAGCAGGGCAGGGCGCAGCCCGCCGCCGAGCCGCCGCCCCCGCCGGCGGAAGAAACCGTCGCACCACTGGCCGAAGCCCAGCCCGAAACTGCGCCCGAAGCTGTTCAGCCGGCCGATACCGACCTGGTCTGGGAGCTGCCGGAAGACGTGCAGGAACCGCCGGTCGCCGCCGCCGAAGTCCGGCCCGCGCCGGCTGCTACCGTCGCGACCGATGCCTGGAGCCGGGACGCGCAGCCCAGCGCTCCGCGCCAGGCTCCCCCGAAACCACCCAAACCCCGCGAACCGTCCCTGCTCGAACGGGGATTCGCCGCCGCCCGCGACTGGCTGTTCGGCGGCAATACCGTGTTGCGCATCGGCGTGGTGCTGCTGTTCCTCGGCCTGGCCTTCCTCCTGCGCTACGCCACCGAAGGCATGGTGGTGCCGGTGGAAATGCGTTACGCCGGCGTGACCCTGGCGGCCATTGCCCTGCTCGGCCTTGGCTGGTGGCTGCGCCGCCGCAACCCCAATTACGGGCTGATGCTCCAGGGGGCAGGCATCGCCGTGCTCTACCTGACGGTATTCGCCGCCATGCGCCTGCATCCGTTGCTGGACCCGACCATGGCCTTCGGCCTGTTGGTGGCGGTGACCCTGTTTTCCGCCATCCTCGCCGTGGCCCAGGACGCCCTGGGCCTGGCCGCCGCCGCAGCCCTGGGCGGCTTTGCCGCGCCGATCCTCACCTCCACGGGCAGCGGCAACCATGTGGCCCTGTTCAGCTACTTCGCCCTGCTCAATGCCGGCATCTTCGCCATCGCCTGGTTCAAGGCCTGGCGGTTGCTCAACCTGATCGGCTTCGTCGGCACCTTCGGCATCGGCTTCGCCTGGGGGCTGCGTTCCTATCGGCCTGAACTGTTCGCCAGCACCGAACCCTTCCTGGTGCTGTTCTTCCTGATGTACGTGGGCATCGGCCTGCTGTTCGCCCGGCGCAAGCTGGCGGAGGCGGTGGATGCGCCGGCTGAGCGCGACGAGCTGTTGCGCTGGTCCGCGCGCCAGGCCGATACGGTGGACGGCACCGTGCTCTTCGGGCCGCCGATCATCGGCTTCGGCCTGCAGGTGGCGCTGATTCGCCACATCGAATTCGGTACCGCTTTCAGCGCCCTTGCCCTGGGGCTGTTCTACATCGTCCTGGCGCGCATCCTGGCGGGCCGCACCGCCGGCCGCGCATTGCTGCTGGTGGAGACCTGCCTGGCCTTGGGCGTGGTCTTCGGCAGCCTGGCCATTCCCCTCGGGCTGGACGCCCGCTGGACCTCCGCCGCCTGGGCCGTGGAAGGCGCGGGCATCTACTGGCTCGGCCTGCGCCAGGGCCGACCCTTGGCGCGGGCCTTTGCGCTGCTGCTGCAACTGGGCGCTGCGCTGGCGTTCCTCGGGAAGCTGCACCCCGCAAGCGAGACCCTGCTGGACGGCTCGCCCCTGGGCGCCCTGATGCTGGGCGCTGCGCTGCTGTTCAGTTTCTGGCAGTTGCGCCAGGCGCCTGTCGAGGCCGCCACGTCACTGGAGCACCGGGGACAGCCTGTGCTGGCCTGCTCCGGGCTGGCATTCCTCTACCTGATGGCGCCGCTGTGCTTTGCCGCCGAAGGCACGGCCATCTCCTGGGCCCTGGCGGGCCTGGCCACCCTGTTCGCCGGGCTCCGCCTGCAATCCCGTACGTTCCTCTTCACGGCCTTCGCGGTGCAGCTGCTGGGCGGCGCAATTTTCCTGCTCGATATCGACGGTTCAGGACTGGGCAGCGGTGGCGTGCCGGGCTGGCGCGGCCTGCTGGTGGCCTCCCTGATCGGGTTGGCGCTGATCGGGGGGATGCTGCTGGCCGCCCGCGACGAGCAGGTGCGCAGCGACACGCGGCTGCTGCGTGGCCTGTCGCTGGTCCTGCTGGCAGGCCTGGCCTTCGTCAACCTGGCGGTGCTGTTCGTCCTGCCCTGGCGCACCGCCGGTGCCGTCTGGGCCGGCAGCGGGCTGTTGATCCTCTGGCTCAGCCTGCACCTGCAACAGCGCGCCGGCTTCTACTTCGGCCTGTTCCTGCAAGTGCTGGCCGGCTTCAGCTTCCTGGCGGTAAGCCCGCTGCTGCTGGGCCAACTTGGCGGCGAGGATCTGCGTCCGCTGGCCCATGCCGGCTTCTGGACGCCGACGGTGCTGGCGCTGGCCGCCTTTGCCGGCGCCTGGCGCCTGCAGCGGGCGGCGCGTGACGAGGCCGCCATGGGCGGCCTGAGTCTCGGCCACCTGTCGCAACTGCTGCTGGCCTGGAGCGCCGGCTGGTGGGCCCTGGCCTGGCTGGCGGAGATCGGCCGCTTCGCCGAACCCGGCCTTCAGGTGCCCCTGGCCCTGCTGCTGGCCGCCGCCAGTACCGCTTTCTCGCTCTGGCTGGCCGGGCGCGAGCAGTGGCGAGCGTTGGCGCTGCTCAGCCTGTTGCTGGCGCCGGTGGGTGTCGTGGCGCTGGCCGTGGCCTGGCAGCCGCAGTACCACCCGGCGGCGGACTTCGGCTGGGCCGGCTGGGGTGCCCTGTTCGTCGTGCACCTGCTGGCCCTGCGTCGGCTCGATGGCCTGCTGCCGGCCGGCGCGCGCGGCGCCGCCCATGTGCTGGGCTGCTGGCTGGTGCTCGGGGTGGTGGCGCTGGAGCTGCGTTACCTGCTGATGCTGCTGTCCGAGCAGTACAACGCCTGGCGCTGGCTGGGCTGGGCGCTGCTGCCGAGCGCCTGGCTGTTGCTGGTGTCGCTGCGCCCGCGCCTGCCGTGGCCGGTGGCGGCTTATCCGCGGGAGTACCGCCTCTGGGCCTCCCTGCCGCTGGCGCTGCTGATGCTCGCCTGGTTCTGGATCGCCAACGCCTGGAGCGACGGCACGGCGGAACCGCTGCCCTATCTGCCGCTGCTCAATCCGCTGGAGCTGGGCCTGCTGTTCGCGCTGCTGGGCGTCTGCCTCTGGCTGCGGGATTGCCTGCCGCAATTCGGCCTGCCGTCGCTGCCGGACTGGGCAACCCAGGCCGTGGCCGGCGTATCGCTGTTCGCCCTGGCCACCGCTGCGGTGTTCCGCTGCGCCCATCACTGGGGCGGTGTGCCCTATGAACTGGCGGCACAGCTGGATTCCATGCAGGTGCAGGCCGGCTTGTCCATTGTCTGGACCAGCATTGCCCTCGGCCTGATGGTCAGTGGCCACCTGCGTGCCCAACGCGAACTCTGGCTGGTGGGCGCGGGGCTGATCGCGCTGGTGGTGGCCAAACTGTTCTTCGTCGAGTTGGGGAACCGGGGCGGTCTGGAACGAATCGTGTCTTTCATTGGCGTCGGCGTCCTGCTGCTGGTCGTCGGCTACTTCGCGCCCCTGCCGCCCAGGCGCGCGGAACCTGAAAAGGAGCGGGTCAGCGCATGATCAATCTGTCTTCCCTGCGTCGTCCCGGCCTGGCCCTGCTGGCCGGTCTGGGGTTGCTCTGCCAGCCGCTGCTCGCCGCCGAGCCGGAGGACTTCAGCACCCGCGTCGAGCTCCGGCTGGACGGCGAGGGGCCCTGGTACCGGCTGGAGCTGCCCATGGCCCTGCACTTCGCCGCGCGCCACGCCGACCTGCGCGACCTGCGGGTATTCAACGCCGACGGGGAGGCCCTGGCCTACTCCCTGACCCGCAGCATCGACAGCGAGCGCCGCGCCCGTCATGAGCACGTGCTGCGCTGGTTCCCGCTGCACGGTCCGGCCGACGACGCTGCCGGCCTGCCCAGCGTGCGGGTGGAGCGCAGCACCACCGGCACCGTGGTGCAGGTGGTGCCGGAAAACCCGGCCGCCTCCGGCGAACAGCTGCGCGGCTGGTTGCTGGATGCCAGCGCCGTGAAGGAACCCCTGGAGCAGCTCAATCTGGACTGGAGTGCCGGCAGCGAAGGCTTCCAGCACTTCCGCATCGAAGCCAGTGACGACCTGCAGCACTGGGAGTCCTGGGGCGATGGGCAGGTGGCGCGGTTGTCCTTCGCCGATCAGCGCATCGATCAGCGCGAGGTGACGCTACCGGGACGCAGCGCCCGTTACCTGCGGCTGCTCTGGCAGAGCCCGCGACTGGCTCCCCAGCTCACGGCGGTAAAGGTGATCAGCGCCAGCCACGAGAACCTGCCGGCCGCCATGGCCTGGTCGGCACCGATGGAGCCGGTCAGTGCGAAGGACGGCCAGTACAGCTGGGAGCTGCCCCTGGGCCTGCCCATCGAACGTTTACGCATTGCCGTGGAGCAGCCGGGGAGTCTGATTCCGGTACAGGTGGAGGCCCGTCGCGACGGCGCGCCGCAGTGGCAGCCGCTGGCTTCCGGCCTGCTCTACCGGCTGCCCCAGGACGGCAAGGAAGTGGCGCGGGAAGAACTGGAGCTGCCCGGCTGGATGGCGGTCAAGCAAGTGCGCCTGACTGCGGACCAGCGCGCCGGCGGCTTCGGCCAGCAGGTGCCGCGTCTGGAAGTGGGCATGCACGCCACCCAGGTGGTGTTCCTCACCCGTGGCAAGCCACCCTTCACGCTGGCCCTCGGCAATGTGGAGTCCAGCCGCGAAGAACTGCCCCTGGCGACCCTGGTGCCCGGCTTCGATGCGTCCCGTCTGGAGAAGATGGGCCGCGCCGAAGCAGTGGCGATGCCGCCCCAGACCGGCGCCCAGCCGGCGGAACGGAAGACGGTAGAGCAGATCATCTGGAAACGTGTCGGGCTCTGGGCGGTGCTTGTGCTGGGCGTCGGCCTGCTTGGCGCCATGGCCATCAGCCTGTTGCGCCGCCCTGCCGCGCGTTCCTGACGCGCGGCACTGTCCCGCAGCGGCGGTAATGGCTTTTTGATGTATCTTTGTCCTGTCACTCTTCGGGCCGCAGATGGCGGTCCAGATTCAGGTCAGGACGGCCAGTGCCCAGCCTTCAGCAGTTCCACCCGCACCACGAACTCCCTCCCGCCGCGTTCTTCGGAGTCCGGCGATGAACGCCTGCCTGGCCAGTGGCTGGAGCCTGAATGCCGCCGTAGCCCTGACCATGGTGGTCGGCTTCGGCGTGATTCTCATGGCGCGCTGGGTGAGCCGCCAGCGCTATTTCCCCGGCCGCGAGAGCTTCATCGTTCTGCACATGGGCATCTTCTGGTGGCTGGCCGCCGCCGGCCTGGAGCTGGCGGCGCAGGGGCCGCAGTGCAAGGTGTTCTGGGCCAGCATGGCCTGGCCGGGGATCATCGGCGTTCCGACCCTGTGGGCGATCTTCCTCTGGCAGTACGTCCACAGCATCCGTGAACCCCTGAGCCCGCGCGGCTACCTGCTGGCGAGTATCGCCCCACTGGTGGCATCCGCCATGGCGCTGAGCAATCCCTGGCACCAACTGTTCTACGGACCCGGCACCGTTCCGGTGGATGCCACGCCCGGCGCGGCGATTCGTTATGACCACGGGCCGCTGTTCAATGCGGTGGCCGTGTATGTCTATGTCTTCATGGTCTTCTGCCTGGGCGTGGTGTCCCGTGCCGCGCTGGCCAGCCGTGGCGTGCACCGCCGCCATTACCTGGCCTTCGTCCTGGTCACCTGCGTGCCCTGGGGCGCCAACCTCAGCTACGTGGTCTACGGCTGGACCCTGTTCGGCTTCGACCCCACGCCCTTCAGCTTCGCCTTCACCCTGGTGGCTTTCGCCTGCCTGATCGTCGGGGTGCGGCTGTTCGACTTGCTGCCGGTGGCCCGCCACCTGCTGCTGGAGGAATTGCCCGACCCGGTGCTGGTGGTGGACCCCCGGCGCCGGGTGATCGATGCCAACCCCGCGGCCCTGGAACTGGCGGGGCAACCCGAGTCCTGGCAGGGCAGGACCCTGGCGAACTGGCCGGTCTACGGTGGCGAGCTGGCGGCCATGCTGGCGACGGGCGGGAAGGAGATGCTGCTGATTCCGGCCAAGTCGTCGCGCTACTTCGAAGTGCGCTGCCGCGAAATCGAGCGCGTTACCCGCGGCGGCACGGCCGTCCTTGGGCAGATGCTCTACCTGCGCGACATCACCGAGCGCCATTGCAGCGAACTCAAGCTGGCCGAGGCCCTGGCCACCAGCGAGGAACGCCTGCGCACCATCACCCGCCTGCACGAGCAGTTGCAGGAACAGGCCCTGCGCGACCCGCTGACCGGCCTCTATAACCGCCGGCACCTGGGCGAACTGTTCGCTCGCGAGCTGACCCGCAGTCAGCGGGATCACACGCCGATCGCCCTGGCGCTGATGGACCTGGACCATTTCAAGCAACTCAACGACCGCCATGGCCACCTGGTGGGCGACGACGTGCTGCGTGCCGTCGCCATCCACCTCACCGGCAACCTGCGGGGCAGCGACGCGGTGTTCCGCATTGGGGGCGAGGAGTTTCTCCTGCTGCTGCCGGGCGCCGGCGGCGAAGAGGCCTTCCACCGCCTGCAGGGGCTCTGTCAGGAACTGGCGGGCAAATTGCTGCCGACGCGCGAGGGGCCGCTGGCGGTGACGCTGTCGGCTGGCCTGGCGGTCTGGCCGGCCCAGGGACAGACCCTGGAAGAGCTGATGCAAGTCGCCGATGCGGCGCTTTACGAGGCCAAGCGCAACGGCCGTAACCAGGTGCGGCGCGTGGCTGAATCCGCAGCCGACTGACGGCTGAACCTGTCGCGGCCCTTGGGCGTCAGATGATTCCGTAGCCTTTGCGGGCTGTGACGGTAAATGTTTCAGCGCCTTCCATCCCGCTTAGAGGCATTGCTATTCGACTCGCGCTAAAATGCGCGCATTTTTCCACCCTCCGGAGCCATTCCATGTCCCGCGTTACCCTGAGTCGCTACCTGATCGAGCAGACCCGAAGCCATAACACCCCTGCCGATCTGCGCTTCCTCATCGAAGTTGTGGCGCGTGCGTGCAAGGAAATCAGCCACGCGGTATCCAAGGGCGCCCTGGGTGGCGTGCTCGGCAGCATGGGCACTGAGAACGTTCAGGGCGAAGTGCAGAAGAAGCTGGACGTGATGTCCAACGAGATCCTGCTGGAAGCCAACGAGTGGGGCGGCCACCTGGCCGGCATGGCGTCCGAGGAAATGGACAACGCCTACCAGATCCCCGGCAAGTACCCGAAGGGCGCCTACCTGCTGGTATTCGACCCGCTGGACGGCTCGTCCAACATCGACGTCAACGTGTCCGTGGGCACCATCTTCTCGGTGCTGCGTTGCCCCGAGCAGCACCTGTCCCAGAACGACAGCCTGAACGAGCAGGCCTTCCTGCAGCCGGGCGCCAAGCAGGTGGCCGCCGGTTACGCCATCTACGGCCCGCAGACCATGCTGATGCTGACCCTGGGCGATGGCGTGAAGGGCTTCACCCTGGACCGCGAACTGGGCAGCTTCGTGCTCACCCACGACAACATTCGCGTGCCGGAAACCACCGCCGAGTTCGCCATCAACATGTCCAACCAGCGCCACTGGGAAGCCCCGGTGAAGCGCTACGTCAGCGAAATGCTGGCGGGCAAGGAAGGCGCCCTGGGCAAGAACTACAACATGCGCTGGATCGCCTCCATGGTGGCCGACGTGCACCGTATCCTGACCCGCGGCGGCATCTTCATGTACCCCTGGGACGCCCGTGAGCCGGAGAAGCCCGGCAAGCTGCGCCTGATGTACGAGGCCAACCCGATGTCCTTCATCATCGAGCAGGCCGGCGGCGCGTCCACCGATGGTCGCCAGCGCATCCTCGACATCCAGCCCACCTCCCTGCACCAGCGCGTGCCGGTCTTCCTCGGTTCCAAGGAAGAAGTGGCCCGCGTCACCGGCTACCACCAGGAGTAAGCCGATGCAGCCCTGGCAGCCCCTGCTCGACTGGTGGTTCGGCCCCGAGGCCTCCGCCAGCCAGACCGCTGGGGCGCGCCAGGGCCTGTGGTTCGGCAAGAAAGACAGTCAGGACGCCGAAGCCCGTGAGCGCTTCGGCGACCTGGTTGAACAGGCTCTGGATGGTGGACTCACCGCCTGGACCGAACAGCCTGACGGCTGGCTGGCGCTGCTTGTGTTGCTCGACCAGTTGCCGCGCATGATCTTCCGTGGCAGCCCGCGTGCCTTTTCTGGCGACAGCCGCGCCCAGGCGCTGGTGGCGGACGGCCTGGCCCGTGGTCTGGATCGACACCTCAGCCCCATTCGCCAGGTGTTCATCTATCTGGTGCTGGAACACGCCGAGGACCTGGCCAGCCAGGAGCGTGCGCTGTACCGCTATCACCTGCTGCTGGACGGCGCCGACGCCCGCGAGCGGGAATTGTTCGCCGGTTTTCTCGACTTCTCCGAGCGCCACCGGGTGGTGATCGCCCGCTTCGGTCGCTTCCCCCATCGCAACGCTGTTCTCGGTCGCGCTTCCAGCGACGAAGAATCCGCTTTCCTGCAGGAACCCGGCTCGCGCTTCTAGAATCGAAGGGGACAGTCATGCGACCTTTCGCGTCCCATCCCCCTTAGGAGTGCTCCATGTCCCTGCGTTCTCTCGCCCTCTTGTCCTGCTGTCTGGTGCTGGTCGCCTGCAACAAGCTCAATCAGGAGAACTATTCCAAGCTGAAGTCCGGCATGACCAAGGCCGAGGTGGAAACGTTGCTGGGCAGCCCCACCGAGTGTGCCGGCGCAGTGGGCTTTACCAGCTGCACCTGGGGCGACGAGAAAACCTTCGTCAGCGTGCAGTACGCCGGGGACAAAGTGCTGATGTTCTCCGGCAAGGGACTCAAGTGAAATCGCTCGCCGCGCTGCTGGCGGTCCTGCTTCTGGCCGGATGCGCCAGCCGGGGCGAAGGGCCGGTGCCGCCGCGCACGGTGGGCGCGGTGGACCTCGCGCGCTACCAGGGCACCTGGTACGAACTGGCGCGGATGCCGGTGTCCTTCCAGCGCGGCTGCGCACAAGCGGAAGCCCATTACGACCTGCAGGACGACGGCAGCCTCGCCGTCCTGAACCGCTGCCGCACGCTGGGTGGCGACTGGAAGGAAACCCGGGGCCGCGCCGAACCCGAGGAAGACGGGCGCACCGACAAGCTCCGGGTCAGCTTCGATACCTGGCTCGCCCGGCTCATCCCAGGCATGGCTGAGGGCAAGTACTGGGTGCTCTACCTCGACGATGACTACCGCACCGCAGTGGTGGGCAACCCGGATCGCAGGTACCTCTGGCTGCTGTCGCGCACGCCGGTGGTGTCGGAGAAGGTCCGGGAACAGTTGCTGGAAGTGGCGGAAGGGCAGGGGTATGACACGGACCTGCTGATCTGGCGCGTGGCGGACAGCGCCCTCTCCCCCAGCCCCTCTCCCTGACAGGGAGAGGGGCCGTGGTGCTTAACGCAGCACTTCCCGCAGAACCTCGGCAAACGCCCGCGCAGTTTGTTCCTCGGCGGCGTGCCGGCCATCCCGCACCACCCAGTTGCCCGCGACCATCACATCCCGCACCTGACGGTCGCCGCCAGCGAATAGCCAGCGGTTGAGCAGGGCGTCGCCTTCGGCGGTGGCGAGGTAGGGATCGTTGCCGTCCAGCACCAGCCAGTCGGCGCGCTTGCCCACGGCGAGGGCCCCCACCGGCTGACCCAGCGCTTGGGCGCCGCCGGCCAGCGAGGCGTCGAACAGGGTGCGGCCGACCTGGGGCTGGTCGGCGCGGTAGAGGCGGTTGCGGCGCTGGTCGCGCAGGCGCTGGCCGTATTCCAGCCAGCGCAGTTCTTCCACGACGCTGACCGAGACATGGCTGTCGGAGCCGATACCCAGGCGGCCGCCCCGGGCGAGGAAGTCCACCGCCGGGAAGATGCCGTCACCCAGGTTGGCCTCGGTGGTCAGGCACAGGCCCGCGACAGCGCCGCTGGCGGCCATGGCCTGCACTTCGTCGGATTCGGCGTGGGTGGCGTGGACCAGGCACCAGCGCTCGTCCACCGGCACGTGTTCATACAGCCATTGCAGGGGACGACGGCCACTCCACGCCAGGCAATCGTCCACTTCCTTCTGCTGCTCGGCGATATGGATGTGGATGGGGCGGCTACCGCGTTCGGCTGCCAGCACGGTGGTGATCTGCTCGGGGGTGACGGCGCGCAGGGAGTGGAAGCACAGGCCGAGTGCCTGGTTCGGCTGGCGGGCGATCTCGCCTTGCAGGCGCTCCTGCAGGGCCAGGTAGCTGTCGGTGCTGTTGATGAAGCGGCGCTGGCCTTCGCTGGGTGCCTGGCCGCCAAAGCCGGCGTGGCTGTAGAGCACGGGCAGCAGGGTCAGGCCGATGCCGGCATCCCGTGCGGCCTGGCTGACGCGCAGGGACAGTTCGGCCGGGTCGGCGTAGTGACGGCCGTCGCTGTCATGGTGCACGTAGTGGAATTCGGCGACGCTGGTGTAGCCGGCCTTGAGCATTTCGACGTAGAGCTGTCGGGCGATGATTTCCACCTGCTCGGGCTTCAGCCGGCCCACCAGGCGATACATCAGGTCGCGCCAGGTCCAGAAGCTGTCGTTGGGGTTGCCCGCCACTTCCGCCAGTCCGGCCATGGCGCGCTGGAATGCGTGGGAGTGGAGGTTCGGCATGCCCGCCAGCACCGGGCCCTGGAGGCGTTCGGCACCATCGGCAGAGGCGTCGACCTGAACCTGTTCGATCAGGCCGTTGGAGGAGACTTCGAAGCGGACGTTGCGAGCCCAGCCTTGCGGCAGCAGGGCGCGTTCGGCGAAGAAAGCGGACATGGTGAGGCCCCGGGGATGGGTGGTTTTATTTGTATATACATATACAGACGTTTGCAGCTGACGTAAACTCACGTCAGTCGCGCACTTGTCTGGAGTTGTCGATTCCGGTACATGCCGGGAGCGGGCACCCAGTTCTGAGTTCACCTGATCATTCCAGGTGTCCGCCACTTCGCCGACAAGGAGATTCCAGTGCCCAGTTCGCCTTCCGTGCCTTCTTCGCTGGCCGCCCAGATGGGGGAGGCCCCTGCGCCACTCTACGCCCGCGTCAAACAGATGATCAGCCAGCAGATCCAGAGCGGCGCCTGGCCGCCCCATTACCGCGTGCCGTCCGAGAGCGAGCTGGTCAATGAGCTGGGCTTCAGTCGTATGACCATCAACCGCGCCCTGCGCGAGCTGACCACCGAAGGCCTGCTAGTGCGCATGCAGGGCGTGGGCACCTTCGTTGCCGAGCCCAAGGGCCAGTCGGCGCTGTTCGAGGTGCACAACATCGCCGAGGAAATCGCCCAGCGCGGCCATCGCCATCATTGCGTGGTGGTCAGTCTGGTGGATGAAGTGGCCGGCCCCGAGCGTGCGCTGGCGATGGACCTGCGTGAAGGCCAGCGGGTGTTCCATTCGCGCATCGTGCATTTCGAGAACGACGTGCCGGTGCAGATCGAGGACCGCTATGTGAATCCGGGCGTCGCGCCCGATTACCTGAAGCAGGATTTCACTCGCCAGACCCCTTACGCCTATCTCTCCCAGGTGGCGCCGCTGACCGAGGGCGAGCACGTGGTTGAGGCCATCCTGGCAGACGCTGAAGAGTGCAGGCTGCTGCAGATCGAACGCGGCGAGCCCTGCCTGCTGATCCGCCGGCGCACCTGGTCCGGGCGCAATACCGTGACCAGTGCGCGCCTGCTTTACCCCGGTTCCCGCTACCGCCTCGAAGGACGTTTCGGTTCATGACCCAATCCCGCCTGCTGCTCGCCGCCGACTATCCCCGCATGCCGTGGAAGAACGGCGCTGGTTCCACCCTGGAAATCGCCCGTGACGCGGGCGACGGTCTCGACGGCTTCGGCTGGCGCCTGTCCATTGCCGACGTGGGCGAATCCGGCGGCTTCTCCGCCTTCACCGGCTATCAGCGGGTGATCACCGTGCTGGAAGGCGCTGGCATGCGCCTGGCCGTGGACGGGCAGCAGTCCCGCGACCTCACCGCCCTGGATGCCTTCGCCTTCGATGGCGACAGCGCCGTGCAGTGCGAGCTGATCGACGGCCCCATCCGCGACTTCAACCTCATCTACTCGCCGCAGCGCTATGCCGCGCGTCTGCAGTGGTTGCGCGTGGATGGCGAGCGCACGCTGTTCTCTTCCGCCAGCACCATCCTGCTGTTCGCCGCCGAGGCCGGGGTGAGCCTCAGCCTCGATGGGCAGGCTTCCAAGGTGCTCGGCCAGCATGATTGCCTGCACCTCGAAACCTCCGGCGCCCTGGCCGAGGTGAAGCTGAACGGCAAGGGCGCGGCCTGCTGCCTGATCGAGCTGACGCCGCGCTGAAAGATTGTTGGGCTTCGGCTAGCTCAGCCCAATCTGCGGCCCATGCGGGCCGTTTTTTGTAGGGGCGAATTCATTCGCCAAGGGCGGCGTAGCTGCCCTGGGGGCCTGAAGGGCAAGCCTTCGGTCTGCTTGGCGAATGAATTCGCCCCTACAGGATTCAAGCCCGCCTGTGCTTCAACAGGCACTATGCCGCCACAGGGTCTAAACCTAAACCTGTCGCCCGCTACGCGCCTCGGAGCTGACCATGCCCCGCCACAGCGTCCTGTTCACTATCGTCCTGTCCCTGCTGCTACCGGCCTCCCTCGAGGCTGAAGCCGCCGAATGCCCCTATTCCAAGCCCGTGGTCCTGGCGGGCCTGAACTGGGAGAGCGGCATGTTCACCACCGAGGTGCTGCGGGTGCTGCTGGAGAAGGGATACGGCTGCAAGACCGACGTCCTCCCCGGTAACACCCTGACCATGGAGAACGCCCTGCGGCAGAACGACATCCAGGTGATTGCCGAGCAGTGGGCCGGTCGCAGCGAGCTCTGGCGCAAGGCGGAAGCGGCAGGAGAAGTGTTCGCCGTCGGCGAGCCGGTGAAGGGCGCCACCGAGGGCTGGTGGGTGCCGGATTACCTGGTGAAAGGGGAGGGCGCTCCCGCCGCCGGTCTGCGATCAGTGAGCGACCTGCCGCGCTTCAAGGCGCTGTTCAAGGACCCGGAAGACAACAGCAAGGGCCGTTTCTACAACTGCCCCACGGGCTGGACCTGCGAAGGGGTGAACAGCCAGAAGCTCAAGGCCTACGGGCTGGAAGACAGCTACGTGAACTTCCGCACCGGCACCGGACCGGCGCTGGATGCGGCCATCAGCTCGGCCATCCGCCAGCGGCAGCCGATTCTCTTCTATTACTGGTCGCCGACGCCGCTGATGGGGCGTTACCAACTGGTGCAGCTTGAGGAGCCGCCCTTCGACCAGAAGGCCTGGGAAACCCTGATCGACCCCAAGAATCCCAAGCCCATTGGCACTCGCTCCCTGCCGGCGAAGATTTCCATCGGTGTTTCCCGCGAGTTGCACGACAAGGCGCCGGCCTTGGTGCGGGCCTTCGAGAAAGTGGAAATTCCCCTGCCGATGTTCAACGGCATCCTCGCGCGGATGGCCGAGGAGCACGCCGAGGCGGGGCCCATGGCCGATGCCTTCTATCGCCAGCACCGGGAAATCTGGTCGAACTGGGTGCCGGCGGATGTGGCGCAACGCCTCGATGCTTCCCTGAGGTGACTGTTACCTAAGGCCCCAGATTCGTGCGCGCCTGCTTCGAAATTGGTCAGTGCGCAGGTGCGGTAACACTTTTTCCCTGCCTTCCCTGCAGCCTGTACGTTCCGTGTTGATCGCAATAAATCCTTTGTATTTCAATATCTTATGATTTCTGTTCGGAAGTCCTGGTGATTTTGGCCCTTTGCTTGCTTATGCTTGTATGTACAAGTTTATATGTGTGCAGACGACTGATGCTTCCTCGACCGTCCCCCGAAGAAGTGCAGTGACGCCGGCCACCGAACTAGCCCTACCAGGAGTCAGCCATGACCAAATTCCGTGACACCGAAATCCGCGCCCCGCGTGGCACCAAGCTGAACGCCAAGAGCTGGCTGACCGAAGCGCCGCTGCGCATGCTGATGAACAACCTCGACCCCGAGGTGGCGGAGAATCCGAAAGAGCTGGTGGTGTACGGCGGCATCGGCCGTGCCGCGCGCAACTGGGAGTGCTACGACAAGATCGTCGAGACCCTGAAGGAGCTGAACGACGACGAGACCCTGCTGGTGCAATCCGGCAAGCCGGTCGGCGTGTTCAAGACCCACGCCAACGCCCCGCGCGTGCTGATCGCCAACTCCAACCTGGTGCCGCACTGGGCCAACTGGGAGCACTTCAACGAGCTGGACGCCAAGGGCCTGGCCATGTACGGCCAGATGACCGCCGGCAGCTGGATCTACATCGGCAGCCAGGGCATCGTCCAGGGCACCTACGAAACCTTCGTCGAGGCCGGCCGCCAGCACTACAACGGCAACCTCACCGGCCGCTGGGTGCTCACCGCCGGCCTCGGCGGCATGGGCGGCGCCCAGCCGCTGGCCGCCACCCTGGCCGGCGCCTGCTCGCTGAACATCGAGTGCCAGCAGACCAGCATCGACTTCCGCCTGCGCAGCCGCTACGTCGACGAGCAGGCCACCGACCTGGACGACGCCCTGGCGCGCATCGCCAAGTACACCGCTGAGGGCAAGGCCATCTCCGTCGCCCTGCTGGGCAACGCCGCCGAGATCCTGCCGGAGCTGGTCCGCCGTGGCGTGCGCCCGGACATGGTCACCGACCAGACCAGCGCCCACGACCCGCTGAACGGCTACCTGCCGATCGGCTGGACCTGGGAGCAGTACCGCGACCGCGCGCAGACCGAGCCGGCTGCCGTGGTCAAGGCCGCCAAGCAGTCCATGGCGGTGCACGTGCAGGCCATGCTGGACTTCCAGAAGATGGGCGTGCCGACCTTCGACTACGGCAACAACATCCGCCAGATGGCCAAGGAAGAGGGCGTGGCCAACGCTTTCGATTTCCCCGGCTTCGTCCCGGCCTACATCCGTCCGCTGTTCTGCCGCGGCATCGGCCCGTTCCGCTGGGCGGTGCTGTCGGGTGATCCGCAGGACATCTACAAGACCGACGCCAAGGTCAAGGAACTGATCCCGGACGACGCCCACCTGCACCGCTGGCTGGACATGGCCCGCGAGCGCATCAGCTTCCAGGGTCTGCCGGCGCGGATCTGCTGGGTCGGCCTGGGCCTGCGCGCCAAGCTCGGCCTGGCCTTCAACGAGATGGTCCGCAGCGGCGAGCTGTCCGCGCCGATCGTGATCGGCCGCGACCACCTGGACTCCGGCTCGGTGTCCAGCCCGAACCGCGAAACCGAAGCGATGCAGGACGGCTCCGACGCCGTTTCCGACTGGCCGCTGCTCAACGCCCTGCTGAACACCGCCAGCGGCGCCACCTGGGTTTCGCTGCACCACGGCGGCGGCGTGGGCATGGGCTTCTCCCAGCACTCGGGCATGGTGATCGTCTGTGACGGCACCGACGAAGCGGCGGCGCGTATCGCCCGCGTCCTGACCAACGACCCGGGCACGGGCGTCATGCGCCACGCCGATGCCGGTTACCAGATCGCCATCGACTGCGCCAAGGAACAGGGTCTGAACCTGCCGATGATCACCGGCAAGCAATAAGGCTGGGGCCCATGTGCAGGGGCGACCTCAGGTCGTCACCCCGCGCATGGGCCTTGCGCCCGCAATGGAGGCACTTCAGAGCGCCATGCAGGCATGACAGTTCTCAAGGACAACAACAAGAGCCGCGCCACTTCAGCCTATTTGGAGAACCGTTAGATGACTCAGTCCCACGAGCCGTCGGCCAAGCCCCTGATCGAGCGTCGCTCGATCGACTACATTCCCGAGGCCGAGCGCCACGGCCGCCTCTATAGCCAGTTCACCCTCTGGATGGGGGCCAATCTGCAGATCACCGCCATCGTCACCGGTGCCCTGGCCGTCGTGCTGGGCGGCGACGTGTTCTGGTCGCTGATCGGCCTGTTCATCGGCCAGCTGTTCGGCGGCGCGGTGATGGCCCTGCATGCGGCCCAGGGGCCGAAGCTCGGCCTGCCGCAGATGATTTCCAGCCGGGTGCAATTCGGCGTCTACGGCGCAGCCATCCCGATCGTCCTGGTGTGCCTGATGTACCTCGGTTTCACTGCCACCGGCACCGTGCTTTCCGGCCAAGCCATCGGCCAACTGATTGGCGTCAGTGACAGCGTCGGCATCCTGATCTTCGCTGCGGTAATCGTCCTGTCCGCTGTGTCCGGCTACCGGGTGATCCACTACATCGGCCGCATCGCCAGCGTGCTCGGCATCATCGCCTTCATCTACCTGTTCAGCCGCGTGATGACCCTGGCCGACGTCGGCGAGCTGCTGCAGAACCGCCATTTCAGCTGGTCCAGCTTCCTGCTCGCGGTGTCCCTGGCCGCGTCTTGGCAGATCGCCTACGGCCCCTACGTGGCTGACTATTCGCGCTACCTGCCGAGCAGCACTTCGGCGGTGAAGACCTTCCTCGCCGCCGGTCTGGGCTCGGTGATCGGCGCCCAGGTCGCCATGGTGCTCGGGGTGTTTGTCGCGGCCATGGCCAACGGCCAGTTCGCCGGTCACGAGGTGGCCTACGTTGTCGGCCTTGGCAGCACCGGTGCCGTAGCCGCGCTGCTGTACTTCAGCATCGCCTTCGGCAAGGTGACCATCTCCACCCTGAACTCCTACGGCAGCTTCATGTGCATCGCCACCATCATCAGTGGCTTCCGTGGCCACATCGAGGTGTCGCGCACCCAGCGCCTGCTGTTCGTACTGGGCATCGTCGGCGCCTCCACCCTGGTGGCGCTGCTTGGCCAGCATTCCTTCCTGGCCGCGTTCAAGTCCTTCATCCTGTTCCTGCTGACCTTCTTCACCCCCTGGAGCGCGGTGAACCTGGTGGACTACTACTTCGTCACCCGGGAGCGCTATGACGTGCCGGCACTGTCCAATCCGGATGGCCGCTACGGCCGCTGGAACGTCCCGGGGATCACCGTCTACGCCATCGGCGTACTGGTACAGCTGCCCTTCATTTCCACCAAGCTCTACACCGGCCCGCTGGTGGAGGCGCTCGGCGGAGTGGATATCTCGTGGATCATCGGCCTGGTGGTGCCCGGCGTCCTCTACTACGTAGTGGCGCGGCGCAGCAAGCGCCCGGTGCCGGAGCACATGGTGCTGCCGGCGGATTCGATCAACCTCGACAAGGCCGCCAACGGCGCCTGAGTCCAGACTTTAACTATGGGGCGTGGCGCAGGGCGCCGCGTCCGAAGTTCAACATCGTCGCTCGTGGAAGGCGGCGGATAAGGAGAAACTGATGAACCTGCACCTCAAACCCGGCCACCTGACCCTGGCCGACCTGCGCAAGGCCTACCAGCAGCCCCTGCAGCTGACCCTGGACGCCAGCGCCGGCCCGGCCATAGACGCCAGCGTCGCCTGCGTCGAAGGCATCATCGCCGCGGGCCGCACTGCCTACGGCATCAACACCGGATTCGGCCTGCTGGCCTCGACCCGCATCGCCCCGGCCGACCTGGAAAAACTGCAGCGCTCGCTGGTGCTGTCCCACGCTGCCGGTGTCGGCGAGGCGCTGGACGACGCGATGGTGCGCCTGATCATGCTGCTCAAGGTGAACAGCCTGGCCCGTGGTTTCTCCGGCATCCGCCGCAAGGTGATCGATGCGCTGATCGCGCTGATCAATGCCGAGGTTTACCCGCACATCCCGCTGAAGGGCTCCGTGGGTGCTTCCGGTGACCTGGCGCCCCTGGCGCACATGTCCCTGATCCTGCTCGGCGAGAGCAAGGCGCGTTACAAGGGTGAGTGGCTGCCGGCCACCGAGGCCCTGGCTGTCGCCGGCCTGGAGCCGCTGACCCTGGCCGCGAAGGAGGGCCTGGCCCTGCTCAACGGCACCCAGGTGTCCACCGCCTATGCCCTGCGCGGCCTGTTCGAGGCCGAAGACCTGTACGCCGCTGCCACCGTCTGCGGCGGCCTGAGCGTCGAAGCCATGCTCGGCTCCCGTGCGCCGTTCGATGCGCGCATCCACGCTGCCCGTGGCCAGCGCGGCCAGATCGACGCGGCTGCCGCCTACCGTGACCTGCTCACCGCCAGCAGCGAGATCGCCCAGTCCCACGAGAAGTGCGACAAGGTCCAGGACCCGTACTCCCTGCGCTGCCAGCCGCAGGTCATGGGCGCCTGCCTGACTCAGCTGCGCCAGGCCGCAGAAGTGCTGGAGATCGAATCCAACGCCGTTTCCGACAACCCGCTGGTATTCGCCGAGCAGGGTGATGTGATCTCCGGCGGCAACTTCCACGCCGAGCCGGTGGCCATGGCCGCCGACAACATCGCCCTGGCCATCGCCGAGATCGGTTCGCTGTCCGAGCGCCGCATCTCCCTGATGATGGACATGCACATGTCCCAGCTGCCGCCCTTCCTGGTGGAAAACGGTGGGGTCAACTCCGGCTTCATGATCGCCCAGGTCACCGCAGCCGCCCTGGCCAGCGACAACAAGGCCCTGGCCCATCCGGCCAGCGTCGACAGCCTGCCCACCTCGGCCAACCAGGAAGACCACGTGTCGATGGCGCCCAACGCCGGCAAGCGCCTCTGGGCCATGGCCGACAATGTGCGCGGCATTCTCGCCATCGAATGGCTGGGCGCCTGCCAGGGCCTGGACTTCCGTACCGGCCTGAAGAGCTCGCCGAAGCTGGAAGAGGCCCGCGGCCAACTGCGCGCCAAGGTGCCCTACTACCAGGAAGACCGCTTCTTCGCCCCGGACATCGAGACCGCCAGCAACCTGCTGGCCAGCGGCTGCCTGAACGGCCTGATGCCGACGAAGCTGCTGCCGAGCTTCTAAGCCCTACCGGCCGCCCCGTACCGGGGCGGCCTGCTTTCTCCAGCACTACAAGAACAATTAGGAATTCTACGGAATGAGCGAACAGCTTGGATTGCAGCGCGGCCTGAGTGCGCGGCACATCCGTTTCATGGCCCTTGGGTCGGCCATCGGCACCGGGCTTTTCTACGGCTCCGCGTCGGCCATCAAGGCGGCTGGGCCGTCGGTCCTGCTGGCCTACCTGATCGCCGGGGCGGCGGTCTACATGGTGATGCGCGCCCTGGGGGAGCTGGCGGTCCACAATCCGGTTTCCGGCTCCTTCGGCCATTACGCCAGCACCTACCTCGGCCCTCTGGCCGGCTTCGTCACTGGCTGGACCTACGCCTTCGAGATGATCATCGTCGGTCTTGCCGACGTGACCGCGTTCGGTATCTACATGGGCTTCTGGTTCCCGGATGTACCCCGCTGGATCTGGGTACTGTCCCTCGTGTTCTTCCTTGGAGGGCTCAACCTGTGCAGCGTGAAGGTCTTCGGTGAGCTTGAGTTCTGGCTGTCGCTGCTGAAGGTCGGCGCCATCGTCGCGATGATCCTGGCCGGGCTGGGCATCATGGTGTACGGCTTCGGCACGGCCGACGCCGGCGCGGCTACCGGCATTCATAACCTCTGGGCCCACGGCGGCTTCATGCCCAACGGCATCAGCGGCCTGATCGCTTCCTTCGCGGTGGTGGTATTCGCTTTCGGCGGCATCGAGATCATCGGCGTCACCGCCGGTGAGGCGAAGGATCCGCAGCGGGTTCTGCCGCGCGCGATCAATGCCGTGCCCATGCGCATCCTGCTGTTCTACGTGCTGACCCTGTTCGTGCTGATGTCCATCTTCCCCTGGCCGCAAATTGGTACCCAGGGCAGCCCCTTCGTGCAGATCTTCGACGGCCTGGGCATCGGCTCGGCGGCGGCGATTCTCAATATCGTGGTCATCTCCGCGGCGATTTCCGCCATTAACAGCGACATCTTCGGCGCCGGCCGCATGCTCTACGGCATGGCCCGTCAGGGCCAGGCGCCTGCCGGTTTCGCCAAAGTGTCGCGCCATGGCGTGCCTTGGCTGACCGTGGTCGTCATGGCCGCAGCATTGTTGGTAGGGGTAGTGCTGAACTACCTGATCCCGGAAGACGTCTTCACGCTGATCGCGTCCATCGCCACCTTCGCCACTGTCTGGGTCTGGCTGATGATCCTGCTGGCCCAGGTGGGCATGCGTCGCGGAATGAGCCGGGCGGAAGTTGCCGCGCTGAAGTTCCCGGTGCCCTTGTGGCCGGTCGCACCGGCGGCCGCCATCGCCTTCATGGTGTTCGTCTTCGGCGTGCTCGGCTACTTCCCGGACTCCCGTCCGGCGCTGTGGGTCGGCGCGGTCTGGATTGCCCTGCTGGCGGTCGCCTACTGGCTGTGGGTACGGCCGGCGAATGCAGCAATGGGCGCCGTGGCGGCCCAGGGCGAATAGGGCGGGGCTGATGGGCGGTCGTGCTGGCGCTGCACGCCTATCCTTAACGGAAGGGCTCATGGCGTCGCTCCGCGTTCCAGACGGCTGCGCCCACCCCCTTGGCCAGTGGGCGAGGGGGAATCCGCCCGATGGAGCCGCCCATGTTCCCCGAACGCTTCACCTTCTCCTTTGCCAACTGGGTCAATGCCTGGGTAGACACCCTGGTGACCCAGTATGGCGCGGCGTTTCGCCAGGTTTCGGACAGCCTGCTGTGGTCGGTGGTCCAGTTGGAAAGCGCACTGCGGGCGCTGCCCTGGTGGCTGTTCCTGCTCCTGGTGGGAGCATTGGCCTGGCACGCCACGCGACGTGCATTCCGAGCACTCATGATCGTCGGCCTTCTGTTTCTGGTCGGCGCCATGGGGCTCTGGGACAAGCTGATGCAGACCGTCGCGCTGATGCTGGTGGCGACCTTGATTGCCGTGATGATCGGCATTCCCCTGGGCATTCTGGCGGCGCGCAGCGACCGGCTTCGCGCCGTGCTCATGCCGTTGCTGGATGTCATGCAGACCCTGCCCAGTTTCGTCTACCTGATCCCGGTGCTGATGCTCTTCGGCCTGGGCAAGGTGCCCGCCATTTTCGCCACGGTGATCTACGCGGTGCCGCCGCTGATTCGGCTGACCGACCTGGGCATCCGCCAGGTGGATGCCGAAGTGCTGGAAGCCACCGACGCCTTTGGGGCAAGCCACTGGCAGCGGCTCCTGGGCGTGCAATTGCCGCTGGCGCTGCCGAGCATCATGGCTGGTATCAACCAGACCGTGATGATGGCGCTGTCCATGGTGGTGATCGCTTCGATGATCGGCGCTCGCGGCCTCGGCGAAGAGGTGCTGATCGGTATCCAGACACTCAATGTCGGCAAAGGCCTGGAAGCGGGGCTGGCGATTGTGATCCTCGCGGTTGCCATCGACCGCATCACCCAGGCCTACGGTCGGTCCGAGCGGGTACAAGGGCAATGAGTGGCGAGCAGGCGGACAAGATCGTCCTGCGGCAGGTGAGCAAAGTCTTCGGGCCTCGCCCCGAGGTTGCCCTGGCGATGCTCAACCAGGGTTGCAGCAAGGCCGAGGTGCTGCAGGCCACTGGCTGCGTGGTCGGCATCCATGACCTGTCGCTGTCCGTTGGCGCGGGCGAGCGCTTCGTGGTCATGGGCCTGTCCGGTTCCGGCAAGTCCACGCTCGTGCGTCACATCAACCGTCTGGTCGAGCCCAGCAGTGGTGAGATTCTGGTCGATGGCGAGAACGTCCTTGACTATGGCCCGGAGGCCCTGCGCGAATTCCGTCGGCACAAGGTCAGCATGGTGTTCCAGGGCTTCGGTCTGCTGCCGCACAAGAGTGTCCTGGACAACGTCGCTTATGGTCTGCGCCTGCGCGGCGAACCGAAGTCCAATTGCCTGGAAGGCGCTCGCTACTGGATTTCCCGGGTCGGTCTTGAAGGCTTCGAGACGTCCTTTCCACGGCAGCTTTCCGGTGGCATGCGGCAGCGGGTCGGCCTGGCTCGCGCGCTGGCCACGGACACCGACATCATTCTCATGGACGAGGCCTTCAGCGCCCTGGACCCACTGATCCGCGCCGATATGCAGGACCAGCTCCTGGCCCTGCACCAGGACCTGGGCAAGACCATCGTTTTCATCACCCATGACCTGGACGAGGCACTACTGATCGGCCAGCGCATCGCCATGCTGCGTGACGGCCAGTTGGTTCAGGTCGGTCAACCTGAAGACATCCTGGCGCGGCCGGCCGACGACTATGTCGAGCGTTTCGTCGTGCGGCGCCGCAACCGTTTTCAGAATCCGGATTTCTCCCAGACCGGGGGAGCCGAAGCCACACCCAAGAGGAACCCCATGCAATCCCCCACCAACCCTTCCAACGTCGCCGGCAGCCAGTCTGAGCGGGCGACTGGCGAATCGGGAGGCCGTAGATGAAACACCTCTGGCATAACTGCCATGCCGCCACCATGAAGGATGGCAAGTACTCGATCATCGAAGACGCTGTGCTGATCACTTACGCCGGGCGCATCGAGTGGATCGGCCCGCGCGAAGCGCTGCCGTCCATTCCCTATGACGTGGAGGTTGACCTCGGCGGTGCCTGGGTCACTCCGGGCCTGATCGACTGCCACACCCACCTGGTGTTCGGCGGCGACCGTAGCCGCGAGTTCGAGCAGCGCCTGGAAGGCGTGAGCTATGCCGAGATCGCCGCCCAGGGCGGCGGCATCGCCAGCACCGTGCGCGCCACCCGTGAGGCCAGCGAGGACGAGCTGCTGGAGAGTGCCACCCGCCGTGCCCGCCAGTTGCTGCGCGATGGCGTCACCACCCTGGAGGTGAAGTCCGGCTACGGCCTGGACCTGGCCAGCGAGCGCAAGATGCTGCGAGTCGCCCGTCGCCTGGGCGAGGCCCTGCCCATCACGGTGCGTGCCACCTGCCTGGCCGCCCACGCCCTGCCGTCGGAGTACGCCGGCCGCGCCGATGACTACATCGACCACATCTGCGACAGCATCCTGCCGGAGCTGGCCGCTGAAGGCCTGGTGGATGCCGTGGACGCCTTCTGCGAGCACCTGGCGTTTTCCCCTGAGCAAGTGGAGCGCGTGTTCAAGGTGGCCAAGGGCCTGGGCCTGCCGGTGAAGCTGCATGCCGAGCAACTGTCTTCGCTGCACGGCTCCAGCCTGGCGGCGCGCTATCAGGCGCTGTCGGCCGACCATCTGGAATACATGACCGAAGACGACGCCATCGCCATGGCCAAGTCCGGCACCGTTGCCGTGCTGCTGCCGGGTGCCTTCTTCCTCCTGCGGGAAACCCAGCTGCCGCCCATCGACGCGCTGCGCAAACACGGCGTGGCCATGGCGGTGTCGACTGACCTCAACCCCGGCACCTCACCGGCGTTGTCGTTGCGCATGATGCTGAACATGGCCTGCACCTCCTTCCGCCTGACCCCGGAAGAAGCGCTGGCCGGCGCCACCCTGCACGCCGCCAAGGCCCTTGGCCTGGCCGAGAGTCACGGCAGCCTGGAAGTGGGCAAGGTGGCTGACTTCGTCGCCTGGGACATCCAACGCCCGGCGGAGCTTGCGTACTGGCTGGGCGGCGACCTGCCCAAGCGAGTGATTCGACACGGACAGGAGATCGCCTGTGGATAACGTTCTCTCGTTCAGCCGCGGCAGTGTGCCGCTGCTGATCAGCATGCCGCACCCCGGCACCCGCCTGACCCCGGCGGTGGAAGCGGGCATGGTGGAGGCCGGTTGGGACCTCACCGACACCGATTGGCACATTCCGCGCCTCTATGCGTTCGCCAACGAGCTGGGGGCGAGTACCCTGGCGGCGCAGTACTCGCGCTATGTCATCGACCTGAACCGTCCGGCCGACGACAAGCCGCTGTACGCCACCGCCACCACCGGCCTTTACCCGGCCACGTTGTTCGATGGCGAGCCGCTCTATCGCGAAGGCGAAGAGCCGTCAGCAGCCGAGCGGGCGCGTTACCTGGCGGACATCTGGACGCCGTACCACCAGACCATCAACGATGAGCTGGCGCGGATGAAGGCCGAGTTCGGCTATGCGCTGCTGTTCGACGCCCATTCCATCCGCTCTTTCATCCCGCGCCTGTTCGATGGCCGGTTGCCGGACTTCAACTTCGGCACCAATGCCGGTGCCAGTTGCGATGCGAGCCTGGCCGACGCCCTGGTGTCCGTCTGCGCCGGTGCGACGGACTACAGCCATGTGCTGAATGGCCGCTTCAAGGGTGGCCACATCACCCGTCACTACGGCCAGCCGGATCAGCACATCCATGCCGTGCAGCTGGAACTGGCTCAGTGCACCTACATGGACGAGCAGCTGCCCTTCGATTATCGCGAAGACCTGGCCGTGCCGACCCAGGCGGTCCTGCGCCGGATTCTGCAATCCATGGTGGATTGGGGGCGTCAGCACTACGGCCGCTGATCGGGCCGAGGCGGCGGGCACGCGGGCACCACCCGTTGCACCGCCGCTGCGTCAGAGGGCGTGGAGGAAGTCCAGCATCAACGCGCTGACCTCCTCCGCCCGCTCCTGTTGGATCCAGTGCCCGGCGCCATTGAGCAGGTGACACCCCCGCAGCCCGGGCAGGGTGTGCGGAAACGCGGCGATCAACTGGGGAACCACCGGGAACCCGAGCACCGAGTCCCGGGTTCCGGCCATGAACAGGGACGGTTGCCGGATGATGCAGCCGCGCCACGGGGCCATCAGTTCAGCGGAAAGCCTGAGGGTGCGGTACCAGTTCAACCCGCCGCGAAAGCCGGTGCGCTCGAAGGCCTGCACGTAGTAGGCGATATCGTCCTCGGTGAGCCAGGGTGGCAGTGTTTCGGGTTCCTCCATATGCCCGAGAAATCCCCGGCCGGGCTGCAGGCGGCCGAAGGCCGGCATACCGCGCCAGTCCCCGGAACCGCTGAACAGCATCCGCCGCAGGGTCGCTCGGACATCCCGCTCCAGTTCGGCTTCCGCCACACCGGGGGCCTGGAAGTACTGCAGGTAGTAGTCATGGATGCCCCGGTCCTCCAGCACTTTCAGGATGTCCGTCGGGTCGGGCGGCGCGAAGGGCACGCTCATGCCGATGACGGCGCGGAACAGGTCCGGGCGCACCAGGGCGGCAGCCCAGGCGACCATGGCGCCCCAGTCGTGCCCGACGATGACGGCCTGCCTTTCCCCCAGGACCCGGACCAGATCCACCAGGTCTCCCACCAGGTGCAGCCGGGTATAGGCCTCCACTTTTTCCGGAGCGTCCGTCCCGCCGTAGCCGCGCATGTCCGGGGCGACCGCCCTGAACCCGGCGGCGGAAAGGGCGTCCAGCTGATGCCGCCAGGAGTACCAGAGCTCCGGGAAACCGTGGCACAGCAGCACCAGGGGCCCCTCGCCCTGCATCGCGACACGCATACGGATACCGTTGACGACGAGGGTTTCCAGTGTCGGGGCGAGCATATCCACACCATCCGTTCAGGCGAGCAGCGCCATTAGCTTTGGCAGATTCACCGCAGCCTGTTGCCGGGCGAGGGCCAACTCGTGGAGCAGTGCCTGACGCTCACTGTCCTCCGGCCTGACCTCGCGTACCACCGTGGTCATCAGAAAGAGGCGTGAGCTGAACAGCCACTGGGTCAGGGCCTTGTTTTCGAACCAGTGCTGGAGGTTGCCCAGATAGCTGGCCCAGATCCTGACCCAGTCCTCCGGAACCCGTGGCGCCGGGACTGGCCGGCAATAGGCGTTCTTCTCCGCGTCGTCCGCCAGGTGGCGTTCGACGAACGCGATCAGGGCAGCCGAAAAGACCGGTTGGTTGTTGCTGACAAGGGTGAGGTTGATCCGGCTCCCGTCGAACACCGGCGCCACCTTCCATCCGGCCAGACCGTTGGCACTGCAGTCGATGAACAAGGCCCCGGCGGGCACTGCGACGCTGCCTCCGTCCAGCAGAACCCTCTCCGGCTCGATCGCCTCCACATGGCCCAGCCGGACCTTGTGTCCGATGCCGCGCAGGGCGTCCAGTTCGCTGCGGGTGACGGTGGCGCCGCGATAGGCCTGCGGCGTGACGGATGGATCGATACGCAGCAACTGGCCCGACTGTTCAAGCCGGTCGAACAAGTCCGCGAGCGAGGTGGCGGCGGCGAGGGCCGAGTACTGTGCCGTGACACCGCGCATGCTGTGCTCGAAGTACTCGAGGCCGGGTTGCAGGGTGGCGCGATCCACCAGCCAGGGGTCATTGGGCATGATCCAGTGGATCGACGCCGGTGCCACGCCGTTCTGCAGCAGCCACAGGCAGGTGTCGATACCGGTCTTGCCGGAGCCCACCACCACATAGGCCGGATACGGCTGGCGGATTTGCGGCAGCTCGTTGGGCGGCACACAGGTCACCCCAGTGGCGACCTGGTATTTCGGGGGGTGAGTGGAGGGCACCTGGGTCTGGGCGTGCGTGGCGTCGACCAGCTTGCGCCGGACCTGCACCCGGTATTCGCGGCCGCTCAGCAGGGAAACGAATCGATGGTCCGAGGCGCGGTCGCCGATGTAGTCGCACATGGCGCAGTAGCGCACGCGCCCCGACGGCAGGAACTGCTGGTTCATCACCTGCTCGTAGTAGCTGAGGATTTCTGCGCCGGAGGCCAGTTCGTAGAGGTTTTCCCCCAGCGCGGAGCGGTCTTTCTTCCCACTGCCCAGTTCACGGGAGTTCACGCCGTAGCAGGCCGAGGGCTGGTGAAGGCGGACGAAGGGGTAGGCGTCGTTCCAGTGGCCGCCGGGCTGGGCGTGGCGGTCCACCATCAGCACTGTGGCGTCGGACTCGCTGAGCAAGGTATCGACGAACGCCATCGCCGCCGCGCCGGCGCCGATCACCAGATAGTCGGTCTCCAACAGCTCGGGTTCCATGGCGATTGCCCTCGTGGTGCTGAACGCCTCAGAAGCTAAAGGCTAGCGGCAAGCCCCCGGGGTTTCAGACCAAGAGCTGATTGCCGCCATAACCAATGGCTCTAAACCCGCTGCCGTCCGGCTGGGGTTGCCGCGCGGGACTGACAGGCCTTCAGCGCTGGAGGCCGAGGTGGCGAATCACCACGTCCTCGGCCGCCACCCGCTCCCAGACGTCGTCCAGCAGCTCGGCGGGGTAGAAGGGCAATCCGGCCAGCTCGTCGCGACTGACCCAGCCCAGTTCGCGGATCTCGAACTCGTCTCCGCCGAGGCCGTTCAGGTTGGCCATGCTGAGTTCGCCGCGCCAGGCGTCGATCCGGTAGAACAGCTCCATGTGGAAGCGGCCCATGGCCGGCTCGGCGAACTCACGGACGTAGACCAGCGGGCCGACCTCCACCTCCAGCCCGGTCTCCTCCATGAACTCGCGGCGCACCGTGTCGCGGGTGGATTCGTCGGTCTGGGATTCGAAGCCGCCACCTGGCGGTATCCAGTAGGTGTCGTCGCCTACCACGTGCTTGACCAGCAGGATGCGGCCGTCCCGTACCAGCAGGCCGGCGGCACGAATGCGGTGGGTCAGTGGTGCGCTCATTGCCAATCCAGCCTGGCGAGTTTCCACTCGCCGTCTTCCAGCCACCATTCCAGCTTCACGCCGTAGTGACGCGCGCTGTCGGGAATCAGCCCCTCGGCGCCGGCGAGGGCCACCTGGGCGTCGGTGTAGCCCTTTTCGTGGTAGGTCGGGTCCAGCCGGTTGGCCTTGGTCAGGGCGAGGACGCTGACGTTCTGGTGGCGCAGGAACATCAGCGTCATGGTGCGCTTCGCCCAGTCGCGGTCATTCTGCTGCTGGGCGATGAATTGCGGATGCAACTGGTCCAGCACCGCGCGGGTCTTCTTCGCTTCGAGGTTGTCCTGTAGTTGCTGCACCGCCGCATCCAGCGCGGCGGCGGGGTCGTTTCGGCCACAACCGGCTAGGATTGCCAGAACGCAGAGCGTCGGCAGCGCGAACTTCCTGAGTAGCATGCTGAACTCCTTTTTCCTCGTTATGATTCCCGGCAGGTTAGAAGGCCGGACTCCCCCAGGAGTCGACCTTTCGCACAGTTCCAGGGAGCCCAGAATGCAGCCTTTGTACCCGGAGATAAAACCCTACGCCCGGCACGAACTGGCGGTGGACGCGCCGCACGTGCTCTACGTGGACGAAAGCGGCACGCCTGAAGGCTTGCCGGTGGTGTTCATCCACGGCGGGCCTGGGGCCGGCTGTGACGCCATGAGCCGGCGTTTCTTCGATCCGAACCTCTACCGCATCGTCACCTTCGACCAGCGCGGCTGCGGCCGTTCAACACCCCATGCGAGCCTGGAGAAGAACACCACCTGGGACCTGGTGGCCGACCTGGAACGCATTCGCCAGCACCTGGGAATCGACAAGTGGGTGCTGTTCGGCGGTTCCTGGGGCTCCACGCTCTCCCTGGCCTATGCCCAGACCCATCCGGAGCGTGTGCTCGGCCTGATCCTGCGGGGCATCTTCCTGTGCCGCCCGGAGGACTTCCACTGGTTCTACCAGGAAGGGTGCAGCCGGATGTTCCCGGACTACTGGGAAGACTATCTGGCGCCCATTCCGGCCGAGGAGCATGGCGACCTGATGCAGGCCTACCACAAGCGCCTGACCGGGCCGGACCAGATCGCCCAGATGCACGCCGCCAAGGCGTGGTCCACCTGGGAAGGCCGCACCGCCACCCTGCGCCCCAGCGCGCCGGTGGTGGAGCGCTTCAGCGAGCCGATGCGTGCTCTGTCCATCGCCCGCATCGAGTGTCACTACTTCGTCAACAACGCCTTCCTCGAACCCAACCAGCTGCTTCGCGACATGCCGCGCATCGCCCACCTGCCGGGCGTCATCGTGCATGGCCGCTACGACGCCATCTGCCCGTTGGACAACGCCTGGGCACTGCACAAGGCCTGGCCCAACAGCGAGCTGCAGATCGTCCGTGACGCCGGTCACGCCGCCTCCGAGGCCGGTATCACCGACGCCCTGGTGCGTGCATCCAGCCAGATGGCCCGCCGTCTGCTGAATATGCCGCCGGAGGAGGACGCCTGATGAAGGCGCTGCTGCAACGCGTCAGCGCCGCTCGCGTCGAGGTGGAAGGTGAAGTGGTCGGTGCCATCGACCAGGGGCTGCTGGTGCTGGTGGGCGTCGAGCCCCAGGACACCGAGGCCAGCGCCGACAAGCTGCTGCACAAGCTGGTCAACTACCGGGTGTTCGCCGATGCCGAGGGCAAGATGAACCTGTCCCTGGGGGCCGTCGGCGGTGGCCTGCTGCTGGTTTCCCAGTTCACCCTGGCCGCGGACACCAACAGCGGCCTGCGTCCGAGCTTCTCCACAGCAGCGCCGCCCGCCCGAGGCGAGGCGCTGTTCGACTACCTGGTGCGCCAGGCCCGCCTCAAGCACCCGCAGGTGGCCACCGGGCGCTTCGGCGCCAACATGCAGGTGCACCTGGTCAATGACGGGCCGGTCACCTTCCTGCTGCAAAGCTGATCTGGCCCGATTACTGCTTTATTGCGACTCGCCATCCACGACGATGGGCGTTAGCATGCGCGCCATGCCCCGTCATCCGTGGGCTTGAAGAAGAACAACGAGCTGCCCCATTAGGAGAAAAAATGAAAAAGTTTCTCGCGTCACTGCTGTTCTCCGCCTGCGCCCTGACCGGGCTGGCCCACGCCGGCATGGTCGACGACGCCGTCAAGCGCGGCACCCTGCGCGTCGGCATGGACCCGACCTACATGCCCTTCGAGATGACCAACAAGCGCGGTGAGATCATCGGCTTCGAAGTCGACGTGCTGAAGGCCATGGCCAAGTCCATGGGCGTCAAGCTGGAGCTGGTGTCCACCAGCTACGACGGCATCATTCCGGCGCTGCTGACCGACAAGTTCGACATGATCGGTTCCGGCATGACCCTGACCCAGGAGCGCAACCTGCGCATCAACTTCTCCGAGCCCTTCATCGTGGTCGGCCAGACCCTGCTGATCCGCAAGGAGCTGCAAGGCGAGATCAAGTCCTACAAGGACCTGAACGATGCCAAGTACCGCATCACCTCGAAGATCGGCACCACCGGCGAAATGGTGGCCAAGAAGCTGATCTCCAAGGCCCAGTACCACGGCTTCGACAACGAGCAGGAAGCGGTGATGGACGTGGTCAACGGCAAGGCTGACGCCTTCATCTACGACGCCCCGTACAACGTGGTGGCGGTGAACAAGGCCGGCGCCGGCAAGCTGGCGTTCCTGGAAGAGCCCTTCACCTACGAGCCGCTGGCCTTCGGCCTGAAGAAGGGCGACTACGACAGCCTCAACTGGATCAACAACTACCTGCACCAGATCAAGCAGGACGGCACCTACGATCGCATCCATGCCAAGTGGTTCAAGAAGACCGACTGGCTGAAAGAGATGGAATAAGTCCAGCGGGCCATTGGTCCACGCTGGCAATGACAGGCCCGGCCCACAAGGCCGGGCCTGCCTTTTGTCCCCCGCCATGAGCGAGATTTCCCGTGATTAGAAAGCATCGCCGCACCTGGCCCTGGCACATCCTGACCGGTTTCATCCTGGTCGTGATGGGCTATGCGCTCTGGTATTCCACTTCGCTGATTTCCTATGAGTGGCGCTGGAACCGCGTGCCCCAGTACTTCGCCTACCAGGCGGAAGAAGGCCAGCGTGCCGCCGACTACGGCACCATCAGCGCCATCACCGAGGCCGGCAGCAACGCCCGCGTGACCCTGGCCGCCGAGGGCGGCCAGGAGCAGGTGCTGGAAGTGGCCAAGGACAGCCTGCAGGTCAGCCAGGGTGACGATGTTTCCGAAGGCGACCTGATCGGCGTGACCCGCCACTGGGCGGCCGGCCCGCTGCTCTGGGGCCTCTGGACGACCCTGTGGATATCCGTGCTGTCCGGCGCTACCGGCCTGCTGATCGGCCTGTTCACCGGCCTCTGCCGGCTGTCGCACAACCCCACCCTGCGCGACCTGTCCACCGTCTATGTCGAACTGGTACGCGGCACGCCGCTGCTGGTGCAGATCTTCATCTTCTACTTCTTCATCGGCACGGTGCTGAACCTCTCCCGCGAGTTCGCCGGGGTGGCGGCGCTGGCGCTGTTCACCGGCGCCTATGTGGGCGAGATCGTCCGCGCCGGCGTGCAGTCCATTGCCCGTGGCCAGAACGAAGCGGCCCGTTCCCTGGGCCTGACCGGCGGCCAGTCCATGCGCCATGTGATCCTGCCCCAGGCCTTCAAGCGCGTGCTGCCGCCCCTGGCCGGGCAGTTCATCAGCCTGGTGAAGGACACCTCGCTGGTCTCGGTGATCGCCATCACCGAGCTGACCAAGAGCGGCCGCGAAGCGATCACCACCTCGTTCTCCACCTTCGAAATCTGGTTCTGCGTCGCGGCGCTGTACCTCGTCATCAACCTGCCGCTGTCGCAAATCGCCAGCCGTCTGGAGCGGAGGCTCGGGAAAAGTGATTGAAGTCCGTGACCTGGTGAAAGTCTTCGATGCCCGCGGCCATGAAGTGCGGGCTGTGGATAACGTCACCACGCAGGTGAAGCGTGGTGAAGTGGTGGTGGTGATCGGTCCTTCGGGCTCCGGCAAATCCACCTTCCTGCGCTGCCTGAACGGCCTGGAGGAGCTGGATTCCGGCTCGGTGAGCATCGACGGTGTCGACCTCGCCGACCCGAAGACCGATGTGAACGCCTACCGCCGCGAGGTGGGCATGGTGTTCCAGCACTTCAACCTGTTCCCGCACATGACCGTGCTGGAGAACCTCTGCCTGGCGCAGAAGATCGTGCGCAAGCGCGGCAAGGCCGAGCGCGAGGCCAAGGCCCAGGCGCTGCTGGCCAAGGTCGGCATCGCGCAGAAGGCCAACGAGTACCCCTCGCGCCTCTCCGGCGGCCAGCAGCAGCGCGTGGCCATCGCCCGCGCCCTGTGCATGGACCCCAAGGTGATGCTGTTCGACGAGCCCACCTCGGCGCTGGACCCGGAAATGGTCGGCGAAGTGCTGGATGTGATGAAGCAGCTGGCCCAGGAAGGCATGACCATGGTCTGCGTGACCCACGAAATGGGCTTCGCCCGCGAAGTGGCGGACCGGGTGCTGTTCTTCGACCACGGCAAACTGCTGGAAGACGCGCCCCCGGCGCAGTTCTTCGCACAACCCCAGGACCCACGCGCGCAGAGCTTCCTGCGCCAGGTGCTGTAACTTCCCGGAAGGAGTGAGAGGGTCATGGAAGACCGTCGAGTCAACAGGTTTACCCTGGAGCATCAGGCCACCGGTGAGCATTACCAGCTTGTGGGGGGGCTCGACCGTGGGGCCGGCGCACTGCTGGATCTGCTTCTGCTGGCCGCACTGGGCGTGGCAATCGCCCTGGGGCTGATTCATTGGGGCGGTGAGTCCACTTCGCTGCTCAGGCTGCTGGAGTGGATGCTTATGCTGCTGCTCGGCCCCGTCTACTTTCTGTTTTGCTGGTACCGCTGGGGGCAAACACCCGGTATGCGGGCGATAGGTGCGGAACTGGTGGATCGACGTACTCTGGCTCGTCCGGCTCTATGGCGATTGATACTTCGCTATGGCGTCTTCTCAGCGCTCGTAGCGCTCGTCAATTACGGCTTCATCGTTCTGGTGATCTGGATGTTTGTGGATAAGCGCAACCAGGGCCCCCATGACCGCCTCGCTGGAACCCTGGTGATCCTTCGGGTTGCGCCACAGCTCCATTCGGGCGCTCCAGCGGAAGCGTCCGTAAGTCAGCACTGAAACTGGTCCATGGGCCGGCCCGGTGTAACCGGGCCGGCCTTTTTGATGGGTATCGCTCCGCTCCACCCATCCTACGGGGCTGGGGGATAAGGTAGCCGGCGGTCGACTCAATGCAGCGGCTGGGCCGGTTGCAGTTCGTTCTCTTCCAGCCAGTCCTGGGCCAGCTCGCGCAGGCGGGCGGCCTCGAACTGGTGCCAGGCTTCCAGCAGCACCGGGTATTCCATCAGCACGTGGCGAAAGGAGCGGGCGGGTTTGCGGCCGCCCAGGGCCTGTTGCAGAGCGGCGTAGGCGTGCGGGTGGACCACTTCCACCAGGAATTCCTGCATCAGCGCCAGTTCGTCGCCCTGGCCCAGCGGCTCCACCAGGAGGAAGCGCTCGGGTTCTTCGCGCAGCAGGGCTTCCAGTTCGGGATCGGCGTCTTCTTCGGGGATCAGCAGCACCTTGCCGCTGAGCAGGTCGAGGTAGTGGTCGAGACCTTCGGTATTGAGGGCGAAGGCGATCTGGTCGAGGTCGATGGTCAACGGTCGCATGGAGAGTCTCGATGACTAAGGATGCTGCCAGCCTACGCCAGCATCGTGACTCAGAATAGACGGGCGAGCAGGGCCGTGACCGCCGTCTCCACGCGCAGGATGCGCTCGCCGAGCTGGACCGGTTGCAGGCCGGCTTCGTGCAATTTTTCCACTTCGTAGGGAATCCAGCCGCCTTCCGGACCGATGGCCAGGGTGATGGGCTCGTCTACCGCACGGGGGCAGGGCGGGTGGTCGCCGGGGTGGCCGACCAGGCCCAGGGTGCCGGCGGCGAGCTGGGGCAGGCGGTCCTCGACGAAGGGTTTGAAGCGCTTTTCGATGACCACCTCCGGCAGCACGGTGTCCCGCGCTTGCTCCAGGCCCAGGACCAACTGCTCACGGATGGCGGCGGGTTCGAGGAACGGGGTCTGCCAGAAGCTCTTTTCCACCCGATAGCTGTTCAGCAGTACCAGGCGCGGCACGCCCATCGCGGCGACCGTCTGGAATACACGGCGGAGCATCTTCGGCCGGGGCAGGGCCAGCAACAGGGTGATGGGCAGTTTGGCCGGCGGCGGCTGGTCGAAGGTGACCTCCAGCTCGGCGTGGTCCGCCTCCAGGTGCAACAGGCGACCCTGGCCCATGAGGCCGCCCAGGCGGCCCACCCGCAGGCTGTCGCCGGCCTCGGCGCGGTGGACTTCATGCAGGTGCTTCAGGCGCCGGCCTTCCAGGCGCGCCCGGTCCGCCGCGATGAAGTCGGCGTCTTCGAGAAGGAGCAGGTTCACGGGCGGGTGGCGGGCGGCTGGTCGCCGGGTTCTTCGGAATCGTCTTCCGGGTGCTCGCCACGCTTTCGGATCAGGCCGCCGAAGAATACGCCGACCTCGAACAGCAGCCACATGGGCACGGCCAGCAGCGTCTGGGAGAAGATGTCCGGCGGGGTCAGGACCATGCCCACCACGAAGCAGCCGATGACCACGTAGGGACGGATGCGCTTGAGGTAGGCCACGTCCACCACGCCGATCCAGATCAGCAGCACGACCGCGACCGGGATCTCGAAGGCGACACCGAAGGCGAAGAACAGCGTCATCACGAAGTCGAGGTAGCTGGTGATGTCCGTCATCATCGACACGCCTTCGGGGGTCACGCTGGCGAAGAAGTGGAAGATCAGCGGGAACACCAGGAAGTAGGCGAAGGCCATGCCGGCGTAGAACAGCACGATGCTCGAAATCAGCAGGGGCAGGGCGATGCGCTTTTCATGTTTGTACAGGCCAGGGGCGATGAAACCCCAGACCTGGTGCAGGATCACCGGCATGGCGAGGAACAGCGCCACCACCATGGTCAGCTTGAATGGCGTGAGGAAGGGCGATGCCACGTCGGTGGCGATCATGGTGGCGCCTTCCGGCAGGTACTGGCGCAGGGGCGCCGACACCAGGGTGTAGATCTTCTGGGCGAAGTAGAACAGGCAGGCGAAGATCAGGAAGATCGCCGCCACGCAGCGCAGCAGGCGCGTACGCAGTTCGGTGAGGTGCGAGACCAGGGGCATTTCCTGGTCTTGTTCCGGCTTCTGGTCGCTCATGGGATGCGGGACGGCTGTTGCGGTTCGACGGGGGCCTGGGAGCTGGCCGGGGCGGTTGCCTCAGGTGCGACTGGCTGACCGGGCGCGGGCTGATCGGCGGCCGGTACGGTCGCGACCTGCGGAGCAGCGACAGGGGCTGGCGCCGCCGGGGCGCCTTCAGGCTCGGCAGCGGGCGCTGGGGTTTCTGCCGCGGGAGGCGCGATGCTTTCCTTGATCTGCTTTTCCAGCGACATGATGTGTTCGTTATGCAGCTGGCGACGGATCTCGTCAGCGCCGATCTCGCGTTCCACTTCCGTCTTGATGGCATTGAAGCTGCGCTTCAGACGGCCGATCCAGAGGCCGGCGGTACGCGCTGCGCCGGGCAGCCGCTCGGGCCCGAGCACCAGAAGGGCGATCAGGCCGATCAGCAGCAGTTCACCGAAGCTGATACCGAACATGGGGCATCAGTCCTTGCGGGTCACCGGGTCCTGGACCTTCTGCGCCTGACCTTCGATGGTCTGGGCCTGGTTCAGGGGCGTGGCGCCGGGTTGTTGGGCAGTGGTCTGCTCGGGGGACTTGTCGCCTTCCTCGGTGTTCATGGCCTTGCGGAAGCCCTTGATGGCTTCGCCCACGTCGGAGCCGAGGGTCTTCAGGCGCTTGGTGCCGAAGACCAGCACGACGACGATGAGAATGACCAGCCAGTGTTTCCAGTCGAAGATGCCCATGGTGTGTTCCTCTTGATTGTCTTTGTCAGGCGGAGGGCTGTCGGGCGGCCTTTTCGGCGTGCCCGGACAGGCCGAAACGACGGTCCAGTTCGTCGAGCACGGCCTGGGGGTGCTGGCCGAGGGCGGCGAGCATGACCAGGCTGTGGAACCAGAGGTCGGCAGTTTCGTAGATCAGGTCGCTGTGGTCGCCGCTGGCGGCGGCATCCTTGGCGGCGAGGATGGTTTCCACCGCTTCTTCACCGACCTTCTCCAGGATCTTGTTCAGGCCCTTGTGGTACAGGCTGGCGACATAGGAGCTGTCCGGCGCGGCATTCTTGCGCTCTTCCAGCACCTCGGCCAGGCGGGCGAGGGTATCACTCATGGCTGTGTCCTGCGGCGTAGATGGCATGGGGGTCCTTGAGCACCGGGTCGACGGTCTTCCAGCCGCCGTCTTCATAGACGCGGTAGAAGCAGCTTTCGCGACCAGTATGACAGGCGATGCCGCCCAGCTGTTCGACCATCAGGATGATGACGTCCGCATCGCAGTCCAGACGGAGTTCGTGGAGACGCTGCACATGGCCGGACTCCTCGCCCTTGCGCCAGAGCTTGCCACGGGAGCGTGACCAGTAAATGGCTCGGTTCTCGGCAACGGTGAGGGCGAGGGCTTCGCGGTTCATCCAGGCCATCATCAGCACTCGGCCCGTCTTGTGATCCTGGGCGATGGCGGGCACCAGGCCTTCGGCATTCCAGTGAATCTCTTCCAGCCAGTCTTTCATCTTGTCTTCCACAGCGGGGCCGGTCCCGCAGGATCGGCGCTCAGATCAAAATAGTGTGCCAGTGCCACTCGGGGCTGGCTATCGGCGCAGTACGAGATATAGACCACCGGCCAGCATCAGCCAGCTCGGCCAGGTTTCGGCGGTGGGCGCCAGGCCCTGGGTGGCGGCCCCGGCGATCAGCAGGGCGCCCAGCAGGCGTGCGGACCAGTGGGCGGCTGCCGGATTTTCGGTTTTCTGCGGGGCGCTGGCAGGCTGGGCCAGGCGTTCCAGGGTATCGCGGGCGATCTGCGACAGGTGCGGCACCTGCTCCGCCTGTTGCTGCAGGTTGCGCAACAGTTGCAGGGGGCTGACGCGCTCGCGCATCCAGCGCTCGAGGAAGGGCTGGGCGGTGGTCCAGAGGTCCAGATCCGGGTAGAGCTGGCGGCCCAGGCCCTCGATGTTCAGCAGGGTCTTCTGCAGGAGCACCAGCTGCGGCTGGACTTCCATGTTGAAGCGCCGCGCGGTCTGGAACAGGCGCAGCAGCAGCTGGCCGAAGGAAATGTCCTTCAGCGGCTTCTCGAAAATCGGCTCGCAGACGGTGCGGATGGCGGCTTCGAAGTCGTTGACCTTGGTTTCCGGCGGCACCCAGCCGGAGTCGATGTGCAACTGGGCGACACGGCGGTAATCGCGCTTGAAGAAGGCGATCAGGTTGCGCGCCAGGTAGTCCTGGTCCTCGGGGGTGAGGCTGCCGATGATGCCGCAGTCGATGGCGATGTACTGCGGGTTCCAGGGCTGGCGGGTGGCGACGAAAATGTTCCCCGGGTGCATGTCGGCGTGGAAGAAGCTGTCGCGGAACACCTGGGTGAAGAAGATCTCCACGCCGCGCTCGGCCAGCAGTTTCATGTCGGTGCGCTGGTCGGCGAGGGTGGCAAGGTCGGTCACCGGGATGCCGTAGATGCGTTCCATTACCAGCACCTTGGGGCGGCACCAGTCCCAGTAGACCTGGGGCACGTAGAGTAGCGGCGAACCGTCGAAGTTGCGCCGCAGCTGGCTGGCGTTGGCCGCCTCGCGGAGCAGGTCGAGCTCGTCGTAGATGGTCTTCTCGTAGTCATCCACCACTTCCACCGGACGCAGGCGGCGGGCGTCGGCGGAGACGCGCTCGGCCACGCGGGCGAGGGTGAACAGCCAGGCGAGGTCCTGGCGGATGATCGGCCGCAGGTTGGGGCGGATCACCTTCACCACCACTTCCTCGCCGCTCTTGAGCTGGGCGGCGTGGACCTGGGCCACGGAGGCCGAGGCAAGGGGCTCGACGTCGAAGCGGGCGAAGACTTCGCTGACCTTGGCGCCGAGTTGCGACTCGATGCGCGCCACGGCTTTTTCCGGCGCGAAGGGCGGCACCTGGTCCTGCAGGCGCGCCAGCTCGTCGGCGATGTCCGACGGCATCAGGTCGCGACGGGTGGAGAGCAGTTGGCCGAACTTGATGAAGATCGGCCCCAGGTCTTCCAGGGCCAGGCGCAGGCGCTCCCCGCGGGAGAGCGTCAGCGCCTTGCGCGGCAGCCAGCGCCAGGGCAGGGCGTAGCTCAGCGCACGCAGCCACCAGGGCAGCGGCAGTTCAAGCAGCAGGTCATCGAGTTGGTAGCGGATGACGACCTGCTGGATGCGCAACAGGCGGCGGGCGGCGAGCAGCTTCATGCGTTGGGCTTGGTTCTCTGGTTCAGACGTTCGACGCGGGCATCGAGGCGGTCGAGGGCGAGCTTGAGGCGGTCCAGCTCGGCGAAGCGGGCGTCGGCCTCGCGGCGACCCACAAGGGTGCGGGACTCCTCGGCCAGGTAGTCGGCGAGGTTCTGCCGCAAGCTGTCCAGGCCTTGTCCGGCCCAGTTGGCGCGCATGCGCAGGTGGCCGGCGAGCAGTTGGGTGCCCACCGGGCCGAGCCAGCGGGACAGCTCGTACTCCCAGTCCAGTTCGAGGTCCTGGAGGATGGCGGCCAGCTCCAGCAGCACGGCGCTGTCACCTTCCAGGGTGACTTCCGGGCTGTGCAGGATGGTGGTCTTGTCCTTGCTGACGGCCAGGCGCAGCAGGCTGCTGGCAGGCGCGCGCAGGCGGCAGTCGGCTGGGGCGGACCAGTGGACCGACAGCTTCAGGCCGTCGCCGCCGGGCAGCAGGAAGAGCGTCAGCGCCGGGTTCTGGCAGTCGACCTCGATGACATTGCCTTCCAGGGCGGCCATGCGCGGCAACGCGGTGCTGTCCAGGGTCAGCACCCGGTTGAGGCCAAGCTCGATGCCGGCCAGCAGCGCCTGGGTCAGCATCAGGGTTTGATGCCGCGGTGCAGGGCGACGATGCCGCCAGTCATGTTGTGGTAGGTCACCCGCTCGAAGCCGGCCTCGGCCATCATCGCCTTGAGGGTCTCCTGGTCCGGGTGCATGCGAATCGATTCGGCCAGGTAGCGGTAGCTTTCGGCGTCGTTGGTGATCAACTTGCCCATCAGCGGCAGCAGGCTGAAGGAGTAGGCGTCATAGGCCTTGGACAGCAGGCCGCTGGTGGGCTTGGAGAACTCCAGCACCAGCAGGCGGCCGCCCGGCTTGAGCACGCGCAGCATGGAGCGCAGGGCGTCTTCCTTGTGGGTGACGTTGCGCAGGCCGAAGGCGATGGTGACCACGTCGAAGTGGTTGTCGGGGAAGGGCAGCTTCTCGGCGTCGGCCTGGACGAAACTGACGTTGCCGGCGACGCCGCTGTCCAGCAGCTTGTCGCGGCCGACCTTGAGCATGGAGGCATTGATGTCCGCCAGCACCACTTCGCCGGTCATGCCCACCAGGCGCGAGAACTGGCGAGTGAGGTCGCCGGTGCCGCCAGCGATATCCAGCACGCGGTTGCCCGGACGCACGCCGGACAGCTCGATGGTGAAGCGCTTCCACAGACGGTGGACGCCGCCGGACATCAGGTCGTTCATCAGGTCGTACTTGGCTGCCACCGAGTGGAATACCTCGGCGACCTTGTCGGCCTTCTGGCTCTCGGGGACCTGCTGGTAACCGAAGTGAGTCGTGGGTTCGGCGTCGTTGCCTTTGCGCGGGTCGTTCATGTCGCTGCCACCGGAATTGAATGGCGGCCATTCTAATGCCGGCGCCCGGCTTTGTCTTGGCGGCGGAGGGCGCGGGGTGCGACCTGCGCCCACGCGGGCTGGTATATTCGCGCGACCAAAGGTCGCAGCAGGAGTAGTCCATCCATGTCCCGTATCCATGTCGAGCGTTCGCACGCTCTAAGCCACGAGGCTGTGCGTGAGAAGGCCGAGAAGCTGGCCGAGCGCCTGGCGCGCGAGTACGACGTGCGTTACCAGTGGCGCGGCGACACCCTGGAGTTCAGGCGCAGCGGTGCCGATGGCCAGATCGAGGTGGGTGCCGACAAGGTACGTGTGGAGGTCAAGCTGGGCCTGCTGCTGTCGGCCATGGGCGGCATGATCAAGCGCGAGATCGAGAAGGCGCTGGACGAGTATCTGGCCTGAGTCGGTCTGCCTCAGAGGGCCGCGCTGCGGCCCTTCGCGAATGAATACGCTCCTGCCGGCGCTCCATTCGGATTGCCTCTTCCGCACCTAGTATGCGGTTTCTAATTTTCCCCGATACCTTGCGCATAAGTCCTCAAAAAGGGCGAGTCATCTACCTTCACCGCGTGAGGTGCACCATGGCCAAAGTAGCCGTCAAGAAGAAAGTCGAGAAAGTCGAGAGCGTCGAAAGCAAGTCCACCGTCCTGGCAGACGTGAAGCTCTATGCCCGCAAGATCTGGCTGGCTGGCCTGGGTGCCTACGCCAAGGCCGGCGCCGAAGGCGTCGACTACTTCAAGGAGCTGGTGAAGGCCGGCGAAGGCGTCGAGCAGCAGGGCAAGAAGCTGGTGGACGAGCAGGTCGAGGCCGCCAACAGCCAGTTCGACAGCGTGAAGAACAGCGTCAACGGCGTGAAGGAAAAGGTCGAAGTACAACTCGACAAGATCGAGAAGGCCTTCGACAACCGCGTAGCCAGCGCCCTCAACCGCCTCGGTATCCCTTCCCGTCAGGATGTTGAAGCACTCTCTGCTAAGCTTGATGAGCTGAGCGCGTTGCTCGAGCACGTCGCGCGAACCAAATAAGGAGAGCAGGATGGCTGGCAAGAAAAAAACCGATAAAGACACCAACTCCTGGATCGGCGAGATCGAGAAATACTCGCGCCAGATCTGGCTGGCTGGCCTGGGGGCCTACTCGAAGATCAGCAACGACGGCTCCAAGCTGTTCGATACGCTGGTCAAGGATGGCGAGAAGGCTGAAAAGCAGGCCAAGACCGAGGTGGACAAGCAGGTAGACGCGGTCAAGTCGAGGGTCGGCTCCCGCGTCGGCACGGCCAAGTCGAAGGTCGAAGAGGTCAAGGGCAAGGCGATCGGTAAGTGGAGCGAGCTGGAAGAGGCTTTCGACAAGCGTCTGAACAGCGCCATTTCCCGTCTCGGCGTCCCCAGCCGCGGTGAAGTGAAGGACCTGCAAGGCAAGGTGGATGCCTTGACCAAGCAGCTCGAGAAACTCACCGGCGTCTCGGCCAAGTCGGTCAAGCCGGCCGCCAAAGCCGCTGCCAAGCCGGCTGCCGCCAAGCCTGCTGCCAAGGTTGCCGCTGCCAAGCCGGCACCCAAGGCCGCTGCCGCGAAGCCTGCTGCTGCCAAACCGGCCGCCAAGCCCGCCGCGAAAGCCGCCGCCAAGCCGGCAGTAGCTGCCAAGCCCGCTGCGAAAGCCGCCGCCAAACCGGCTGCCGCCGCCAAGCCTGCCGCAGCGAAGCCCGCTGCCAAGCCGGCCGCCGCGGCCAAGCCTGCAGCGGCGAAACCCGCTGCCGCGAAGAAGCCAGCTGTGAAGAAGCCTGCAGCGCCCAAGGCCGCCAAGCCTGCTGCTCCTGCTCCGGCTCCGAGCCCGGCCCCGGCTGCCGCTCCGGCCGCCGCTGCCGCCCCGGTTCCGAGCGTGGCTCCGGCCGCACCGGCCCCGGCTGCTCCGGCAGTACCGCCGACCAGTCAGTCCTGAGTCTTGTCGGTATGACGCAAACGCCCGGCTTGTCCGGGCGTTTGCGTTTCAGGCGTCCAGATAGCGTCTGGCCAGGCTCTCGGCGGCATGCCGGGGACCAGGGCGCAGATGCGGAGCGACCAGCATCATCACCTGATAGACCACGAGACGATTTTCCCCGTCGCTGCCGAGCACGCGCTGGTAGTCGAGGGAAAACAGCAGGGTCAGGGTGATCTGCTCCACCAGCTGGCCGAGGGACTCGGTGTCGCTGACCAACTGGTTCTCGGCCTTGAGCCGGGCCAGCAGGGCGGCCAGGGTGCGCTTGAGGTGGTTCAGCCAGGCGCGTATGCCTCGGGCCAGCTTCGGCAGGCGTCCGGCGAGGTTCGACAGGTCCTGGAAGAGGAAGCGGTACTGGGACAGGCGCTCGACGATCAGATGCAGGAACAGCCAGTAGTCTTCGGCGTCGAGTCGCGCGTCGGACGGTGGGTCGAGCAGCGGCGCCAGCTCTTCCTGGAAGCGCTCGAACAGCGCCATCACCAGCGGCTCCTTGCCATGGAAGTGGTAGTAGAGGTTGCCGGGGCTGATGCCCAGTTCGGTGGCGATTTCCAGCGTGGTGACGTTGGGTTCACCGTTGCGGTTGAACAGGTCGAGGGCGGCCTCGAGGATGCGATCGCGGGTCTTCATCCAGGCTTCTTGTCAGGTGTTCGGTGAAGGGGTGAAAGGCCGGCCGGGAACGTCTCCCGGCGGCCCGCTCGGGGTCAGCGCACGTGTACGTAAGTGCCGGGCGCGGCTTCCATCGCCGGGTAGTCCTGGTTGCCCAGGGCCATGATGGTGTCCCGCTGCTCGCCGGAGCGCTCCTGGATCCAGCCCAGCCACTCCGACCACCAACTGCCTTGCACATGTCGAGCGTCGTAGTACCACGCGCGCGGGTCGGAGCTGAGCTTGCCGTTCTCGTAGTAGTTGGCCTTCGGGTTGCCCGGCGGATTGAGGATGCTCTGGATATGGCCGCTGTTGGACAGCACGAATCGGCTGTCGCCCCCCAGTAGCAGGGCCGAGCGGTAGACGGCGTCCCAGGGGGTGATGTGGTCGTTGATGCCGGCGACGTGGAAGCTGTCCACGGTGATCTTCTGCATGTCGATCGGGGTGCCGCAGATTTCCAGGCCGCCGGAACGGGTCAGCGGGTTGTGCTTGAAGAAATCCAGCATGTCGCCATGCAGAGCGGCCGGCAGGCGGGTGTTGTCATTGTTCCAGTAGAGGATGTCGAAGGCCGGCGGCTGACGTCCCATCAGGTAGTTGTTGACGAAGTAATTCCACACCAGGTCGTTGGGGCGCATCCAGGCGAAGACTTTGGCCATGTCCTTGCCGTCCAGCACGCCGGCCTGGTACGAGCGGCGTTTGGCGGCTTCCAGCGTCTGCTCGTCGGCGAAGAGGGTGGCAGGGCTTTCCACTTCGCTGTCCAGCAGGCTGACCAGATAGGTGGCGCTGCTGACTTTGCGCAGTTGGCGGCGCGCCTGCAGGTGACCCTGCAGCGCAGCGTTGGTGAGGCCGCCGGCGCAGGCGCCCATCAGGTTGATTTCCTTGCTGCCGGAAATGGCACGACAGACTTCGAAGGCTTCCTCCAGCGCCTGGACGTAGGTGGACAGGCCCCACTCGCGGTGGCGGGCGTCGGGGTTGCGCCAGCTCACCATGAACACCTGCAGGCCGTTCTTCAGTGCGTACTGGACAAAGCTCTTGTCCGGGCTGAGGTCGAATATGTAGTACTTGTTGATCTGCGGCGGCACGATCAGCAACGGGCGCAGGTACTGCTTCTCGCTCATGGGCCGATACTGGATCAGCTCCAGCAGCTCGCTGCGGAAGACCACCGCACCCTGGGTGTTGGCGAGGTTGCGGCCGATCTCGAACGCGTGCCTGGTGACCTGGCTGGGCATGCCGTTGTTGTGCAGCAGGTCGTCCAGCAGGTGCCCGGCGCCCTTGATCAGGCTGAGGCCGCCGGTGTTGAACAGCTCCTTCAGCGCCAGCGGATTGAGCAGGCTATTGGTGGGCGCCAGGGCGTCGCTGAGCTGGGCGAGAACGAAGCGGGCGCGGGCGCGGTCGTCATCGTTCAGGTCAGCCTCGTCGATCCAGGCGCTGAGCTGCTTCTGCCAGGCCAGGTAGACCTGCAGGCCACGACGGTAGAAAGGGTTGTGCTGCCAGGTGGGGTCGGCGAAGCGGCTGTCCTGTGGGTTGGGCTGATGCAGCGTATCGCCCATCAGGACCCGGCCGACCTGGTTGCCGAAGGCGAGCATGTGGCGCGCACTGCGCACCGGGTGCCGCAGTCCTTGCAGCGCAAGGTTGCGTACGGTGGAAAACAGATCCTTACCGCGCAGCCCGACGATGGCGCTTTGCGCATTCATGAAGGCGGCAGGTACTGGCAAGGTGCCCGGGACTTGTTTTTCTCGCATGGGGCAACGCTCCGTATTCGGTCCGTGGTTCAGGAGGTCTACAGCAAGGCTTGTACCATCAGGAGCCCGAAATGCATTCCAGACTATCGCGGGCAGAATTCAAGTTGATGACAGGGCGCACTGGTCTGGTTCGGGCGCCTTGCCGCCGCCCCATAGGGGGGCGGCAGCCTTTCAGCTACTGCGCAGCGGAACGGCCTGGGGGTGGATGACCGCCCGCTGACGTTCCTCGGCGAGGAATTTCATGATGATCGGCGCCACCGTTTCGGCACGGGTCACCAGGAACAGGTGACCGTCGTCGATCACATGAAGTTCCGCATTGGGAATGCGCCAGGCCAGCAGGCGCATGTTCACCAGCGGGATGATCGGATCGTCGTCGCCGGCCAGCACCAGGGTCGGTTGGCGGATGCGGTGCAGCCAGTGGATGCTGGTCCAGCCGAGCCCGGCGAACAGCTGCCAGTAGTAGCCCATCTTGCCCGAGGAGCGCACCTTGCTGGCGTGGGCCATGGCCAGGCTGGGATCGCGGCGGAAAGCGCCGCCGTAGATGTCCGGGGCGATTTGCACGCCGTAGGACGGCTGGATGTAGCGCCGCGGGCTGGCCATGCGCCAGAGCACCTTGGGCTTGCCGGGCACCATGATGGCGCCGGCCGAGGTGGCGGCGAGGATCAGCTTCTTGCAGCGCTCCGGGTAGTCGTGGGCGAACTGCTGGGCCAGGGCGCCGCCCCAGGACACGCCGATGGCGCTGACCTGGCCATAGTCGAGGTAGTCGAGCATCCGGGCGGCGAGTTTGGCCAGGCCGGAGAAGCGGTAAGGAGTATTGGGGGTGGACGAACCGCCGACGCCAGGGACGTCGAAGGCGATCACCTCCAGGTCCGGGTCCAGGGCCTGGACGAAGGGGAAGACCAGTTCGAGGTTGGCGCCGATGCCGTTGAAAATCAGCAGCGGCGTCATGTGCGACTGGCCCGGGCGGACGGCGGTGCGGATGGTCTGGCCGTCCAGCTCGATGGTTCGGAATACAAAAGGTAGCGGCATGCGCGGTAGCCCTATCGATTAGCAAGCCGGGAGAGACGTCCGGCCTCCCCCGAGTCCGCCAGGCAGTGCCTGGCTGGCGCCGCCGGCGGTTGCCGGCGACGCACAGGGCACATCCCGGTGCCATGGGCAATGGTGCGCAGGGCGCAATTTCTCATCGTTCGTGCACGTAGGTGCCGGGCGAGGCTTCACCGGCCGGATAGGCCTTGTTGCCCAGGGTGAAGTTGGCGTTCTTGGTTTTACCCGACCGCTCGGTGATCCACTTCTGCCAGTGCAGCCACCAGGAGTCGGCGTGCTTGGTAGCGTTTTCCAGCCAGGCCTTGGGGTCGGCCGGCATGTCGCTGTTGGTGGAGAAGCGCGCCTTCGGGTTGCCCGGCGGGTTGAGGATGCTCTGGATATGGCCGCTGTTGGACAGCACGAACTCGCACTTGCCACCCAGCAGCCGGGCCGAGCGGTAGCAGGCTTCCCAGGGGGTGATGTGGTCGGTGGTGCCGGCCAGGCAGTAGAAGTCGCAGGTGACCTTCTTGAGGTCGATGGGGGTGCCGCAGACTTCCAGGGCGTCGGGTCGGGTGAGCGGGTTGGTCTTGTACATTTCCACCAGCTCGCCGTGGAGGGCCGCAGGCAGGCGGGTGGTGTCGTTGTTCCAGTAGAGGATGTCGAAAGCGGGCGGTTCATTGCCCAGCAGGTAGTTGTTGACCCAGTAGTTCCAGATCAGGTCGTTGGGGCGCATCCAGGCGAAGACCTTGGCCATGTCCTTGCCTTCCAGCACGCCTGCCTGGTACGAGCGGCGCTTGGCTGCCTCGAGGGTCTGCTCGTCGGCGAACAGGGCAACCTGGGTGTCGAACGTGAAGTCGAGGACGCTGACCATCTGGGTGAAGGCGTTGACCTTGTGTTCACCGATGGCCTGGTAGTGGCCGAGCAGGGCCACGGTGGTGATGCCGCCCGAGCAGGCGCCGAGGATGTTGAGGTCCTTCGCGCCGGTGATCTTCAGGATGACGTCGATGGTTTCCTTCAGCGCGTCGATGTAGGTGGACAGGCCCCACTCGCGCTGCGCCTTGGTCGGGTTGCGCCAGCTGATGATGAAGGTCTGCAGATTGCTGCGCAGGCAGAAGCGCGCCAGGCTCTTTTCCGGCGACAGGTCGAAGACATAGAACTTGTTGATCTGCGGCGGCACCACCAGCAGCGGGCGCTCGTGCACGCTTTCGGTAATGGGCTTGTACTGGATCAGTTCCAGCACGTCGTTGCGGAAAACCACTGCGCCTTCGGTGGTGGCGAGGTTCTTGCCGACCTCGAAGGCCTCCATGTTCACCTGGCTCGGCATGCCGCCGTTGTTCACCAGGTCCTTGGCCAGGTGGGAGAGGCCGTCCAGCAGGCTTTTGCCGCCGGTTTCGAAGAAACGCTTGACCGCGGCCGGGTTGGCCATGGAGTTGGTGGGGGCCATGGCCTCGGTCATCAGGTTGATGACGAAGTGGCCGCGGCTGGTGTCCTGCGCGGAGAGATTGCTGTGCTCGACCCAGCTATGCAGCTCCTTGCGCCAGGCCAGGTAGGTTTGCAGGTAACGCTTGTACAGCGGGTTCTGGCTCCAGGCCGGGTCATTGAAGCGGCGGTCATCGGCTTCCGGTTGCAGGCCGGATTGGCCAAGCAGCACGTTCTTCAATTCCAGGCCGAAGTGGGCGACGTGTTTTGCACTGTGAAAAGGTTGCTTGATGGCCTGCAACAACACCATCCGAGCCGAAGAAAGCAGGTCCTTGCGACGGATGCCTATCACCGGATTGAGGTTCAAGGTGCTTTCCGAAGCTTGTTGCTGCAGGTCTTCGTTGTTCTTGTTGCTCATCTACGACGCTCCATTGTCCTGAGTCGAGCAGCCCCTGGCGGAACAGTGCGCTGACTCGCTCGGGTTACCGGGAAGGCGAAGCGAACTTCGCTGATTTCTCTGTATCTGGCCTTGCCAAATGCATGGAACCTGCCAGACCTTGGTTACCCGAGTTTGTCAGTTTGCGCAAGTTCGCCACAGAAAGGTCGCTGCGGCGCGAGTATGTCGCGGGTATTTAGAAAATGCGCCCTAACCTTGGGCGGTTCGAACCGGCGCGGGGCGTGGCCTGCACCCATTCAGAGCATCAGCCGGACCACGGATTCGTCCGGATCGCGGGAGCGACCAGCGGTAGCGAGTTCCTGGAGGTAGTCGTTCCACAGCTCTTCCTGGCGGGTGGCGAGCTGATAGAGGTAGTCCCAGGTGAAGAGGCCGCTGTCGTGACCGTCATCGAAGGTCAATTTCAGGGCGTAATTGCCCGCCGGCTCCAGCTTGCTCAGGCCGACGTTTATCTTGCCGTACTGGAGGATGGGTTTGCCGTGGCCCTGGACCTCGGCTGAAGGGGAGTGCACGCGCAGGAATTCGGCGGAGAGGGTGTAGCTTTCCTCCGGCCCGTATTTCAGGGTCAGGGTCCGGGAGGCCTTGTGCAGTTCGATACCGCTGGGGATGCGCATTTAGGGGTCTCCAAACACATACAGCCGGCTGATGCCGGCTGTATGGATTTTGCGCCTGTCAGAGGATGTAGCGCGACAGGTCTTCGTCCTGGGCCAGCTCGCCGAGGTGGCTGTTCACGTAGGCGGCGTCGATGTGGATCGGCTTCTCGTCGTGCTGGGCGGCCAGGTCGCCGGCGCTGAAGGACACCTCTTCCAGCAGGCGCTCGAGCAGGGTGTGCAGACGGCGGGCACCGATGTTCTCGGTCTTCTCGTTCACCTGCCAGGCAATCTCGGCCAGGCGCTTGATGCCGTCGGCGCCGAACTCGATATTCAGGCCTTCGGTCTTCAGCAGCGCGCTGTATTGCTCGGTCAGCGAGGCATGGGGCTCGGTGAGGATGCGCTCGAAGTCTTCCGGGCTCAGGGCCTTGAGCTCCACGCGGATCGGCAGGCGACCCTGCAGTTCCGGCACCAGGTCACTGGGCTTGGACAGGTGGAAGGCACCGGAGGCGATGAACAGGATGTGGTCGGTCTTCACCATGCCCAGCTTGGTGTTCACGGTGCAGCCTTCGATCAGCGGCAGCAGGTCGCGCTGTACGCCCTCGCGGGACACATCGGCGCCGCCGACGTTGCCACGCTTGGCCACCTTGTCGATCTCGTCGATGAAGACGATGCCGTTCTGTTCCACGGCTTCCAGGGCAGCAGCCTTGAGCTCTTCCTCGTTCACCAGGCGCGCGGCTTCCTCGTCGCGCACCAGCTTCATGGCTTCCTTCACCTTCATCTTGCGGGCCTTGCGCTTGCCCTTGCCAAGGTTGGAGAAGAGGTTCTGCAGCTGGTTGGTCATCTCTTCCATGCCGGGCGGGGCCATGATTTCCACGCCCGCCGGGGATTCGGCCACTTCGATGTCGATTTCCTTGTCGTCCAACTGGCCTTCCCGCAGGCGCTTGCGGAACAGCTGGCGGGTGTTGGAATCCTCCCGCGGCTGCTCGTCGCCGAAACCGGTGCGAGCCTGGGGCAGCAGGGCGTCGAGGATGCGCTCTTCGGCGGCGTCTTCCGCGCGGTAGCGCACCCGGTGCATTTCCTGCTCGCGCATCATCTTCACGGCGGCGTCGGCCAGGTCGCGAATGATGGATTCGACGTCACGGCCGACATAGCCCACTTCGGTGAACTTGGTGGCTTCGACCTTGATGAAGGGCGCGTTGGCCAGCTTGGCCAGGCGACGGGCGATTTCGGTCTTGCCGACGCCGGTCGGGCCGATCATCAGGATGTTCTTGGGCGTCACCTCGGCGCGCAGTTCGGCCGGCAGCTGCATGCGGCGCCAGCGATTGCGCAGGGCGATGGCGACGGCGCGCTTGGCGTCGTCCTGGCCAACGATGTGGCGATTGAGTTCGTGGACGATTTCGCGGGGCGTCATGGACATGAAAATTGCTCCATTGCAGGACGGCGGCCTCACTCGGCGCTGTCCAGTTCCTCGATGGTCAGGTTCTGGTTGGTGAACACGCAAATGGAGCCGGCGATGTTCAGGGCGGTCTCGGCCACTTCACGGGCGGACAGCTCGGTGTGTTGCAGCAGTGCCAGGGCGGCGGCCTGGGCGAAACCACCGCCGGAGCCCATGGCGATCAGACCGTGCTCGGGTTCGACCACGTCGCCATTGCCGGTGATGATCAGCGAAGCATCCTTGTTGGCCACGGCAAGCATGGCTTCCAGGCGGCTCAGGGAACGGTCGGTGCGCCAGTCCTTGGCCAGTTCGACGGCGGCGCGGACCAGGTGGCCCTGGTGTTTCTCCAGCTGGCCCTCGAAACGCTCGAAGAGGGTGAAGGCGTCGGCGGTGGCACCGGCGAAGCCGGCCAGGACCTGACCGTGGTAGAGACGGCGAACCTTGCGGGCGTTGCTCTTCATGACGGTGTTGCCGAGGGAAACCTGGCCGTCGCCGCCCATGACGACTTTGCCGTTGCGGCGAACTGAAACGATGGTGGTCAAGGGGAGAGTCTCCACGCAGCGGGGCGGAATGCCCGAATGAAGACTCAGATGGGGGGCCTTGCCCGGCTTTTCAACCGGGCAAGGTGATTACCGGCTCAACGGCTCTGGCGCTGCTGTAACAGCAGATTGCTGAAGCCGCTGCCGGCCAATTGCTTCTGTGCCGACGCGAGTTGCTCGCGATTGGCGAAGGGGCCAACCAGCACGCGGTACCAGGTTTCCTCGCGGACGGTGCCGGATTCCACCTGGACGTTCTGGCCCAGGAGAATGATCTGGGCGCGCACCCGGTCGGCGTCATCGCGCTTGCGGAAGGAACCCGCCTGGAGGAAGAACTGGTTGGTGACCGGCGCCTTGGCCACCACCGGCGGCGGAGGCACGGACTGACCGTTGAGGGCGGCCTGAGCGCGTGCGGCGTCGAGCTTCGCGGCTTCCTCGGGGCTGACCGGCTTCTGGTCCTGCGGTGTGGCAGGCGTTTCCTTGGGTACGGCTTCGGGCGGCACTATGACCTCCGACTCCGGCAGCAGGGTGTAGAAGTCGTATTTCGGTTTTGCCGGCTCCTGTGGTGCGGGAGGAGTCGGCTTGCCCTGGACCTTGCCAGCGTCGCTGCCGGCCTTCCCGCCGGCGGTGCCCGCCGCTGCCTGCTCGGGTTTGGTCCGGCGCACTTCGTCGCGGCCGGGCTCGAGCTGGTTCAGGAACACCACAAAGCCACCGATGACCAATCCGATGGCCAGCCAGACCCAGCCAGGCACCGGTTTCTTCGCCGGCGCCTGGTAGCGGCTTGCGCCGCGTTTGGGGGGGGTGGTTTTTTTCTTCGCCATAGTCCGTTACATGCGTTCCAGGGTTTGCAGGCCGAGCAGTTCCAGGCCCTGCTTGAGGGTGCGGCCGGTCAGCGCGGCGAGGCGCAGGCGGCTTTGCTGAGTGGCCTGGTCCTCGGCGGTGAGGATCGGGCAGTTCTCGTAGAAGCTGGAGAACAGACCCGCCAGGTCATAGAGGTAGGCGCAGAGAATGTGGGGCACACCCTTCTCGGCGACGTTGTTCAGGGTGTCGGCGAACTGGGCCAGCTTGGCGGCCAGGGCCTGCTCCTGATCGGCGGCGAGGATGATCTGGCCGTCCACTTCGCTGTAGTCCTTGCCCAGTTTGCGGAATACGCTGGCCACGCGGGTGTAGGCGTAGAGCAGGTAGGGCGCGGTGTTGCCCTCGAAACTCAGCATCAGCTCGAAGTTGAAGCTGTAGTCGCTGGTGCGGTGCTTGGACAGGTCGGCGTACTTCACCGCGCCGATGCCCACGGCGCGGGCGATGGTGCGCAGCTCGGCTTCGTCCAGCTCGGGGTTCTTGGCTTTCACCAGGTCGTAGGCACGCTGCTCGGCTTCATCCAGCAGGTCGATCAGCTTCACGGTGCCGCCGTCGCGGGTCTTGAACGGACGGCCGTCGGCGCCGTTCATGGTGCCGAAGCCCATGTGCTCCATGTCGAAGCTGTCGGCCACGAAGCCCGCCAGGCGGGCGCAGGCGAAGACCATCTGGAAGTGCAGGGCCTGGCGCTGGTCGACGAAGTAGAGGGCGCGGTCGGCCTTGAGCACGCCGCTGCGGTAGCGGGTGGCGGCCAGGTCGGTGGTGGCGTACAGGTAGCCACCGCCAGCCTTCTGCACGATCAACGGCAGCGGGTTGCCTTCGGCGTTCTTGAACTCGTCCATGAACACGCACAGGGCACCGTCGCTTTCGGTGAGCAGGCCCTTGGCGCGCAGGTCGGCGACAACGTTGGGCAGGTCGTCGTTGTAGGCGCTCTCGCCCTTCACGTCGGCCATGGTGAGCTTCACGCCCAGACGGTCATAGACGGCCTGGCAGTGGCTCAGGGAGATGTCGTTGAAACGGGTCCACAGGCTCAGGCACTCGGGGTCGCCGGCCTGCAGCTTGACCACCAGCTCGCGGGCGCGGTCGGCGAACTCGGGGGATTCGTCGAAGCGCTTCTTGGCGGCGCGGTAGAAGGATTCCAGGTCCGACAGCTCGGCGTCGCTGCCGACCGGCTGCTCCTGCATGTAGGCCAGCAGCATGCCGAACTGGGTGCCCCAGTCCCCCACGTGGTTCTGGCGGATTACGGTGTCGCCGAGGAACTCCAGCACGCGGGCGACGCCGTCACCGATGATGGTGGAGCGCAGGTGGCCGACGTGCATTTCCTTGGCCAGGTTCGGCGCCGAGAGGTCGACCACCACGCGCTGCTGCGGGCCGTTCTTGCGCACGCCGAGGTGATCGTCAGCCAGTGCGGCTTCGAGGCGCTGGGCCAGGGCCTGTGTGTTCTGGAAGAAGTTGAGGAAGCCGGGGCCGGCGATTTCCACCTTGGTCACCTGGTCGTCCTGGGGCAGGGCGGCGATGAGCTTCTCAGCCAGGTCGCGCGGCTTCATGCCGGCGGGCTTGGCCAGCATCATGGCGATATTGCTGGCGAAATCGCCGTGGCTCTTGTCCTTGGTGTTTTCCACCTGGATGGCCGGGCTGAGGCCCTCGGGCAGCACGCCCTCGCTGGCGAGTCGGGTCAGGGCTTGCTGGATCAGCTGGCGAATGGTGTCTTTCATCTTCTGCTCTTCCGGCCACCCGGGAAGGGCTGGCGCTGGTTGAAAACTGTGCATTATCGGCGGCCTGCGGCCGCAGCTTCAAGTTTTAAGCCGCAAGCCGCAAGCACGGCCTGGTGCTGTCGGCCGAGCGGTCGGGGCTAGAACAGGTCGATGGGGTCGACATCCAGGGACCAGCGCACGGCGCGGCCGCCGGGCAACTGCTCCAGTGCCTGGCTCCAGGGCGTCAGCAGGCGGTGCAGCGGCGCCCGGGCGTTGGCCTGCAGCAGCAGCTGCGCACGGTAGCGGCCGGCGCGTCGTTCCATGGGGGCGGGCACCGGGCCCAGCAATTCCACGCCATTCAGGCCCAGGTCGGCCAATTGGTGCTCCGCTTCGGTGCAGGCGCTGTCGAGGAAGTCCTCCGCCTGGCCGGGCTTGTGCGCTTCGGCACGCAGCAGGGCGAGATGGGCGAAGGGTGGCAGGCCGGCCGCGCGCCGCTCGGAGAGGGCCTGCTCAGCGAAGGCGAAGTAACCCTGCTCGGTGAGCTGCACCAGCAATGGGTGGTCGGCCAGGTGGGTCTGGATGATCACCCGCCCCGGCTCTTCGGCGCGCCCGGCACGGCCCGCCACCTGGACGATGAGCTGGGCCATGCGCTCGCTGGCGCGGAAGTCGGCGGAGAACAGGCCGCCATCGGCATCGAGGATGGCCACCAGGGTGACCCGGGGGAAATGGTGCCCCTTGGCGAGCATCTGGGTGCCCACCAGGATGCAGGGCTCGCCGCGCTGGATGGTGGCGAACAGCTTGTCCATGGCGTCCTTGCGCGCCGTGCTATCACGGTCGATGCGCAACACCGGGGTTTTCGGGAAAAGGATCGACAGGCGCTCCTCTGCGCGCTCGGTGCCGGCGCCCACTGGGCGCAGATCCACGCGCCCGCAGTCGGGGCAACTGGGCGGTTGGCGCTGGGTATGGCCGCAATGGTGACAGCGCAGTTCGTTGAAGCGTTGGTGCAGAGTCATGCGCGCATCGCAGCGTGGGCACTGGCTGATCCAGCCGCAGTCGTGGCACAGCAGGGTGGGGGCGAAGCCGCGACGGTTGAGGAACACCAACACCTGCTGGCCGGCGGCCAGGGTCTGGGCGATGGCCTGCTGCAGGGGCATGGAGATGCCGGAGTCCAGGGGCAGGCTCTTCACGTCCAGGCGCAGGAAGCGCGGTTGTTTGGCGCCGCCGGCGCGTTGGGTCAGGCGCAGCAGGCCGTAGCGACCGGCATGGGCGTTCTGCAGGCTTTCCAGGGACGGCGTGGCCGAGCCCAGCAGGATCGGGATGTTGTCCTGGCGGGCGCGTACCAGAGCCAGGTCGCGGGCGTGGTAGCGCAGGCCTTCCTGCTGTTTATAGGAAGCGTCGTGCTCCTCGTCGATGATGATCAGGCCGGGATTCTTCATGGGCGTGAAGAGCGCGGAGCGGGTGCCGATGATGATGTCGGCCTCGCCGTCCCGAGCGGCCAGCCAGGCATCCAGGCGCTCGCGATCGTTCACCGCCGAGTGGAGCAGGGCGATGCGTGCATTGAAGCGGCGGGAGAAGCGCTCCAGGGTCTGGGGGCCGAGATTGATTTCGGGAATCAGCACCAGGGCCTGCTTGCCGGCTTCCAGGGTCTGGCGGATCAGCTGCAAGTAGACCTCGGTCTTGCCGCTGCCGGTGACCCCCGCCAGCAGCAGGGCATTGAAGCTGCCGAAGGAGGCGTGCACCGCGTCGAAGGCGGCGCGCTGCTCGGGGTTGAGCGGCAGCTCCGGCTGGGCCAGCAGAGGGCCATGGCGTTCGCTGGAGGCCTGACGGCGCACTTCGACTCGCGCCAGTCCCTTGTCCAGCAGAATATCCAGGCTGTCCTTGTTCAGCTGGAGCTGGCTAAGCAGCTGGTGGGCCACGCCGTGGGGGTGCTGGGCGAGGGTCGCCAGGGCCTGGCGCTGGCGCGGTGCTCGGGCCAGGCGCGGGTCGTCGAGGCTGGCGCCGGGGACGGCATGCCAGAAGCGCTCCTGCCGCGCCTCGGCCGGTTCGCCTTGGCGCAGCAGTACCGGCAGCGCCCAGCTCAGGGTATCCCCCAGGCTGTGCTGGTAGTACTGGGCCGTCCAGAGGCACAGCTTGAACAGCGCGGGCGGCAGGGGCGGATGCTTGTCCAGCAGCTCCAGGGCGGGCTTGAGCTTGTCCGCCGGCACCTCGCTTGTCTCGGCCAGTTCGACCAGCACGCCGATGATCTCACGGCGGCCGAAGGGCACCCGCAGGCGCACCCCCGGCTGCAGGGCAGCGCGGGGCACGCCAGCCGGCGCCCGGTAGTCGAACAGGCGGCGCAGGGGCGAGGGCAGGGCGAGGCGCAGGATGGGGGCGTCGGACAAGGGGCGATCCCGGGTGAAAAGCCGCGATCTTAGCATGGCTCCGTGCGACAGCCGGTGCGGCCGGCACCTTGCAACACCCCCTCACTCTGGTATCATCCGCCGCCTGTTTCCGTGCGGTGCTCGACATAGGGTCGGGTGGCGGCACGCCAGACCTGAGGATCAAGCAATGAAACCGGAAATCCATCCCGAATACGTAGCGATCGAAGCCACTTGCAGCTGCGGCAACGTCATCAAGACCCGCTCCACCCTCGGCAAGAACATCAGCCTCGACGTGTGCTCCGAGTGCCACCCGTTCTACACCGGCAAGCAGAAAGTGCTGGACACCGGCGGCCGTATCGATCGCTTCAAGCAGCGTTTCGGTGTGTTCGGCACCAAGTAAGTGCCCGAACAGCCCGGGAAGGCCGAATGGCCAAGTCCCCGCTGACGAAAAAGGCGCCTTTGACAGGCGCCTTTTTCTTTTTTCTGGTCCTGAGTTTTTCCCTTCAGGCCGCCTGCCCGGTCCCGGGCAGAGTGCCTTCCTACAAAGTCCTCAAGGTCGTCGATGGTGACACTCTGCGCCTATCTGACGGCCGAAATGTTCGTCTGATCGGTCTGAATGCGCCCGAGCTTGCTCGCAAGGGGCGGCCAGCAGAGCCCTACGCAGAGGCGGCTCGCAGGCGTCTGGCCGAACTGGTGAAATCCAGTGACGGCCGCGTTGGCCTGCGCCTGGGGAGTGAGCCACGAGACCGGTACGGTCGCACCCTCGCTCATCTCTATGACAGCCGTGGTCGCAACCTGGAGGAGCGTCTGCTCGCTGAAGGGTTGGGCTTCCATGTCGCCATCGCCCCGAACGCCGCTCTCAGCGATTGTCATGCCGTCGCCGAGCGAGAGGCGCGTCGGGCCGGGCGTGGTCTGTGGCGCAGGCCGCCCCAGCAGTCGCCCTGGCAACTGCGTCAGTCCGGCTTTGCGCTGTTACAGGGGCGAGTGGTCAAGGTGGAGCGCAATCGCGGCGGGGTCTGGGTCCGGCTGGACGGTCCGCTGGTGCTGCGGATCGAGCCGAAGCGTTTGCGGCAGTTCGATGTCGCCGCGCTGGAGCGCCTGGTGGGGCGGCGGGTGGAAGCGCGGGGCTGGGTAATTGACCGTGCGCGAAGGGGCGGCGTAAATACTGGAGAATCCCGCTGGATGCTTCCGCTCACCCATCACGCAATGCTTGAGGTACTTCGATGAAATGGCCCGCGCTCACTCTGGCGCTGCTGCTGGCTCCCTCCTTCCTGGCCGGTTGTGCGGTCAACCCAGCCACTGGCAAGACCAACTTCGTGATGATGAGCGAGCAGCAGGAACTGGATCTCGGCCGCCGTTACAACCAGGAAATTGCCAAGCAGAATCCGCGCTACGCCGATGACCAGCTCCAGGCCTATGTCCAGCAGGTGGGGCAGCGGGTAGCCAGCCACAGCCACCGCGCCAACATTCCTTACCAGTTCACCGTCGTCGATTCGCCGGACATCAACGCCTTCGCCCTGCCGGGTGGCTACATCTATATCCATCGCGGTCTGCTGGCGTACCTGGGGTCGGAAGCCGAACTCGCCGCCGTGCTGGGGCACGAGGTGGGTCATGTGACGGCGCGGCACAGCGTGCAGCAGCAGAGCCAGTCCACCGCCTGGAACATTCTCGGCCAGGCGGTGGCCATCGGCACCGGCGTTGGCGCTGCGGGCGACCTGACCAATGTGCTGGGAACCGCTTTCGTGCGTGGATACGGCCGCGACATGGAGCTGGAGGCCGACGGACTCGGCGCCCAGTACCTGGCGCGCAGCGGCTACGACCCGCAGGCCATGATCGAAGTGGTCGAGGTGCTGAAGAATCAGGAGGAGTTCGCCCAGGACCAGGCTCGGCGCAAGGGGCAGTCGGCTCCGCCATCGAGCTACCACGGTCTGTTCGATACCCACCCGGATAATGACAAGCGTCTGCAGCAGGTGGTCGGTCCGGCTCGCGCTCTGGTCGGTGGCAACCAGGTCGTGAATCGTGAGGTCTTCCTCAAGCATCTGGAGGGCCTGCCCTTCGGCGATTCGGAGCAAACCGGCGTGCGCCGCGGCCAAGACTTCTACCACGCTGAACTGAATTTCACGCTGCACTTCCCGAACGGCTGGGGCCTGGTCAATCGCCCTGATGCGGTGATCACCCACAGTCCGGATCAGCAGGCCTTTATTGCCCTGACGCTGGATGGACAGAAGCCGGCCATGGAGCCGGCGGAATACCTGAGGAGGAAAGCCAGGGGGCAGCGTCTGAACATGGAAGAGCCGCTGCAGCTGGCGGGTCTTCAGGGCGCGACCGCCGTGATGCCCGGAAGCCCGGCCCGGCGCGTGGCGGTGATCTACAAGGACGACAAGGTGTACCTCTTTGTGGGCGCCATTCGCAATCAGGCCTCCCTGGAGAGCCAGGACGACAACTTCATGGCGGTGATCCGGAGCTTCCGTCCACTGAAGAAGGAAGAACTGGCCCTGGCCCAGCCGCTGCGCCTCCATGTGATCCAGGTGAAGTCCGGTCAGACCATTGCCAGCCTGGCCCGGGACAGCAAGTTACCGGGGACTCAGGCGGATCTGGAAAATCGTATCCGATTGCTCAATAATTTGTATCCAATCGGCGAGCCAAAGCCTGGAGACTGGCTTAAAGTCTTACGTTAGAGGGGTTGACGGCCGGTGACTGAACGGTCTTGTTAGCCCCCGGCATCTTGCGTATGCTCGCCGGTCACGTCTGTCACAAGCAAAAGCGGAAATGCCAAAATGTCTGATCTGAAAACGGCCGCTCTCGAATACCATGCCCAACCCCGCCCCGGGAAACTCAGCGTCGAGCTGACCAAGCCGACCGCCACCGCCCGCGACCTGTCGCTGGCTTACAGCCCGGGCGTCGCCGAGCCGGTACGCGAAATCGCGCGCGATCCCGAACTGGCCTTCAAGTACACCGGCAAGGGCAACCTGGTAGCGGTTATTTCCGACGGCACCGCGATTCTCGGTCTGGGCAACCTCGGCCCGCTGGCCTCCAAGCCGGTAATGGAAGGCAAAGGCGTCCTGTTCAAGCGCTTCGCTGGTATCGACGTATTCGACATCGAAGTGGACGCTGAAAGCCCGCAGGCCTTCATCGACACCGTCAAGCGCATTTCCATCACCTTCGGCGGCATCAACCTCGAAGACATCAAGGCGCCGGAGTGCTTCGAGATCGAGCGCACCCTGATCGAGCAGTGCGACATCCCGGTATTCCACGATGACCAGCACGGTACCGCCATCGTGACCGCGGCCGGCATGCTCAACGCCCTGGAAATCGCTGGCAAGGACCTGGCTGACGCCAAGATCGTCTGCCTCGGCGCTGGCGCAGCCGCCATCTCCTGCATGAAGCTGCTGGTGAGCATGGGTGCCAAGGTCGAGAACATCTTCATGATCGACCGCAAGGGTGTGATCCACGCTGGCCGTGACGACCTGAACCAGTACAAGGCTGTGTTCGCCCACGAGACCGAGAAGCGCACCCTGTCCGAAGCCCTCGATGGCGCGGACGTGTTCGTCGGCCTGTCCGGTGCCAACCTGCTGAGCCCGGAAGACCTGAAGCGCATGGCGGCCAACCCGATCGTCTTCGCCTGCTCCAACCCGGACCCGGAAATCAAGCCGGAGCTGGCTCACGAGACCCGCAGCGACGTGATCATGGCCACCGGTCGTTCCGACTACCCGAACCAGGTCAACAACGTGCTGGGCTTCCCCTTCATCTTCCGCGGTGCTCTGGACGTTCGCGCCACCCGCATCAACGAAGAAATGAAGATTGCCGCTGCCGTGGCCCTGCGTGACCTGGCCAAGCTGCCGGTGCCGAAGGACGTCTGCGACGCCTACGGTGTGGCTTCCCTGGAGTTCGGCCGTGAGTACATCATTCCGAAGCCCATGGACAAGCGCCTGATCACCGTCGTATCCGATGCCGTTGCCAAGGCCGCCATCGAGTCCGGCGTAGCGACCCTGCCCTATCCGAAGCACTATCCGCTGAAGTCGGTGGATGAAGTGTTCAACGGCTAAGCCGAGTCCCAATAAAAAGCCCCGCTGATGCGGGGCTTTTTATTGGGCGCCTGTTCGTCAGAACAGGTCGATCGGCGCGGCTTCGTCGGCTGGCAGCGGACTGCCGGGAATGGCCAGGCCGGGCTCGAACTCGCTCATGGGCGGCGGCGTGTCTTCGCTCTTGAACAGCTCGAAGAAGGCATCCGGCGTACCCGGAGTCGCCGCGCGACCGCTGAGCGGGTCGATGCGCAGGGTCAGCAGGCCAGCCGGTTCGGGCTGGACGTGGGCCGGCTTGTCCTTCAGCGCGGCGCCCATGTAGCTCATCCAGATCGGCAGGGCCACGGTGCCGCCGTACTCGTGGCGGCCAAGGCTTTCCGGCTGGTCGAAGCCGACCCAGACAGTGGTGACGAAGTCGGAGTTGTAGCCGGAGAACCAGCTGTCTTTGGATTCGTTGGTGGTGCCCGTCTTGCCGGCGATGTCACTGCGGCCCATGGAAAGGGCTCGGCGGCCGGTACCGCGCTTGATCACATCCTGCAGCATGCTGTTGAGGATGTAGGTGGTGCGCGGGTCGATGATGCGTTCGGCGACGGCGGGTGCCTGGCTCTGCGGTGCCGCGGCGGCGGCGGAGGCCAGCAGCGTATCCGGTGCCGCGCTGCTTTGTGCGATCTCGTTGGAGGGCGTCTCGCCCTGGGGGACGCGCGCCGGGTTCGCAACGAACAGCGTCTTGCCGTCACGGCTTTCGATGCGCTCGATCAGGTACGGCTGAACCTTGTAGCCGCCGTTGGCGAAGGTGCTCCAGCCACCCGCGATCTCCAGCGGAGTCAGGTTGGCGGTACCCAGGGCGAGGGAGAGGTTGCGCGGCAGGTCATCCTTGTTGAAGCCGAAGCGACTGACGTAGTTCAGCGCATAGTCGATGCCGATGGCCTGGAGAACGCGGATCGATACCAGGTTACGCGACTTGTACAGGGCTTCCCGCAGGCGGATCGGACCAAGGAACGTGTTGTTGTCGTTCTTCGGTCGCCAGGCTTCTTCCATGCCAGCTTCCTGGAAGACGATAGGGGCATCGTTGACCAGGCTGGCGGCAGTGAAGCCGTTGTCCAGCGCTGCTGCATACAGGAAGGGCTTGAAGCTGGAGCCCGGCTGACGCTTGGCCTGGGCGGCGCGGTTGTAGTTGCTTTGCTCGAACGAGAAGCCGCCCACCAAGGCGCGAATGGCGCCGTCGTTCGGGTCGAGGGAGACCAGGGCGCTCTGGGCGGCCGGCAGCTGGACGAAGCGCAGGCTGCCGTCGGCCTGGCGCTGCACCCGAATCAGATCGCCGACCTGGGTGACTTCCGCCGGTTGCTGCGGGCGCGGACCGAGGCTATTGGTGTTGAGGAAGGGGCGGGCCCATTTCATGCTGTCCCAGCTGACGGCCTCTTCCTTGCCGCTGCGGGTCAGCACCAGGATGCCGCTCTTCTCCACTTGGGTGACGATGGCTGGGTCGAGTCCGCCAAGGGATTTCTGCTTGCCCAGTTCCTGCAGCCAGGTTTCCTTGGTCATGCCGGGCAGGCGGGTTTCCGGGCCGCGGTAGCCGTGACGCTGGTCATAGTCGATCAGCCCCTCGCGCAGTGCGGTGTTGGCGACTTCCTGCAGATTGCTCGGGACGGTGGTGGTGACGCGGAAGCCCTCGGTGTAGGCGTCGCTGCCATAGCGGCCGACCATTTCGGCGCGAGCCATTTCGGCAATATAGGGGGCGGCCAGTTCCGGGGTGGGAACGTGGTAGCTGGCGTCGATCGGCTCGCTGATGGCCTGCTTGTAGCGGGCCTCGTCGATGCGGCCGAGCTTGTACATGCGGCCGAGGATCCAGTCGCGGCGTTCCTTGCTGCGGGCCGGGTTGACCAGCGGGTTGAAGCGCGACGGTGCCTTGGGTAGGCCGGCGATCATGGCCATCTGTGCCAGGCTGATCTCGCGGATGGACTTGCCGTAGTAAACCTGTGCGGCTGCCTCGATACCGTAGGCGCGGTTACCGAGGTAGATCTTGTTCACATAAAGTTCAAGAATTTCGTCTTTGCTGAGTTCCCGTTCAATTTGCAGGGCCAGCAATATTTCATTGATCTTGCGGGAGAAACTTCTTTCGCTGGTGAGGAAGTAGTTCTTCGCCACCTGCATGGTGATGGTGCTACCGCCCGTCTGGATGTGCCCGGTCTTCAATAATTGCGTGGCAGCGCGCATCAGGCTCGTGAGGTCGACGCCATAATGATTGGCGAAATTGTCGTCCTCGGCAGCCAGCAGGGCCTGGATGAAGTCCGGCGGAATGTCCGCGAAGCGCACGGGGGAGCGGCGCATCTCGCCGAATTCGGCGATCAGCTTGCCATCGCTGCTGTACACGCGCAGCGGGATCTGCAGCTGAATGCGACGCAGCGAATCGACTGACGGAAGGCTAGGGCTAAGATAGAGGTAGGCGCCGCTGAAACTGAGCAACAGGCCACAGAAAACGGCAACGAAGGACCACCAGAAAAACTTCAGCAGGCGCATCAAGGCTTGTGGATTTCCAGATAAAAGAATGAGTTAAGCGGAAGCTGATGATAAAAGGCAAAAGCCGATCACATTATAAGCGTTTTTTTTCCGAGGGAGCCATTTGCGCTTCTGTCAAGACTGCTATTTAATGTGGAAAAACATAAATCGTCTGTAAGTCTCGGACACGGATAGGAAATCGGTCGTGCTAGGGCTCTTCAATAAGAAAGCGAATTCGCTGTTGGGGATCGACATCAGCTCGACCTCAGTAAAGCTCCTTGAATTGAGTCGCTCGGGAAGCCGCTTCAAAGTGGAGTCCTATGCCGTCGAGCCGCTCCCGCCAAATGCCGTGGTGGAAAAGAACATCGCGGAGCTGGAAGGGGTGGGCCAGGCGCTTTCCCGAGTGGTCACCAAGGCGCGTACCGGGGCCAAGCTGGCTGCGGTAGCCGTGGCCGGTTCAGCCGTGATCACCAAGACCATCGAGATGGAATCCGGCCTCTCCGACGACGATCTGGAAAATCAGCTGAAAATCGAAGCTGACCAGTACATTCCCTATCCGCTGGAAGAAGTGGCCATCGATTTCGAAGTGCAGGGCCCTTCCGCGCGCAACCCGGAGCGGGTCGACGTCCTGCTGGCCGCTTGCCGGAGGGAGAACGTCGAGGTGCGCGAGGCCGCGCTGGCATTGGCTGGTCTGAGCGCCAAGGTGGTCGACGTCGAGGCCTACGCGCTGGAACGTGCGTATTCGCTGCTGTCGGCTCAGCTCGGTGACGGGAATGACGAGCTGACGGTGGCTGTGGTCGACATCGGTGCCACCATGACGACCCTCAGCGTGCTGCACAACGGTCGCACCATCTATACCCGTGAACAACTCTTCGGCGGCCGCCAGCTGACCGAGGAAATCCAGCGTCGCTATGGCCTCTCGGTCGAGGAAGCCGGTCTTGCCAAGAAGCAGGGCGGTCTTCCGGATGACTACGACAGCGAGGTCCTTCAACCGTTCAAGGATGCCGTTGTCCAGCAAGTTTCCCGTTCCCTGCAGTTCTTCTTCGCTGCGGGTCAGTTCAACGATGTGGACTACATCCTCCTGGCGGGCGGCACCGCTTCGATTCCCGATCTGGATCGCCTCATCCAGCAGAAGATCGGAACTCCGACGCTGGTTGCCAACCCCTTCGCCGACATGGCGCTGAGCAGCAAGGTCAATGCAGGCGCACTGGCCAGTGATGCGCCGGCCCTGATGATTGCTTGTGGCTTGGCGATGAGGAGTTTCGACTGATGGCGCGCATCAACCTACTCCCCTGGCGCGAACAGCTGCGCGAGGAGCGCAAGCAGCGCTTTCTGGTAGCGCTGGGCGCTGTCCTGGCTCTGGGCGCTGGTGCAGTGTTCCTGGGTGACCAGTACCTGAACCACGCCATCGAGAACCAGCAGGCGCGCAACAACTTCGTGCGTAAGGAAATCGCCGTCCTTGATGCGCGAATCAAGGAAATCAGCGAGCTGAAAACCCGCCGCCAGCAGTTGCTCGAGCGGATGAAGATCATCCAGGACCTCCAGGGCAACCGGCCGATCATTGGTCGAGTATTCGACCAACTGGTGCGCACACTGCCCGATGGTGTCTTCTTCACCGGCCTGAAGATGACCGGCAAGACTATCGCCATCGTCGGCGCCGCCGAGTCGAACAATCGGGTTTCCAACCTGATGCGCAACCTGGATGCCTCGGAATGGCTGATGTCGCCTAATCTCACCGAGGTCAAGGCCATCACGGCAGGCGCCGTTGACCAGGCCAACGTCTTCCAGTTGACCGTCCAGCAGACCCAGCCCAGTGCCGAAGATGGGGCCCTCAACAAAACAGTTGCCCAACCGGCGGCCGCCCAGCCTGGAGCCAACAATAAATGAGCCTGTCCGACTCGCTCGATAGCCTCCGCAAGATCGACCTGGCCGATCTGGATGTGAACAACCTGGGTTCTTGGCCGATCGCGGTCAAGGTGATTGCCTGCATCTTGGTTTTGGCCCTGGTCCTGGCGGCGGGATACAACTTCCATCTGAAGGATCTGCAGGCTGAGCTCGATCAATATCGCGCTGAAGAAGAAAGCCTTAAACAGCAGTTCGCCACCAAGGCGTTCCAGGCCGCCAACCTGGAGGCCTACAAGGAACAGATGAAGGAGATGGAAACCTCCTTTGGTGCCCTGCTGCGCCAGCTGCCCAGTGACACTGAGGTGCCCGGCCTGCTGGAAGACATCACCCGCACCGGTCTGGGCAGCGGCCTCGAATTCGAGGAGATCAAGCTGCTGCCCGAGGCCACCCAGCAGTTCTACATCGAGTTGCCGATCAGGATCTCGGTTGTGGGGGGATATCACGACCTGGCCACCTTCGTCAGTGGTGTAGCCAGCCTGCCGCGAATCGTCACCCTGCATGATTTCGAGCTCAGCCCGGCCGACAAGGACAGCGGCTCCAAGCTGCGCATGTCGATCCTGGCCAAGACCTACCGTTACAACGACAAGGGGCTGCAGAAATGAGTAGTGCTCGCGCCCGCCTGGCGCTCTGCGCCCTGATGCTCGCCAGCCTTTCCGGTTGCGGCGTTGGCGATGATTTCAGCGACCTCCAGGCCTACATGGATGAGGTGCGTGCCCGTCCGAAGGGCACCATCGAGCCCCTGCCGAAATTCCAGCCTTACGAGGCCTTCACGTACAGCGCCGCAGCATTGCGCAGCCCCTTCCAGCCGCCGATCAAGATCGATCTGGCCCAGCAGCAGAAGGGCTCGAAGGACGTTCACCCGGATGAAACCCGGGTCAAACAGTTCCTCGAGGGCTTCAATATCGAGTCCTTCGAGATGGTGGGCACCCTGTCCAACGCCTCGGGGACCTTCGCCTTGATCAGTGGTGCGGGAGGGGTGCACCGGGTCAAAGTCGGGGATTACCTGGGGCGCAACCACGGCCGAATCATTTCGATCGACCAGGCCAAGGTTGATGTGATCGAGATAGTCCCGGACGGTGAGGGCGGATGGCTGGAGCGTCCGCGGAGTCTCGCGCTCAGGGAGCGCTCTTGAGGCGAGGTGAACCGATGAAGAATAACTACCGGTCTGCACAACGGAACCAGATGATGAAAAGCTCGCTATCGCGCCTTGGTATCACGCTATTGGCTGCCCTGCTGTCGCCAGCGCTGCTGGCAGCGAATCTCCAGGCGCTGGATGTTGCGGCCCTGCCGGGCGACAGGGTTGAACTCAAACTGGGCTTCGATGAGCCAGTGGCCGCTCCCCGCGGCTACACCATCGAGCAGCCGGCGCGTATCGCTCTGGACTTGCCAGGTGTTGCCAACAAGCTCGGCACCAAGAATCGCGAGCTGGGCGTAGGCAATGCCCGCAGCGTGACCGTGGTCGAGGCCAAGGATCGCACTCGCCTGATCATCAACCTGTCCACCCTGGCGCCTTACAGTACTCGTGTGGAAGGCCAGAATCTTTATGTGCTGGTGGGGGACTCCACCCCTGTGCCGGCGTCCGCACGTCCCGTTGCGGCTGCCTCCACTGCGATGCCGGCCCCGGCTCCGGTGGCCACCCCGCTGACCGCTTCCAAGCCGGCCAAGAGCTACGGCGCTACCGGCCGTGCTATCGAGAACATCGATTTCCAGCGTGGTGAGCAGGGTGAGGGCAATGTGGTCATCACCCTGTCCGATCCCAGCGTGAGTCCGGATATCCAGGAGCAGGGTGGCAAGATTCGCCTGGATTTCTCCAAGACCCAGCTGCCTGAACCACTGCGCGTGCGCCTGGATGTGAAGGATTTCGCCACTCCGGTGCAGTTCGTCAGCGCCTCGGGCTCTGGCAGCAATGCCAGCATCAGCATCGAGCCGACCGGCTTCTACGACTACCTGGCCTACCAGACCGACAACAAGCTGACTGTCAGCATCAAGCCGCTGAGCCAGGACGATGTCGAGAAGCGCAAGGCCCAGCGATTCGCCTATTCCGGCGAGAAGCTGTCGCTGAACTTCCAGGACATCGATGTGCGCTCGGTGCTGCAGTTGATCGCCGACTTCACCGACCTCAACCTGGTGGCTTCCGACACCGTGCAGGGCAACATCACCCTGCGCCTGCAGAACGTGCCCTGGGATCAAGCACTGGACCTGGTCCTGAAGACCAAGGGTCTGGACAAACGCAAGGTGGGTAACGTGCTGCTGGTGGCTCCGGCTGACGAGATCGCTGCCCGCGAGCGCCAGGAACTGGAATCCCAGAAGCAGATCGCGGAACTGGCGCCCCTGCGTCGTGAGCTGATTCAGGTGAACTACGCCAAGGCTGCGGATATCGCCAAGCTGTTCCAGTCCGTTACCAGTGGTGACCCGAGTGCTGCTGGCTCTGACGAGCGCGGCTCCATCACCGTGGACGATCGAACCAACAGCATCATCGCTTACCAGACTGAAGAGAAGCTGGAGGAGTTGCGCCGCATCGTTACTCAACTGGATATCCCGGTTCGCCAGGTGATGATCGAAGCCCGCATCGTCGAAGCCAACGTCGACTACGACAAGGCGCTTGGTGTGGAGTGGCGCGGCGCCAGCATCGGTGACAACAATTTCGTGGTTGGCGGTGGTGGCGCCGGCCGCCCGGCTGCTGGGCAGGCGGGTAACGTCAACCTGGCCAACGCGCCCTTCGTTGATCTCGGTGCAACCGGCGCGACATCCAGCATTGGCATTGGCTTCATTACCGACAACACCATCCTCGATCTTGAGCTGTCGGCGATGGAGAAGACCGGTAACGGCGAGATCGTTTCCCAGCCCAAGGTGGTCACCTCGGACAAGGAAACCGCCAAGATCCTCAAGGGTCAGGAAGTGCCCTACCAGGAGGCCAGTTCCAGCGGCGCCACCAGCACCTCCTTCAAGGAAGCGGCGCTGTCCCTGGAGGTGACCCCGCAAATCACCCCAGACAACCGAATCATCATGGAAGTGAAGGTCACCAAGGATGCGCCGGACTTTGGTAACGCGCTGAACGGTGTACCGCCGATCAACAAAAACGAGGTCAACGCCAAGGTGCTGGTCAACGATGGTGAAACCATTGTCATAGGTGGGGTATTCTCCAACACCCAAACCAAGGCGGTGGACAAGGTGCCCTTCCTCGGCGACCTGCCCTTCCTCGGCCGCATGTTCCGTCGCGACGTGGTTCAGGACAAGAAATCCGAGCTCCTGGTATTCCTCACTCCCCGTATCATGAACAACCAGGCTATTGCGGTGAGTCGCTGATATCGGTGCGAAATTTGATTCTGATCGGCCCGATGGGAGCAGGAAAAAGCACCATCGGGCGTTTGCTTGCCAAAGAACTGCGTCTTCCCTTCAAGGACTCCGATAAGGAAATCGAACAGCGCACCGGCGCGGATATCCCCTGGATATTCGACGTTGAGGGCGAACAGGGCTTCCGTGATCGCGAACAGGCGATGATCGAAGAGCTCTGCGGCCATGATGGCGTCGTCCTGGCAACGGGTGGTGGCGCGGTCCTGCGCTCTGCCAATCGTCAGGCGCTGCGCTCGGGGGGGCGTGTCGTCTATCTGCACACTTCGGTTGAGCAGCAGATCGAACGGACGGCCCGGGATCGAAATCGGCCGCTGTTGCGCTCCGCTGACCCGGGAAAAGTCCTGCGCGACCTGATGGCGATTCGCGATCCGCTCTACCGTGAGATCGCCGACATCATCATCGAGACGGACGAGCGTCCGCCGCGCATGGTGGTGCAAGAGATACTGGCGCGCCTGCAAGCATTACCGCCCCGTTAAAGCGCGGGCGGAACTGCGCTATCCTTTAGCCCTTTTTCAGTCGGGGGCCCCATGCGGACACTTCAGGTCGATCTTGGCGAGCGTAGCTATCCCATCCATATCGGTTCGGGCTTGCTGTCGCAGCCAGAACTCTTCAAGCCGCACATTGCTGGTCGGCAGGTGGCCATTGTCACCAATGAGACCGTCGCGCCCCTCTATCTGGAAAAGCTGACCAAGACCCTTCAGGGTTACTCGGTATTGCCCGTGGTGCTGCCTGACGGCGAGGCCCACAAGAACTGGGAAACCCTGCAGCTGATCTTCGACGCCCTGCTGGGTGCCCGTCACGATCGCCGGACCACCATCATCGCCCTCGGTGGTGGCGTGATCGGCGACATGGCCGGTTTCGCGGCTGCTTGCTACCAGCGTGGCGTGGACTTCATTCAAGTGCCCACCACCCTGCTGTCCCAGGTGGATTCGTCGGTCGGAGGCAAGACCGGCATCAACCACCCGCTGGGCAAGAACATGGTCGGGGCCTTCTACCAGCCGAAGGCGGTGATCATCGACACCGACAGCCTGACCACCCTGCCGGAGCGCGAGCTTTCCGCTGGCCTGGCCGAAGTGATCAAGTACGGCCTGATCTGCGATGAGCCCTTCCTGCCCTGGCTGGCGGAGAAAATGCCCGCCCTGTGTGGTCTCGATGCGACCGCCCTGACCGAAGCCATCGAACGCTCCTGTGCCGCCAAGGCACGGGTGGTTGGGGTCGATGAGCGCGAGTCCGGCCTGCGCGCCATTCTCAACCTGGGCCACACTTTTGGCCACGCCATCGAGACCCAGATGGGCTATGGCGTCTGGCTGCACGGCGAGGCGGTGTCGGCGGGCACCGTCATGGCCCTCGAAATGTCCAGCCGCCTGGGCTGGATTTCCACCGACGAGCGCAATTCGGCGATCCGTCTGTTGCGTAGCGCCGGCTTGCCGGTCGTGCCGCCAGCGGAGATGACGCCGGAACAATTCCTTCAGCACATGGCCGTAGACAAGAAAGTCCTTGATGGCCAGCTGCGTCTGGTGCTGCTGCGCCGGATCGGCGAGGCCATCGTGACTGCCGATTATCCGCGTGACGTGCTGGAGGCCACCCTGGCCGCCGACTACCGCGCCCTGGCCGACCAGCTTGGAGAGTAAAGGATTCCCATGAGCAGCCTGCACGCAGACGAGGCGTATCTCGGTCACTATCAATTCACCCACGACCCCTTCGCGGCTCGGGTTCCCGGCTTCAAGTTCTTCCCGGCCCAGCGCAAGCCGGTGCTGGGCCAACTGCATCATCTGGCGCGCTACAGTCAACTGATGCTGGTGGTAAGCGGCCCCCACGGCAGCGGCAAGACCCTGCTACGCCAGGCCTTGGTGGCCAGCACCAACAAGCAGGCCGTGCAAAGCGTGGTGGTGTCGGCACGCAGTTCGGTCGAGGCGGGCGGCCTGCTGCGGCAGATCGCCCAGGGGCTGAACATCGCTCAGGCTGACCTGCACTCGATTCTCGCTCAGATCGGCCAACTGGCCCTGACCGGCCAGGAGGTATACCTCCTCGTGGACGATGCTGAGGAGCTGGACGACGCTTCCCTCGATCACTTGCTGGCCCTGACCCAGGGCAATGGCGAAGCCCGTGCCCATGTGTTCTTGTTTGGCGAGGATGCGCTGCTGGCGCGTCTGGATGCGCTGGCCGAAGGCGAGGAGCGTTTCCACGTCATCGAGCTGCAGCCCTACAACCCGGAAGAGACCCGTGAATACCTCGCCCAGCGACTCGAAGGTGCCGGGCGCGGTGTTGACCTGTTGAGCGAAGAGCAGGCGGAAGAAATCCATCTGCAATCCGGCGGCTGGCCGGGCGCGATCAACCAGGTGGCCCGTGATCTGTTGATCGAAGCGATGCTTGCCCAGCGTGGTGCTTCGCGGAAATCTTCCGCGGGCTTCAACCTGCCGAAGAAGCATTTGCTGGCTCTGGCTGTCGTCGGGGTTGGCGTGGTTGCCGCCTGGATGATGCAGGGGCGCAACGAAGGTAGTGTCGAAAGCGCACCAGCCACCGCCCAGCTACCGCTGGACCAGGCTCCGGCTGGTCAAGCTCCGGCAGAAGGCGACTCGGGCGCTCCGGCAGTCGAGTTCGCCGGTTCCTCCCAGCCGTTGCCGCTGCCTCTGGTGGGTGAAGCTCAGCCTGTGATTCGCGAGCCGCTGGCCCAGGCTGCGGGTCAGGGCGAGCCGGAAGATGGCCCGGCGCCCGAGGGGGCTGCGAACGTGCCGCCGACCGTCACCACCATCGCGCCGCCGCAGGGTGCGGCTGCCAGCCCGGCGCCTGCCGCACCGGTTCAGCCAATTGCTTCGCCGCAATCGCTGCCCGCGCCGGTTCAGCCTATTGCTGCCGCGCCTGTCGCACCGGCTGCGCCTGCTCCCCAGGTCGCTGCGCCCAAGCCGGCCGCTGTGGCCCCGACGCCGGCTCCGGCATCCGCCACCAAGCCTGCCCCGGCTCCGGTCCAGGCCGTGGCCAAGCCCACCGAGAAGCCAGCTCCAGCGCCTGCCGCTTCCGCCGCGGGTGGTGTCGCCAGCAATGGCTGGTATGGCAGCCAGTCCAGCAGCCATTTCGCGCTGCAGGTGCTGGGTACCAGCTCGGAGAGCAGCGCCAAAGCGTTTGTGCAACAGAATGGCGGTCAATACCGCTACTTCAAGAAACTGCACCAGGGCAAGGCGCTCTATGTCGTGACCTATGGCAGCTTCCCCAGCCGTGCGGCCGCCCAGGCCGCAATCAAGGCCTTGCCGGCCAAGGTCCAGGCTGGTAAACCGTGGCCCAAGACCTTTGCCAGCATCCAACAGGAGATGGCTCGCTAGTTCCACGCGAGCCTGATCCCCCGCCTTCTGACTGGGTGGTCGTTAGCACGACCTCCTGGTTCTTTCATTCATTTTTGCGACATCGACTTTCACCAGTCGGCCACTAAGATTTGTGGTCGACCAATGGGCTATGTACAATGACCTCCCTTTGCCCTACGTAAAAGCCGGCGCCAAGTCCGGTGCGTATGGTAAGGAGTTGAATTACAAAGCAATTCTGCCTTTTCTGAAGGCAACCCTGGTGAGAGTTCCCCTATGAAAGCAGGTCTGTACCATCCTGATGAATTCAAGGATAACTGCGGTTTCGGCTTGATCGCCCATATGGAAGGCGAGGCAAGCCACCATCTTCTGAAAACCGCCATCGAAGCCCTGACCTGCATGACCCACCGCGGCGGCATTAATGCCGACGGCAAGACCGGTGACGGTTGTGGTCTGTTGATCCAGAAGCCCGACCTCTTCCTGCGTGCAATGGCCAAGGAGACCTTTGGGGTCGAACTGCCGGCCCAGTACGCCGTTGGCATGGTCTTCTTCAATCAGGACCCTGTTCGCGCCGAAGCGGCTCGCGAGAACATGAATCGCGAAATCATCAAAGCCGGCCTGCAACTGATCGGCTGGCGCAAGGTCCCGGTGGACACCAGCGTTCTCGGCCGTCTGGCCCTGGAGCGCCTGCCGCAGATCGAGCAGGTGTTCATCGGTGGTGAAGGCCTTGGTGACCAGGAGATGGCGGTCAAGCTGTTCAGCGCCCGCCGCCGCTCCTCCGTGGCCAACGCCGCGGACACCGACCATTACGTTTGCAGCTTCTCCAACAAGACCATCATCTACAAAGGCCTGATGATGCCGGCGGACCTGCAACAGTTTTACCCGGACCTGGGTGACGAGCGTCTGCAGACCGCCATCTGCGTCTTCCACCAGCGCTTCTCCACCAACACCCTGCCGAAGTGGCCGCTGGCGCAGCCCTTCCGCTTCCTCGCCCACAACGGCGAGATCAACACCATCACCGGCAACCGCAACTGGGCAGTGGCCCGTCGCACCAAGTTCGCCAACGAACAACTGCCCGACATCGACGAACTGGGCCCGCTGGTCAACCGCGTGGGTTCTGACTCCTCGAGCATGGACAACATGCTGGAGCTGATGGTCACCGGTGGCATCGACCTGTTCCGCGGCGTGCGCATGATCATCCCGCCGGCCTGGCAGAACATGGAGACCATGGACGCCGACTTGCGTGCGTTCTACGAATACAACTCCATGCATATGGAGCCGTGGGACGGCCCCGCTGGCGTCGTGCTGACCGACGGCCGCTACGCCGTCTGCCTGCTGGACCGCAACGGCCTGCGCCCGGCCCGCTGGGTCACCACCAAGAACGGCTACATCACCCTGGCTTCCGAGATCGGCGTGTGGAACTACAAGCCCGAGGACGTCATTGCCAAGGGCCGCGTCGGCCCGGGCAAGATCCTTGCGGTGGACACCGAGACCGGCCAGATCCTCAACACCGAGGACATCGACAGCCGTCTGAAGTCGCGCCATCCCTACAAGCAGTGGCTGCGTCAGAGCGCCGTGCGCATCCAGGCCAAACTGGATGACGACCACGGAGTGGCCAGCTACGACAGCGACCAGCTCAAGCAGTACATGAAGATGTTCCAGGTCACCTTCGAGGAGCGTGACCAGGTACTGCGCCCGCTGGCCGAGCAGGGCCAGGAAGCCGTGGGCTCCATGGGTGACGACACCCCCATGGCCGTGCTGTCCCAGCGCATCCGCTCGCCGTACGACTATTTCCGCCAGCAGTTCGCGCAGGTGACCAACCCGCCGATCGACCCGCTGCGCGAAGCCATCGTGATGTCCCTGGAAATCTGCCTGGGTGCCGAGCGCAACATCTTTGCCGAGTCGCCCGAGCACGCCAGCCGCGTGATCCTCAGCAGCCCGGTGATCTCCCCGGCCAAGTGGCGCGCGCTGATGAGCCTGGACCGCCCGGGCTTCGAGCGGCACATCATCGACCTGAACTACGACGAGAGCTTCGGCCTCGAAGCGGCCGTGCGCAACTTTGCCGATCAGGCCGAAGAGGCTGTGCGTGCCGGCAAGTCCCTGCTGGTGCTGACCGACCGTCACATCGCCCCGGGCAAGCTGCCAGCTCACGCCTCCCTGGCCGTCGGCGCCGTGCACCACCGCCTGGTGGAGCAGGGCCTGCGTTGCGACTGCAACATCCTGGTGGAGACCGCCACCGCTCGCGACCCGCACCACTTCGCGGTGCTGGTGGGCTTCGGCGCCTCCGCGGTGTACCCGTTCCTCGCTTACGAGGTGCTGTCCGACCTGATCCGCACCGGCGAAGTGCTGGGTGACCTCTACGAAGTCTTCAAGCACTACCGCAAGGGCATCTCCAAGGGCCTGCTGAAGATCCTGTCGAAGATGGGCATCTCCACCATTGCCTCCTACCGCGGCGCCCAGCTGTTCGAAGCTGTTGGTCTGGCCGGCGAGGTGGTGGACCTCAGCTTCCGTGGCGTCGCCAGCCGCATCCAGGGCGCGCGTTTCATCGACATCGAGTCCGAGCAGAAGCTGCTGGCCTTCGAGGCCTGGAACAACCGCAAGCCGATCCAGCAGGGTGGTCTGCTGAAGTTCGTCTACGGTGGCGAGTACCACGCCTACAACCCGGACGTGGTGAACACCCTGCAGGCCGCTGTGCAGCAGGGCAGCTACGAGAAGTACAAGGAATACAGCGCACTGGTGGATCAGCGCCCGGTGTCCATGATCCGCGACCTGCTGAAGGTCAAGGAAGACGCCCAGCCGCTGTCCCTGGACGAGATCGAGCCGGTCGAGGCGATCCTCAAGCGCTTCGACTCCGCGGGCATCTCCCTGGGTGCTCTGTCGCCCGAAGCCCACGAAGCCATCGCCGAAGCCATGAACCGCCTGGGCGCGCGTTCCAACTCCGGCGAGGGTGGCGAAGACCCGGCCCGTTACGGCACTGTGCGCAGCTCCAAGATCAAGCAAGTGGCCACCGGCCGCTTCGGTGTGACCCCGGAATACCTGGTCAATGCCGAAGTGCTGCAGATCAAGGTTGCCCAGGGCGCCAAGCCCGGTGAGGGCGGCCAGCTGCCGGGCGGCAAGGTCAACGGCCTGATCGCTCGCCTGCGTTATGCGGTGCCTGGCGTGACCCTGATCTCGCCGCCGCCGCACCACGACATCTACTCCATCGAAGACCTGGCCCAGCTGATCTTTGACCTCAAGCAGGTCAACCCGCAGGCCCTGGTGTCGGTGAAGCTGGTAGCCGAACCCGGCGTTGGCACCATCGCTGCCGGTGTGGCCAAGGCCTACGCGGACCTGATCACCATTTCCGGTTACGACGGCGGCACCGGCGCATCCCCGCTGACCTCCATCAAGTACGCCGGCAGCCCGTGGGAACTGGGCCTCTCCGAGGCGCACCAGACCCTGCGTGGCAACGACCTGCGCGGCAAGGTCCGTGTCCAGACCGATGGCGGCCTGAAGACCGGCCTCGACGTGATCAAGGCGGCCATCCTCGGCGCCGAAAGCTTCGGCTTCGGCACCGCACCCATGATCGCCCTGGGCTGCAAGTACCTGCGTATCTGCCACCTGAACAACTGCGCCACCGGCGTAGCCACCCAGAACGACAAGCTGCGCAAGGATCACTTCATCGGCACGGTCGAAATGGTGATGAACTTCTTCACCTACATTGCCGAAGAAACCCGCGAGTGGCTGGCCAAGGTCGGCGTTCGCAGCCTCGGTGAACTGATCGGCCGTACCGACCTGCTGGAAATCCTGCCGGGCGACACCGCCAAGCAGGCCAACCTGGACCTGACCCCGCTGCTGGGCAGCGATCTGGTTCCGGCTGACAAGCCGCAGTTCTGTGAAGTCGAGAAGAACCCCCCCTTCGACCCGGGCCTGCTGGCCGAGAAGATGTGGGACATCGCCAAGGCCGCGGTGGAGAACAAGTCCGGCGGTTGCTACGACCTCGAAATCGGCAACTGCGACCGCTCCATCGGTGCGCGGGTTTCCGGTGAGATTGCTCGTCGCCATGGCAACCAGGGCATGAAAGACAAGCCGGTCACCTTCCGCTTCCGCGGTACTGCCGGCCAGAGCTTCGGCGTGTGGAACGCCGGTGGCCTGCACCTGTACCTCGAAGGCGACGCCAACGACTACGTGGGCAAGGGCATGACCGGTGGCAAGCTGGTGATCACCCCGCCGAAGGTCAGCCCGTTCAAGAGCCAGGAGTCGGCCATCGTCGGCAACACCTGCCTGTACGGCGCCACCGGCGGCAAGCTGTTCGCCGCGGGTACCGCCGGCGAGCGCTTCGCCGTGCGTAACTCCGGCGCCCACGCCGTGGTGGAAGGCACGGGCGATCACTGCTGCGAGTACATGACCGGCGGTTTCGTCTGCGTTCTCGGCAAGACCGGCTATAACTTCGGTTCCGGCATGACCGGCGGTTTCGCCTACGTGCTCGACCAGGACAACAGCTTCGTCGACCGTGTGAACCACGAACTGGTGGAAATCCAGCGCATCAGCAACGAGGCCATGGAGGCCTACCGCAGCCACCTGCACAGCGTGCTGGTGGAGTACGTCAAGGAAACCTCCAGCGACTGGGGCGCCCACCTGCTGGAAAACCTGGACGATTACCTGCGCAAGTTCTGGCTGGTCAAGCCGAAGGCCGCGAGCCTCGCCTCGCTGCTCTCCAGCACCCGTGCCAACCCGCAATAACAACAGCGCCTGAAGTGGTTTGATGAGGTTTTTTTAATGACTGAACGTCTGAACAACGACTTCCAGTTCATCGAGGTCGGGCGCAAGGATCCGAAGAAGAAACTGCTGCGCCAGCGCAAGAAGGAATTCGTCGAGATCTATGACCTGTTCAAGCCGCAGCAAGCGGCTGACCAGGCTCACCGCTGCCTCGGCTGCGGCAACCCCTATTGCGAATGGAAGTGCCCGGTGCACAACTTCATTCCGAACTGGCTGAAGCTGGTCTCGGAAGGCAACATCCTGGCCGCCGCCGAACTGTCGCACCAGACCAACACCCTGCCGGAAGTCTGCGGCCGCGTGTGCCCGCAGGACCGCCTTTGCGAAGGCGCCTGCACCCTGAACGACGGCTTCGGCGCCGTGACCATCGGCTCGGTGGAGAAGTACATCACCGACACCGCCTTCGCCATGGGCTGGCGCCCGGACATGTCCAAGGTCAAGCCCACCGGCAAGCGCGTCGCCGTGATCGGTGCCGGCCCGGCGGGCCTGGGCTGCGCCGACGTCCTGGTGCGTAACGGTGTGACCCCGGTGGTGTTCGACAAGAACCCGGAAATCGGCGGCCTGCTGACCTTCGGCATTCCCGAGTTCAAGCTCGAGAAGCATGTGCTGAGCCGTCGCCGTGAAGTCTTCACCGGCATGGGCATCGAGTTCCGCCTGAATACTGATGTGGGCACGGACGTGACCATGGACCAGCTGCTCGAGGAATTCGATGCAGTCTTCATGGGCATGGGCACCTACACCTACATGAAGGGCGGTTTCCCGGGCGAGGACCTGCCGGGCGTGCACGACGCGCTCGACTTCCTGATCGCCAACGTCAACCGCAACCTCGGCTTCGAGAAGTCCCCCGAGGACTTCGTCGACATGAAGGGTAAGCGCGTGGTGGTTCTGGGTGGTGGCGACACCGCCATGGACTGCAACCGCACCTCCATTCGCCAGGGCGCCAAGGCCGTGACCTGTGCCTACCGCCGTGACGAAGAGAACATGCCGGGTTCGCGCAAAGAGGTGAAGAACGCCAAGGAAGAGGGCGTGAAATTCCTCTTCAACCGCCAGCCCATCGCCATCGTCGGTGAAGACAAGGTCGAAGGGGTGAAGGTGGTCGAGACCCGTCTCGGCGAGCCGGACGCCCGTGGCCGTCGCAGCCCCGAGCTGATTCCGGGCTCCGAGGAGATCATCCCGGCAGACGCCGTGCTGATCGCCTTCGGTTTCCGTCCGAGCCCGGCCCCCTGGTTCGAGCAGTTCGACATCCGCATCGACAACCAGGGTCGCGTGGTGGCACCTGCCCAGGCGCAGTTCAAGCACCAGACCAGCAACCCGAAAGTGTTCGCCGGTGGCGACATGGTCCGCGGTTCCGACCTGGTGGTAACGGCGATCTTCGAAGGCCGTACGGCCGCCGAAGGTATCCTGGACTACCTGGGCGTCTGATCGTCGCACCTGCGCCGACCACATCGCCGACGCGTCGCGGCATTTCGTCGCGATGAACAAAAGGCACGGCACCCGCCGTGCCTTTTGCATTGGGCTCTGCGAAAATGCCCTCACTTTTTTGCTGGAATCCTGCCATGACCGCTCTGAAGAACGACCGCTTCCTCCGCGCGCTGCTGAAGCAGCCAGTCGACGTCACGCCTGTCTGGATGATGCGCCAGGCCGGTCGCTACCTGCCGGAGTACCGCGCCACCCGCGCCAAGGCCGGCGACTTCATGAGCCTGTGCATGAACCCTCAGCTGGCCTGCGAAGTCACCCTGCAGCCGCTGGACCGCTACCCTCAGCTGGACGCGGCCATCCTCTTCTCCGACATCCTCACCATCCCCGACGCCATGGGCCAGGGCCTGTACTTTGAAAGCGGCGAAGGCCCACGCTTCAAGAAGGTGGTGAACAACCAGGCCGATATCGATGCCCTGCCAATTCCCGACGCGGAGAAGGACCTGGGCTACGTGATGGACGCCGTGCGCACGATCCGCCGCGAGCTGAACGGCCGTGTGCCGCTGATCGGCTTCTCCGGCAGCCCCTGGACCCTGGCCACCTACATGGTCGAAGGCGGCTCCAGCCGCGACTTCCGCAAGTCCAAGGCGATGCTCTATGACAACCCCCAGGCCATGCACGCCCTGCTGGACAAGCTGGCCCAGGCGGTGACTGCCTACCTGAATGGCCAGATAAAGGCCGGTGCCCAGGCTGTGCAGATTTTCGACTCCTGGGGTGGCGCGCTGTCCGCGTCGGCCTACCAGGAATTCTCCCTGGCCTACATGAAGAAGATCGTCGACGGCCTGATCCGCGAACACGACGGTCGCCGCGTGCCGGTGATCCTCTTCACCAAGGGCGGTGGTCTCTGGCTGGAATCCATGGCCGACACCGGCGCCGAAGCGCTGGGCCTGGATTGGACCTGTGATATCGGCAGCGCCCGCGCTCGCGTCGGCGACAAGGTGGCCCTTCAGGGCAACATGGACCCGTCCGTGCTCTACGCCAACCCGGCGGCCATCCGCGCCGAAGTGGGCCGCATCCTCGCCGCCTACGGCAAGGGCCCGGGCCAGGTGTTCAACCTGGGCCACGGCATCACCCCGGAAGTGGACCCGGCCCACGCCGGTGCCTTCTTCGAGGCCGTGCACGAGTTGTCGGCGCAGTATCACGTGTAAAGCTGAAGGGCCGCGATTGCGGCCCTTTTTCATGGTTACTCGGCAAACGATTTTCCCCAGTTCTATCCCTCGCCCTCGCTTCGGGCATTGCATAGAATCCAGTACTGGTCAGGCAGAGGGAGGTGTGTAATGCGGCGCGTGGTTTTCAATCAGAAAGGTGGCGTGGGCAAGTCCAGCATTGCCTGCAACCTGGCGGCGGTGAGCGCTTCGCAGGGGTATCGCACCCTGCTGATCGACCTCGATGCCCAGGCCAATTCCACTCACTACCTGACCGGGCTGACCGGCGACGACATCCCCATCGGGATCGCCGACTTCTTCAAACAGACCCTCTCGCCCACCGCCTTTCGCAAGGGCAAGGTGGATATCTACGAGACGCCTTTCGAGAACCTGCACGTGGTGACCGCCACGGCGGAGCTGGCCGATCTGCAGCCCAAGCTGGAGGCCAAGCACAAGATCAACAAGCTGCGCAAACTGCTGGAGGACCTGGCCGAGGACTACGACCGGATCTACCTGGATACGCCGCCGGCCCTGAATTTCTACACGGTTTCCGCATTGATCGCCGCCGATCGCTGCCTGATCCCCTTTGATTGCGACAGCTTCTCCCGCAATGCGCTCTATGGGCTGCTGGCGGAGATCGAAGAATTGAAGGAAGACCACAACGAAGGTCTGGAAGTCGAGGGCATCGTGGTCAACCAGTTCCAGCCGCGGGCGTCCCTGCCTCAGCAATTGCTGGACGAACTCCTGGAAGAAGGGCTGCCGGTGCTGCCGGTGAACCTGATGATGTCAGTGAAGATGCGCGAATCGCACCAGGCCTGCATGCCGCTGATCTACCTCGAACCCCGCCACAAGCTGACCCAGCAGTTCGTCGAGTTGCACGATCTGCTGGAGGCCTGAGGCTGCCGGAGCTGCACGACGTTCCGTAGGGTGGGCTTCAGCCCACGCTGAACCGTCGTTGGTGGGCTGAGGCGAAGCGCCGCCCGGCCCATTCCCCTCGCATCACTTGACCAGAAGCAGGTCGCAGGGCGGGCTCTGCAGGTAACGCAGGGCCAGGCTGCCCAGCAGGGCCTGGGAGATCAGGCTGCGGCCATGGCTGCCGAGGGCCAGCAACTGCGGGCGTTGCTCGGCGATGGCGTCGTCCAGGGCCTTGGGTAGAGAGCCCCGGAACACTTCCAGCGTCACCCCCGGAGCCTGGCCGGCCAGGATCGTCAGTTCGTCCACCAGCAATCTCCCCAGGAGTTCTTTCTGGGTGGTCATGAAGTCGGTAGCGCTCGTGCTTTTCGACAGCAGACGGCTGCCCAGTTCCATCACGTTCAGGGCCACCAGTTGGGCGCCTGCTGGCAGCAGCGCGTAGCCGTTGCGCAGGGCGTCGCAGGCGCAAAGCGAGAAATCCAGGGCCACGGCTGCCCGCTGGTAGGGCTGCTCCGGTTGCTCGCCTACTACCAGCAGCAGAGGCGTCGACAGGTGACGGGCAACGCGCTCCAGGGTGGTGCCGATGAACAACTCCGGCGCATTGTGGTGATGGCGGCCGATTACCAGCAGGTCGGCCTGGCTGTCGCCCATCTCTTCGAGGATCTGCTGGGCCGGGCGGCCTTTGCGCAAGAGGACCTGGCAATCCTCCGCGCCCAGTTGCGCCAGGCGTTCTTCGAAGTGCTGCTGGGCGGCGTCCCTCAGGCTGCCCTGCACGGCGTTGGGCAGGTGGTCTTCGAGGACGTGAAGGAGGGACAGGCGCGCGCCGTGCTGACGGGCGAGCTGGAACGCGCGATGCAGGGCGACATCGGCCTCGTGGCTGAGGTCGTGGGCGACCAGGATGTGCTTGAACATGGTGTGGGCCTCCTCTGGGAGACCCACTCTGCGGTTTTTCGCCGCGGGGCAGTTTGATCCAGGACAAGCCCGCTCACTGGGCTCGCATCTGGTAGAGCCCGCGGCTTTCCGCCACCACCTCGCCGCCGGCGTCCAGCAGTTGCAGTTCCAGCAGGTAATCGGCCTTGCCGTTGGCCTCGGCCTCCTGCTGGATGCGTTCGATCTCCTCCCGGGCCAGGCGCGCATCCACCGTGATATCGCCCCTGGCCGGACGGCGGAAGCGCAGGTTCATTTCCTTCACGATGGGGTAGAAGCGACGGCTGTCGAAGCTGGTGAGGAAGAGCGCGCCGCCTGGCACCTCGGCAAGGGTGAAGAGGGCGCCGGCGTAAAGGGTGCCGATGTGGTTCTGGTTGCCTTCGAACGGCATGCGCAGGCGCACGTGGCCGGGCTCCAGGACCTCGGCGATGAGGCCGCTGCGTTTCACGAAGGCGATCTGTTCCTCGGTCAGTTGGCGGACCAACTCAATGGGCAGGGACATGGCGGGCTCCGGGATGGCGATTCCCAGAGCCTAGCGACCGTGGCGGGTTCGGCAATGACGGTGGCGGTCAGCCGGATTGACCGAAGCGCTCAAGACCGGGTGCCCGTCGAATGGCGCCGCCTGAGCGCTTCGCGAGCAGAGCTCGCTCCTACAGGGTTCTTCCAGTCAGACGCCCTGGGCGTTCAGCCAGGCCAGCAGCTGCGGCAAGGGCAGGGCGCCGCTCTGGCGGGCGACTTCCTGACCGTTTTTGAACAGGATCAGGGTCGGGACAGAGCGGATGTTCAGCTGGCCAGCCAATTGGCGGTTGGCCTCGCTGTCCAGCTTGCCGAGGCGGCAACGGCCCTGGAGTTGGCCGGCGGCCTGCTGATAGATCGGGGCGAAGGCCTTGCAGGGGCCGCACCAGTCGGCCCAGACGTCCACCAGCAGCGGCACGTCGCCACGCAGTTGCTTGGCGAAGGTGGCTTCGTGCAGGTCGAAGGGGGCGGCGGGCAGCACGGCGGCCTTGCAGTGGCCACAGCGAGGCGAGTCGCCCAGACGGGCAGCGGGAATTCGGTTCAGCCCGGCGCACTGGGCGCAGGGGATCAACAGCGGGTCGGTCATGGTGGGCTCCGGTGGCGGACTCCGCTTATCTGGAGTCGCGCCGGCCGGATATCAAGCGGCGCAGAGGAATCAGCGCAGGCTGATGAAGATGTTGTAGGCGCTGATCAGGGTGATCAGGGTGCCGACGATGATCAGCAGGGTGCGCGGCGACAGCTTCTTGCACAGCAGCGCAGCGAGCGGTGCGGCGAACAGGCCACCGAAGACCAGGCCGGCGACCATCTTCCAGGTGTCCGGCTGGCCGGCCAGGAGGATAAAGGAAGTGGCGCTGGAAATTGTCAGGAAGAACTCGGCGAAGTTCACCGAGCCGATGGTGGTGCGTGGATCGGTGCCGGAACCGATCAGGCTGCTGGTGACCACCGGGCCCCAGCCGCCGCCGCCTGCGGCATCGACGAAACCGCCGAACAGGGCCAGCTTGGCCACATGCTGGGGTGCCCGGCGCTTGGCCACGTGGCGGTAGGCCTTGCTCAGGATGTACAGCCCCATCAGCAGGAGGTAGGCGGAGATGTAGGGCTTGAGCGCCGCGCCGTCGAACTGGGTGACCAGCACAGCACCGAGTACGGCGCCGATCATGCCCGGCAGCAGCAGGCGCAGGAACAGGGATTTGTTGACGTTGCCCAGCTTGACGTGGGAGATGCCCGACAGGCCGGTGGTGAAGACTTCCGCGATGTGCACGCTGGCACTGGCGGCGGCGGGGGAGGCGCCGGTGGTGAGCAGGAAGGTGGTAGCGGTGATGCCGTAGGCCATGCCCAGCGCGCCATCGATGACCTGGGCGAAGAAGCCCACCGCCACCGCGCTCCAGAAGCCCTTGCTGGAGAGGGCGTTCTCGATGATCTCGAAGCCGCTGTTGCCACCGTTGTCGTAGAACAGCCGCCAGGTGAGGAAGGTCAGCAGGCCGATCAGGATCAGCACCGCGGCCCACATGGCGGCACGCAGGACGGGGTGGTCGTCCGGGTGTGAAACGAAATCTTCGACAGGCGGAAGCCCTAGCGCTTCGTGTTCGGTGTTGATCGAACTCTGGCTGAGGTCGAGGTCGCGAATCTTCATGGGGCACAGCGCCTGACAGTGGGTGGTAGAACAGGCTGGAATAAGCAAGGGGGCGAAGATAATCCGCTTTTCTTAGAGAGTCTAAGAAGTTTTGAGCAGGTTTATATTCCATTTAGTGCGGATAGACAGCTGCAGCGCAGAGCCGCAGGACGGAGCGGCTGTACGCCTCGATCGACCGCCAACTGTATTCCCGATCTGCGGTCGCCCTGGGCTAGGCTGGGATTTTCCAGGTCGAGCGGAGAGCTGCCATGCGGATGCTGGGTGTACTGGGCGGGATGAGCTGGGAATCCACTGTCACCTACTACCAACTGCTCAACCGGGGTGTGCGGGATCGCCTGGGGGGGCTGCACTCCGCGCCTTTGCTGCTGCACTCGGTGGACTTCGCGCCGATCGCCGCGCAGCAGAAGGCCGGTGAATGGGAGGCGGCCGGGCAGGCACTGGCCGAGGCCGCGCGTGGCCTGGAAAGAGCGGGCGCGACGGCCCTGCTGCTCGCCACCAACACCATGCACAAGGTGGCCGCGGCCATCGAAGACGCTGTGGAAATCCCGCTGCTGCACATCGGTGATGCCGTCGGCCAGGCGCTTCAGGAGCGGGGCGTCACGTGCGCGGCCCTGCTCGGCACCCGCTTCACCATGCAGGAAGCGTTCTACCGCGAGAGGCTGGGCCAGCGATTCGGCATCCAGGTGCGGGTGCCCGATAGCGCAACCATCGCGGAAATCGATCGGGTGATCTTCCAGGAGCTCTGCGTCGGTCGCTTCCTGCCCGAGGCGCGGGCGTTCTACCTCGGGGAGCTGGAGCGGCTGCGAGGAGAAGGGGCCGAGGTGGCCATCCTCGGCTGTACCGAGATCGGCTTATTGCTGGAAGGCTGCCCGGCGCCGCTGCCGCTGGTGGACAGCACCGAGCGGCACGTAGCGATGGGACTGGAGTGGATGCTGGGCCTGTAACGACCCAAGCGGTGCGGGGTAGGGTGCGGAGTGTTCAGCCGTTACCCATGTCTCGCGACAGGCGTTACCCATGTATATCGCCTGAACACACAGCGCACCCTACGGTTAGCCATGCGCCGGCGTAGAGGCGTGACAGAACACCTCAGGACGAGCAGCTGATTTCCAGATGTTTGCCCCATTCCGGCGGGCGTTCGGCATAGCGTTCCATGCCCGGTTGGTCGTCGAAGGGGCAGGACAGCACGGCATGGAGCTGGCGCACTTCGGCGTAGTCGCCTTGCTGGGCGGCCTCGATGGCGCGCTGGGCCAGGTAATTGCGCAGGATGTACCTGGGGTTCACCCCGTGCATCCGTGTGCGGCGGGCTTCCCGGTCATCGCCGTCCAGTGCCGCACGGGCCTGGTAGTCGGCGGCCCAGTCGTCGAAGCCGGCCAGGTCGACGAAGTCTTCCCGCAACTTGCGCAGGGCCTGCTCGGGCGCTTCTTCGCCCAGGCGGCGGAAAAACTGGGTGTAGTCCACCGCGCTGCCTTGCATCAACTGCAGCAGGCGCTGAACCAGGGCCTCGTCTTTCTCATCGGCAGAGGTGAAGCCCAGGCGGCGGCGCATCAGGTCCAGGTAGTGGGCCTGGTAGAGCGGCAGGAAAAGATTGAGGGTCTCCCGCAGTTGCTCCACTTCCACGAAAGGCGTCAGTGCCTGGGCCAGGGCCGCCAGGTTCCAGTGGGCGATGGGCACCTGGTTGCTGAAGCTGTAGCGGCCGCCGTCGTCGGAATGGTTGCAGATGTGGTTGGCGTCGAAGTCATCGAGGAAGGCGTAGGGGCCGTAGTCGAAGGTGATGCCGAGGATCGACATGTTGTCGGTGTTCATCACCCCGTGGCAGAAGCCGTAGGCCTGCCAGCGGGCGATGAGTTCGGCATTGCGCTCCAGCACCTCGCGGAAGAACGCCGCCCAGGGCTGTTCCTGTTCCAGGCACTGCGGGAAATGCCATTCCAGGACATGGCGGCCGAGGGCTTCGAGCTGCTCGTGCTGGCGGGTGTAGTAGAAGTACTCGAAGTGGCCGAAGCGCACGTGGCTGCGGGCCAGACGCAGGAGCATGGCGCCGGTCTCGCGGGTTTCCCGGTACACCGGCGTCGCAGACCCGGTCACGCAGAGGGCGCGGCTGGTGGGGATACCCAGGGCCTGGAGGTGTTCGCTGGCGAGGAACTCGCGGATCGAGCTGCGAAGCACCGCGCGGCCATCACCCATGCGCGAGTAGGGCGTCTGCCCGGCACCTTTCAGGTGCAGGTCCCAGTGCTCGCCGGCGTCGTTGACCACTTCACCCAGCAGCAGACCTCGGCCGTCGCCCAGGCGCGGGTTGTAGACGCCGAACTGGTGCCCGGAATAGACCATGGCCCGTGGTTCGGCTTCGGACCAGAGCTTGTGACCGGAGAACAGCTCGGCAAAGACCTGGGTCTCGGCCTCGGCCGGGTCCAGGTCGAGCAGCGCCATGGCGGCCGGGCTCGCCACCACCAGGCGCGGCTCGGCGATGGGGTCGGGCAGCACCTCGGTGGAGAAAGCGTCCCCCAGGCGTGCGAAGCGATTGTCGAACTGCAGTTCATCGAGTGTCTTCATGGCATCAGCTTGTCATGCCACCGGTCGCGCTGGAAGTGCAGGGGACATGCGGATCACCGTGCCTCCGGGGCTGTGGCCCGCTCTCGTGCCGCGGTTTCCTCGGCCTCTTCAGTCACATCGGCACGGCGGCTGAGGGTGATGTCCATCTTCGGCACGCTGGAAACGTTGATGTTGTGTTCCTGGAACAGCTGGTCGATGCGCCGGTTCAGCTCGTCGGTGGCCAGCCCACGGTCGCCCAGTTCGCGCACATAGATCTTCAGTTCGTGCTCCAGGGTGGTGGCGCCGTAAGTCTTCAGCTGGACCAGCGGTGCCGGGTCGCGCAGCACACGCGAATTCTCCTGGGTGGCCTGCAGCAGCAGCTTGCGCACCATTTCCAGGTCGGCGCCGCGGTTGACGTTGTAGGTCAGCACGATGCGGGTGACGGTATCGGTCAGCGTCCAGTTGATCAGCTGGCTGGTGAGGAAGGTCTGGTTCGGAACGATCACTTCCTTGCGGTCGCTGTCGGTGATGTGCGTGGCGCGGATGCGGATCCGGTTCACCGTGCCGGTGACGGTGCCGATGGTCACCAGGTCGCCGATGCGCACTGGGCGCTCGAACAGCAGGATCAGGCCGGAGATGAAGTTGGCGAAGATCGCCTGCATGCCGAAGCCGATACCCACGGAGAGTGCCGCCACCAGCCACTGCAGCTTGTCCCAGCTGACCCCGAGGGTGGACAGGGCGGTGACGAAGCCGAGACCGGCGATGGCGTAGGACAGCAGGGTGGTGGTGGCGTAGGAGCTGCCCTGGGCCAGCTTCAATCGCGACAGCACCAGCACTTCCAGCAGGCCCGGCAGGTTGCGTGCCAGCGCGGTGGTGATGCCGGCGATGATCAGCGCGCCCAGCACGTCCAGCAGGCTGATGGGCACCTGGGTGGCCGTGTCGCCAGTCCCGCTGGAGTACTGGTAGAGGGTGACCTGGTCGAGGTAGGCGAAGACGCCGATCAGGTCCGCCCAGACCAGATACAGGCCGAAGATGAACACGCTGAGCAGGGCCAGGCGGATCAGGCGCAGGGACTGCTCGTTGACCTTCTCGATGTCCATAGTCGGCTCGGCCACCACCACTTCTTCGCCTTCGGCGTTTTCCTTGGTCGGGGCCTGGCGCTTGGCGAGCACGCGATGGTAGGCCAGGCGGCGCGCAGCCACGGCCAGCCCGCGCACGAAGGCGGCTTCCACCAGCAATACCAGGATCAACAGATAGAGCGTGGTGATCAGGCGGTCGGTGAGCTTGAGCGAGGTGTAGTAGTAGCCGAAGCCCACCGCGACGATCAGCGCCAACGGCAGCAGGGTGAAGGCCACACCGATCAACAGGCGGAAGGGCGAGGTCTGCTCGCGCATGGGTTCGGCGAGCAGCAGGTTGCTCAGTACCAGGGTCATCAGGGCGTAGCAACTGAGCACCACGGCGATGCCGATGACGTCATCGGCCAGGGCCGCCGGCTGGTGTTCGGCCACGGTAACGATAGCCACCAGGGCCATGACCACGCCGCCGAGACGGCGAATCTGGCTGCGCAGGAAGGCCACTTGCGGGCGCTCCCAGTGGAAGTGCAGCTCGGCGATGCCGCCGGGGGCGAGGATGCGATAGAGGGTGTAGAAGACCATCCAGGCCTGGGCCATTTCGAACAGCGCGGCACCCAGGGTGGCGTTCTGGCCACGGGCGTCGATCTGCAGGGCGAAGCCGCAGAGGGCGAGGAACAGGCTGACCGGCAGCGCCAGCAGCACGGTGAGGAACAGCGCAAGCGGAGTGTGCAGCTGGCTGTCGCGCTTGAAGTGACCGACGTCCAGATTGATCTCATTGAGCTTGTTGTACAGGTAGCGGCGCTTCCACAGCAGGCCGCCGATCAGCAGCAGCAGGGGCAGGAACAGCCAGGGGCGGTGCAGCAGGCCGGCCCCCAGTTCGTGTACCCCCGAGCCCCACGGCAGCTCGACCAGTTGGCGCTCCAGCAGGTGCGGCGCGGACTTCAGCCAGTTCAGGTCCAGCGGCTTGTTGCTGGGAATCCAGAACATTTGCTCGTCGAGCGTCTTGCGCAGGGCCCGGGAGGTTTCCTGCAGCTGCTTCTGGTTGAGTTGCAGGGTGATGGATTCGTTGAGCAGGGTGTTCAGCTCGCGGCTCAGGCGGTCCAGCAGCTCGGCGCGGGTGCTCACCAGGTCCATCAGCGTGGTCCGCAGTTCCGGCGTCACCTGGTCCGGCGACTGCTTGGCCAGCAGGCCGTCGACGTAGCCCTGGGGATTGGCCAACTGGTCGCGCTGCTGATTCAGCTCGAACTGGTAGAGGCGCGTGTCGGCGATTTCATCGGCCAGGTTCTTGTCCAGGTCGAGGTCGGGCAGGGCCTGCTTCTGCTGGTAGAGGATCTTGGCCAGCAGCAGGCTGCCCTTGAGCACACTGATCTGCTCTTCCAGGGCCTGGTCCGCCTGGCTGAGGCTGTCCAGCTGCTGGCGGGTCTGCAGGTTCTGCTGGGTCAGCTCGTTGAGGCGGTCGGTCGCCCGCAGCAGGTAGTCGGACATCTTCAGGTTGATGGCGCTTTCCTTGGCCACCAGGCTATCCGGCGTGGATTTGTCGGCATCGCGGGACAGTTCGGCGACCGTCTGCTCCGAGCTCTCGCGGCGCATGGCATTGATCAGCGACTGGAGGTCTTGGGTTTCCTGCTCCAGGCGGTGGATGCGCTCGACCAGCAGGTCGCGACGGCTATTGCCGAGGTCCTGCAGCAGGCTATTGCCGGCCAGTTCTTCCCGGCGCAGCTCGGTCTGGGCGGTGAGGGCGGCCTGTTCGGCGCCGAGCAGGCTGCGCTGCTCTTCGGTGATGGCTTTGGCGCCGTCCTTGCCGGACTTGAGGATGCTGTTGATCTGCTGGATGCGCGTCTGGTTGGTGCTGATCTCGGTCTGTGCCCGTTCCGGACGGGTCTGGGAGGTGATGATCAGGCTGTTGGCTTCGGCGAGGGACTTCTGCAACTCGGCCAGCTCATTGCTGCGCTGCTCCAGCACCGACTCCAGCTGCGTAAGTTCGGACTTGCCATAGCGGTCCTTCGCTTGCACCGGCGGGCTGTTCTTAAGCCGTGTCAGCTCGCGCTGGGCTTCGCCGACCAGGCGGGGCGCGTCGCTCAACTGGTGCTTGAGCGCGGTGAGGGCCTGCTGGCTTTCCTGCCGGCTGGCGACGAAGGCCTGGGTTTGTTCCTGGATGGACGGCTGGGCCGGGGCCTCGGCCGGGGCGGCCTTGTCGTTGGCCGCTGCCGGCTTGGCGATGGCGCCGGGCGTGGGCGCAGCGTGCAGGTAGGCAGGGGACAGGCAGAAGCCCAGCAAGGTGGCGGCAAGGAGGGTGCGCAAGGAAGCAATCATCGCGATGGGGCAGCTCGGGGTTCGAATGCGGCTAATGATATGCCAGGGCGGCCGTTGCGGGGCTTCCTGGCACGAGCGGTTGTGAACTGGATTCGCGCGGGGGCGAATCCCGGATTCCATGGCGGGGGCCTCAAGGCTCTGAAGCGCCCGTCCCAGACAGGTCCTCTTAGAGGAACAGCCCCGGGCGGGCCTGACCTTCGGGGAATTTGACGCCCACCTTGCGGACCTTGTTCCCTTCCATCAGGGCGACGGTCCAGGTCAGGCCGTTCCATTCCACCTGGTCGCCCACCACCGGTTCGCCGCCGATTTCGTGGGCGATGAAGCGGCCCAGGGGCTGTTGGCCGTCCTGCTCGCCCAGCTTGAGGCCATAGAGCGAGGCCACTGCCGAGAGCTGGGCATCGCCTTCCAGCACGAAGTCGCCGAAGAAACGCAGGTCCAGGCCGCGTTGTGGCGCCTGGCTGAACAGTTTGCCGAGGGCCGGCAGGTCATGTTCGTGGCCCACCACGCAGAGAATGTCGCCGGCCTCCAGGGTGGTACTGCCCGAAGGGTGCAGCAGTTCCTTGCCACGGAACAGCGCGGCGATGCGGGTGCCGTCGGGCATCTTCAGTTCGCGCAGGGCGGCGCCGATGCACCATTTCTCGGCGCCCAGGCGGTAGACGAACAACTCCCACTCGCTGGTGGGGTGTACCTCCAGGCCGGCGCGGGAAATGGGCGCGGGTTCCGGCGGTACCACCACCCGCAGCAGCTTTGCCGCCCAGGGCAGGCTGGTGCCCTGCAGGACCAGAGACACCAGCACGATGAAGAAGGCCACGTTGAAGAACAGTTGCGCGTTGGGCAGTCCGGCCATCAACGGGAACACAGCGAGAATGATCGGTACTGCGCCACGCAGGCCCACCCAGGCGATGAAGGCCTTCTCACGGCCGTGGAAGGCGCGGAACGGTGCCAGCCCGAGGAAGATCGACAGCGGCCGGGCGAGGACGATCATCCACAGCGCAAGGCCGAGGGCCGGCAGGATGATGGGGAAGAGTTCGTGGGGCGTCACCAGCAGCCCCAGCACCAGGAACATGCCGATCTGCGCCAGCCAGGTGAGGCCGTCGAGCATGTGCAGGATGCCGTGGCGCGAGCGGATCGGCCGGTTGCCCAGGTACAGGCCGAAGAGGTAAACGGCGAGGATGCCGCTGCCGTGCACGGCGTTGGTCAGGGCGAAAATCAGCAGGCCGCCGGCCACCACCAGCAGGGGGTAGAGGCCGTTGGCCAGGGTCAGGCGGTTGATCAGTTGCAGCATCAGCCAGCCACCGGCGAAGCCCAGGGCGGTGCCGACGCCGAACTGCTGGATGATGTGGACGACGAAAGTCCAGCTGAACCCGGTCTGGCCGGTGGCGAGCATCTCGATCAGGGTCACGGTGAGGAACACGGCCATCGGGTCGTTGCTGCCCGACTCGATTTCCAGGGTCGCGCTGACCCGCTCGTTGAGGCCGCGCCCGCCCAGCAGGCTGAACACCGCCGCGGCGTCGGTGGAACCGACGATGGCGCCGATCAGCAGGCCTTCCAGGGTACTCAGGTTGAACAGCCAGGCGGCGGCGACGCCGGTCAGTCCGGCAGTGACCAGTACCCCGATGGTGGCCAGGGACAGCGACGGCCAGAGCGCCACGCGGAAGGTGGCCGCGCGGGTTCGCATGCCGCCGTCGAGGAGGATGATGGCCAGCGCCAGGTTGCCCACCAGGTAGGCCTGGGAATAGTTGTTGAAGACGATGCCGCCGGGACCGTCGCTGCCGGCGAGCATGCCGACGACCAGGAATACGACGAGGATGGGGACGCCGAAGCGTGAACCGAAGGCGCTGACCAGAATGCTCATGCCTACCAGCACCGCGCCGATCAGGAACAGGCTATTGACGGTGGTGGCATCCACTGGTGGCTCCTTGCATGGGGGGGACGGTCAACGGGGCATGCAGGGGCGCACGCCGGGAAATTCTAACCTGACGATGGCAAGGCCCTGCAAGATTTCTACCAGGGCTGTTGCACGCGAAAGGGAGTGGTCTGACCGAGGGGGCGGGACGGGGTTCCATCCCGTGGTCGAAAGAGAGGCGGCCGGCGTGCGCAGCCGTGGTGCGTGAGCATAAAAAAGCCCCGCATGTGCGCGGGGCGTGAAGAACCCTCCGAAGGGGTCAGAACCAGCTGTCCTGCATGGCCAGGCAGGTGTCGTCGCGGGCATCCAGCAACGCCAGTTCATGGTGGCAGCCGGGCACTTCCCAGGTGAGGAAGTAGCGGGCCGCCTGCAGCTTGCCCTTGTAGAAGTCGGTGTCCGCCGACTTGCCCCGGGCCAGGCCTTCCTCGGCGCGGATGGCCTGTTCCAGCCAGCGCCAGCCGATCACCGCGTGGCCGAACACCTTCAGGTAGAGCGCCGAATTGGCCAGGGCCTGGTTGACCTGGCCCTGCATCAGGTCGCCCAGGAGACCCAGGGTGACGCTGGAGAGGTGGGTCATCAGCTGTTCCAGCGGCTGGCGCAGGGCGTGCAGGGATTCGTATTCGGCGGCGCGCTGGCAGCACTCGTTGATCAGGCGGGTCAGCTGCTTGAGGCCGGCGCCCTTGTTCTGCGCCAGCTTGCGACCCAGCAGGTCGAGGGACTGGATGCCGTGGGTGCCTTCGTGGATGGGGTTCAGGCGGTTGTCGCGGTAGTACTGCTCCACCGGGTATTCGCGGGTGTAGCCGTGGCCGCCGAGGATCTGGATCGCCAGTTCGTTGGCCTTCAGGCAGAACTCCGAAGGCCAGGACTTGACGATCGGGGTGAGCAGGTCCAGCAGTTCGTGGGCCTGCTGGCGCTCTTCTTCGGTGGCCAGGGTCTGGGTGTCGTCGAACAGGCGCGCAGCATACAGGCCGACGTCGAAGGCACCTTCCACATAGGCCTTCTGGGTCAGCAGCATGCGGCGCACGTCGGCGTGCTGGACGATGGACACCTGGGGCGAAGTCGGGTCCTTGCCGTCGGGCAGGCGGCCCTGCGGACGCTCGCGGGCGTACTCCAGGGAATAGAGGTAGCCGGCGTAGCCGAGCATCACCGCGCCCATGCCGACACCGATGCGCGCCTCGTTCATCATCTGGAACATGTAGGACAGGCCCGCGTGGGGCTTGCCTACCAGATAGCCGACACAGTCGCCGTTGTCGCCGAAGTTCAGTGCGGTGGAGGTGGTGCCGCGGTAGCCCATCTTGTGGAACAGGCCGGCCAGGATCACGTCGTTGCGTTTGCCGAGGGAGCCGTCGTCGTTGACCAGGAACTTCGGCACGATGAACAGCGAGATGCCCTTAACTCCGGGTGGGGCGTCCGGCAGCTTGGCCAGGACCATGTGCACGATGTTCTCCGACAGCGGGTGGTCGCCGCCGGAGATGAAAATCTTGTTGCCCCTGATGCGGTAAGTGCCGTCACCGGCCGGTTCGGCGCGGGTACGGATATCCGACAGGGACGAACCGGCATGGGGCTCGGTGAGGGCCATGGTGCCGAAGAAGCGGCCGTCGATCATCGGCTGGAGATAGCGCTGCTTCTGCTCTTCGCTGCCGAAACTCTCGATCAGGTTGGCCGCGCCCATGGTCAGGAACGGGTAGGCCGAGCTGCCGACGTTGGCCGCTTGGAAGTGGGCGAAGCAGGCCTGGGACAGCAGGGTGGGCAGCTGCATGCCGCCCTGTTCGAAGCTGCGGGTGGCATTGAGGAAGCCGGCTTCGAGGAAGGCGTCGACGGCGGGCTTCACTTCCGGGATCAGGGTGGCGGCGCCATCCACGTATTCCGGCTCGTGCTCGTCGCCCTTGCGGTTGTGCGGGGCGAAGAACTTCTCGGCGATGCTGCGGGCGGTGCCCAGGGCGGCGTCGAAGGTTTCGCGGTTGTGGTCGGCGAAACGCTCGCGCTGGGTCAGGGCTTCGGCGTCCAGCACTTCATAGAGCTCGAAGGCCAGATTGCGGGAACTGAGCAGGGTCTCGGACATGGTGGCTCTCCGGTAGGTTCAGTCGAGTGTAGGTCGGTGAATGAAGCCCGCCTAGCAACATCCATGAGCGTGATAAAAGGGGTGCAGCCCCGGTGGGCCACTGGCTGGTAGAATGCGCGCCTTGCGAGGACTCCCCATGAACTACCGTCACGCCTTTCACGCCGGCAACCACGCCGACGTGCTCAAACACTTCACCCTGGCCCGCCTGATCGCCCTGCTGTCGCGCAAGGAGGCGCCGTTCGCCTACCTCGACAGTCATGCCGGCGTCGGCCTCTACGACCTGCTGGGAGACCAGGCCAGTCGCACCGACGAGTGGCGCGAAGGCATCGGCCGCCTGTGGGACCTGCCGGATCTGCCGGCGCCCATGGCCGACTACCTGAAGGTGATCCGTGAGCTGAACCCGGACGGGAGCCTGCGCTACTACCCCGGCTCGCCGGAGGTGGCGCGGCGCCTGACCCGTCCCCAGGACCGCCTGCAACTGAACGAGAAGCACCCGGAAGATGGCTTGCTGTTGAAGGACAACATGGCTGGCGACCGCCGCGTGGCGGTGCATTTGGGCGAAGGCTGGCACCTGGCGCGGGCCCTGCTGCCGGTGGCGGAGAAGCGCGCGCTGATGCTGATCGACCCACCCTTCGAGAAGGCCGACGAGCTGGAACGCTGCGTCACGGCGCTGAAGGAAGCCATCGGTCGCATGCGCCAGACGGTGGTTGCCATTTGGTACCCGATCAAGGACCAGCGCCAGCTCAAGCGTTTCTACCAGGGCCTGCAGGCCAGCGGCGCGCCCAAGATGCTGCGTGTGGAATTGCGCGTGCACGCGGCCGACAACGCTGACTCTGGGCTGAACGGCTCCGGTCTGGCCATCGCCAACCCGCCGTGGGGCATCGAGGACGAGCTGCGCCAGACCCTGCCCTGGCTGGCCGAACGCCTGGCGCAGAGCCAGGGCGGCTGGCAGCTGGACTGGCTGATCGAAGAGTGATCAGCCGCGCCCTGGCCGCGGCTCGATGTAATAGCTCAGCTGCTGGCGCGGGCTGAGGTATTCCAGCACCTCCAGTGGCAGTTGCGATGGACGCAGGCTGCGGGCGATGGCCAGCCCGGGCTCCTGCTCCAGATCGAGGATCAGTGCTTCCTGCTTGGGCACGTTCGGGTCATGGAGAATCAGTGTCGGCCGCAGGGGCTGACTCGGGTTCATGCCCAGCACCAGGGCGAAGCGGTCGTCCTCCAGCTGCACCAGGCTCCCGGGCGGGTAGATTCCCATGGCGCGGATAAAGGCCTTCAACGCCACCTCGTCGAAGCGTTCCCGCTGCTGCTTGAACATCAGCGCCAGGGCCTCGTGAGGGCTGATCGCGTTGCGTGGGTCGAGCGGGTTGCAGAGGTTGTCGAACTGGTTGGCGATGGCCACCAGCTTGCTCAGCCGGCTGATGCCCGCCTCCCGCAGCCCACGGGGATAACCGCTCCCGTCACAGTGTTCGTGGTGCTCGTGGATGACCCGCAGGACCTCATCGTCGAGCATCAAGCGCTGTCCCATGCGCAGGCCGAAATCGGTGTGCAGTTGCAGGAACTGCTGCTCGGGTTTGGTCAGGGGTTCGGCCTTCAGCAACACCTTGCTCGGGACTTCCATCTTGCCGATGTCGTGCAGCAGCGCGCCGAGCCCCAGGCTGTGGCAGGCCTCGGCGTCAAGGCCGAGCTGGCGGCCCAGCAACAGGGACAGCACGGTGACGTTGAGGGCGTGGAAGTAGCTGTCTTCGGCAGCCTTGCCGGTGATGCTGTGCAGGACCGAGCCCGGTTCACCCAGCAGGGACTCCACCAGTTCGACGACGATGGCACCGGCCTGCTGCACGGCGTCTTCCGGGCGGCTGCGCAGGGTCTGGTTGAGTGTCTTGACCTGCTGGCTGGCCTGGAGGAATCGGCGATCCACATCCGCTACCCGCTGGCGCAGCTTGCGAAGCTTCTCGGCGCGGAGCTGGCGGGCGCGGGATTCGGGGTCTTCCACCACCGGCGCCGGGGCCGGCTTTTCGGGAGCGGCTAGCGGCAGGGGCTCGCAGTCGCTGCGGGCCGGGTCATAGCGCAGGCGTTCAAGGCCCAGGTCGCGCAGCGCGCGGATCTGTGCCTCGTCCTTGATCTTGAAGTTGCTGAAGGCAAAGTCATGTTCCCACCAGCCCAGTCCAGCTGGATATAGAGGCCGATGCAGAGCTGTTCGGGGCTGATGTAGCGGGCTTGGGGCGGCATACCGGGTCGTCAGGTGGCGATTGGCCACTGGAGTCTAACCCTAAGGCAGCCGCCCCGCCTGCCCCTCGTCAGGCGGGCAGGCAAACGCCGGTGCCACCCAGGCCGCAGTAGCCGCCGGGGTTTTTCGCCAGGTATTGCTGGTGGTAGGCCTCGGCATAGTAGAAGGCGGGGGCTTCGTTGATTTCGGTGGTGATGGCACCGAACCCGGCCTTTTCCAGCTCGGCCTGGAAGCGCTCCTGGCTGGCCCGGGCGGCTGCCAGTTGGGCGTCGTCGTAGCAGTAGATGGCCGAGCGGTACTGAGTGCCGACGTCGTTGCCCTGGCGCATCCCCTGGGTCGGGTTGTGGGCTTCCCAGAACACCCTCAGCAGCGCTTCGAAGCTGGTTTCGCGCGGGTCGAACACCACCAGCACCACCTCGGTGTGCCCGGTCAGGCCGGAACAGACTTCGTCATAGGTGGGGTTTGGCGTGAAGCCGCCGGCGTAACCCACGGCGGTGGTCCAGACCCCTGGCTGCTGCCAGAAACGCCGCTCGGCGCCCCAGAAACAGCCCAGGCCGAACTGGACCATCTGCAGGCCGGCGGGGAAGGGGCCCTTGAGCGGGCGGCCATTGACGTAGTGGCTGTCGGGCACCGGCATCGGCGTTTCGCGGCCGGGCAGGGCCTGGGCAGCGGCGGGCAGTTCCAGCTTGTGGGCAAGTATTTGCGAACGCAGGACCATCAACCTTCTCCTCGAGTCGTGAATACGGCGATGGTCGATGTTACCGCGTCTCAGACCCCTTTGCGGCAGGGATAGCGGCCGAGGTTTTCGAACAGGTGCTTGCCGGAAATCGGCTTGTCGAACAGGTAGCCCTGGCCGACGTCGCAATGCTGGCGGCGGAGAAAGCCCAGCTGGGCGGCGGTCTCGATGCCCTCGGCGACCACCTTGAGCTTGAGCTTGTGGGCCATGGCGATGACCGCGGAGGTGATTTCCTTGTCGTCCTGACTGTCGGGAATGTCCTTGATGAAGCTGCGATCGATCTTGATCACATCGATGGGGAATTTCTTCAGGTAGCTCAGGGAGGAATAGCCGGTACCGAAGTCATCCATGGCGAGGGTCAGGCCCAGGTCCTTCAAGTGGTTGAGCTGCTGCCGGGTGTCGTCGGTCGCTTCCAGCAACAGGCCTTCGGTGAGCTCCAACTCCAGTTGTGCCGGGGGCAGCTGTTCCTCGTCCAGGATGGTAGCGATGGAGCCGACCAGGTCGGGGTCGCTGAACTGCTTGGGCGACAGGTTGATCGCCACCTGCAGGTCTCCCAAACCGGCCGCGGTGAGGCGCCGGCTCATGCGGCAGGCTTCGCGGATCACCCACTTGCCGATGGGGATGATCATGCCGGTCTCTTCCGCCACGCTGATGAACTGCTCCGGGCTGATCATGCCCTTTTCCGGGTGGTGCCAGCGCAGCAGCGCTTCCATGCCCAGGAGCTGGCCGGACTTGAGGCAGAGCTTGGGCTGGTAGAAGACTTCCAGTTCGTTCTGCGCCAGGGCGCGGCGCAGGTTGTTCTCGACGAACAGCTTGTAGCTGGCCTCGGCGTTCAGGGCTTCGGTGAACAGTTGCAGCTGGTGCTTGCCGTTGGCCTTGGCCTTATGCAGGGCGAGGCCTGCGTGCTTCATCAGGGTCTGCGGGTCACGCCCGTGCAGGGGCGCGCAAGCGAGGCCGAGGGAGCCGGTGACACTGATCAGCTGGTTGTCGACGAACAGCGGCTTGTCGAGGGTTTGCAGGACATGGGCGGCGATGCGCTGGCCGCTCTCCAGGTCGGCACCGTCCAGCAGCACGGCGAATTCGTTGCTGGCGAAACGCGCCAGGATGCCGCTGGGCGCGAGGCTGTTGCGCAGACGCCGGGACAGGTTCACCAGCAGCTTGTCGCCGGTCTGGTGGCCGAGGCTGTCGTTGATCCGTTTGAAGTTGTCGATGTCCACCAGCAATAGGCAGAGCGGGGTGTCGCGGTCGCTGTGGAAGCGTTCTTCGAGGGTGCGGATGAAGTAGGGTCGGTTGCCGAGGCCGGTGAGGTTGTCGGTGTAGGCCAGCTTCTCGATTCGTTGTTGGGCCAGCTTGCTTTGGGTGACGTCTTCGTAAATGCCGATGTAGTGGGTGAGTTCGCCGTCCTCGCCGAATACCTTGGAGATGGATAGCTGCCCCCAGTAAGGCTCCAGGTTCTTTCGTCGACTTCGGAACTCCCCCTGCCAGCTGTTGCAGGCGGCCAGCCCCGAATGGGTGTCGAAGAGCAGATCGCTGAGGTTTTCCAGGGCCGGAAGGTCCGACAATCGACGGCCGTGGACCTCGTCGGCGCTGTACTGGGTGATGGCGGTGAAACTCGGGTTGACGTATTCCACCAGGCCGTCGCGGTCCACCAGCAGAAAGGCGCTGGCGCTCTGCTCGACGGCGCGCTGGAACAGGTGCAGGGCGCTGGTGGCGTGGCGTTTCTGCTGGTTCACCAGGACCTGGGCGAACTGGTCGGCCAGTTCGCCGGCGAAGGCGATTTCATCGGTCTGCCAGACCCGTGGCGTGTCGGTGTGTTCCAGGCAGAGCACACCCACCACTTCACCGCCGATGCGAATGCTGGCGTCGAGCATCGCCGTGATGCCCTCGGGCTTGAGGTAGCCCCGGGTCATTTCACTGGTGCGGGGGTCGCTGTGTGCATTGTGAGCGTCGATGGCTCGGCCGCTGTGCAGGGCTTCGAGGTAGCGCGGGAACTGGGCCATGTCCATCGAGCGCGGATGCTCGTGGTGGTCCTGATCGCGCCGGAACAGGCTGACCGCCACCAGGTGGGTGCCTTGGAGCATCCAGATGCCGGTGCGGGCCACGTCGTAGGCTTCGCAGGCGGCCTGGGTGATGAGTTCTGCCGCTTCCTCTGCCGGATTGCTGGAGGTGTAGCGGTGGCGCGCCAGGCGGACGATCAGGCTTTGCTGGGCGCGGGAGCGGATCAGGTGCTGCAGGTGGTCTTCCTGGGAGCGCTGGTACAGCTCCAGGGAGGTGCGCAATCGGGTGTTCTGAGCCTCGAGGTCGAGGTTTTTCAGCCGTTCCTTGTGGTCCGAAGCGTCGCCCGCTGCCATCAGGTAACCCCGCAGCAGTTGGCGACCATGCTGCTGGAACGGTTCGCCCATTTCCTGGATGCGCAGCGGGCCGAGCGGCGTATGCAGCGTGTACTGGATGGAATAGTGCGGATGCTCGGCCAGATGCAGTTGCACCTCATCGTGCAGCCGGTAGCGGCTTTCCGGTTCCATCAGGCTGGCGTAGGGGGAGTCGATCAGGGCGCAGAGCTCGCTGGCCGGGAGGCCGAGCTTGTGCTCGCAGGCTGAATCGAGGAAAAGCATCGCCCAGCTGGCTTCGTTGAGCCGCTCGAAACGCAGAAGGCCCAGCCGCGAGGGGACAGGCAGTTGCGTCACTATCTCGGCCACCGTACGACTGGCGGCATCGGGATGGCTCTTCATCGGGCGCTGGGCTTCCACTTTTCTGACCGGAAGAGGAACCGGCCTACATCATCAAAGCATCGAGCAAGGGTGCATCATGATGATGGCACAGGCAAGCGCACTGCGTGGGGCATTTCACAAGCGGGCGAAGTCTCGGCTCCAGTGACCCCGCGAAGTGGTGGGCGACGGGCCGGTATCCGGATAGGGCCATGACGCACGGCGACAGACCCACTTTCTGCTTCAGGCAGAGGGGCAGGGGGAGACCCGGAACGCTATAAACAGGCAAAAAAAACCCCGCCTCAGGGGGGCGGGGTTGAGGTACGAGCGTGGCGTGCTCGTGAATAGCAAGTGTTACAGCAGCATGGTGCGGATATCCGCCAGCAGGTCGCTGAGGCGCTTGGTGAAGCGCGCGGCAGCGGCGCCGTTGATCACGCGGTGATCGTAGGACAGCGACAGCGGCAGCATCAGGCGCGGCTGGAAGGCTTTGCCGTCCCATACCGGCTGCATGGTGGCCTTGGACACACCCAGGATCGCCACCTCAGGCGCGTTGACGATCGGCGTGAAGCCGGTACCGCCAATGTGGCCGAGGCTGGAGATGGTGAAGCAGGCGCCTTGCATCTGGTCGGCGGACAGCTTCTTGGTGCGCGCCTTCTCCGCCAGCTCGGCGGCCTCGGCGGCCAGTTGCAGCAGGCTCTTCTGGTCCACGTCACGGATGACCGGCACCAGCAGGCCGTCCGGGGTGTCCACGGCGAAGCCGATGTGCACGTACTTCTTGCGGATCAGCGCCTTGCCGCTGGGGGCCAGGGAGCTGTTGAAGTCCGGCAGTTCCTTGAGCAGGTAGGCGCAGGCCTTGAGCAGCAGCGGGAGCACGGTCAGCTTGACGCCGGCCTTTTCCGCCACGGCCTTCTGGGCCACGCGGAAGGCTTCCAGTTCAGTGATGTCGGCCGAATCGAACTGGGTCACGTGCGGGACGTTGAGCCAGCTGCGATGCAGGTTGGCGGCGCCGACCTGCATCAGGCGGGTCATGGCCACTTCTTCGATTTCACCAAACTTGCTGAAGTCCACGGCCGGGATCGGCGGGATACCGGCGCCGCCGGTTGCGCCAGCGGCGGCTGCTGCCGGGGCTTCCTTGGCCTTCTGCATCATGGTCTTGACGTAGGCCTGCACGTCTTCCTTCAGCACACGGCCGTGCGGGCCGGTGGCCGGTACGAACGCCAGGTCGACACCGAACTCTCGGGCCAGCTGGCGAACCGCCGGACCTGCGTGGACCTTGGCACCGCTGGAGCGGGCCGGTACGCCGGTGGTGTTCGCAGCCGCTGCGGCCAGGGAGGCGATGGCGGTGACTTCAGCCGCGGCGACCGGGTGGGCGCCGTCCGGCACGCGGTGTACGGATTGCTCCGCTGCGGCCGGAGCCGGAGCGGCAGCCGGGGCGGCGCCCGCGACCTTGAGCTTGAGGATCAGGTCACCGGTGCCGACTTCGGCATCCAGTTTGACCTCGACGCTCTCCACCACGCCAGCGGCGGGGGAGGGGATCTCCATGCTGGCCTTGTCGGATTCCAGGGTGATCAGCGACTGCTCGGCTGCGACGGTGTCGCCGGCCTTGACCAGTACTTCGATGACCTTGGCCTTGCCGGCCGAGCCGATATCCGGAACCTTGACGTCCTGCACCGAGGCAGCTGCCGCAGGAGCAGGCGCCGCAGCCGGAGCGGGGGCAGGTGCCGGGGCGGCAGCAGGGGCGGCGGCCTGGGCCGGAGCCGGGGCAGCCGGAGCGGCGCCTGCAACGCGCAGCTTGAGGATCAGGTCGCCAGTACCGACGTCGGCATCCAGCTTGACCTCGACGCTCTCCACCACGCCAGCGGCGGGGGAGGGGATCTCCATGCTGGCCTTGTCGGATTCCAGGGTGATCAGCGACTGCTCGGCTGCGACGGTGTCGCCGGCCTTGACCAGTACTTCGATGACCTTGGCGGTACCAGCCGAACCGATGTCCGGCACGAAGATCTCCTGCACGCTGGAGCTGGCGGCCGCGGGGGCGGCAGCCGGCGCCGGGGCGGCGGGCTTCTCTTCGGCCTTGGGTGCGGGAGCGGCGGCGGGAGCGGGGGCCGCAGCGGCGGCACCCTCGACTTCCAGCTCCAGCAGCTCATCGCCTTCCTTCAGGCGATCACCCAGCTTGACCTTCAGGCTCTTGATCACACCGGCCTTGGGCGCGGGGATCTCCATGCTGGCCTTGTCGGACTCCAGGGTCAGCAGGCTCTGATCAGCTTCGATGCGGTCGCCAACCTTGACGAACAGCTCGATCACTTCACCTTCGCCGCTGCCGATATCGGGTACGCGAATCAATTCACTCACAATGCGTCTCCTCAGCAGTCCAGCGGGTTGCGCTTTTCAGGGTCGATGCCGAACTTGGCGATGGCCTCGGCCACGACCTTGGGTTCGATCTCACCGCGATCGGCCAGGGCTTCCAGGGTCGCCAGGACCACCCAGTAACGGTCCACTTCGAAGAAGTGGCGCAGTTTCTTGCGGGAGTCGCTGCGGCCGAAGCCGTCGGTGCCGAGGACCTTGTATTCCTTGCTCGGTACCCACTGGCGGATCTGGTCAGCGAACAGCTTCATGTAGTCGGTGGAAGCCACGACCGGGCCCTTGCGGCCGGCCAGGCACTGCTCGACGTAGGTCTGCTGCGGCTTCTGCTCCGGGTGCAGGCGGTTGTGACGCTCGACGGCCAGGCCGTTGCGACGCAGTTCGTTGAAGCTGGTGACGCTCCAGACGTCGGCGCCGACGTTGAACTCATCGCGGAGGATCTTCGCCGCTTCGCGGACTTCGCGCAGGATGGTGCCCGAACCCAGCAGCTGCACGTGGTGTGCGGCTTCCTTCTTGTCCTCCTCCAGGAGGTACATGCCCTTGATGATGCCTTCCTCGGCGCCTGCCGGCAGCGCGGGCTGCTGGTAGGCCTCGTTCATCACGGTGATGTAATAGAAGATGTTCTGCTGTTCTTCGGTCATCTGGCGGATGCCTTCACGCACGATCACCGCCAGCTCGTAGCCGTAGGTGGGGTCGTAGGTGCGGCAGTTCGGGATGGTGGCAGCCATGATGTGGCTGTGGCCGTCCTCGTGCTGCAGGCCTTCGCCGTTCAGGGTGGTACGGCCGGAGGTGCCGCCGATCAGGAAGCCGCGGGCACGGCTGTCGCCGGCCGCCCAGGCCAGGTCGCCGATACGCTGGAAGCCGAACATCGAATAGAAGATGTAGAACGGCAGCATCGGCTGGTTGTGGTTGCTGTAGGAGGTCCCGGCCGCGATGAACGAGGACATGGCGCCTGCCTCGTTGATGCCTTCTTCGAGGATCTGGCCCTTCTTGTCCTCGCGGTAGAACATCACCTGGTCCTTGTCGACGGGCTCGTAGAGCTGGCCGACGGAGGAGTAGATGCCCAGCTGGCGGAACATGCCTTCCATACCGAAGGTACGGGCTTCGTCCGGGATGATGGGGACGATGCGCTGGCCGAGTTCCTTGTCCTTGACCAACTGCGCCAGGATGCGCACGAAGGCCATGGTGGTGGAGATCTCGCGATCACCTGAACCGTCGAGGATGGCCTTGAGGGTCTCCAGCGGCGGTGTGGGGATGCTGAAACTGTTCACGCGGCGCTGGGGCACGTAGCCACCCAGGGCGGCGCGACGCTCGTGCAGGTACTTGTACTCGGCGCTGCCTTCCTGGGGACGGAAGAACGGCAGCTTTTCCAGGTCGGCGTCGTTGACCGGGATGTCGAAGCGGTCGCGGAACTGCTTCAGGCTCTCCACGTCCACCTTCTTGGTGTTGTGGGCGGTGTTCTGCGCTTCGCCCGCACCGGTGCCGTAGCCCTTGATGGTCTTGGCCAGGATGACGGTGGGCTGGCCCTTGTGGTTCACGGCCTGGTGGTAGGCCGCATAGACCTTGTAGGGGTCGTGGCCTCCGCGGTTGAGCTTCCAGATCTCGTCGTCGGAAAGGTCCTTGACCATTTCCTTGAGTTCTGGGGAGTTGAAGAAGTTCTCGCGGACGTAGGCGCCGTCTTTCGCCTTGTAGTTCTGGTATTCACCGTCGACCGCTTCGTCCATGCGACGCTGCAGGGCGCCATTGGTGTCCTTGGCGAACAGCGGGTCCCAGAAGCGGCCCCAGACCACCTTGTTGACGTTCCACTGGGCGCCGCGGAAGACGCCTTCCAGTTCCTGGATGATCTTGCCGTTGCCGCGAACCGGGCCGTCGAGGCGCTGCAGGTTGCAGTTGATGACGAAGATCAGGTTGTCCAGCTTCTCGCGGCCTGCCAGGGAGATGGCGCCGAGGGATTCGGGCTCGTCGCACTCGCCGTCACCCATGAAGCACCAGACCTTCTGCTTGCCGGCGGGGATGAAGCCGCGGCTTTCCAGGTACTTCATGAAGCGGGCCTGGTAGATCGCCTGGATCGGGCCGAGGCCCATGGAAACGGTGGGGAACTGCCAGAAGTCCGGCATCAGCCAGGGGTGCGGGTAGGAGGACAGGCCCTTGCCGTCCACTTCCTGGCGGAAGTTGATCATCTGCTCTTCGCTGATGCGGCCTTCCATGAACGCGCGGGCATAGATGCCGGGGGAGGCGTGGCCCTGGTAGAAGATCAGGTCGCCGCCATGCTCGTCAGTGGGAGCCTGGAAGAAATAGTTGAAGCCGATGTCGTAGAGAGTGGCCGAGGAGGCGAAGCTGGAGATGTGGCCGCCCAGATCCGGGTCGTTCAGGTTGGTACGCATCACCATCGCCAGGGCGTTCCAGCGCACCATGGAACGAATGCGGCGTTCCATGAACAGGTCGCCAGGCATGCGGGCCTCGTGGGAGACCGGGATGCTGTTGCGGTACGGGGTGGTGATGGCGTACGGGAGTTGGGTGCCGCTGCGGGTGGCCAGCTCGCCCATGCGGGTCAGCAGGTAGTGCGCGCGGTCTTCGCCTTCTTTGTCGAGTACGGACTCCAGGGAATCCAGCCATTCCTGGGTTTCGACGGGATCGAGGTCTTGCATGGCTTGCTCCAGGGCGGAAAGGCTTCCAGAATCGGATGCCAGTGGTCACGGCCGGCCTTGTGGGGCGGTCGCGGCGAAATTCTTGTTACCGGGGGTAGAGCCGGGCTCGTGTAGTTTTACTACAAATCGACGAAGGTTTCAGCCCTCTGGATACAATCTTTCGTAGTAAAACTACAGACTGCGCGGCGCAGTCGGCTGAAAGCCCCGAGTTAGAGCTATTCCGCCACCGCTGCGCCAGCTGCGGGACCCAGCCTCGGCCCGCAGCCCACAAAGGATAGACCATGAGCCTGCCGTCGCTGGCCGCCCTGCCGGCCAACCTCCAGCCCAGCGCCGATCGGGCGTTGACCGCTTTCCGCTCCGCGCTCGCCGAACAGGCCCAGGACTTCGCCGGTTGGCCCGACGAACGGCAGCAGGCCTTTATTCGCGTGGCTGCGGCCAGCGATTTCGTCGCCGAGCAGGCCCAGCGCGACTCTGAAATGTTGCTGGCGTTGGCCGCTTCCGGCGAGCTGGAGCGGAGCCTGGCGCCCGGCGAGTTGCGTGCCCAGGTCGCGGACGTGCTCGAAGGTTGCACTGAAGAAGACGATCTCGGCCGGCGCCTGCGCCGTTACCGCAATCGACAGCAGCTGCGGATTATCTGGCGCGACCTGACCCGCCAGGCCGACCTGGCGGAAACCTGCCGCGACCTGTCCGATCTGGCCGATGCCTGCATCGACGTTCCCTACCACTGGCTCTACAGCCGCCATTGCGCCCAGTTCGGCACGCCCATCGGCCGCCGATCCGGCCAACCGCAGCACCTGGTGGTGCTGGGGATGGGCAAGCTGGGCGCCTTTGAGCTGAACCTGTCGTCGGACATCGACCTGATCTTCGGCTACCCGGAGGGGGGCGAGACCGAAGGCACCAAGCGCGCCCTCGACAACCAGGAGTTCTTCACCCGTCTCGGCCAGCGGCTGATCAAGGCCCTGGATGCCATCACCGTGGACGGTTTCGTCTTCCGCGTGGACATGCGCCTGCGCCCCTACGGTTCTTCCGGTCCGCTGGTGTTCAGCTTCAATGCCCTGGAGCAGTACTACCAGGACCAGGGCCGTGACTGGGAGCGCTACGCCATGATCAAGGCGCGCGTGGTGGGTGGCGACCAGGCCGCCGGCGCCCAGTTGCTGCAGATGCTGCGTCCCTTCGTCTATCGCCGTTACCTGGATTTTTCCGCCATCGAGGCGCTGCGCTCGATGAAGCAGCTGATCCAGCAGGAAGTGCGGCGCAAAGGCATGACCGAGAACGTCAAGCTTGGCTCCGGCGGCATCCGCGAAGTGGAGTTCATCGCCCAGGCCTTCCAGCTCATCCACGGCGGACGCGACCTCAGCCTGCAGCAGCGACCGCTGCTCGGCGTGCTGGGCACCCTGGAAGGCCAGGGTTATCTGCCGCCTCCGGTGGTGGCGGAACTGAAGGAAGGCTACGAATTCCTCCGTTACACCGAGCATGCGTTGCAGGCCATCGCCGACCGCCAGACCCAGATGCTGCCGGACGGTGACCTGGACCGTGCCCGCGTGGCCTTCATCATGGGCTTCGACGACTGGGATTCTTTCCACGAGCGCCTGATGCACTGGCGCGGTCGGGTGGAGTGGCACTTCCAGCAAGTGATTGCCGATCCGGATGAAGAAGAGGGCGGCAAGGGTGATAGCTGCATCGGCGGCGAATGGCTGCCGCTCTGGGAAGAGGCGCTGGACGAGGAAAGCGCCTGCCGCCAGCTGGCCGAGACCGGTTTTGTCGAGCCCGCCGCGGCCTGGCGCCGTCTCACCGACCTGCGCAACGGTCCGCAGGTGCGCGCCATGCAGCGCCTCGGCCGTGAGCGCCTGGATGCATTCATTCCGCGCCTGTTGAACATGACCGTGGAGCACGCCAACCCCGACCTGGTGCTGGAGCGGGTGCTGCCCATGGTGGAGAAGGTGGCTCGGCGCTCGGCCTACCTGGTGCTGCTGAGCGAGAACCCCGGGGCCCTGCAACGGCTTGTCGAACTCTGTGCCGCCAGCCCCTGGATCGCCGAGCAGATCACCCGCTTCCCCCTGCTGCTGGACGAGCTGCTAAACGAAGGTCGCCTCTATCGCCCGCCGCTGGCCCCCGAGTTGGCCGCCGAGTTGCGCGAGCGCCTGACCCGTATCCCCGAGGATGACCTGGAACAGCAGATGGAGGCGCTGCGCCACTTCAAGCTGGCCCACAGCCTGCGGGTGGCGGCTTCGGAAATCGCGGGCACCCTGCCGCTGATGAAGGTCAGCGACTACCTCACCTGGCTGGCCGAGGCGATCCTCGATCAGGTACTGGCGCTGTCCTGGCGCCAGACCGTGGCCAAGTACGGCACGCCGAAGCGCGCTGATGGCAGTCTCTGCGATCCGGACTTCATCATCGTCGGCTACGGCAAGGTGGGCGGCCTGGAATTCGGCCATGGATCGGACCTGGACCTGGTGTTCATCCACGACGGCGATCCCCAGGCCGAAACCGATGGCGTCAAACCCATCGACGGAGCCCAGTTCTTCACCCGCCTGGGCCAGCGCATCATTCACCTGCTGACCACCCAGACCACCTCCGGCGCGCTCTACGAGGTGGATATGCGGCTGCGTCCCTCGGGCGCGGCGGGGTTGTTGGTCAGCTCGCTCGGCGCCTTCCAGCGCTACCAGGAAAACGAAGCCTGGACCTGGGAACACCAGGCGCTGGTGCGGGCGAGGGTTCTGGTGGGCTCCCCGCGTGTGGCTGCGGCCTTCGAGCATGTGCGCCTGGCTGTGCTGGGTCGCGAGCGCGACCTGGACAAGCTGCGCGCAGAAGTGAGTGAGATGCGCGCGAAGATGCGCGACAACCTCGGCACCAAGGAAACCGCCGCCGGCACTGCGTCGAATGCCTTCGAAGCCGCGTCCGCCTTCGATCTGAAGCAGGATGCCGGCGGTATCGTCGATATCGAATTTATGGTGCAATATGCCGCCCTGGCCTGGTCGCGACAGCACCCTGAACTGGTGCGTTACACCGATAACATCCGCATTCTGGATGGCCTGGAGCAGGCAAACCTGCTGTCCGGCGACGAAGTCCGCCTGCTGCAGGAGGCCTACAAAGCCTATCGTTCAGCGGCCCACCGCCAGGCCTTGCAGAAGCAGCCCGGGGTAGTGGGGGGGGACCAGTTCCACGCGGAGCGCCAAGGTGTGAAGCGTATCTGGCACGAGTTGGGCTTGAACTGACCCGGCTGGCTGAACCAATCGAATTCTTGAGGAGTTGGCAATATGTCGATGGCCGATCGTGATGGCGTGATCTGGTATGACGGCGAACTGGTGCCGTGGCGCGAAGCGAACACCCACGTCCTGACGCACACCCTGCACTACGGCATGGGCGTGTTCGAAGGCGTGCGCGCCTACAACACCCCGGACGGCACCGCCATCTTCCGCCTGCAGGCCCACACCGATCGCCTGTTCGACTCCGCTCACATCTTCAACATGCAGATCCCCTTCACCAAGGAGGAGATCAACGAAGCCCAGCGCGCCGCGGTGCGTGAGAACGGCCTGGAAAGCGCCTACCTGCGTCCGATGGTGTTCTTCGGTAGCGAAGGCATGGGCCTGCGCGCGTCCGGCCTGAAAGTCCATGTGATCGTCGCCGCCTGGCACTGGGGCGCCTACATGGGCGACGAAGCACTGGAGACCGGCATCAAGGTGCGCACCAGCTCCTTCACTCGCCACCACGTCAACATCTCCATGACCCGCGCCAAGGCCAACGGCAACTACATCAACTCGATGCTGGCCCTGCAGGAAGCCATCTCCGGCGGCGCCGACGAGGCCATGCTGCTGGATCCGGAAGGCTACGTGGCCGAGGGTTCGGGCGAGAACATCTTCCTGGTCAAGGACGGCGTGGTGTACACCCCGGAAGTGACCTCCTGCCTCAACGGCATCACCCGCAACACCGTCCTGACCCTGGCCGGCGAGCTGGGTATCAAGGTCGTGGAGAAGCGCATCACCCGTGACGAGGTGTACATCGCCGACGAGGCCTTCTTCACCGGCACCGCTGCCGAAGTCACCCCCATCCGCGAAGTGGACGGCCGCAAGATCGGCCTCGGCCGTCGCGGTCCGGTGACCGAGAAGCTGCAACAGGCCTACTTCGACCTGGTGACCGGCAAGACCTCTGCTCACGCCGAGTGGCGAGCCCTGGTCAAATAAACCGACAGAGCTGCACGCGGCAAGCCGCAAGCTGCAAGTGGTACCCACCGCTTGGAGCTTGCGGCTTGTCGCTTGAGGCTTGAAGCTGCCCTTATGAAGATTCTGATCGTAGGACCCTCCTGGGTCGGCGACATGGTGATGGCCCAGACACTCTTCCAGTGCCTGAAGGCCCGCCATCCCGACTGCGAGATCGACGTGCTGGCGCCCGAATGGAGCCGGCCCATCCTCGAGCGCATGCCGGAAGTGCGCCAGGCCCTGAGCTTCCCCATCGGCCACGGCGTGCTGGACATCGCCACCCGGCGCAAGATCGGCAAGTCCCTGGTGGGCCGGTACGACCAGGCGATCCTCCTGCCCAACTCCCTGAAGTCGGCGCTGGTACCCTGGTTCGCGGACATTCCTCGGCGCACGGGCTGGAAGGGCGAGATGCGCTACGGCCTGCTGAACGACATCCGCACCCTCGACAAAGAGCGCTACCCGCTGATGATCGAGCGCTTTATGGCGCTCGCCTTCGAGCCCAATGCCGAGTTGCCCAAGCCTTACCCGCGCCCGTCGCTGCGGATCGATCCGGCCAGTCGCGACGCCGCCCTGGCCAAGTTCGGCCTGGGGTTGGATCGCCCGGTGTTGGCCCTTTGCCCGGGCGCCGAGTTCGGTGAAGCCAAGCGCTGGCCTGCCGAACACTACGCCAAGGTGGCCGAGCTGAAGATCCGTGCCGGCTGGCAGGTCTGGTTGTTCGGCTCGAAGAACGACCATCCCGGCGGTGAAGACATCCGCATGCGCCTGATTCCCGGCCTGCGGGAAGAGGCGGTGAACCTGGCCGGCGAGACCAGCCTGGCGGAAGCCATCGACCTGCTGTCCTGCGCCAGCGCCGTGGTCTCCAATGACTCCGGGCTGATGCACGTGGCTGCCGCTCTGGCGCGCCCGCTGGTGGCGGTCTACGGCTCCACCTCGCCGCAGTTCACTCCGCCGCTGGCGGAGCAGGTGGAGATCGTGCGTCTCGGCCTGGAGTGCAGCCCCTGCTTCGAACGCACCTGCCGCTTCGGCCATTACAACTGCCTGCGCGAGCTCAAACCGCGTCCGGTGATCGAAGCCCTGGACCGCCTGGTGCCGGACCCGCTCGAACTGGTGGAGATTCGCTGAGTGCGGGTACTGCTGATCAAGACTTCTTCCCTCGGCGATGTCATTCACACCCTGCCGGCCCTGACCGATGCCGCGCGAGCCATCCCCGGTATCCAGTTTGACTGGGTGGTCGAGGAAGGCTTCGCCGAGATTCCCGCTTGGCATCCGGCGGTGACCCAGGTCATTCCGGTGGCCATCCGCCGCTGGCGCAAGAACCTCTGGCAGACCCTGAAGAGCGGCGAATGGCGCCGCTTCAAGCGTCGCCTCAAGGAAAACCGCTACGACCTGGTGATCGACGCCCAGGGCCTGGTGAAGAGCGCCCTGCTGACTCGCTACGCCAAGGCGCCCGTGGCCGGTCTCGACCGCGATTCCGCCCGGGAACCGCTGGCCAGCCGCTTTTATGACCGCCGCTACCCGGTGGCCTGGGGGCAGCACGCCGTTGAGCGGGTGCGCCAGTTGTTCGCCCAGGCCCTGGACTACCGCGTACCCGAGGGCGTGGGCAATTACGGGCTGAACCGCGCCCAGCTGGCCGACAGCCAGGGTGGTGCGCCCTACCTGCTGTTCCTCCACGGCACCACCTGGGACACCAAGCACTGGCCGGAAAAATATTGGCGCGAGCTCGCTGAGCGAGCCTGCGACCACGGCTGGCATGTCCGCCTGCCCTGGGGCAATCCGGCGGAGAAGGCCAGGGCCGAGCGCATCGCCGAAGGCTTGGAAAATGCCGCGGTGCTCCCCAAGTTATCCCTGGCAGGCATGGCCAAGGTGGTGGCTGGCGCCCGTGCCTGCGTGGCGGTGGATACCGGCCTCGGCCATCTGGCCGCCGCGCTGGACGTGCCCACGTTGTCCCTCTACGGCCCGACGAACCCTGGCTTCACCGGTGCTTATGGGCGAGCGCAGATCCACCTGGGCAGCGACTTTTCCTGCGCGCCCTGCCTGAAGAAGTCCTGCGCCTACAAGCCGACGGCGGAGGATCGCCGCCTGTTCGATCTGGAGCGCGAACAGCCGCTATGTTTCACCCGGCTGAATCCGCAGCGTGTGGCGACCCAGCTGGAAGCCCTGCTGCTGACCGAGGACATCCACTGATGCAACTGGCATTCGTGCTCTACAAGTACTTTCCCTTCGGCGGGCTGCAGCGCGATTTCATGCGAATCGCTTTGGAGTGCCAGCGCCGAGGGCACGCCATTCGCGTCTACACCATGATCTGGGAAGGCGACATCCCGGAAGGTTTTGAAGTGCTGATCGCGCCGGTCAAGGCGCTGTTCAACCACAAGCGCAACGAGAAATTCACCGCCTGGGTCGAAGCTGACCTGGCGCGTCGCCCGGTGGACCGGGTGATCGGCTTCAACAAGATGCCGGGGCTGGACGTTTACTACGCCGCCGATCCCTGCTTCGAAGACAAGGCGCAGACCCTGCGCAACGGCCTCTATCGCCGCTGGGGCCGCTACAAGCATTTCTCCGACTACGAGCGCGCGGTGTTCGCCCCCGAGTCTGCAACCTCGGTGCTGATGATCTCCGAGGTGCAGCAGCCGCTCTTCGTCAAGCACTACGCCACCCCGGCCGCGCGCTTTCACTTGCTGCCGCCGGGTATCGCCGCCGATCGCCGCGCCCCGGCCAACGCCGCCGAGATCCGCGCCGACTTCCGTCGCGAGTTCAAGCTGGCTGATGACGAGCTGCTGCTGGTGCAGATCGGCTCCGGCTTCAAGACCAAGGGCCTGGACCGCAGCCTCAAGGCCGTGGCCGCGCTGCCCCGGGAGCTGAAGAAGCGTACCCGACTGATCGTCATCGGCCAGGACGATCCCAAGCCCTTCCTGCTGCAGATGAAGGCCCTGGGCATCTCCGACCAGGTGGACATTCTCAAGGGGCGCAGCGATATCCCGCGCTTCCTGCTGGGCGCCGACCTGCTGATCCACCCGGCCTATAACGAGAACACCGGCACCGTGCTCCTGGAAGCACTGGTGGCGGGCCTGCCGGTGCTGGTCACCGACGTCTGCGGCTACGCCCACTACATCGCTGAGGCCGACAGCGGTCGCGTGCTGCCCAGCCCCTTCGAGCAGGATGCGCTGAATCAGATGCTCGCCGAGATGCTCGCCGACCCGACAGCCCGCGCGCGCTGGAGCAGCAATGGCCTGACCTTTGCCGACAGCGCTGACCTCTACAGCATGCCGCAGCACGCGGCGGACGTGATCCTCGCGGAGCGCCCATGAAACTGGTGCTGAAAGAACCGTTCGAACGCCTTTGGTCCGGGCGCGATGCCTTCACTGAGGTGGAAGCATTGGAGGGGCAGGTCTATCGCGAGCTGGAGGGGCGCCGCACCCTGCGCACCGAAGTGGATGGGCGAGGTTATTTCGTGAAGATCCACCGCGGCATCGGCTGGGGTGAGATCGCCAAGAATCTGGTGACCGCCAAGGCGCCGGTGCTGGGCGCCGGCCAGGAGTGGACGGCCATCCAGCGCCTGCACCAGGTGGGCGTGCCCACCATGACCGCCGTGGCTTTCGGCGAGCGTGGCAGCAACCCGGCGCGTCAGCATTCCTTTATCGTCACCGAAGAGCTGGCGCCTACCGTCAGCCTCGAGGACTTCTGTGTCGACTGGCCGCGCAATCCGCCGCCGACGCGCCTGAAGTGGGCGCTGATCGAGGAGGTGGCGCAAATGACCGGCAACATGCACCGGGCCGGCGTCAACCACCGTGACTGCTACATCTGCCACTTCCTGCTGCACACCGCGCGGCCGGTGACGGCCGATGACTTCAAGCTGTCGCTGATCGACCTGCATCGGGCGCAGACTCGCCAGCACACCCCAAGGCGCTGGCGCGACAAGGACCTGGCCGGGCTCTACTTCTCCGCGCTGAACATCGGTCTGACTCGACGCGACAAGCTGCGTTTCCTCAAGGCCTATTTCCGTAAGCCGCTCCGCCAGGTGCTGCGGGACGAGGCGCGCCTGTTGGCGTGGCTTGAGCAGAAGGCCGCGCGCCTGCTCTCGCGCTACGAGCGCAAGTACGCCGGGGGAGGAGAGGTTTGAGCCAATGGAAACTGGCCGAGGGGCTGGAAGCGGATGTCGCCGCGCTGTTCGGCGATCTCGACAAGGTCTTCGCCCTGGAAGGTGACTGGATCACCGGCGATCCGCTCTCCGAAGTGCTGCGCGTGGAACACCGCGGGGTGCGCTACTACGTCAAGCGTTACTGGGCGGCGGGCAAGGGCCTGCGACGCTGGCTCGGCCGGCCGCGAGTCAAGGCCGAGTGGCAGAACCTCAAACACTTCACCAAGTGGGGCATTCCCACTGCGCCCGTGGTGGGCTGGGGGCAGGAACGCCGGGCCGGCGCTTTCCACCGTGGCGCGCTGATCACCCGAGAACTCGAGGGCACGGTCGACCTGGCGGAAATGGCCAGGCAGGGCGATCCGCGCCTGGCTGATCCCCGCTGGGTCGATCACGTCAGCCGGCAGCTGGCGAAGGCTACCCGGCAGTTGCACCAGCACAGCTTTGCCCACAACGACCTGAAGTGGCGCAACCTGCTGGTAGACGAGGCAGGCGGGCTGTTTCTGATCGACTGCCCCACCGGCACCTTCTGGTGGGGCCCCTTCCTCCGCTATCGGGTCATCAAGGACCTGGCTTGCCTGGACAAGGTCGCCAAGTACCACCTCAGCCGCAGCCAGCGCCTGCGGTTCTACCTGCAATATCAGGAACGCCCGCGCCTGAGCGCCAGTGACAAGAGCCAGGTGCGGCGGATCCTCAAGTTTTTCGAGGGACGCGAATGAGTGACTTCATCGCGATGGCGGATCGCGAGATCCTCGCCCGCCACGGACTGGACAGTTTCGACTCGCTCTGGGACCTGCGCCTGGACGCTGTGGATGAGCCCAATACCGGCCGGGGCGGGTGGAGCAGCGTGTTCCGCCTGGACCTGGGGGATGCTGCCTACTACCTCAAGCGGCAGAGCAATTTCCTCAGCCGCAGCCTGCGGCGCCCTTTCGGCGAGCCCACCTTCGCCCGCGAATTTCGCAATATCCGGCGCTACCAGGAATTGGGAGTGCCTGCCTTGCAGGCGGCCTTCTTCGGTACCCGTGAGATCGCCGACGAGCGCCGCGCCATTCTGGTATCCCGTGCCCTGGATGGCTGGCGTGAGCTGGCCGCCTGGCTGGAGCTCTGGTCCAGCATGCTCGTCGAGCAGCGTTCGGCCGTCATCGCAGCGGTCGCCGGCTTGGCTCGCCGGTTGCACGGCGCCGGTCAGGTGCATGGCTGCTTCTATCCCAAGCATGTCTTCCTGCGGGAGACCCAGGCTGGTTTCGACACCTGCCTGATCGACCTGGAAAAGACGCGGCCCTTGCTGTTGGGCTGCCGCGACCGGGTCAAGGACCTGGAAACCCTGGTCCGTCGTGCCGACGCCTGGGGCGACGCCGAAGTTCGCGAGCTACTGGCCTGCTACCTGGAGCTTCCCGCCGACTCGGGCGAGGTGAATGGCTGGCTGGCGCGTCTCGCCAGCCGTCGACGCAACAAGGAGCGCAGTCAATGACCCTGGCGGAACTGGCTCGCGCGGGGCGGACCCCGCAGCTGCCCATTGCCCTGGACATCGCCGGCGGCCTGGAGCTGCAGAGCCTGCTGCGGGTGCTGCCCGGTCAGCGCTACGTGGGCGTGGCGCTCTGGCAGGGCCGCAAGGTGCTGGCCAAGGTTCTGGTGGGCGGCAAGGCCGAGCGCCATTTCCAGCGGGAGCTGGCCGGCGCCCGTGCGCTTCACGAACAGGGCATCGATTCCCCGACGCTCCTGGCCCAAGGCCAGTTGGCAGGGCAGGGCGGTTGGCTGCTGTTCGAGTACCTGGATGGCGCCGAAAGTCTCTGGGACGCCTGGCGCCAGGTGGAGCGCGAAGCCCCCTTGTCTGACGCCCAGCAGACTGTGCTGGGCGAAGCCCTGGCGGCGATTGCTCGCCTGCATCTGGCTGGCCTGGTCCAGGACGACTTGCACCTGGACAACCTGCTGCGCCATCGCGCCACGCTGAACGTCATCGACGGTGGTGGCATCCGCGCGGAATGCCCCGGCTCGCCGCTGCCGCGGGACAAGGCCCTGGCCAACCTGGCGGTATTCTTCGCCCAGCTGCCGGCGGAGCTCGCCCCTTTCCTTGAAGAGCTGCTGGTGCAGTACCTGTTGGTGAATGGCGAGCATGCCCTGCCGCTGGAAGCCCTGGAAAAGGAGATCGCCCGGGTGCGGAAGTGGCGCCTTGGCGACTACATGAAGAAAATCGCGCGCGATTGCACCCTGTTCAGCGTGGTTCGTGGCGCATTCGGCTTGCGGGCGGTGCGCCGTGAGGCCGAGGCGGGGCTGGAGAAGCTACTGGACGCGCCGGATACCGCGCTGGAGCAGGGGCGTTACCTGAAGCAAGGCGCCACTGCCACGGTGGCCGAGGTTGTTCATGAAGGTCGGCGGCTGCTGATCAAGCGCTACAACATCAAGGGCCTGGTGCACTGGCTGAGTCGCTTCTGGCGTCCCAGCCGAGCCTGGCACAGCTGGCGCGAAGGCAATCGCCTGGAGTTCCTCGGTATCGCCACACCCCACCCCCTTGCCGTTCTGGAACGACGCTTCCTCTGGCTGCGCGGACGTGCGTACCTGATTACCGAATATCTTTCCGGGCAAGATATAATCGCCCGTTTTCAACCCTATCTGGACGACCCGGACGGGGCTGGAGTTCCACCCGAAGCCGAGCTGCAGGCCCTTGATCAATTGTTTGCCGCGCTGATCCGCGAGCGTATCAGCCATGGCGACTTCAAGGGCTACAACCTGTTCTGGCAGGACGGCCGCTGGACCCTGATCGACCTCGACGCCGTTTGCCAGCATCACAGCCAACGCAGTTTCGCGCGGGCCTATGCCCGCGATCGTGCACGCTTCCTGAGGAACTGGCCGGCCGAGTCGGCGCTGTACCAGCTCCTGGATCAACGTTTACCGCAGGTGCCGGGCACCTGCTCTGAAAGAGGCTAACCCCGTGGCATTGACGATTCTCGGCCTTTCCGGCGCCCTCAGCCATGATCCCTCCGCCGCGCTTTACATCGACGGCAAGCTGATCGCGGCCGCGGAAGAAGAGCGCTTCGTGCGCGACAAGCACGCGAAGAATCGCATGCCCTACGAGTCGGCCAAGTTCTGCCTGGAGCAGGCTGGCATCAAACCGTCCGATGTGGACGTGGTAGCCATTCCCTTCGCCCCCATCAGCCTGTTTGGCAAGGCCCGCTGGCAGTACGCCAAGCGCTACTGGTACGCCCCGGATCGCGCTCTGGATGCCCTCCTCATGGGCAACCGCCGCTACAAGCGCTATCGCAAGAAGATCGTCTGGTGCCTGGAGCAACTCGGTTTCGACGCCAAGAAAGTGAAGATCGAGCCGGTGGAGCACCACCTGGCCCACGCCTCCAGTGCCTACCACTGCTCGGGCTTCAAGGAGAAGACCGCGATCCTCGGCATCGACGGCAAGGGCGAGTACGCCACCACCTTCTTCGGCTGGGGCGAGAACGGCAAGATCCACAAGATCAAGGAATTCTACGATCCGGATTCCCTGGGCGGCCTCTATGGTGCGATCACCGAGTACCTCGGCTTCGAGATGCTCGACGGCGAGTTCAAGGTCATGGGCATGGCGCCCTACGGCGACGCCGCCAAGTACGATTTCTCGCGTCTGGCGAAGTTCGAGAATGGCGAGCTGATCATCAACACCGACTACGCCAACGTCATTGGCTTCCGCCGCTACAAGGAAAACGGCAAGGGCTACTACTTCTCGCCCAAGCTGATCGAGTGGCTGGGCCCGAAGCGCCAGGGCGATATCGCCGACGATCCCTACATCCATTACGCCGCCAGCATGCAAGCCCTGTTCGAGAAACTGGCGCTGGAAATGATGGATTACTACCTGGGCGACATCATCCGCGAGACCGGCAAGATCGCCTTTGCCGGTGGTTGCGCGCTGAACGTCAAGCTGAACCAGAAGATCATCGCCCGTCCGGACGTGAAGGAGCTGTTCGTCCAGCCGGCTTCCGGCGACGCCGGCACCTCCGTGGGCGCCGCTGCCTATGTGTCGGTCAAGCGTGGCGTGCCGGTTGAGAAGATGGAGCACGTCTACCTCGGCCCGTCCTTCTCCAATGAAGAGGTCATCGCCGCTTGCGCCAAACACCCGAAGAAGCCGGTGTTCAAGCGCATCGAAAACACCCCGCAACGCATTGCCAAGATCATGGTCGACGGCAACCCGGTGGCCTGGTTCCAGGGGCGCATGGAGTTCGGCCCGCGTGCCCTCGGTGGTCGCTCCATCATCGGCTGTCCGAGCGCTGTCGGCGTGGCCGACCGCATCAACGAGCAGATCAAGTTCCGCGAGCGCTGGCGCCCCTTCTGCCCGTCGATGCTGGACACCGTGGCGCCGCAGATGCTCAAGGTGGATCACCCGAGCCCCTTCATGACCTTCACCTTCGAAGTCAACGAAGAGTGGAAGACCCGCGTGGCCGAGGTGGTGCACGAGGACGGTACCTCCCGCGCCCAGGTGCTGGAGCGCCGCCACAATCCGCGTTGGTACGACCTGATGAAGGAGCTGGAAGTCCTCACCGGCAACGGCGTGTCTCTGAACACCTCGCTCAACCGCCGTGGCGAGCCAATGATCTGCTCGCCCACCGATGCGCTGAACATGTTCTACGGCTCGGACCTGCAGTACCTGATCATGGAAGACGTTCTGGTCGTCAAGGATGGCAAGGACTGGTATGACAATGTCGGCTAAGCCGCTGCTTAGCGTCATCATTCCCACCTACAACTACGCGGGCGTGCTCCCGCGTGCCGTGGAGTCGGTGCTGTCCCAGGCCACGCCGGAGGTCGAACTCTGGGTTGTGGACGACGGCTCCACCGACGACACGCCGGCAGTTTTCGCCGCCCTGAGCCAGCGCTATGGCGCCGCCTTTCAGGGCGTGCGCCAGACCAACGCCGGCCCCTCCGCCGCGCGCAACAACGGCGTCCAACTGGCCCAGGGGCACTACGTGCTGCTCCTGGACGCAGACGACGAACTGGCGCCCGGCGTGCTGCCCGGTCTCTGTAAGCGCCTGCACCAGCAGCAGGATGTCGGCCTCTGGCTGGCCGGCCATGTGGCCGTCGAGGCCGATGGCCGTGAGCGCGAACATCCCGCGAGCAGGGTCCCGGAAGACGCATTCGCGCGCCTGAAGGGTTATCTGCTGGACAAGAAAATCGCCCTCAGCCACGGCGCCTGTGTCTTCCTTCGCGAGTTGCTGCTGGAGCGTCCCTATCCCGAACACTTGCGCCACAGCGAGGACATCCCGGTCTTCGCCTACTGCCTGACCGAACGCCAGGTGGAGGTCCTCGACCTGATGCTCGCGCGCATCTACAAGCACCCTGGCAGCCTGCGCCACAACGCCGACGCCGCACGCAAGGTGGGGCTCGCCCTGGTGGACGAGGTCTTCCTCAAGCTGCCGGCCGCCCTGCAGTCGCTCAAGCCTGCCTATCGAGCGCAGCGCTGCCTGTCGCTGTTCCGCACCTGCCTGCTGGCCGGCGATCAGGACAGCGCCCGTGACTACTACCGCGAGGCGTTGCGCACGGATTGGCGGGTGCTATTCAAACTGTCATACAGCCGCAAGGCCCTCCGCCTGTGGCTGAAACCCCAGAAGAACCCGGTATGAGCCAGCGCCGTATCAAGGTTCTGCAATTGCAGAACTACTACAACGTCAACGCCTCCGATCTGGCCGAGCAGATCATTCAGGCCTTGCCGACTGATCAATATGAGGTCACCACGGCGTTCCTGCGGGGTCGTCCCGGCCCCGGCGAGCCGGTGAGCAAAGCCGAGCGCTCCATCTACTTCGGCTACAGCAAGTCCGCGGTCAGTGGCCTGCGGCTTCGTGCCCTCTGGGCTCTCTATCGGCATTGCCGAGACGAAGGCTACGACGCGGTCATCACTCACCGGTTCAAGCCCGTGAACATGCTGATGCTGCTCAATCGTTGGCTGGGAATTCGCGCCTGCATCGGTGTGGCCCATGGTTTTGGCGAGTACGACCGGGGCTTCCGCTGCTGGGTAGCTCGCCAGTTGGTGACGCCGGCCTGGCGCCTGGTCGGGGTATCCCGCGCAGTGCGTGACTATCTGGTGGGCGCCAGTGCGGGCTTCACGCCCGCCAATACCCGGCAGATCAACAACGCCATCGACATCGCCCGCGCCGAAGGCCTCCAGCATTCCCGCGAGAAAGCTCGGGAAATGCTCGGGCTGCCGGCAGATGCCTTTGTCTTTGGTGCCATTGGCCGCCTGGTGCCGGTCAAGGGGCATATCCACCTGCTGCGGGCATTTGCCGAGGTCAAGGACGAGCAGCCAAACACGCTGCTGGCCATTATCGGCGAAGGCCGGGCTCGTCCCGACCTGGAGGCCGCCATCGCAGAACTGGGGCTTCAGGGCCGAGCCCTGTTGCTGGGCGCCAAGGACGATGCATTGCAGTACGTGCGCGCCTTCGACGCCTTTGTCATGCCCTCCCTAAGCGAAGGCTTGCCCCTGGCCCTGCTGGAAGGAATGAGCGGCCACCTGCCCGTGATCGGCTCGGATATCCCCAGTCTCAAGCCGATCCTTGAGGACTGCGGTGGCCGCATCTTCCCGTCCGGTCGGCACGAGGTGTTGGCCGGACACCTGCGCGAGGTGCTGGCACTGTCCGTCGCCGAGCGCGCGGCGGAAGGCGAGCGCGCGTACCAGTATCTGTGCAAGGCGCACTCAATCGACGATTTTCGCCGCCAGTATCGCGAGTTGCTGGTGGAACTGCTGGAAGGCCCCCGCAATGAGTGATTCGAAGGATCTGCCGCTGGTCAGCGTGATCATCTCCTCCTACAACCACGCGGATTACATCGAAGCTTGCATCGGAAGCGTCCTGGCCCAGACCTACCCCAACGTGGAATTGCTGGTGGTGGATGACGGCTCCAGGGATGACAGCGTTGCGCGCATCCGCAGGCTGCAGGAAATCCACGGTTTCGATTTCGTCGCCCAGCAAAACAAGGGGCTTTCACGCACCCTGAACGAAACCATCGCCCGCGCGAAGGGCACTCTGATTGCGCCGTTCGGTTCGGACGACATCATGCTGCCAGAGCGCTTGGCCATCCAGGTGGCTCACATGCGGGACAAGCCGGAGGTGGGGATCTGCGCCGGTAATGTGGAGACCATCGACGAAGCCGGGCGTGTGCGTCCCAAGCAGAAGCTGAGACCGGCGCGCCGTCTGGGGTTCGACGATATCTTCCTGGGGCGTGAGCCGGGGGCGCCCGCGCCGACCATGCTGTTCCGGCGCGAGGCATTCGAGACTGTGGGTGGATACGATCCGGAGATCCGGCTTGAGGATCTGCTGATGAAGCTGAAGATCACACGCGCCGGCTATGTGATTGACATCCTGGGGGACGTGCTGGCGCAGTACCGCACTCACGAGCACAACACGTACAAAAACCTGCGTTTCATGATCGACAACGTGATGAAGACCTACGCGATCTTCCACGATCATCCGGCGTACGAGGAAGTTTGCGCGCGCTTCATCAATTCCATGCTCATGAAGTGCGCTCGTGATGACAAGCCGCTGGCTCGTGAGCTGTTCTCCCGGCTGCCTTGGCGCTGCTGGAACGGCAAGACGCTAAGAGCCATCGGCCGCTTCCTTCTCCCTGCCCGCAAGCCGCGCGCCTGATCAAGTGGGCAGCGGTCCCGGCGCTGTTGCCGGCCTGCCGCCTACGAAAGTCCACCACCGAACCATTGGCAGAGACGCGGTGATTGCCGACAGCAGCCGGTAATGCAGGGCGCATCCCTGTTGCACGGCCTTGAACAGGTAGCGCCTGAGGCCCTTGCTCCACCGTGTTTTGAGGAGCTTCCTTTTGGCCTGGTCCGATCAGGGATTAGCCTGGTTCACCGTTTCGATGACACGGCTCACCTGTTCTTGGGTCATACCCGGATCCATGGGCAGGCTCAGGACCTCCTCATGGATGCGCTCGGTAATCGGCAACTCGATATGGTTGAACTCCGTATAGGCCTTCTGCTTATGAGGAGCGATCGGGTAGTGGATCATGGTCTGCACGCCAGCTTTGTCCAGCAGTTGCTGGAGGCGGTCTCGCCGCTGGCTGCGCACCACGAACAGGTGCCAGACGTGCTCTTCCTCCTGCCCCCAGGCCGGTAGTCTGACGGCGGGGTTGTCGATCTCGTTCAGGTAGCGGCGTGCGATTTCCCGCCGCTGTGCGGTCTGTTCATCCAGGTGCTTCAGTTTCACCCGCAGCATGGCGGCCTGGATTTCGTCCAGGCGGCTGTTCAGGCCCTGGTAGAGATTGCGGTACTTCACGTGGGAACCATAGTTGCGCAGCGCCCGGAGGGTGTCGGCCAGTTCTTCGTCGGAAGTTGTGATCGCACCGGCATCACCGAGCGCGCCCAGGTTCTTGCCTGGATAGAAGCTGAAGCCGGCGGCATTGCCCCAGTTGCCCGCCTTACGCCCGCCGATGCTGGCACCGTGGCCTTGCGCTGCATCCTCCAGCACCAGCAGCTTGTGCTGGTCGGCGACTTCCAGCAGCCCTTGCATGTCGGCCAGTCGGCCGTACAGGTGGACCGGCAGGATCGCCCGGGTGCGTTTGCCAAGCGCTGCAGCGACCGAGCCGGGCGACAGGTTGAAGCTATCGTCGTCAGGCTCCACCAGGACGGGTGTCAGGGCATTTTCGGTGATGGCCAGCAGCGTCGCGATATAGGTGTTGGCCGGGACTATGACCTCGTCCCCTTCCTGCAGGCGACCGAGCTCAAGCCAGGCCCGAAGGGTCAGTGTGAGCGCATCAAGCCCGTTGGCGACGCCGATGCAGTGAGTAGAACCGCAATACGCAGCGTATTCCCTTTCAAAGGCAGACAGTTCGTTGCCGGCGATGTACCAGCCGGAGTCGATGACCCGGGCGCAAGCCTCCAGCAGTTCTTCGCGGAGCTTGGCATTGACGTCCTTAAGGTTGAGAAATGGGATCATGATCGTCCAGGTAGCGCAGGATGCGGGCGGGGTTGCCGACAACCACCGCGCGGGGGGGTACGTCTTTGGTAACCACTGCGCCAGCGCCAACCATGGCGTATTCGCCGATGGTCACGCCGGGCAGCAGCGTTGCGTTGGCGCCAATGGAGGCACCGCGCTCGAGTCGGACCTCGAGAAATTGTTCAGGGTAGACCTTGGAGCGTGGCATGGGGTCGTTGGCAAAAGTTGCGTTTGGGCCAATGAACACATCATCCGCGACGCGAATGCCATCCCAGAGAAAGACGCCTGACTTGACGGTGACACGGTCGCCTATGACAACGTCGTTTTCAATGAAGGTGTGGGCGCAAATGTTGCAATCGCGGCCAATCCGGGCGCCGGAAAGGACCACCGCGTATTGCCAGATCCGGGTGCCCTTGCCGATGGTGCTACTTTGCACGTCCGCCTGATCATGGACCTGCGGCATGCTTCACCTCGGCGACGAATTGTTCATAGTCGCGGATGTAGTCGGACTCGTCGTAATGCTCGCTGGCCAGGACCATCAGTACGCAATCGGCTGAGAAGTCGTACATCTCATGCCAGATCATCTTTTCGATACGCAGGCCCTGACGGGGGGAGTCCAGTCTCAGCCTTTCCTTGCTCTGGCCATCGTCCAGAAGGAAGCTGCAACTGCCGTTGAGGCAGATGGCAATCTGCTCCAGCTCATGATGGGCATGGAAACCGCGCTGGAGATCACCGCTCAGTCCGTACAGGTAATAGACGCGACGGATATCGAAGGGCACGTCCAGATTTCCTTCGACGACTGCCAGGGTTCCCCTGGAGTCGGCAAAGGTGCGGAAGTCGATCAGCTTGATAAGGCTCATGGCTTACTCGGGTTCCCTTGAGGAAGGCTGGGCTGTAAGGCGTTGATGGCGATGCGCAAGGCTTTGGCGGCAGACTCACCGGCGCAGCCGGCATAGCCTCGCAGCAGGTCCTCGAGGTGAAGGGTCGCCAGCCAGTGGGCATCCAGTTGATAGCGCAGCATATGACGTGCGTTGCGTTTGCGCTTCCATCGGGGCAAGGGATTGCTGGAAATACGCATGTCGGACAGATCGATCAGGCCGAGTCTGCCGTCCGGCAGTTTCAGGACGTTCCCCAAATGCAAGGAGCGGAAATACACCCCCAGGCTATGGAGTTCGCCCAGAAATCTTCCGAATCGTTCCACTTCGTGCCCGAGTTCCTGTGGCGAGGCCTGTTTCCAGAGGTTGCGCAAGGTGTCGCCTGGCAGGGGGCTGTAGCGTACGCCGTTGAGCAGGCGCTCGGGGATGTTAAAGGTATCCACTATGACCGGGGCGCGGATGCCCAACTCGTTCAAGCGCACGGCATTGCGGGCGAAACGCTCTGCTGGCGGCTGCCAGAACGAGGACGAGAGCAATCGTTTGCGCCGGTAGAGCTTGAGGAAGGTGCCGTCGTCAAGGCGAGCGACCTTGATGCCGAACCCGTCTTCTTCAATGGTGGTGGCACCTTCAAGCAGGGAGGCGAGTGCCTGGCCGGAAAGATCTTTCATGTTTTTTCTCGCAGGCGCTGCTGGATGGACAGGCTGACCACGATGGCCAATGGAATCCAGATCAGGAACCAGCTTTCATTGGGCCTGGACAGGAAGCTGCTGCCCTCGGTCATACCGGCCGCGAGGCCGTAAACCATCAGGCAGGAGGCAATTTTGATGCTCGGTAGCTCCTTCAAACGCAGGCAGTTGGCAAACGCCATCCCGTACATCAGCAGCCAGCACGCAAGACCGATAAGGCCGAGTTCGAGCAGCACCGCGATCTCTACGTTATGGGGGTCGGACCAGATATTCCTGACACCATCTATCTGGAACTGGAAGTCGCTGCCATAACCGTGGCCGAGCCAGAGGAATCCACTCACCTGCTCCAGCGCTGATTGCCATATCTGTGGGCGCAGCGAAAGTCCTCGCTGCAGGAGCGACTCGGGAAGCAGCATGGCAAGGCCGAGACCTGTTACTCCCAGCAAAACCATGACCATCATGGTGCGGCGACCGTTTGTCAGCAGGATCAGCCAGGATGCGGAGGCAAGGAGTGCCAGCAGGGGTGTGCGAGAGCCTGTTGCCACGGTCGCGGCGATGAGCGGGATGAACGCCAGGAGCGGAACCCAGTGCACTTGCTCCTGATGGGTTACCCAGGCCGCTAGCCAATAGGCGCAGAAGAAACCCAACAGGTGGGATGTCAGCAGCGGGTTCAGCAGGCCGCCGGTGCCTATCAGTCGCTTGCCTACGGGTGGATGGAGGAAGAACTGGGCAAGGCAGACAAGGGCGGCGATAGCAGCAATCATCGCGGCGATCCTCAGCGCTCCAAGTAGCAACCGCTCCTCATCCACGGCCATCACGGTACAGGCAAGAAACAGCATGAAGACATACAGGGGACGCTTAGCCAGCGACCCGGGGCTGTCGCTGCTCGCTGTCCAGATCAGGCTCAGCAGCAGCCAGGCTGAAAATGCCAGGAAGGACAGGACCACGGGGTCGCGGAGCAGTTGGCGGAGTAGCGCCGGGCGCAAGATGGCCGCGGTGAGCGCTGGAAGGGCCAACAAGGCGTAGAAAGCTTTGCTGTACTGACTACGTTCGGCCACCCAGAACAGGCCGGTCAGTAGGACCAGAAAACCCAGTGGGAGCCAGCGACGACTGATGAAATCGTAGATTCGTGCCGAAGTGGACCCGGGAAGTACCATAAGGTTCACGTGGAAGCGCGCCATGTGCTGAAAGCCGCGCATTTTACTGGAAGCGGCAGTCGCTGTGCTAAGCTTCACCGCCTTTTCGGCCAAGTCGAAGCGCAAGCGCATGTCCGAGCAGCAACTTTCTACCTCCAGCACCTCAAGCCTGAAGATCTACTTCCGACTACTGGGCTACGTCCGACCTTATGTCGGCATGTTCCTGGTCAGTATTGTCGGCTATATCATCTTCGCCTCGACCCAGCCGATGCTGGCGGGCATCCTCAAGTACTTCGTGGATGGACTGAGCAATCCGGATGCTGTCCTGTTCCCCGATACGCCTTATTTGCAGGACCTGAAGCTGCTGCAGGCGGTGCCGCTGCTGATCATTCTGATCGCTGCTTGGCAGGGGCTGGGCTCTTATCTGGGCAATTACTTCCTCGCCAAGGTATCCCTCGGCCTGGTGCATGACCTGCGCCTGGCGCTGTTTGACAGCCTGCTGACCCTGCCTAATCGTTATTTCGACAGCCACAACTCCGGGCATCTGATTTCGCGCATCACCTTCAACGTGACCATGGTCACCGGTGCGGCCACCGATGCCATCAAGGTGGTGATTCGCGAAGGCCTGACGGTGATTTTCCTGTTCGGTTACCTGTTGTGGATGAACTGGAAGCTGACCTTGGTGATGCTGGCCATCCTGCCGCTGATCGCCCTGATGGTGAGCAGCGCGAGCAGAAAATTCCGCAAGCAGAGCAAGAAGATCCAGGTGGCCATGGGCGATGTAACCCATGTGGCCTCTGAGACCATCCAGGGCTACCGCGTGGTGCGCAGCTTCGGTGGCGAACCCTATGAGTCCGGACGCTTCAGGACTGCCAGCGACGACAACACCCGCAAGCAATTGCGGATGACCAAGACTTCGGCTGTCTACACCCCAATGCTGCAGCTGGTCATTTACACGGCAATGGCTGCCCTCATGTTCCTCGTGCTCTTCCTGCGCGGCGATGCGAGTGCCGGTGACCTAGTGGCCTATATAACGGCGGCAGGCCTGCTGCCCAAACCGATCCGTCAGCTCTCCGAAGTCAGCTCCACGGTGCAGCGTGGCGTGGCAGGTGCGGAAAGCATCTTCGAGCAACTCGATGAGGCGCCCGAGGTGGACCATGGCACCCTTGAGCGGGAGCGGGTGAGTGGGCGTCTCGAGGTGCGCAACCTGACGTTCCAGTATCCCGGCACCGACAAGCCGGTGCTGCATGACATCAGCTTCGACGCCGAGCCGGGACAGATGATTGCCCTGGTGGGGCGCTCCGGCAGCGGCAAGTCCACCCTGGCGAACCTGATTCCGCGCTTCTATCACCATGAACTGGGTCAAATCCTGCTTGATGGTGTCGATATCGAGGATTATCGCCTGCGTAACCTCCGACGCCACATCGCGCTGGTGACCCAGCAAGTGACGTTGTTCAATGACTCCGTGGCCAACAACATCGCCTATGGCGACTTGGCCGGGGCGCCTCGGGAAGACATTGAGAAGGCGGCTGAAGCGGCCTACGCGAAGGAGTTCGTCGACAAGCTGACGCAAGGTTTCGACACCGAGGTGGGCGAGAATGGCGTGCTGTTGTCCGGCGGCCAGCGCCAGCGTCTCGCTATCGCCCGCGCCCTGCTGAAGAACGCGCCGGTACTAGTGCTGGACGAGGCCACCTCGGCCCTGGATACCGAGTCCGAACGGCACATCCAGGCTGCGCTGGACCGCGTGATGGATGGCCGTACCACCCTGGTTATCGCCCACCGTCTCTCCACCATCGAGAAGGCGGACCTGATCCTGGTCATGGATCAGGGGCGCATCGTGGAGCGTGGTACTCATTCCGAGTTGCTGGCCATGAACGGCTATTACGCGCGCCTGCACGCCACCCAGTTCGAGGACGCGGCCCAGCCGGTAGAAACCTGAGCCGCTCGATCAACCCTGCTGTTCGGGGCGGGTTGCCCATCAAGATGGCTCGACAATTCGGGCAATCCTGTGGGTAGGGCGGGGAACCCCGCCCCGCGTCTGATCGAGGGCCTCGGGCAGGTCGAGCTGCTATGTTATGATCCGCGCCGTTTTTGACGTCCGGAGACTCCATGAAGCTGTCCATGCCCCGATTCGATCAGGCCCCCGTTCTGGTGGTGGGTGACGTCATGCTTGACCGCTACTGGCATGGCGGCACGTCGCGCATTTCGCCCGAAGCGCCAGTGCCCGTCGTCAAGGTGGAGCAGATCGAGGACCGTCCCGGCGGCGCAGCCAACGTTGCGCTGAACATCGCGGCCCTGGGGGCGCCCGCCATGCTGGTGGGTATCACCGGTGTTGACGAGGCAGCTGACAGCCTCACCGACAGTCTCAACGCGGCGGGTGTCGATGTGCACTTCCAGCGACTTGCCGAGCAGCCGACCATCGTCAAGCTGCGAGTCATGAGCCGCCACCAGCAACTGCTGCGCATGGACTTCGAGGAAGCCTTCGACACCAATGCCGAAGCTGTGGCCGCGGAAGTCGAGCGCCTGCTGCCCAAGGCCAAGGTGCTGGTGCTGTCCGACTACGGCAAAGGCGCGCTGAAGAACCACCAGGCGCTGATCCAGGCTGCTCGCCGCTGCGGCGTGCCGGTGCTGGCCGACCCCAAGGGCAAGGATTTTGGCATCTACCGCGGTGCCAGTCTGATCACCCCGAACCTCAGTGAATTCGAAGCCATTGTCGGACGCTGTGCCGATGAGGCCGAGCTGGTCGCCAAGGGCGCAGCCCTGATGCAGGAACTGGAACTTGGCGCCCTGCTGGTGACTCGTGGCGAGCACGGCATGACGCTGCTGCGTCCCGATCACCCGCCGTTGCACCTGCCGGCCCGTGCTCGCGAAGTGTTCGACGTGACCGGCGCTGGCGATACCGTGATTTCCACCCTGGCCGCTGCCTTGTCCGCTGGCGAGGAACTGCCCCAGGCCGTGGCGCTGGCCAACCTCGCCGCCGGCATCGTGGTCGGCAAGCTGGGTACCGCCGCCATCAGTGCCCCTGAACTGCGCCGAGCGGTGCAGCGCGAGCAAGGTTCCGAGCGTGGCGTGCTGGGGCTGGAGCAACTGCTCCTGGCCATCGAGGACGCCCGCGCCCATGGCGAGAAGATTGTCTTCACCAACGGCTGCTTCGACATTCTCCACGCCGGCCACGTGACCTACCTGGAGCAGGCCCGCGCCCAGGGTGATCGCCTGGTTCTGGCCGTCAACGACGATGCCTCGGTCAGCCGCCTCAAGGGACCGGGCCGTCCGATCAATAGCGTCGAGCGGCGCATGGCCGTATTGGCGGGACTTGGCGCGGTGGATTGGGTCGTCAGCTTTGCCGAGGACACTCCCGAGCGCCTGCTGTCCCAGGTCAAGCCTGATGTGCTGGTCAAGGGTGGCGACTACGGCATCGACCAGGTGGTGGGCGCCGATATCGTCCGCGCCTACGGTGGCGAGGTAAGGGTGCTCGGCCTGGTGGAGAACAGCTCCACCACTGCGATCGTCAACAAGATCCTGGATAGATCCTGAGTCCCGCCCATGTTCGAGAGGCTCTACCTGCGCTTGCGCAACCTGGCTTACAAGAACCGCTTCAGGATCAAGGCCGGCAATACACTGGATCTGCCCGTCAGTGCGCAGCGGCAGATGAAGAAGATCACGGTCAAGCTCGGCGGGCGCAACAATCGCCTCATCGTGGGCGAAGGCGTCCAGTTGACCCACTGTGAAATTCGCATCGACGGCCAGGACAACCTGATCGAGATCGGCCCACGGGTGCGTTTCAGCGCGGGCAAGATCTACGTGCGCGACACCAGCGGCCAGCACATCCGTATCGGTGAAGACACGACGGTGGAAGATGCCTACTTGTTGGTGGACGAAGCGGCCAGCATCGATATCGGTCGTGAATGCATGCTGTCCTTCGATATCCAGATCCGCACAGGTGACAGTCATTCCATTCTCGACATGCATAGCGGCGAGCGTCTGAACCCGTCTCGCGACGTGCGGATCGGCGACCGGGTGTGGATCGGCCGCGACGTACAGCTGCTCAAGGGCACTGTCCTGCAGCCCGAGTCCGTGGTCGGTGCCTGCTCCGTGGTCAGTCGCGCGTTCGACGAGGGCAACTGCGTGGTTGCGGGCGTTCCGGCGCGCGTCGTCAGGCAGGGCATACGCTGGGACCGCGCAAAGCTCTGACCCTTCCCTACTGGCAGCAATGCCAGGCTCCTGTGTCGGCCCGGTCATAGGCGCCCGGGCCAGCGCTGGCCATTATCGCGGCATCCCATCCAGCGTGGAGTGCGATGCCGATGTCCCCCAACCTTCAGGGCCGTGCCCTGGCCTTGCTGAATCGCGTGGCCCAGGCCCATTGGCCTGACCGCCTGAAGTTGCGCAAGGCTTTCGAAAAACTCCTCTACAGCGGCACTCGCGCCGGCTTCCGTCTGGCTGCTCGGCGTGGGAGCACGGCATCGAGCCCGGCGGCCCCGGACGAGATATTCGACCTGTCCCTGTCCGACGAGCAGCGCATGCTGGTGGAGATGCTGGAAGCCTTCGCCCTGGAAACCCTGCGCCCGGCTGCCCATGACGCGGACGCGCGGGCAGCGCTGCCCGCAACATTGCTCAATCAGACCCATGAGCTTGGGTTGGCACACTATGGCGTCGGCGAACATTTGGGCGGCCTGGCCGGCGAGCGCACCCTCCTCACCAATGCCCTGATGGCCGAAGCGCTGGCCAAGGGCGATCTGAGTCTCGCGGCTTCGCTGCTGGTGCCGCTCTCGGCGGCCAACTGCATTCGCCGCTGGGCATCGCCCGAGCAACAGGCCGCCTGGCTGCCTGCCTTCGTCACCGGACATCCCGCACCGCGTCTGGCCATTGCGGTGAGCGAGCCAACGCCGCTGTTCGATCCGCACAGGCTCGCCACTCGCGCCCGGCGCAAGGGCAGCTATTTCGTGCTGGATGGCGAGAAGTGCCTGGTGCTGGACGGGATGGATACCAGCCGTCTGATCTTGGCTGCTGAAACCGGCAAGGGCCCGGCCCTGTTCATGGTGGAGACCTGCAGCAAGGGGCTTGAGCTGCACGCGGAGCCCGCCATGGGGCTGAAGGCCTGCGGCACCGCGCGTATCCGGTTGAAGGGGGTAAGGGTGCCGGTGGAGAGCCGCCTGGGCTCTACTGACTTCGATTACCAAACCTTTCTCGACCTCAGCCAGTTGGCCTGGTGCGCGCTGGCGCTGGGCACCGGTCAGGCTGCCCTCGACTATGTGATCGGTTATTGCAATGAGCGCACGGCCTTCGGCGAGCCCATCAGTCACCGCCAGGGCGTGGCTTTCATGGTGGCGGACATGGCCATCGAACTGGACGCCATGCGCCTGATGGTCTGGCGGGCCTGTGCCCGTGCCGACCGAGGCGATGAGTTCCGCCGTGAGGCCTACCTGGCCCGGCTGCTCTGTGCCGAGAAGGCCATGAAGATCGGCACCGATGCGGTGCAATTGCTGGGCGGTCATGGCTTTACCCAGGAGCATCCCGTCGAGCGCTGGTACCGCGACCTGCGCGCTATCGCCTTGATGACCGGCGGCCTGCACCTTTGAGGACGACAGCATGAATCTGGAAATTCCCAAGAAATTCCGTGGCCTGGTCGGCCAGGCCCATCAGGTGGCGGCCCAGTACTTCCGCCCCCTGTCACGCAAGTACGACAAGGCCGAGCACGCCTATCCGCGCGAACTGGACCTGTTGGCCGCCGTGCTGGACGGCATGAACGCCGGCTCCCCGGAGGCCGTCGGTGCCGGTTCGGCGAGCAAACGCGGCACCTCCAGGGAGGAAGGCGTGCGCAATGGCGGCAATCTGTCCGCCCTGCTCGGGGTGATGGAGCTGTGCTGGGGCGATGTCGGCCTGCTCTTGGCCATGCCGCGCCAGGGGCTGGGCAATGCCGCCATCGCCGCCGTGGCCGACGAGGCGCAGCTCAAGCGCTTCGGCGGCACCTGGGCGGCCATGGCCATTACCGAGCCGGGGTGCGGTTCGGACTCGGCGGCCATCCGCACCACGGCGGTGAGGGATGGGGATCATTACGTGCTCAACGGCGAGAAGATCTTCGTCACCTCCGGCGAACGCGCTGATGCGGTGGTGGTCTGGGCCACCCTGGACCGCAGCCTCGGTCGTGCGGCCATCAAGTCCTTCGTGGTGGAGAAGGGCACGCCAGGCATGACGGTGACACGCCTGGAGAAGAAACTCGGGATCAAGGCCTCCGATACCGCCTCCATTACGTTCAGCGACTGCCGGGTACCGGCCGCCAATCTGCTGGGTAATGCCGAGATCGACGTGCAGAAGGGCTTCGCCGGGGTCATGGAAACCTTCGATAACACGCGCCCACTGGTGGCGGGGATGGCGGTGGGGGTGGCCAAGGCGGCCCTGGACCGTACCCGCGAGTTGCTGGGCCAGGCTGGCTGCCACTTCGACTACCGCACACCGCTGCTGGCGGTGCGTCATGCGGAGGCGACTCTCTACCGGCTGGAGGCGGAATGGGAGGCGGCGCGGCTGCTGACCCTGAAGGCCGCCTGGATGGCCGACAACCGCCTGCCCAACTCCAAGGAGGCCTCCATCGCCAAGGCCAAGGCCGGGCGGGTGGCCAACGAGATCACCCTGAAGTGCGTGGAACTGGTGGGTGCCTTGGGCTATGGCGAGGACGAGCTGCTGGAGAAATGGGCGCGGGACTCAAAGATTCTCGACATCTTCGAGGGGACTCAGCAGATCCAGTTGCTGATCGTGGCGCGGCGATTGCTGGGCAAGAGTTCCGCCGAGTTGAAGTAGTCGAAACGAGGGCGGGCCTGGAAAGGAAAGCCTGGGAGCAGAAACGTGGCGCGAGATCACTCCTGCCGGGGCGCTCTACGCACCCCGTCTTTCAGCAGGCGATCTTCTTTCCAGTTGGCCGGGCCGTTCCTACTCGCGCCAGCCAGTCCCGCCAGCGCACCCGCTCGTCATGCACCAGCCAGCCATCCTGTTCCGCGAAGCTTTCGGACAGCCAGACGCCGCGGGTGCTGGCGGCCTTGAACTCGCCGTTACGCAGGGTCAGCAGTTCGCCGGTGGGCTGGCCCTGGTGCAGCGGCAGCAGGTAGATGTCGGGGCGGCGGCGGTCCAGACAGGCCACCAGTTCGCCGTCGTGCAGCACTTCGTCCACGTGGAAGAGGCTGATCTGGTGGCTGTCCCGGGGCAGGTCCAGGCGCAGGTCGTAGACCAGCTGCAGGGACGCGGTGGGCAGGTGGACATAGGCTTCGGGCCGTTCCAGCAGTGTCAACTTGCCATTGTGCACCGGCCGCGCGGCGCCGGAGAGCGGGCTCAGGCGGAAGTGGCTGGCCTCGCGGTAACGCAGCGGGCGCTGGTACGGCGTGGGTAGCCAGGTGTCGGCGAAGCGACCGGCCAGCCAGCCATCGGGGGTTTCGATCAGACACTCTTCCGCCACTTCCTGGATGGCGGTGAGCAGGGGCAGGTTCAGCTCGTGGGCCGGGACGTACCCGGAAATCAGCTTGAGCACGGTATCGCCACGGTCCTGCCGGCGCTGGCGCACCAGCAGCCAGTAGTCCCGCCCATGGAGGTTCAGGGTCAGCCGAACCGAGACGCCGAGGTTCGCCAGTTCGACCGCGAAGCGCTGGCTGTCGCTGACCTCAACCGGGCGGCGCCGCTGGAGCATCTGGGCGAAGTTCAGCGGCCGCCCCAGGCTCTGGTAGCTCAGGGCATTGGCGCTGGCTTCGACATGCAGCGGAAGGGTCTTGAAAGCGCTTGGGTCCTTGCGGGCGAGGATTCGCGGCATGTCGGCTCCTGCTGGCGTGGGGCTCGGCTAGCGGCCTCCGATGACTGCGGCGGCCGTCGCGACATTATGGGTCAGATGCACTGGATTGATCGTCCCGATTATCGCGCTCGTCACCCCGGGGTGACCGAAGATCAGTTCGAAGCTCGCACGCACCGGATCCATGCCCGACTCCAGGCAGGCATGGCCGCTGGCCAGGCCCTTCTTGATCAGGATGCCCTTGTTTTGTTGCACCGCGAAGTCGAGCACCGGCTTCTCGCTCTGCTCGTTGAGGTTGTAGGTGACCATGGCGCAGTCGCCCTGCTCCAGGGCCAGCAGGCCGCCGTCCACCGTCTTGCCGGAAAGACCGAAGGCGCGAATCTTGCCGGCCTGCTTCAGCTCGGCGAGGGTCTCGTAGACGCCGCTGTTGCGCAGGACGTCCAGGTCATTGCCGTCGGAATGCACCAGGACCAGGTCGATGAAGTCGGTCTCCAGGCGTTTCAGGCTGCGTTCGACGGAGAAGCGCGTGTGTTCGGGGCTGAAGTCGAAACGGGAGAGCCCGTTCTCGAACTCTTCGCCGACCTTGCTGACGATGACCCACTCCTGGCGCTGGCCGCGCAGCAGCGGGCCAAGGCGTTCCTCGCTGCGGCCGTAGGCCGGCGCGGTGTCGATCAGGTTGAGGCCGAGGTCGCGGGCCAGGGCCAGCAGCTGGCGGGCTTCGGCGTCATCGGGAATGGTGAAGCCGCTGGGGTATTTCACGCCCTGGTCGCGGCCCAGCTTGACGGTGCCCAGGCCCAGCGGGGAAACCACCAGGCCGGTGTCGCCCAGCGGGCGGTGGAGGCTGTGCAGGTCGTTCATCCCAGCAGCTCCTCCCAGGCGGGCTGCGCCACCGGCGGACGGGGCAGGGCGGGCAGGGGGGAATGGGAAGCCGGACGTACGCCGTCGCGCTCGAAGGCGGCCAGCACGCGGTCGGCGAAGTCCGGCGCCAGGGCCAGCTTGGTGGGCCAGCCCACCAGCAGTGCACCTTGCTCATGGAGGAAGGCGTTGTCCGGGCGAACCAGGCCGCTTTGCGCCGGCTCGGCACGATCCACCCGCAGGGTCGCCCATTGGGCGGCGGAGAGGTCGATCCAGGGCAGCAGCTGGTGCAGTTCCTGTTCGGCGGCGGCGATCTGCTCGGCTTCGTTGCGGGCCACGCCGTCGGCTTCAGCCAGGTCGCCGCCCAGATACCAGACCCACTGGCCGTCGGCGGCCGGATGGCTGGTGACGGTGATGCGCGGCTTGGGGCCGCCACCCAGGCAGTGGGCGTAGAGGGGTTTCAGGCTGGGCGCCTTGACCATCACCATGTGCAGCGGGCGGCGCTGCATGGCCGGCTGGCTCAGCCCCAGGGCCTCGATCAGGCCCTGGTTGCCGGCGCCGGCGCTGAGGACGATGCGCTGGGCGCGCACTTCACGGCTGTCGATGCGCAACCCCTTGAGCTGGCCATCTTCCAGCAGCGGTTCGATCTCGCGGGCGGCCAGCAGGCCATCGCCGGCCAGTTCCGCCAGGCGGTTGATCAGGCTGGGAACGTCCAGTACGAGTTCGGCCAGGCGATAGACCTTGCCCTTGAATTTCGGATGCTGCAGCGCGGGGGGCAGGGCGTCGCCCTTCACCTGGTCGACGCGACCGCGCACCGCCTTGCTGGCGAAGAAGCTGGTGAGGTTGCCGGCCAGGGTCCCGGGCGACCAGAGGTAGTGGGCGTCGGAGAGCAGGCGCACGCCGGAGAGATCCAGTTCGCCGCTGCCGGCCAGGGCGTCACGCCAGCGGCGCGGCATATCGGCAATGGCCTCGGAGGCGCCGGTCAGGGCGCCGTGCAGGGCGTACTTGGCGCCACCGTGGATGATTCCCTGGGACTTCACGCTCTGGCCGCCGCCGAGGCTGGCGTTCTCCACCAGGAGGGTGGCGAAGCCCTGTTTGCGCAGGCGGGCGTTGAGCCAGAGGCCGGCGATGCCGCCGCCCAGGATGAGCACATCGGTGGAAAGGGATTCGGCCATGGGTTGCAGGCGCCTCGAAAAAAACAGGGGCGCAGTATAGCGCCCCTGTTCGTCCTGCTGCGGCTACAGCCGGTTCAATGGCCCGTGCTGTTGGAAAACAGCTGGATCACGACGACGCCGGAGACGATCAGCCCCATGCCCAGCACCGCCGGGGTATCCAGTTTCTGCTGGTAAAGCACCAGTGCGGCGACGCTCACCAGCACGATCCCGAGACCGGCCCAGATGGCGTAGGCGATGCCCACCGGGATACTGCGCACCACCATGGTCAGCATCCAGAAGGCGATGGCGTAGCCGCCGATCACCAGGATCAGGGGCAGCGGCTTGTTGAAGCCGTCGATGGCCTTCATCGAGGTCGTGGCGATCACTTCGGCGGCAATGGCGATAGCGAGATAGATGTAGCCGGTCATGGTCGGGCCTCCTGTGCGATGGGGTGGATTCTAGGCTTCCTGATGATGGGATAAAGTCATTACCTATCTGGTTTGGAGATAGGTTGTTCGCCATGCAATGGAACCTGGAACAGATCCGCTTATTCGTCGGCGTTGCCGAAGGCCAGTCCTTTTCCGCCGTGGCGCGCCAGTTGCGCCGCGCCCAGTCTGCAGTGAGCAGCGGCATCGCCTTGCTGGAAGAGGACCTTGGCGTACAACTGTTCGACCGCAGCAGTGGCCGGCAGCCGCGATTGACGGCGGCGGGCGCGGCGTTGCTGGAGGAAGCGCGGGAGCTGCTGCGCCAATGCCAGCGTCTGGACGGACGGGCCCTGGGGCTGGCACGGGGCGAAGAAGCCCGGTTGCGTCTCGCCCAGGATGAAGCCATGCCCTACCAGCCGGTGCTGGCCAGCCTGGAGGCACTGGGCACAGCCTTTCCCATGCTGGAGGTGCAACTGGCCAGCAGCGCCCAGGGCGACGTGGCGCGCAAGCTGTTGGAGCGTCGTGCCGACCTCGGGCTGCTGTTTCACCATGAACACATGCCCGATGCCCTGGAGCGTCAGCGCCTGGGCACCATCGAGATGGTCACCGTCTGTGGCGCCGGCCATGCCCTGGCACAGCAACGCTACGCCGACGGCCGCGAATTGGTGCGCCACCGGCAGATCCTCATGGCGCCCCAGGACAGCCACTATCCTGGCGGCGAGCAGCTTGGCCCGCAGGTCTGGCGCGCCGACAGCTTCTACGTCATGGCCGAATTGGTGATGCGGGGCCTGGGGTGGGCGTGGCTGCCCAAGCATGTGGCCCAGTACCCCGCCTACCAGGGGCAGCTGCTGGAGCTGCGCAGCGACTGGACGCCGCCGTCCCTGGTGGTGGAGCTGGTCTGCCGCAGGGATGAGGCCCTTGGCCCGGCGGCGCTCTGGCTGGCGGACAGCCTGGCGGAGCACCTGCAAGCCATGGGTTGAGCACGTCGGGAGTGCCATCAGAGGCGAGTCACGCTAAGCTCCGCGCCCATGAATCGCACCCTCTATACCCTGCTGTTCCATCTCGGCCTGCCCCTGGTGGCCTTGCGTCTGGCCTGGCGGGCCTGGCGGGCACCGGCATACGCACGGCGCATTGGTGAACGTTTCGCCTTCGGCCTGCCGCCGAGCAAGCCCGGCGGTATCTGGGTCCACGCTGTGTCGGTGGGCGAGAGCATCGCCGCTGCGCCGATGGTTCGCGCCCTGCTGGAGCGCCATCCGGACCTGCCAATCACCATCACCTGCATGACCCCCACCGGATCGGAGCGCATCCGCGCCCTGTTCGGCGACCGGGTGCAGCATTGCTACCTGCCCTATGACCTGCCCTGGGCGGCGGCGCGCTTCCTTGACCGGACGGGGCCGAAGCTGGCGGTGATCATGGAAACCGAGCTCTGGCCCAACCACATCCACCAGTGCGCTCGTCGCGGCATTCCAGTGGTACTGGCCAACGCCCGGTTGTCCGAGCGGTCGGCGCGAGGCTATGCGCGTTTCGGCAAGCTCACCGCGCCCATGCTGGCGGAGCTGAGCTGGATCGCTGTGCAGACCGAGGCCGAGGCCCAGCGCTTCCGTGCCCTGGGCGCCCGCCCGGAATGCGTGGGGGTGACCGGCTCGATCAAGTACGACTTGCGTATTGACCCTGCGCTGCCGCAGCGCGCCGCCGAGCTGCGCGGCCAGTGGCGCGCCGAGGCTCGGCCGGTGTGGATCGCCGCCAGCACCCATGCGGGGGAGGACGAAATTGTGCTCGCCGCCCACAAGGCGCTGCTGGCGCGCCGTCCGGATGCGCTGCTGATTCTGGTACCGCGCCACCCTGAGCGCTTCGGTTCGGTATTCGAGCTCTGCCGTCGGGAAGGCTTCGCGGCGGTGCGGCGCTCTTCCGGCGAGGCGGTCTCGGCGCAGACCCAGGTGCTGGTGGGTGACACCATGGGCGAACTGCTGTTCCTCTACGCTCTGGCGGATATCGCCTTCGTCGGCGGCAGCCTGGTGCCCAACGGCGGGCACAACCTGCTGGAGCCGGCGGCCCTGGGCAAGCCGGTGCTGTCGGGACCACACCTGTTCAACTTCCTGGAAATTGCCGCGCAGCTGCGTGAGGCTGGCGCCTTGGCCGAGGTGGCCGATGCTGGCGAGCTGGCCACGCAAGTGGGCGGGCTCTGGGCCGACCCGGTTCGCGCTGGGGCCATGCACGAGGCGGGGCTATCGGTGCTGAGGGCCAATCAGGGCGCATTGGAGCGATTGCTGGCCGGACTTTCGCGGCTGCTGCACTGAGTGCTGGTGAGCTTTGTTGTAGGGGCGATTTCAATCGCCAAGCAGGCCGAAGGTCTGCGCTCCGGTCTCCAAAGGGGCGGCTTCGCCGCCCTTGGCGAATGAATTCGCCCCTACAGGAGATGCCTCGTCAGGGGCTCAGAACGTCGGCGGGGTAATGACCCAGAGGATCAGCGCATCCTTGTCGCCGGGGTTGCCGTAGCGGTGGGGCTCCTGGCTGGAGAAGCTGAAGCTGTCGCCTTCCTGCAGGCGGAAATGGCGGTCGCCGACCCAGAGTTCGAATTCGCCGCTCAGTACATAGCCGGCTTCTTCACCTTCGTGGCTGTAGCTCTCTTCGCTGTAAGTGCCGGGCGGGAAGCGCGAGTGGAGCATTTCCAGCTGGCGCAGCGGCTGCGGGCTGAGCAGTTCGTCGGTGATTCCGTCTTCGTAGTGCAGGCTGGTGCGGGCGTTGCGGCGCACCACGTAGCCGCGGTCGGCTTCGCTGGTGGGGGCTTCGCTGGCGAAGAACCACTGGATGGTCACGCCCAGGCTGCGCGCGATGTTGAACAGCGCCGGAATCGAGGGGTAGGCCAGGTTGCGTTCCAGCTGGCTGATGTAGCCGGCCGTGAGCTTGCTCTGTTCGGCCAGCTCGCTGAGGGTCATGCCCTGGCGTTTGCGCAGCGCCCGGATGCGTGTGCCGAGGAACTGGCTCTCGGCGTTGGCGTTCGGCGACGGCAGGCTGGGACTCATGGTTCCCTCCATGGGATGCGGGATCGCGGCATTGTAGTGCAGCCACGATCCCCGCCGACACTCAGATCTCCCAGGCGACTTTCAGACCCTCGTAGATGGCCTCTTCCACGGTGCGCGGGGCCAGGCAGTCGCCGATCCGACGGAACTCCACCAGACCGACCAGCTCGCTTCCCAGGTCGTCCACCGGCTCGTGGCCCTGGCAGAGCACCAGGGTGTCCACCTCCTCGAACAGCATCGGTTCGTTGCAGGCGGCGTGCATCATGTACACCGTGCTGTCGTCGCAGCCGTAGAGGCGGGCGTAGGGCGTGAGCGGAATGCCCAGCTTGTGCAGTTCACCGGCCATCTGGTCGCGGACGTACAGGGGCAGGCTCTCGCCGCAATGGGTGCCGTTCACCGCCAGGCGCACCTGATGGCCATTGCGGGCCAGGCGCTCGGCAATCCCAGGGGCGATCCAGTCGCCGCGCCAGTCGGTCACCAGTACCGAGCGGCCCAGTTGCACCTCACCTCGCAGCACCTGCCAGGCGTCCACCACCTGCAGCTCGCCGCCGCGCTCGAATGGCGGCCAGTAGGGTTTGGCGCCAGTGGCGAGGATGAGCAGGTCGGGGCGTTCCTGTTCCACCAACGCGCGATCGACCCGGACGTTGCGCAGCACCTTCACCCCCGCCAGCTCCATTTCCCGCTGCAGGTTGGTGGCAGCGCCACCGAATTCCGCCCGCCGTGGCAGCAGTTGGGCCAGCAGCACCTGGCCGCCGAGCTGATTGCCGGCTTCGTAGAGGGTGACGTCATGGCCGCGCTGGGCCGCCACTGCGGCAGCCTTCATGCCTGCCGGGCCGCCGCCCACCACCATGATCCGTTTGCGCAGGGTTACGGGTTTCGGCTCGTCGTAGGTGAGCTCGCGGCCGGTCTCCGGGTGCTGGATACAGGAAATGGGGTAACCACGGTGGAAGTGGCCGATGCAGGCCTGGTTGCAGGCGATGCAGGCGCGCACATCGTCGCTGCGGCCGGCACCGGCCTTGTTCGGCATTTGCGGGTCGCAGATCAGGGCCCGGGTCATGCCGCAGACGTCGGCCTGGCCTCGGGCGAGGATGGTTTCGGCTTCCTGGGGCTGGTTGATCCGACCGGTGACGAAGAGCGGAATGTCCAGGCGCGCCTTGAAGCTTCCGGCGGTGGGCGCCAGGTAGGCCGCCTCGATGGCCATGGGCGGGACGATATGGATGGCGCCGCCGAGGGACGCGGAGGTGCCGGCCACCAGGTGCACGTAATCCAGCTGCCCCTGCAGGGACAGCACGGCGGCGAGGGATTCGTCCTCGGTCAGGCCTTCCGGGTCACGTTCGTCGGCTGAGATGCGCAGGCCGACGATGAAGTCTTCGGAGCAGTTGGCGCGGACTGCCTGGATCACTTCGCGGAGGAAGCGCAGGCGGGCGTCCAGGTCACCGTTGTAGCCGTCCTGGCGGCGGTTCACTCGCGGATTGAGGAATTGCGCAGGCAGGTAGCCGTGGCTGGCGACAATCTCCACGCCATCCAGGCCGGCTTCGCAGAGGCGTCGGGCGGCGGCGCCGTAGCCGGCGACGATCTCGTCGATCATTGCCTGGTCCAGGGCCCGGGGCATCACCCGGAATCGTTCATTGGGGGAGGCGGACGCGGACCAGGCCACGGCCAGCAAGCCGTCGGCGGACTCCATGATCTCCCGGCCCGGATGGAAGACCTGGGACAGCACCACGGTGCCCTCGGCGTGGCAGGCCTCGGCCAGGCGCCGGTAGCCTTCGATGCAGGCGTCGTCGGTGGCCATCAGCACATGGGAGGTGTAACGCGCGCTGTCATGGACCCCGGCCACCTGCAGCACGATCAGGCCGACGCCACCCTTGGCACGGGCCCGGTGGTAGGCAACGAGTTGGTCGTTGACCAGGTTGTCTGCGGGCATCGAGGTGTCGTGACCGCTGGACATGATGCGGTTCTTCAGGCGCTTGCCACGGATTTCCAGGGGCTCGAAGAGGTGCGGGAAAGCCAGCGCTGGCTGATGTGCGGTGGGCATGGAGGGCTCCTGTGGACCTGGCGGTCGCGCTTGTTCTTGTTGTGTCATGAAAATTTACCGTTAGTAAAAAATCAACTTGTTTTTTTACTTGGCCCTGACTAGTTTCGAGTCAGCCCCGAGCCGGGCACGCTTCATGACAACAACAAGAGGAGAAGCACCATGCGGCATTCGTTCGTCCCTCACCTGCACATCGATATCCCCCGCTCCATCACTCCCTGGCTGGCCGGACTGGCCCTGGCCTCCACGCTGGGAACCGCTCAGGCGGCGGACAACATGGTGGTCGTGGGTTATGGCGGGGCAGGGCAGAAAGCCCTGAGCGACGCCTTCTTCAAACCCTTTGCCAAGGCCAGCGGCGCTCCCCTGACCGAGAGCGAGTACAACGGCGAAATGGCGCGCATCAAGGTGATGGCCGATACCGGCAGCGTCGACTGGGACCTGGTGGAGATCGAGGCGCCGGACCTGGTGCGCGGTTGCGAGGAGGGCATGTTCGAGCGGCTCGACTGGCAGCGCATCGGCGGCACCGATCAGTTGATCGCCGACGCGGCCCAGGAGTGCGGTTCGGCCACCATGGTGTGGAGCGTGGCGCTGGCCTACGACGCCGGCAAACTGGCCGAGGCGCCGAAATCCTGGGCGGACTTCTGGGACGTCAAGCGCTTCCCCGGCAAGCGTGGCCTGCGCAAGCGCGCCGTGTACAACCTGGAATTCGCGCTGCTGGCCGACGGGGTCAAGCGCGAGGATGTCTACAAGGTGCTGGCCACGCCGGCCGGGGTGGAGCGCGCCTTCGCCAAGCTGGACCAGCTCAAGCCCCATATCCAGTGGTGGGAGGCGGGCGCCCAGCCGGTGCAGTGGCTGGCCGCTGGCGACGTGACCATGACCTCGGTCTACAGCGGCCGCATCGCCGCGGCCCACCAGGAAGGCAACAACTTCGCGGTGGTCTGGCCGGACAGCCTCTACGGCATGGACTACTGGGCCATCATCAAGGGCTCGAAGCATGTCGATCGCGCCCACCAGTTGATCGCCTTCATCAACAAGGCGGACAACCAGGCCGACTACGTCAAGCGCATTCCCTACGGACCGGTCAACCAGCAGACCTTCGATCGTCTCGACCCGGCCCTGACCGGCTGGCTGCCCAGCGCGCCGCAGAACATGGCCCAGTCACTGGCCATGGACGTGGAGTTCTGGACCGACCATGGCGAGGACCTGGAGCAGCGCTTCAACGCCTGGGCGGCGAAGTAGGCGCGATCCACCCGGTACGCGCGAAATGAAAAAGCCCGGCATCTCTGCCGGGCTTCGTCGTTTGCGCTGGACCTCAGTATTCCGTGTCGCCTTTCAGGCTGGCTTCGGCAGCCTTGGCCAGATCCGGCGGGAGGAAGTCCTTGTCCGGGTCGTAGTCGGGCTTGAGGAAGCCGGCCAGGGCTTCCAGATCGCCCGGGCTCAGGGTGCCGGCGGCCTGCTTCAGGCGCAGGTTGTCGAGGATGTAGTCGTAGCGGGCGTTGTTGTAGTCGCGTACCGAGCTGTACAGCTGGCGCTGGGCGTCCAGCACGTCGACGATGTTGCGGGTACCCACCTGGTAACCGATCTCGGTGGCTTCCAGGGCGCTCTGGTTGGAGATGATCGACTGCTTGCGTGCCTTCACCTGCTCCACGTCGGTGTTCACCGCGCGGTGGAAGTTGCGGGTGTTCTGCACCACGGTGCGGCGCAGGCTTTCGCGTTGCTGTTCGGTCTGGTTCAGGCGCTGGTAGGACTCGCGCACCTGCGAACTGGTCAGGCCGCCGCTGTAGATCGGGATATTCAGCTGGAGGCCGATGCTGCGCTGTTCCACGTCGCCACTGATATTCGGCTGCGTGCTGCCCGGGCTGTTGCTGAAGCCCAGGCTGTCGTTGTCGCCCTTCTGGTAGCTGGCCACCGCGTCCAGGGTTGGTGCGTGACCGGCCTTGCGCTGGCGCAGGGTCTCTTCGGCGGCGTCGACCGCAAAGTTCGCGGCCTGCAGGTTGAGGTTCTGCTGGGAAGCGGTGTCGACCCACGCCTTGGCATCGTTGGGGGCGGGTACCACGACCGGAAGGGTGTGGAGGATACCCTCGATGGAGGCGTACTCGCGGTTGGTCAGGGTGACCAGGGCCTGGAAGGCGTCTTCCACGTTGCGCTCGGCGATGATCCGGTTGGCACGTGCAGTGTCATAGCCCGCCTGGGCTTCCAGCACGTCGGTCTTGTCCGAGAGACCGACGTCGAAACGCTCGTTGGCCTGGTCGAGCTGGCGCTTGAACGCCGCTTCTTCGGCCTTGGTCGAGGCCAGGTTGTCCTGGGCGCGCAGCACGGCGAAGTAGGTTTCGGCGGTCTGCAGGATCAGGTTCTGCTGGGTCGCGGAGAAGTCCAGGGCAGCCTGCTCGGTGCTGGACTCGGCGGCTTTCAGTTGGAACCAGCGGTCAGCGCGGAATATCGGCTGGCTCAGAGTCGCCTGGTAGGCGATGCCGCTGCGCGAAGTGGTGCTGGAGGGATCGTCCAGCTTGGTCCGGGTGTCGTCGGCCGTGGCGCCGCCGTTTATCTGCGGCAGCAGGCCGGAACGAGCCTGGGGCACGGCCTCGCGCTGCGCGTCATAGTTGGCGCGGGCGGCGGCGAGGTCGGCGTTGTTGTCGACGGCGTCCTTGTAGACGGTCACGAGGTCCGTCTTGGCTGACAGGGGGGCATCTACGGCCCAGGCATTTCCGGCGAAGGCGGATGCCACGGCGATGGCCAGCGAGAGTCTGCGCAGCATGATCAATCCTGGATTCTTGGGGGGTCGGGCAAGGCTACGGGGCCGCCGGGGGGGTGGTCAAGAAGCCCGGCGGCGGCCTGAGTGTAGTTTGCGACAAGCTATGTTGCTTGCCTGCAACAATGGATTCTTGCGGCAGGGATGCGTCATATACCGACGCATCGGTCACTTTATTCTGACCACCGGGTTGGTTTTCTCGGCCGAGCTTGTTTAGACTGCGCGAGTTCTTGTCGGGGTGCCTCGAATCGGAGGCTGAGATCGGAGAGTTCCGGATCCCGTTGAACCTGATCAGGTTAAGGCCTGCGTAGGGAACAAGATGTGCCTCCCAAGCCCGAAGTCCGGGAGGCTCCTCTCAGCACCGCTCCAGGTGCGCTCTTCCTTCAGGTTCGCTCCGACATCCATCCCAGGAGCCAGCCGATGACCGCAAAACAACAAAAGAACCTGAGCGAAAGCGCCCAGGTCGACCAGCAATCCATCCAGCCTTTCCCCCGTTCCCAGAAGGTCTATGTGCAGGGCTCTCGTCCGGATATCCGCGTGCCCATGCGTGAGATCAGCCTGGACGTGACCCCCACCGCCTTCGGCGGCGAGATCAACGCCCCGGTCACCGTCTATGACACCTCCGGTCCGTACACCGACCCGAACGTCACCATCGACGTGCGCAAGGGCCTGGCGGACGTGCGCTCCGCCTGGATCGACGATCGCGGCGACACCGAGCGCCTGCCGGGCCTGACGTCCGAGTTCGGCCAGCGCCGTCTGGCCGACGCCGAGCTGTCGGCCATGCGCTTCGCCCATGTGCGCAACCCGCGCCGCGCCAAGGCAGGCCAGAACGTCAGCCAGATGCACTACGCGAAGAAGGGCATCATCACGCCCGAGATGGAATACGTCGCCATCCGCGAGAACATGAAACTGGCCGAGGCCCTTGCTGCCGGCCTGCTAAACGAGCAGCATCCGGGCAACAGCTTCGGCGCGGCCATCCCGAAGGAAATCACCCCCGAGTTCGTCCGCCAGGAAATCGCCCGCGGCCGCGCCATCATCCCCGCCAACATCAACCACGTGGAGCTGGAGCCGATGATCATCGGCCGCAACTTCCTGGTGAAGATCAACGGCAACATCGGCAACTCGGCCCTGGGGTCCTCCATCGAGGAAGAAGTGGCCAAGCTGACCTGGGGCATTCGCTGGGGTTCGGACACTGTCATGGACCTGTCCACCGGCAAGCACATCCATGAAACCCGCGAGTGGATCATCCGCAACTCGCCGGTCCCGATCGGCACCGTGCCGGTGTACCAGGCGCTGGAGAAGGTCGGCGGCATCGCCGAGGACCTGACCTGGGAGCTGTTCCGCGACACCCTGATCGAACAGGCCGAGCAGGGCGTGGACTACTTCACCATCCACGCCGGCGTGCTGCTGCGTTACGTACCGCTGACCGCCAAGCGCGTCACCGGCATCGTCTCCCGTGGCGGCTCGATCATGGCCAAGTGGTGCCTGGCCCACCACAAGGAGAATTTCCTCTACACCCACTTCGAGGAAATCTGCGAAATCATGAAGGCCTACGACGTCAGCTTCTCGCTGGGCGACGGCCTGCGTCCCGGCTCCATCGCCGACGCCAACGATGCCGCCCAGTTCGGTGAGCTGGAAACCCTGGGCGAGCTGACCAAGATCGCCTGGAAGCATGACGTGCAGACCATGATCGAGGGCCCCGGCCACGTGCCGATGCATCTGATCAAGGAAAACATGGAGAAGCAGCTGGAGTGCTGCGAGGAAGCGCCGTTCTATACCCTCGGCCCGCTGACCACGGACATCGCCCCCGGCTACGACCACATCACCTCCGGCATCGGCGCCGCGATGATCGGCTGGTTCGGCTGCGCCATGCTCTGCTATGTGACCCCGAAGGAGCACCTGGGCCTGCCGAACAAGGATGACGTGAAGACCGGCATCATTACCTACAAGATCGCCGCTCATGCCGCCGACCTTGCCAAGGGCCACCCGGGCGCGCAGATTCGTGACAACGCACTCTCCAAGGCGCGCTTCGAGTTCCGCTGGGAGGACCAGTTCAACCTCGGCCTGGATCCGGACACCGCCCGCGCCTTCCACGATGAAACCCTGCCGAAGGACTCGGCCAAGGTGGCGCACTTCTGCTCCATGTGCGGGCCGAAGTTCTGCTCCATGAAGATCACCCAGGAAGTTCGCGACTATGCGAAGGAAAACGGCCTGGGCGACGACAAGCAGGCCATCGCCGCAGGCTTCGAGGAGCAGGCTGCGCGATTCAAGGACGAGGGCTCTGTCATCTACAAACAGGTGTAAGCCTGCCCGCCACGACGGAAGCCGGGCCCTGTGCCCGGCTTTCCGGTTTGTGGTCAACCCATAACAACAGTCCATCCAGGGCATCTGCCATCGTGAACACCCCCACCAGTTATTCGCCGACCATTCCGGTCGCCTTCGATCAGCGCGTACTCGGCACGCGCGACCTGTTTTCCCTCTGGTTCTCCCTCGGCCTTGGCCTGATGGTGCTGCAGACCGGTGCGCTGCTGGCGCCGGGCCTTGGCACCAGCGACGCGCTGCTCGCCATTCTGCTGGGCACCGGCGTCGGCGTGCTGCTGCTGGGCTCCGCCGCCATGATCGGCAGCGATACGGGCCTGGCCGCCATGGCCTCGCTCAAGCTCAGCCTGGGTTCGGCCGGCGCCGGTCTGCCGGCCTTCCTCAACCTGCTGCAACTGGTGGGCTGGGGCGCCTTCGAGATCATCGTGATGCGCGACGCCGCCAGTCTGCTGGGCGGCCGTGGCCTGGGCGATGACAGCCTGTGGGCGTCGCCCACCCTGTGGACCCTGGTATTCGGCGCCCTCGCCACGCTGCTGGCGGTGGCCGGCCCGCTGGCGTTCGTCCGTCGCATCCTGCGTCGCTGGGGTATCTGGCTGCTGCTGGGCGCCTGCGTCTGGCTGACCTGGGACCTGCTGAACCGGGCCGACCTTTCCGCCCTGATGGCGCGCGCCGGTGACGGTTCCATGTCCTTCGCCCTGGGCTTCGACATCGCGATCGCCATGCCGCTGTCCTGGCTGCCGCTGATCGCCGACTACTCGCGCTTCGGCCGTCGTGGCGGCGGCGTGTTCGTCGGCTCGGCGCTGGGCTTCTTCATCGGCTGCCTGTGGCTGATGGGCCTGGGCGTGGCCTACACCCTGGCCTTCGCCGAGGGCAGCGATGCCAACGCCCTGCTGCTGGCGTTGGCCGGTGCCGGCATGGGCATCCCGCTGCTGCTGATCCTGCTGGACGAGTCGGAGAAGGCCTTCGCCGACATCCATTCGGCGGCGGTGTCCAGCGGCATCCTGCTGCCGTTGAAGGTGGAGCAGCTCGCCCTGGCCATCGGTGCCCTGTGCACCCTGATCGCCTGGTTCGCGCCGCTGGCCGAGTACCAGAACTTCCTGCTGCTGATCGGTTCGGTATTCGCCCCGCTGTTCGGCGTGGTGCTGGTGGATCACTTCATCCTGCGCCGCCGCCGTGCCGAGCTGGCGCCTCGGGTGGCGCTGCGCTGGGACACGTTGCTGGCCTGGGGCTGCGGCGTCGCCCTCTACCACCTGCTGGCCAACCGCTGGCCGGAGCTGGGGGCGACCCTGCCGGCATTGCTGGCGGCAGGCGGTCTGCAGTTCCTGCTGGGGCGCTTCAGCCGCGTCCGGGGAAATACTGGGGCTTCAATATTCCGTTGAGCTGCGGATAGGGAATACGCAGCTCCGGGTGGCCGCTGGAGTACGGCGCGATGCTGTAGACGTCGTACTTCAGGATGACGGCGCCGTAGCCCAGGCCGACGTTGGCGGTACGCTCGAACGGCCAGGTCTTGATGAATTCGGGGTCCTGGTCGAATTTGTTGACCGCCAGCCAGCGGCCGTGGGCCTTCTCGGCCACCTTCCAGAAGGCGTCTTCCTGGCCGGGCAGCAGCATGTCGCCAAGGCTCAGCGGCTTCTCCAGCTTGCGGTCGTAGTTGATGAAGCCGCGCCCCGGCATTCCGTGGGCGCCGCCGGTGTAGAGGTAGCTGGACAGTTCGACCAGGACCAGCTTGTCGTGCTGCTCCAGCACCTTGGCCTGCAGGTAGCTGCTCCAGTTGTGCTGGGCGCTGGCGAGGAAGTCCTTCTCATAGGATTCGAGCGAGGCCGGCAGCGGCGCGCCGGGGCTGTCCTGGGTCATTTGCAGCAGGCGCTGGTTGATCAGTGCATTGAGCTGCGGTTCGTCGGCGAAGCTGATGGTGTCGATGTTCACCAGCGGGCAGCTCTCGCCCTGGCAGCCGGGCTTCAGGTGTTCCCAGGCGTGGCGCTGCGGCTCCAGCTTGTCGCTGCCGCCGGGCAACATCTGGCAGGCGCTGAGCAGGGCGCCGAAGGAGGCGGCGGCGAGGAGTCGGGCAAGGGGCATCGGCTTCATCTTCAGGGTCGGATTCCGGAAAAGTGCAGGCTTCGACTGCCATCGCCACCCTGAGTTCGAGCGGTGGCCGGCAGCATTTCGCCGCGCATCTTCCCAGCCGGCAGCGCATCTGCAAAGAGGCTGCGCGGTGCTTGGCCAAGGGGTAGGATGCGCGGATCGAATGCCATCCTGACCAAGCGAGACACCCCATGACCGAAACCTTCAAGCCAGGCCCCGACGCTGTCGAAATGGTCGAACGCGAGACCTGCTTCCAGGGTTTTTACCGGCTGGACCGCCTGAGCCTGCGCCACCAGCTGTTCTCCGGCGAAATGGGACCGGTCATCCATCGGGAACTCTTCGTCCGTCATGATGCTGTCTGCGTCCTGCCCTATGATCCGCTGCAGGATACGGTGGTGCTGATCGAACAGTTCCGTGTCGGGGCCTACGGCAAGAGCGAAAGCCCCTGGCTGCTGGAGCTGGTTGCCGGGCTGATCGACAAGGACGAGGAACCGGAAGAGGTCGCCCGTCGGGAAGCTGTCGAAGAAGCTGATCTGCAGTTGACTTCACTGTGGCCGATCACCACTTACTATCCTTCACCAGGGGGCTCCAACGAGCGCGTGCACCTGTACCTCGGACGCTGTGACAGCAGCGGCGCGGGGGGCGTACACGGGCTGGCGGAGGAGGGCGAGGATATCCGCGTGCACGTGCTGCCGCTGGAGGACGCCATGGCCCTGATGCGCGAAGGGCGACTGGACAACGCCGCAAGTATGCTGGCCCTGCAGTGGCTGGCGCTGAACCGTACCGAAGTCAGGGGATTGTGGACGTGAATCTGTTGCGCGATCGCTACCGGGTCGACCTCATCGGGCTGCAAGCAGCCTGTGAGGCGAACTACGCGCGCCTGATGCGTCTGCTCCCGCAGATGCGCGAGGTGCGCGGTTCCCGGCGTGTCGCGTTGAGCCAGGGCGAACGCCTGCTGGGCGTGCTGGCCCTGGAAGTGGTCGAGGCCTGCCCTTACACCACCACCCTGCAAGTCCGCCAGGAGCACAGCCTGCCCTGGCTCCCGTCTCCGCAGTTGGAAGTGCGCGTCTACCATGACGCGCGTATGGCTGAAGTGGTCGGTGCCGAGAATGCACGGCGTTTCCGTAGCGTGTACTCCTATCCCAATGCCGACATGCACCAGCCCGATGAGAAGAGTCAGCTGAACCTCTTCCTTGGTGAATGGCTCAGTCATTGCCTGGCCTGCGGCCACGAGCTGGAACCCGTCGTCCTCTAGCCGGATCGGCTAACGGCACCATCGCGGTAACCCTTGTCGACTGGTCGGATGCTCACGATCGGCTGCTTTTAACTGTGAACCATTCCCGCTTCGCGGGTTTACCCTTTGCGCGCGCAGCAACCATAATCGGAACATCCCGCCCAAGGAGAAGGCCTTGTCCAGTCCACTCCCTACTGCCGCTGACGAGTCGGTGCTGCTGGTGCAGCTCTCCGACAGCCACCTGTTCGCCGAAGCGGACGGCAAGCTGCTGGGCATGGACACCCGCGACAGCTTGCAGCGGGTGATCGACCGGGTTATCGAGGAGCAGCCGAGCATCGATCTCGTGCTGGCCACGGGCGACCTGTCCCAGGACGGCTCCGCCGAGTCCTACCAGTGTTTCGGCGAGCTGGTCGCCCGCATTCCGGCACCGTCCCGCTGGTTCCCCGGCAACCATGACGAAGTGCCGGTGATGCGTCAGGTCTGCGCCGGCACCGCCGCCCTTGAGCCTATCGTCGATTTCCCCCACTGGCGGATAGTGTTGCTGGATTCCACCATCGAGGGCGCCGTGCCCGGGCATTTCCCCGCCGAGCAGTTGCAACTGCTGGAGCGAGCCCTGGAAGAGGCCGGGGAGCGCCACGTGCTGATCAGCTTCCACCATCACCCCGTGTCCATTGGCTGCGCCTGGATGGACCCCATCGGCGTGCGCAATGCCGAGGCGCTGTTCGCGGTGCTGGACCGTTATCCCCAGGTGCGCGCACTGCTCTGGGGCCACGTCCACCAGGAATTCGATCAGGTGCGCAACGGCGTGCGCCTGCTGGCGTCGCCTTCCACTTGCGTGCAGTTCGCGCCGGGCAGCGAGGACTTCAGCGTCGGCTGCGAGGCACCGGGTTATCGCTGGCTGCGCCTGAAGCGCGACGGCAGCATCGAGACCGGGGTTTCCCGGGTCACTGGAATCGCCTTCGAAGTGGACTACAGCATCAAGGGTTATTGACCTTCTCGCCGTGGCACGGCAAGAAGTACAACTTTCCCTCGATCTGCCAGGAAACCGCGTGTCCAGTCTCCAGCCCAGCCTTCTCTATATCCACGGTTTCAACAGCTCACCCGCGTCCCACAAGGCGCGCCAGCTCAAGGTGTTCATGGAGCGCCTGGGCCTGGCTGAGCGCCTGCGGGTGCCGGCCCTGCATCACCATCCGCGCCAGGCCATCGGCCAGCTCGAGGCGGCCATTGCCGAGCTGGGGCGGCCGGTGCTGGTCGGCAGCTCCCTGGGCGGCTACTATGCGACCCACTTGGCCGAGCGCCACGGCCTCAAGGCCGTACTGATCAACCCGGCGGTTGCCCCGCACAGGCTGTTCGAGGGGCGCCTCGGCCCGCAGAAGAACTACTACAGCGACGAAACCTGGGAACTGACGCTGGAACACGTGGAAGCGCTGGCCGAACTGGAAGTGCCGCCACCTCAGGATCCGGCCCGTTACCAGGTCTGGTTGCAGACAGCCGACGAAACCCTCGATTACCGTCAGGCGGAGCGTTACTACCGCGCCTGCGCCCTGCGTATCGAGGCCGGCGGCGACCACGGTTTCCAGAATTTCCCCGCCCATCTGCCCGCCTTGCTGGCTTTCGCCGGCTTTCCCGCGCAGCTGTGGCGTGACATCGACTTTTCCGACCTCTGACTGAAAGGGAATCCATGGCTACTTACAACGCGGATGCCATCGAAGTCCTCTCCGGCCTCGACCCGGTGCGCAAGCGCCCGGGCATGTATACCGACACCACCCGACCCAACCACCTGGCCCAGGAAGTCATCGACAACAGCGTGGACGAGGCTCTGGCTGGCCACGCCAAGAGCGTGCAGGTGATCCTCCACGAGGACAATTCCCTGCAGGTGATCGACGATGGCCGCGGGATGCCGGTGGATATCCACCCCGAGGAAGGGGTGCCGGGTGTCGAGCTGATCCTCACCAAGCTCCATGCCGGCGGCAAATTCTCCAACAAGAACTACCAGTTCTCCGGCGGCCTCCATGGCGTCGGTATCTCGGTGGTGAACGCCCTGTCTACTCGCGTCGAAGTGCGGGTCAAGCGCGAAGGCAGCGAGTACATGATGACCTTCGCCGATGGCTTCAAGGCCAGCGAGCTGGAAGTCGTCGGCACCGTGGGCAAGCGCAACACCGGCACCAGCGTGCATTTCTGGCCGGACGCCAAGTACTTCGACTCCCACAAGTTCTCCGTCAGTCGCCTGAAGCACGTGCTCAAGGCCAAGGCCGTGCTCTGCCCGGGGCTGTTGGTCACGTTCGAGGACAAGGCCAGCGGCGAGCGCGTCGAATGGCACTTCGAAGATGGCCTGCGCTCGTACCTGGTGGATGCGGTTTCCGAATTCCAGCGCTTGCCCGACGAGCCCTTCGTCGGCGCCATGGCCGGTAACAAGGAAGCGGTGGACTGGGCGCTGCTGTGGCTGCCGGAAGGCGGCGAGGCTGTGCAGGAAAGCTACGTCAACCTGATTCCCACCGCCCAGGGCGGCACCCACGTGAACGGCCTGCGCCAGGGCCTGCTGGATGCGATGCGCGAGTTCTGCGAGTTCCGCAACTTGCTGCCCCGTGGCGTCAAGCTGGCGCCGGAAGACGTCTGGGAGCGCATCGCCTTCGTCCTCTCGATGAAGCTCCAGGAGCCGCAATTCTCCGGCCAGACCAAGGAACGCCTGTCCTCCCGCGAGGCGGCCGCCTTCGTTTCCGGCGTGGTCAAGGACGCCTTCAGCCTCTGGCTCAACGCTCACCCTGACCTCGGCATGCAGTTGGCGGAACTCGCCATCAGCAACGCCGGCCGCCGCCTCAAGGCGGGCAAGAAGGTGGAGCGCAAGAAAATCACCCAGGGCCCGGCGCTGCCCGGCAAGTTGGCGGATTGCGCCGGCCAGGACCCGATGCGTTCCGAGCTGTTCCTGGTGGAGGGCGACTCCGCCGGCGGTTCGGCCAAGCAGGCGCGAGACAAGGAATTCCAGGCGATCATGCCCCTGCGCGGCAAGATCCTGAATACCTGGGAAGTGGACGGCGGTGAAGTGCTGGCCTCCCAGGAAGTCCACGACATCGCCGTGGCCATCGGCGTCGACCCCGGCGCCGCGGACCTGTCCCAGCTGCGCTACGGCAAGATCTGCATCCTCGCCGACGCCGACTCCGACGGTCTGCACATCGCCACCCTGCTGTGCGCCTTGTTCGTCCGCCATTTCCGTCCGCTGGTGGAAGCGGGCCACGTCTACGTGGCCATGCCGCCGCTGTACCGCATCGACCTGGGCAAGGAAATCTTCTACGCCCTGGACGACGCCGAGCGCGACGGCGTCCTCGACCGTCTGGCAGCCGAGAAGAAGCGCGGCAAGCCCCAGGTCACCCGCTTCAAGGGCCTGGGCGAGATGAACCCGCTGCAGCTGCGCGAAACGACCATGGACCCGAATACCCGGCGCCTGGTGCAGCTCACGCTGGAAGACACCGAAGGTACGGTGGAGGTCATGGACATGCTGCTGGCCAAGAAACGCGCTGGCGATCGCAAGTCCTGGCTGGAATCCAAGGGCAACCTGGCCGAGGTCATGGTGTGAGGGGAGCCCTGATCCTTCTGGGCCTGCTGTTCGCCGCACCGCTCTGGGCCGCAGACGACCCCGAGCAGCTGCAGTTGGCCGCCGAATACCCGGTGGACGGTATGCCTCAGGGCAACCTGTCCGGGCTGGCCCGCTGTGGCAACGACCTGATGGCGGTATCCGACCGGGTGGACAACCAGCTGTACCGGCTCAAGCCCATTGGTGGACTGCTCCAGGCCGACGCCGAAATCTTCCACGCGCCACCCGCCCCGCCGAGCAACCTGCCCTGGGGCGTGCGCGCGCGGTCCTGGGGTATCAGTCTGCTGCGTGGGAACGAGCTGGATTTCGAAGGCATCAGCTGCGATTCCGCCGGCAACCGCTACCTGGTGAGCGAGGCCAATGCCGCCGTGCTGCAGGTGCCCGGGACGGGTGAACCCAACTGGCTGCTGCTGCCGGAAAACCTGGTTCGCCAGGCCCGCGCCAGCGGCATGTTGCTGCACTTCAACGCCCTGCTCGAGGGCATCGCCATCGATCCCCAGGGCGAACGCCTGTGGCTCGCCGCCGAGCGTGAACGCCGTGGCCTGATGGTGCTGCACAAGCAGCAGTCCACCTGGCATTGCACGGGCGGCTGCGTGATCTTCAGCGAAGCCGGCACTACGCGTCCGCCAGCCCCGGTCGGCAGCGAGCAGCAGATGCCCAAGGACTTCTCCGACATCGCCTTCCTCGATGAAAAACTCTTCACCCTGGAGCGCCTGGCGCACCAGATCTGCCGGCGCAAGCCGAGCAACGGTGAAGTGGAGCGTTGCTGGTCCTTCGCCGAGGAGGCCCTGGCCGATACGCGGCGGTACAGCGTGCCGTTCGGCGCGGCCGAGGCCTTGTGGATCGATGCCGAGGGTGCCTGGGTCGGTGTCGACAACGGCGGCAAGGCGCGCGGCGATGGCGAGCGTCGGCCCATCGTCTGGCGCTTCAATGCGCCCAAGGGCGGTTGGGGCGCGAAATGACCACGCAGACGCCGGGACAGCGCGCGGGAAAGGTCATGCTGGTGCTCGCCTGGGGCATCGGCCTGCTTCTGGCTACGCATTTCTTCGGTGTCTGGGAAGCGCGCCAGCACAACCCCAATCGCGAGCCCGAATCCGTCCACGGCGACGGCTACGTCGAAGTGCGCCTGGCCAGCAGCCGGCAGGGCCACTACTTGTTGAACGGCCGCATCGACGGCCAGGATGTGACCTTCCTGCTCGATACCGGTGCTACCCAGGTGTCCGTACCCGCGCGGCTGGCGGAGCGCATCGGCCTGGTCCCGGGTATCCCGGTCACCCTGAGTACCGCCAACGGCCGTGTCACCGGCCATCGCACCCAGTTGCAGGACCTGCGCCTGGGTGACATCCGCCTGACCCAGGTACCGGCGATCATCGTGCCGGGCATGGACGGCGAAGAGGTGCTGCTCGGCATGAGCGCCCTGAAACAACTCGAATTCACCCAGCGCGACGGCACCCTGGTGCTGCGCCAAGTCACTTCCCCGTGAGGCACGCATGAGCGAATCCCTCGATCTGAGCCTGGAAGGCGTGGAGCGTCGCTCCCTGGCCGACTTCACTGAACAGGCCTACCTCAACTATTCCATGTACGTGATCATGGACCGCGCCCTGCCGCATATCGGCGACGGCCTGAAACCGGTGCAGCGGCGCATCATTTACGCCATGAGCGAGTTGGGCCTGGACGCCGATTCCAAGCACAAGAAGTCGGCGCGCACCGTCGGCGACGTGCTCGGCAAGTTCCACCCCCATGGCGACTCGGCCTGCTACGAGGCCATGGTGCTGATGGCCCAGCCCTTCAGCTACCGTTACACCCTGGTGGACGGCCAGGGTAACTGGGGCGCCCCGGACGATCCCAAGTCCTTCGCTGCCATGCGTTATACCGAAGCGCGCCTGTCCCGTTACTCGGAAGTGCTGCTGTCCGAACTGGGCCAGGGCACCGTGGACTGGGTGCCGAACTTCGACGGCACCCTGAACGAACCGGCAACCCTGCCGGCACGTCTGCCCAACCTGCTGCTGAACGGCACCACCGGCATCGCCGTGGGCATGGCCACCGACGTGCCGCCGCACAACCTGCGGGAAGTGGCGGCCGCCTGCGTGCGCCTGCTGGATGAGCCTTCCGCCACCGTGGAACAGCTCTGCGAGCACATCCTCGGCCCGGACTTCCCCACCGAGGCGGAAGTGATCACTCCCCGCACCGAACTGCTGAAGATCTACGAGACTGGCCGTGGCTCGGTGCGCATGCGCGCCGTGTACCGGGTGGAAGATGGCGACATCGTGGTCACCGCGCTGCCCCACCAGGTATCCGGGGCCAAGGTGCTGGAGCAGATTGCCGGCCAGATGCAGGCCAAGAAGCTGCCGATGGTGGCCGACCTGCGTGACGAGTCGGACCACGAGAACCCGACCCGCATCGTCATCATTCCGCGCTCCAACCGCGTGGACGCCGATGAGCTGATGCAGCACCTGTTCGCCACCACCGACCTGGAGTCCAGCTACCGGGTCAACACCAACGTCATCGGCCTGGACGGCAAACCGCAGGTCAAGGACCTGCGCACCCTGCTGAGTGAGTGGCTGACCTACCGCATCGGCACCGTGCGTCGGCGCCTGCAGTTCCGCCTGGACAAGGTGGAGAAGCGCCTGCACCTGTTGGACGGTTTGCTGATTGCCTTCCTCAACCTGGATGAGGTCATCCACATCATCCGCACCGAGGACCAGCCCAAGCCGGTGCTGATGGCGCGCTTCAACCTCACCGAGATCCAGGCCGACTACATCCTCGATACCCGCCTGCGTCAGCTGGCCCGTCTCGAGGAAATGAAGATTCGCGGCGAGCAGGACGAGCTGCTGAAGGAACAGAAGAAGCTGCTGGCCCTGCTGGGCAGTGATGCCAAGCTGAAGAAGCTGGTGCGTGACGAGTTGATCAAGGACGCCGAAACCTACGGCGACGACCGCCGTTCACCCATCGTCGCCCGTGCCGAGGCCCGTGCCCTGTCGGAAACCGAGCTGATGCCGACCGAACCGGTCACCGTGGTGCTCTCCGAAAAAGGCTGGGTGCGTTGCGCCAAGGGCCACGACATCGACGCCACCGGCCTCTCCTACAAGGCGGGCGACGTTTTCAAGGCCGCCGCGCCGGGCCGTTCGAACCAGTACGCCGTGTTCATCGACTCCACCGGCCGCAGCTATTCCCTGGCGGCCCACTCGCTGCCCTCGGCCCGTGGCCAGGGCGAACCCCTGACCGGGCGGCTCACGCCGCCACCGGGGGCCAGCTTCGAGTGCGTGCTGCTGCCTGAGGACGAGGCCACTTATGTCATCGCCTCGGACGCCGGTTACGGCTTCGTGGTCAAGGGCGCCGATCTCCAGGCCAAGAACAAGGCCGGCAAGACGCTGCTCAGCCTGCCCAATGGCGCCAAGGTCGTGCCGCCACGGCCGGTGCAGAGCGTCGAGGAAGACTGGCTGGCCGCCGTGACCACCGAGGGGCGTCTGCTGCTGTTCAAGGTCGCCGACCTGCCGCAACTGGCCAAGGGCAAGGGCAACAAGATCATTGGCATCCCAGGTGATCGTGTGGCCAGTCGCGAGGAATTCCTCACCGACCTGGCCGTGTTGCCAGCCGGTGCAACCCTGGTCCTGCAGGCCGGAAAGCGCACCTTGTCGCTCAAGGCTGACGATCTGGAACACTACAAGGGCGAGCGCGGACGCCGTGGAAACAAGCTGCCACGCGGCTTCCAGCGGGTTGACGCCCTTCAGGTGGAGCCGCTGGCCTGACGCTGGCGGCGGCGAATTGACGTGGGGCTCTGGAGTCCTGCGTCACATTGACGGATGATATGTCCCCTCGCTGCGCCTTCGTAGTGGCGAGGATGACCGAATTCGACTGCAGGCTGCCCACAAGGCGGCCGTGGGTGAGATTGATGACCGTGGTGCGTTTTCCCCTGGTATTGATGTTGGCGAGCCTGCTGGGGCTTGCCGGCTGCGTACACAGCCCGCCTGTCCCCATGTTTCAGCTGGATGCCGGTACCCCCGAGGTGCCGTCCAAGAAGGCGGGTATGCAGGTTCTACTTGGCCCGGTGACCGTGGCCGACTATCTGCAGCGTGAAACCCTCCTTCAGCGCCAGGCCGACGGCAGCCTGACCGCTGCCCCGGACGGCCGCTGGGCAGGCAGCCTGGCGGCGGATATCGACCAGGTCCTGCTGCGTCAGCTGTCCTGGCGCCTGGACAGCCAGCGTCTGGTGCTGGCCCCTGGCAATCCTGGCTTTACCCCTGAAGTACAGGTGCTGCTGACCATCAGCCGCCTGGACTCGGGCCCTCAGCGCCCGGCCGTACTGGAGGCGCAGTGGCGCTTGCTGGACCGCGCCGGCCAGTTGCGTGACAGCCGTCTGGTGCGCCTGGAAGAACCCCATACCGGTACTGCTGCCGATCAGGTCCGCGCCCAAAGCAAGCTGTTGCAGCAGCTGGCCGAGCAACTGGCCGCCGCCGTCAAGCCGCTGGAAGGCCAGCCGGTCGTCGTCGACGCGCCGCGCAAGCCGGCCGCCCCCGCCGCCCCGGCCAAGTCCAAGGAACAGCAGCAGCCGAAGATCCCGATGGCCGCGCCCGTGCGCACCGATGTGGAAGTCTTCCGCTTCTGACCACCCTGGATCGTGAAAAAGCCCGCTCGATGCGGGCTTTTTCATGCCTGCTCGAATTTGGGCCTGACCAGCCGAGCGACGCGGAGTCCAACAGGTCGGTACCTTTTGCGGAGCGACGCAACTGGCGGGGGTGGGGGCGTACGCACTAGCGGTTGGACGTGACGCGGTGCGCACAGCGCACCCTACGGTCGGACGAGTGTTGGAGCCAGGCCGCAAAGCTTCTTCCTGACGGTACTGGCGCGAGCGCCGATCTTTCCGTGATTGATTCGAACGCCCATGAAAAAGCCCGCATCGAGCGGGCTTTTTTGTCATCTGTGCATCAATGCGCGCGGGCTTCGTGCATGCGCGCCAGTTGGCGCTCCAGCAGCGAGGGGTAGGGCTCCAGCAGGCGCTCGACGCAGCAGGCGCCTTCCGGGCTGGTGATGGCGCGGATGCGGGCGCGCTGGCGTACCAGCTCTTCTTCGGCGATGGCGCGCTCCACCAGCAGCAGGTTGCGGCTGTGCTGGCTCAGCGCCAGGGCGTTCTGGGTGGTGTCGTTGAGCAGCAGATCGCCCTGGCTGAGGCCGGAGAGGTCGCCGCCCAGGGTCAGGCCCAGTTGCAGTTGCAGGGTGATGCCGCTGTCGGCTACCTCGATCTGCAGGGCATGGCCAAGGGCCCGCATCAGCTCGCCGCAGCACAGGGCATGGGTCAGGTAGTCTTCGTCGCTGTCCTGGCTGTGGAAGAGCATCAGGCTGCTGCCATCGTTCAGGGTGAGCAGCTGGCCGTGGTAGAGGCGCGCGGCCTGGTCCAGGCAATCGCGGTAGCGCTGCAGCAGGTCCATCAGGCGGGCGCGGGGCAGGCGGCGCAGCTGGTCCTGGGCGCCCAGCTGGATGGCCAGTACGGCACTGTTCTGCGGCACAGTCGGGACGACGGGCTCAGGAGCGGGTTCTTCCTCGGCCATTTCCTCGCGCAGATCAGCGAAGGGGTCTTCCTCGTCCGGGGTGAACAGCTTGCTCGGGGCGTCGTCGTCGCCGTCGTAGCTCTCGTCGCGCAGGTCGCGGACCTCGAAAGCCTCATCGTCGTGCGGCTCGTCTTCCGCGAAATCTTCCTGGTAGTCCTCGTCGGCCTCGGCGTAGTCCTCTTCCGGAATGGGCTCGGGCTCGGGCTTCTCCGGTACCAGGCGTGCTTGCAGCTGGCGGGCCAGGTCGCCGATCTCGTCCTGGCGGCCGGCGCCGGGGGCGGGGTCGTCCGGGTCCCGCAGCCACACCCGTAGCTGCAACAGCGGCGTGGAGAGGTGGCGGCCCAGGCGCAGGCTCAGGGAAAGGGTCAGGGCCAGCAGGATCAGGCTGAGCAGCCCCATGCTCTGCAGGCTGATGGTCATGGGCTGCTGGAACTGCTCCATGTCCAGGCTCAGGCGCAGGTGGCCGGCGATCACTTCCTGGAATGTGATCGGGGTGGAGTAGAGGCCCTCGGCTTCGCCCAGCAGGCCCTGCTTGGGTCGCGAGCCCGCCTCGGCGAGGATGCGGTTGTCGACGCTGTAGATGGCCGCATGGGCCACCAGCGGGTTCTTCACCAGGTTGTTGAGCAGCACGTTGAGGCTAAGGATGTCGTTGGACACCAGCAGCTCGGTGGCCGAGGCGGCCGTCTGCGCGGTCAGGCTCTGGCCCAGGGCGTCGGCCTGCTGTTGCATGGCCTGCTTGAACTGCATGCCCATGACCCAGGCGTAGATCACCAGCGCCAGGGCCACCAACAGAAGGCTGTGGCTGGCGATGCGCAAGGCGATCGGCACGCGGCGCTGGCGCAGGGCGTGGAAGATCAGCAGGAAGAAGTTATCGGGTTTGACAGGCGTGGGCCGGTTCACAGAGCGCGGCTCTTCTCGAACGAAATTGTGGCGCAGTATAGCGAGCGCCCCTTGCAGGGCAAAGCGCCGGGCATGCTACGGGCGCTGCGAAAGTGGGTAGAATGTGCGCCTTTTCATGCGCTGAGGGAGGTGCGCCTTGCGCGAAATAGTCCTGATCAACATCACGGGCGAAGACCGCCCCGGCCTGACTGCGGCCATTACCGGCGCTCTGGCCCAGGGTGGAGTGAACATCCTGGATATCGGCCAGGCAGTGATCCACGACACGTTGTCGTTTGGCATCCTGGTGGAGATCCCGGATAACGCCGAAGCCTCGTCCGTGCTCAAGGACGTGCTGTTCACCGCCTACAAGCTGGACCAGCAGGTGCGTTTCACCCCCGTTTCCGAAGCCGACTACCAGCAGTGGGTCGCCGGTCAGGGCAAGAGCCGCTACATCGTCACCCTGCTGACTCGCAAGGTGACCGCCGAGCAACTTCAGCGGGTGAGCTCCATCACCGCCAAGTACGGCCTCAACATTGACCATATCGACCGTCTGTCGGGCCGTATGCCCCTGGACACGCCGGTCGACCAGGGCAAAGGCTGCATCGAGTTCTCCGTGCGGGGCGAACCGGCGGACCCGGTGGCCCTTCGCGCCGAGTTCCTCAGCGTGGCCCAGGAGCTGAACGTCGACATCGCTTTCCAGCGTGACTCGGTGTTCCGCCGCAATCGCCGTCTGGCGGTGTTCGACATGGACTCGACCCTGATCGAGGCCGAGGTGATCGACGAACTGGCCAAGGCCGCCGGCGTCGGCGACCAGGTCGCCGAGATCACCGAGCGCGCCATGCGTGGTGAGCTGGACTTCCGCGCCAGCTTCAAGGAGCGCCTGGGGCTGCTCAAGGGCCTGTCCGAGGACGTGCTGGAAGAAATCGGCGCCTCCCTGCGTCTCACCGAAGGAGCGGAAACCCTCTTCGCCGAGCTCAAGCGTCTGGGCTACAAGACGGCGATCCTCTCCGGTGGTTTCACCTACTTCGCCAAGCAGCTGCAGGCCAAGCTGGGCATCGATTACGTGTTCGCCAACGAGCTGCAGATCGTCGACGGCAAGCTGACCGGCGTGGCCATCGAGCCCATCGTCGATGCTCAGCGCAAGGCCGACCTGTTGCGCGAACTGGCCGAGAAGGAAGGTCTGCGCCTGGACCAGACCATCGCTGTGGGCGACGGTGCCAACGACCTGCCGATGCTGGGGCTTGCCGGGCTGGGCGTGGCCTTCCGCGCCAAACCGCTGGTCAAGCAGTCGGCCAAGCAGGCCATCTCCACCCTCGGGCTGGACGGCATCCTCTACCTGCTGGGCTTCCGCGACCGCGACGGTCAGGACTGAGCCGTTCGCCGGAAATGCAAAAGCCGCCTTCGGGCGGCTTTTGCATTAAAGAGCCGTGAGCGTGGATTGGCTCACTCGTCGCCGGAGGAGAAATCGTAATCCATCGCCTGGCTTGGGCCTTGCAGGTAGTAGCCCTGGATGTAGTTGACGCCGGCCTGCCAGAGGGTGGCGAGGACACTGGCGGTCTCGACGAAGGGCACGATGGTCATCTTGGCTTGGGCGTGGAGGCTGGCCAGCAGGGTCTTGAGGACTTCCTGGTTCTCCGCGCGGCTGAGGTCCTGGGTGAAGGAGCCGTCCACCTTCACGAAGTCGATGTTCAAGTGCTTCAGGGTGTTGAACGGATTCAGTGCGCAGCCGAACTGGCTCAGCGCGACCTGGCAATGCAGCTCGGCGAGACCCTGGGTCAGGATCTTGGCCTGCTTCAGGTAGGCAATGGCGTCCGGCTCGCTGAACTGGAGGATCAGCGCATCGGAGGGTAGCCGTGCGGCCTTCAGTGCCACGCTGAGCCAGGGCAACAGCGTCTGGTCTTGCAGGCTGGCGCCGGACAGGTGGACGAAGAGCCGGGTGTTGTGGCCCTTGGTGCGGTGTTCGGCGAGCAGCTTGATGGAGTTGAGGATCACCCAGCGGTCGATCTTCTCGGCCAGGCCAGCGCTCTTGGCGGCGTCGAGGAAATCGGCAGGCGGTACTTCCTCGCCCTGGGGGTTGAGCAGGCGCAGCAGCACCTCGTAGTGCTCGAAGTTATCGCCCCGCAGGCTGATGATCGGCTGGAACAGCAGGCGGAAACTGTTGTTCTCCAGGGCCTGCTGGACCATCGCCAGCAGGTTGCCGCGGTTGGCTGCGGCGGCCAGTTCGTCGGCCGGGTTGTAGAGTTTCAGGCCGTTGTTGTCGCCCAGCTCGTCGGAGCAGCGATGGGCGCGGTCCACGACGTCCTGGGCCCTCGGTGTGGTTTCGCTGAGGCTGGCGACACCAATGCTCAGGCTGACCTGCACCGTGCGGCCGCTGACGTCGAACAGGTGGATGTCGATCTTCTTCAGCAGGCCCAGCAGGCTCTCTTCAGCCTGCTCCGGGGTGAGCCCCTGTTGCAGGACGCCGAACACGTCGTCGCCGTAGCGCGCCAATTGGGCGTCGCCGGCGAAGTGGGCGCGCAGCAGGTTGGCGAGGTCCGTCAGCAGCAGGTCGACGCCGGCGATGCCGAGCTCGGCCAGCAAACTGGAATAACGGGCGACACGGACGTAGGCGAGGCTCGACGGGTGGCTGGTCTTGACCGCGCGTTCGGCGGCGGTGTCGAGCATCTCGTTGAAATGGGAGCGATTGAACAGGCCGGTAACCAGGTCCTGGCTGCTGATTTCCCGCAGCTTTTCCTCCAGCTCGGCGTTGTCCGACTCGGCGCGGATCACCACCTGGATGCATGGCTCGCCATCGTAGGTGGCGGGAGAGAAGCTCATGCGGGCCTGGAAGCTCTGACCGTCCACCTTGCAGCCGTTGCAGGTGAGTTCGCCGCCGGCCTCGCCTTCGCGGTAGTTCTTCAGGAAATCCTTGAACCCGGCCTGGTCGCTGCCGGCGATCAGGTCGATCATCGGCATGCCTTCGAGTTCGTCGCCGTCGTCGTAGCCGAACATCTCGACGTAGGCGCGGTTGGCATAGATGTGCATGCCGTCGTGGACGTAGGCGATGGCATCCACTGAGCTGTCCAGCAGTAGCTGGCAGCGTTTCTCCGCTTCGCGCAGGCTGATTTCCGCGGCGCGCCGGGCGCGGCGCTGCTCGAGGTTGGCCAGCTCGCGGTTGGCCACCAGCACCAGGCGCTCGTCCTCGCCCTGGGGCAGGGCGTCCTGGGCGCCCAGGGCCAGAGCCTCGGTGATCAGGTCGGAGTCGTTGTCCTGCACCAGCTGGATGAACGGGATGTCCTTAGACTGGCGGCGGATGCTGTTGAGCACCTCGCCGGGATCCACATGCTCGCTGGTGGGAGCTGCGATCAGGAGGTCCCAGCTCTGCTGGAGGGCCTCGTTGAGATCATCGGCAGAAAGGATGCGGTGGACGCGGGTGGCGCGACCGGCATTGCGGAACAGGCTGACCAGACGCTCGGCTTCGTTCTGCGAGTCTTCCAGGATCAGCAGACGTATCGTTTTCTTCTCGATTGCCATGGCCGGTGCTTAGCGCCGAACGCGCGCGAATAGGCGACGAATGGTGATTCGTCGGGAATCTACAGCGACTTCCACAGGGAGTCAAAATCTTCCTCGCCGCCCTGACCCTGGCTTCCCTGGCCTGTGACGGGTTTCCCTTGCGGCGGTGTCGGCTGCTCGATCATGCGGTATTCGAATTGGCTGAAACTGCCGGTGCTGGTGATGCGCCGGGTCAGCACCGCGCGATGTTCCTCGCCGTGAAGATTGATCTGCACCTTGTTGCCTTCCTGGAAGGGCAGGCGTGGGGTGATCAGCGTGGCCGGACGGGAAATAGCGCCGATGGCCGGCAGCAGCAGGGCACGCAGGTAGTTGCTGTTCTGCTCGCCCTTGCGCAGTAGGAGCGTGCCGCAGGACTGCGCCTGGGGGGCTACCAGTTCAACACCCATCTGGGTGCCACCACCGCGCACCTGGCGGACCCAGCGAACCACTGCAATGCTCCAGCCCTGGTCAGGCGCGTCCTGCACACCGAGCAGCTCACCGGCCTGCAACTGGCTGGGGACTTCCCGGGGCCAACTGACGCAATAACCGCCTGGGCTGTGGTTGACCACTGCGACGCCGAAGGTCGGGTAGCTTTCCGGCGCGGTGCCGGCCTGGGACTGGCGGGAGCGGGTTTCGAAGACGGGCTTGGTGTACTCGATCTCCTCCATCGGCACCATGGGCTGCCAGCCCTTGTTGGGCTGGGCGTCGAAGGCATCGGCCCAGACATCCCTGGCGGGGCGCCGGCTGAGGGGATCGAACACCGCATGGCCGAGTCCCTTGGGCCGCTTGAGGACATCGCCGAAGGGACGGCTACCGGCGAGGAAGAAGTGCAGCGCGCTCATGCCGATGCACAGGGTCAGGCTGCCCTGGCCGGGGGTGCGCTGGAAGGTTCGTTCGGAAATGTCGCCCCAGGCCGAGCTCAGGTGCTGCAGCAAGTCGATGGTCACGCCTTCGGGCATCGGCAGGCGTGCCTGGCCGCGTTGTTCCGCCGGCAGCAGCAGGTATTCCTTGATCGCATCCACCAGCGGCAGGGGGTTGAGTCCGAGCAGCGTGCGGGGATCGACTTCATTGAACAACGACTTGTAGCGCGGTGGGCCGTCCGACTGCGGTGCCACGGCGAAGACGCTGGACGGCAATTCGGCCGACTGCAGTTGGACCAGGTTGCTCCAGGGCTCAAGCGCTTCCGCCAGCCGGGCGATGCCGTTCTGGCGCATCTGGTTGCAGCGGGCGCAACCCAGCAGGAGGGCCACCAGGTAGGACTGTTCGGCGCTTACGTCCTGGGCATGGCGGGCCAGCGGGTCGCGCACGGCGGCGCGATGGAGCTGGCGGCTGCGGGCCAGTTGGTAGATCTGGTGCATTTCCAGCCAGAGGCCCTCGGGTATGGGGCAGTAGAGCTGGTTGGAGCGGATCAGCGGACCGTTCAGGCTGTGCAGCGCTCGCTGCAGGGCGACCGTGAGCATCTGGGCGCGATCGCGGCTGGGGAGCGGCGACTCCTGCACGATGATCAGTTTGTAGCCGATGGCCAGGTGGTTCTGCAGGGCCTGGCAGAGATTGGCGACCTTGCGCGGACGTTCATCCAGAACGATGGACTGGCCGAGGAAGTGCCGCTCAAGGTGCTGGCACACGAAATGGACTTCCGGGCGCATCAGTTCCAGGAGCTGCAGGCGGTTCTCGCTGGGGGTGGCCAACTGGTTCAACTCCGCCAGGGCTTGGTAGAGCTGGCGTGCGGTTTCGCCGAGGTTGGCCTTCGGCAGGCTGGCGATCCAGTGTTTCAGGTCGCGAGGCGTGCCGTCGCAGAAGGACAAGCTCTGCTTGCTCGGCGTGGGAACGCGCAACAGCAGGTGAGGGCTCTGGTTGTCCATCCGGATCGGGTACTCCGATGTCTCGTGTGTTCTGCGGGTGGGAATTTCAGCACTCTAGCAGCATCCGGGCACAGTGGCAGCCCATCCATTGCAGGGCTGTAGAGGCGTTGGCAGTCCCGCTGTGCGGGGTGTCCCTTTTGGATCCGACTCCGGCCGAACGTTGTGGTTCGGCCGGAGGGAATTGCCGTCAGGCGCCCTTGGGCAGGGCCAGCAGCTGGCCCATGCGCACCTGGCTGCCGGGCCAGGCGCTTTCGGCCCAGCGCACCTGGTCCGGTCCGAACAGCACGATGGCGGTGGAGCCGAGCTTGAAGCGACCGATTTCGTCGCCCTTTGCCAGTTGGATGGGCGCGCGTGCCGCTTCGTCGTAGCTGAAGGTCTTCAGCTCGCGCTTCGGCGGGGTGACCAGGCCGGCCCAGACGGTTTCGACGGAGGCGACGATCATCGCGCCAACCAGGACCACGGCCATGGGACCGCGCTCGGTGTCGAAGAGGCAGACCACCCGCTCGTTGCGGGCGAACAGTTCGGGGACGTTCTCCGCGGTGCTCTGGTTGACCGAGAACAGGCGGCCGGGAACGTAGACCATTTCCCGCAGGGTTCCGGCGAGCGGTGCGTGCACCCGGTGGTAGTCCTTGGGTGACAGGTAGACGGTGGCGAACTCGCCGCCCATGAAGGCCGCGGCACGCTCGGCGTCGCCGCCCAGTAGCTCCAGCACGCTGAAACTGTGGCCCTTGGCCTGGAAGCAGCGGCCGTGCTCGATCGGGCCGATCTGGCTGATGGCGCCGTCGGCCGGGCAGAGAATGGCGCCGGGCGTTTCGTCCAGCGGGCGCGCACCGGGTTTCAGGGCGCGGGTGAAGAAGGCGTTGAAGTGCTCGTAGGCGGTCACGTCTTCCACCAGCGCTTCACTCATGTCGACCTGGTAACGCTTGGCGAACCAGCTGGTGAAGGCGTTCTTGAACCAGCGGATGCGGCACTCGGCGATGCAACCGGCCAGACGCGACAGCAGGTGATGCGGCAGCAGGTACTGGCTGATGATGAAAAGGCGTTCTTTCATGGGTGTTCCTTGTTGACCGGAGGCTCAGGCCTCCACAGGGGTATCCGGGTGATTGCCCCACTCCGACCAGGAGCCGGCATAGCCCTTGACCCGCGGGTAGCCCAGGGCCTTGGCCACCAGATAGGTGAAGCCGGAGCGGTGGTGGGTCTGGCAGTGGGTGACGATTTCCTTGTCCGGGGTGATGCCCAGGGACTGGAGGATTTCGGCCATGTCGGTGCGGATGCGCAGGGCGCGTGCGGGGTCCATGCCGGCGGTCCACTCGAAATTGACCGCACCGGGGATGTGCCCGCCCTTGGCCGCCAGCACCTTGGTGCCGTTGTATTCGCCAGGGCCGCGGGCGTCCCAGATGGCCAGGTCGGCGGCGCCGAGGCGGCTCTGGATGTATTCGCGGGTGGCAGTGGGTTCGTCGTGCAGGGTCAGGGGGATCGGGCCACCCACCGGGGTGGACACCGTCTCCGAGGTTTCCCGGCCTTCAGCCAGCCAGGCGTGTAGGCCACCATTCACGTAGTGGTAACGGTGGTGACCGATCACGTCCAGCAGCCAGATGAAACGTCCGGCCCAGCCGCCGCCTTCGTCGTCATAGACCACATAGGTGGCGTCGGCGCGATGGCCGAGTTCGCCGAACAAGGCTTCCAGGTCGGCTTTGGCCGGCAGCAAACCCGGCGCTGGCGGTTGGCCGAGCTGGGTGCGTTTCGGGTCGACGAAGCGGGCGCCCGGAATATGGCCAGCGGCGTAGCGGGCGGCGCTGGTGAGGTCGACCAGGATCAGCTCGCCGGCACCCAGCAGGGGCGCCAGGTCGGAGGGCTCGATTACCAACGGCAGGTTGGAAAAGGCGGACATGGAAGCCTCCATGAATGGAAAAGTGGCGGATTGTAGCCTTTAGCGACCGCGTCTGGCGAAGCTGGCGAGGGCCCGCTCGATGCACTGGGCGGTCTTGGCGAAGGCGCGCAGGCTGAAATCGGCAAAGGGCGCGCCGCCCTGATCTGCCACCACCAGCATGGCGACCCGGCCGTTCACCGCGAGGGAGCGCAGCAGCAGGTGGTCCCCCGGGAACAGGATTTTCAGCTGCCCCGGCAGCAGGGCCGAGAACTGCACCAGGTTATCCGGGCCCAGGCGCAGCTGGCCGGGCTGGGCGAGCAGGCGCCGCAGCACCTGGCTCTGTCCCGGGTCCAGTTGCAGGCCGTTGGCTTCCTTGGACAGGCCGGCCTGTTGCTGGGCGAGCAGGCGGCTGTGGTTGCGGTCGGCCAGCATCACCAGAACCCGGCTCATGCCACCGCTTTGCAGGGCATCGCGGGTGCAGGCGGAAAGCTGCACCACGTTGGTAAAGGGGCTGGGGTCGCGGATCAGCTCGCCGCAGTGGCGGCGCCAGTCTTCCAGGGCGCTGGCGGTGGGAACCGGCGCGGCCACGGGCTCGCGGCGCAGGCGATGCTGGTTCCAGGGCCAGAGCAGCGCCTGGGCGGGGTGCCAGAGGTCGTCTCGGGCATGGTTGCGCCCGCTCTGTGCGGCCTGCTGGTGCACCAGTTGCTGCAGCTCGTCCAGTGGCATCTTCATGAACAGACCCGTGAGGCGCTGCCAGCGCAGGCTGTGCCCACCGCCCCAGCCGACGTGGGCGGAGACTGCCAGGCCGTTGGCCAGTAGGACGGTGTTGCCCGGCTGGGTCAGCCAGCGACTGAGCGTTGGGTTGGCGTCCAATTGTTGCTGCTGGTGCAGGGGGTGTTCGTTGTCGCGGGCGATGTGCAGGGCTTCCACGAGCAGCCGGCGGTCGTCGCTCAACAGGCGATAGCCCTGGATGATCCAGTCCGGCAGTTTCCAGTGCTCGGCCAGGGCCTGGCAGAGTCGCAGCAGCGGCAGGCCCAGCAGTTCACGCTCGACCTTGGCGGCGGCTTCGCCTTCGCCCAGTACGCGCTTTTCCCAGCTGTCGAACAGCTCCGGGTGGCTGGCCAGCAGCGGCCAGAGGGGCGAAAGGAACAGCAGGCTGCACCAGTGGATTTCCTGCCAGAGGCGCGCCAGTCGGAAGGCGAACAAGCCATTGGCCTGCTGGGCGGCATGCTGGCCGATCAGCTGCAACTGGCGCAGGGATTGTGGAATCTCTTCCTCCGCGACGGCGGGCAGGCGATTGAGCAGCACCTCCGCGCGCTTGAGGCCCAGGCGGGTAAGGGCGACCTCCAGGCTTTCCGCCGGACTGCTCAGCAGGTTGCCGGCGGCATTGGCTTCGCGCAGCAGACTGAGGGCAAGGGCCGGGCTTTCCTGGGTCAGGTCGGCGATATCGCGCAGGGAGCGGCGGCTGTCACCGAGGGCGCGGCGGACCTTCTCATGGGCTGCGGTGGGAACCGGCAGGCGCACGCTGTCGAGGTGCTTGATCCAGCCTTCAAGGCTGCGGGGCAAGGGCTTTGCGGTAGACATGGTAGGGCCGCCAATCTGGCTTTTCGCCGGAACAGGCTATAGTCTGGCGCGAAATTTCCGATAATTAGAAGGGGCAGATTCTTATAACCCTTTCTACTGAGTCTTCAAGCTTCCTCCTATGGCCAAAATTCTCGGCATCATCGTCGTATTCGCCAGCGTGCTGGGTGGGTACATCCTGTCCCACGGCAAGATTGCCGCGCTGATCCAGCCCTTCGAGGTGATGATCATCGGCGGCGCCGCGCTCGGGGCCTTCCTGCAGGCCAACCCCGGCAGCACGACCATGACCGTGTTCAAGAAGGCGCTGAAGATGTTCGGCACGCGCTTCACCCACGGTTTCTACCTGGAAGTGCTGCGCCTGCTCTACGAAATCCTCAACAAGAGTCGCCGTGAAGGGATGATGGCCATCGAGGCCGACATCGAGGACGCCGCCGCCAGCCCGATCTTCAGCAAGTATCCGGGCATCCTCAAGGATGAGCGGATGACCGCCTACATCTGCGATTACCTGCGCATCATGTCCTCCGGCAACATGGCGCCCCACGAGCTCGAAGGCCTGTTCGACATGGAACTGGCCAGCATGAAGGAAGAGCTGGAACACCCGGCCCACGCGGTCAACCGTATCGCTGACGGCCTGCCGGGCTTCGGTATCGTCGCCGCGGTGCTCGGTATCGTGGTGACCATGGCCATGCTGGGCGAAGCCGAGCAGGCTGCCCTCGGCCAGCACGTGGGTGCAGCGCTGGTGGGTACTTTCCTCGGTATTCTCGCGGCCTACGGCTTCTTCGGTCCGCTGGCGGTGTCCCTGGAACACGATGCTCGTGAAGAACTGAACGTGTTCGAGGCGATCAAGGCCTGCCTGGTGGCCTCGGCTTCCGGCATGCCGCCGTCCCTGGCGGTGGAGTTCGGCCGCAAGACGCTGTTCCCAGCGCATCGCCCGAGCTTCAGCGAGCTGGAGCAGGCCGTACGCGGCAGCTGAAGGCTGAGCCATGGAGAACAACCAGCCGATCATCGTCAAGCGCGTCAAACGCTACGCCGCCGGTCACCACGGCGGTGCGTGGAAAATCGCGTTCGCCGACTTCGCCACTGCGATGATGGCGTTCTTCCTGGTGCTCTGGCTGATGTCTTCGGCCACCCCGGAGCAGAAGAAAGCCATTTCCGGCTACTTCAAGGACCCCATCGGCTTCACCGAGAGCGCCAGCCCCTACGTCATCGATCTGGGCGGCACACCGACGCCAGCGCCTGACCGTACCCTCAATCCCGAATTGAAGGACGCCCCCGACGCCCAGGAGTCGACCGTGGATTCGCAGAACACCGAGAAGGTGGATGCCAACCAGGTGGAAACCCTGGCCGAGCAGATCGAGCGCGAGCGCCTGGAACTGCTGTTGCAAGAGCTGCAGAACAAGGTCGAAGAGAACCCCGAACTGCGCAAGTTCAAGGACCAGATCCTCTTCGAGATCACCCAGGACGGCCTGCGTATCCAGATCATGGATGCTGCCAACCGGCCCATGTTCGACCTCGGCAGCGCGCGTCTGCAGCCCTATTTCGAGGACATCCTGCTGATCCTCGCCGAGACCATCAAAGCCGTACCGAACAAGATCAGCATCAGCGGTCACACCGACGCCAAGCCATTCGCAGGTGATGGCGACTTCGGCAACTGGGAGCTGTCCGCCGGTCGCGCCAACGCCGCCCGCCGCACCTTGATCGCCGGTGGATACCCGGAAGGGCAGGTGGCGCGGGTGGTGGGTTATGCATCGTCAGCCTTGTTCGATCGCAAGGACCCCTTGAACCCGGTCAACCGCCGAATCGACATCATCGTCCTGACCAAGAAGGCCCAGCGGGCCATCGAGGGCGTGCAGGGCGAAGAAGGCGAGAAGCCCAACGAACCGCAAGCGCCCCAGCCCCAGCCCCAGGCACCGGCGGGTGCGGTACCGCAGGCCCCTGCGGACGGACCGGCTTCGCCCGTGCAACCGCGGGAGTTGCGGGAGAAGCTGAATATCTTCGAAAACGGCGTGCTGAAGATGGACGAGCCCAAGGGGCAGTGATTCCAGCGTCCAATGAAAAAGGCCACGCAATGCGTGGCCTTTTCGTTTGCGGGCGTGGGGCTCAGTACTCGTCCTGCGGCAGGCTGGCGAGGATGTGCCGGTAGCTGGCCATGCGCTGTGGGTGGACGCGGCCGTCTTCCAGGGCCTTGAGCAGGGCGCAGCCCGGTTCGCGGTCGTGCTTGCAGTCGCGGAAACGGCAGGTGCCGATCAGTTCGTTGAACTCGATGAAGCCGGCCTCTACGTCGTCGCGGCTGACATGCCCCAGGCCGAATTCGCGGATGCCGGGGGAGTCGATCAGCTCGCCGCCACCGGGGAAGTGGAACAGGCGCGCGGTGGTGGTGGTGTGGGTGCCCTTGCCGGTGAGCTCGGAAAGGGCACCGACCCGGGTATCCACACCGGGAAGCAGGCTATTGACCAGGGACGACTTGCCCACCCCGGACTGGCCGACGAACACGCTGATGTGGCCGTCGAGTCGCGCCATCAGGTCTTCCATGCCGCCACCTTCGCGCGCCGAAACCTCCAGCAGCGGGTAGCCCAACTGGCGGTAGACGCCGAGAAGCTCGTCGAGCATGGCGCCGTTCTGGTCATCCACCAGGTCGGCCTTGTTCAGCAACAGCAGCGGGTGGATACCGGCATGCTCGGCGGCCACCAGGTAGCGATCGATCAGGTTGGCATGCGGGTGGGGGAGGGGCGCGAAGACGATGACGATCTGATCGACGTTGGCCGCTACCGGCTTGAGTACGCCGCGCATGTCTGGACGGCACAGCTCCGAGCTGCGCGGCAGCTGGGCAACGATCACGCCGCTGCCCTGGTTGCCCGAGCGCCAGACGACCCGGTCGCCCGTGACCAGCGGCGGCAGGTTGGCTCGCAGGTGACAGCGCATGATCTGGCCGGCCTGCTCGCCTTCCAGGGCTTCCACTTCCACCTGGACGCCGAAGTGAGCGATCACCAGGCCCGTCTGCTCGGGGCCGAGGTCGCCGCCTTCGAGTTCTTCGAGGGCGCGGGTCTCCCGCTTGGCCGCGCGAGCCGCGCGCTCTTCCTGGATCTTCTCGATGCGCCAGCTTTGCCGGCGGGTCAGTTGGCGTTTGGCCATGGTGGGTCCGCTTGAAAAAAACCGCGCGAGTTTAGCACGCAGCCCGCAGCAGCAGGCTCTAAGCTAGAATGCGCGCCCCGCCCTGGAGACCGAACATGCAGAATGCCCTGAACCTGATCTGGATCGATCTGGAAATGACCGGCCTGAACCCGGACACGGACGTCATCATCGAAATGGCCACCATCATCACCGACAGCGAACTCAACACGCTGGCCGAAGGCCCGGTGATCGCCATCCACCAGAGCGACGAGATCCTCGCCGGCATGGACGAGTGGAATACCCGCCAGCATGGTCAGAGCGGCCTGACCCAGCGGGTGCGCGAGAGTCGTATCAGCATGGCCGAAGCCGAAGCCCAGACCCTGGCCTTCCTGGAACAGTGGGTGCCCAAGGGCAAGTCGCCGATCTGCGGCAACAGCATCTGCCAGGACCGCCGCTTCCTTTTCCGCCACATGCCGCAGCTGGAAGCCTACTTCCACTACCGCAACCTGGACGTCTCCACTGTCAAGGAACTGGCCGCACGCTGGGCGCCCAGCGTGCGCGACGGGGTGAAGAAGAGCAGCAGCCACCTGGCCCTGGACGATATCCGCGATTCGATCGCCGAGTTGCGGCACTATCGCGAGCATTTCATCAAAGCCTGAATCAGGCCGCGCTTGCCCCGTGGCGGGCAAGCGCCCACTCCACATGCTCACGCACCAGCGCCGACGGATGCTCGCGGCGCAGGCGCAGGGCTTCCAGCACGGGAATGCTCGTCGGCGCATTACCCAGCCCCACCGCCAGATTGCGCAGCCATCGCTCGTAGCCGGCGCGACGTAGGGGGGAGCCCTCGGTGCGGCTGAGGAATTCCTCCTCGCTCCAGCGGAACAGCTCGGCCAGTTCGGCATTGTCCAGGCCATGGCGCGGCTGGAAATCGCCTTCGCCCGAGGGGCGGGCGAAGCGGTTCCAGGGGCAGACGATCTGGCAGTCGTCGCAGCCGAATACCCGATTGCCGATGAGTGGGCGCAGGTCCTCGGGGATGCTGCCCTTGAACTCGATGGTCAGGTAGGAGATGCAGCGCCGCGCGTCCAATTGGTACGGGCCGACGAAGGCGGCAGTGGGACAGATGTCCAGGCAGGCGGAGCAGCGTCCGCAATGCTCGCTGCCGTGGGGCGGGTCCACCGGTAGGGGAGCATCGACGAACAGTTCACCCAGGAAGAAGTAGCTGCCAGCCTTGCGGTTGAGCACCAGGGTGTTCTTGCCGATCCAGCCCAGGCCCGCCTGTTCGGCAATGGCCTTTTCCAGCACCGGCGCGCTGTCGACGAAGGCGCGGTAGCTGAACGGGCCGATGGCCTGCTCGATGCGCTCGGCCAGGTGCTGCAGGCGCTTGCGGATCAGCTTGTGGTAGTCACGGCCCAGGGCATAGCGCGAGACATAAGCTTTCTCCGGCTGGCCCAGCAGCTGCGCCATGCGGGTGTCGCCGGGCAGGTAGTCCATGCGCAGGGAAATCACCCGCAGGGTGCCAGGCACCAGTTCTTCCGGGTGGGAGCGCTTGCTGCCGTGGGCGGCCATGTAGTCCATCTCGCCCTGGTAGCCGGCGTCCAGCCAGCGTTGCAGGTGGGCCTCGTGCTCGCCCAGGTCGACGCCGGCGATGCCCACTTGCTGGAAGCCCAGTTCGCGCCCCCAGTCCTTGATGGATTGGGCGAGCGAGGCGAGATCTTGCGTGGAAAGGGTCATGCTGGGGCGGGAAACCGGTGGCGAGGTGGATATAATTCTGCCAGACCTCGCAGCCACAGCCGAATCCGATGCTTCCCTCCCGCGACGACCTGCCTCTTTCGCTCCATTCCGCCGCCCAGGTGCGCGACCTCGACGCGCGCCTGATCGCCGCCGGCACCCCGGGCTTTGAACTGATGCAGCGTGCGGCCCACGCGGCTTGGCGCGCCTTGCGCCGGCGCTGGCCGGAAGCGGGCTGCCTGAGCGTGCTGGCCGGTCGCGGCAACAACGCCGGTGACGGTTATCTGGTGGCGGCGCTGGCCCAGCGGGCGGGATGGCGGGTGAACGTATTGGCAGTCGGCGCGCCAGACGCCCTGACCGGCGATGCCGCCCTGGCGCGGGATGAAGCGGTCGCTGCTGGCATCGCCATCCAGCCCTGGAGCGAATGCGCGTCCCTCGAAGGCGTGGTGGTGGATGCCCTGCTGGGTACCGGCCTGTCTGGCGCGGTGCGTGAGCCTTATGCCCAGGCCATCCGCCTGCTCAATGCCAGCGGCCTCCCGGTGCTGGCCATCGATATCCCCTCCGGCCTCTGCGCCGACACCGGTCGCGTGCTGGGTGTGGCCGTGCGCGCCCATCTGACGGTGACCTTCATCGGGCTCAAGGTCGGCCTGTTCACGGCAGATGCTCCCGACCGGGTGGGCGAGTTGGTGTTCGACGATCTCCAGGCCGATCCGGCCCTGGTTGCCCTGACGCCTCGGGTGGCTGAACGCATGGCTGTTGGCAGCCTGGAGCGCCTGGCGCCGCGCCCGCGAACTGCCCACAAGGGACAGTTCGGGCATCTGCTGGTGGTGGGGGGCGATCGCGGCCTGGGTGGCGCGGCCCTGCTCTCGGCAGAAAGTGCGCTGCGCAGTGGCGCCGGGCTGGTGTCCCTGTCGACCCGGCCGGAGCACGTGCCTGCCGCGCTGGCGCGTCGTCCCGAGGTGATGTGTGCCGGGGTGAGTTCCGCCAATCAGTTGCTGGGGCTGGCCGAGCAGGCCGACGTGCTGGTGGTCGGTCCTGGCCTCGGCCAGGGCGCCTGGGGCCGTAGCCTGCTCAGTGCCGTGGCCGGTCTGACGGTGCCGCAGGTCTGGGACGCCGATGCCCTGAATCTGCTGGCGGCGGAGAAGGTGTGCTTGCCCGCCGGTTGCGTCATCACCCCGCACCCCGGTGAGGCCGCGCGGCTGCTGGCCGTTTCCACTGTAGAGGTCCAGTCCGACCGGCCTCGCGCCGCGCTGGCCCTGGCGCAGAAATTCAACGCCGTCGTCCTGCTCAAGGGCGCCGGCAGTCTGGTGGCGGCCCCCGACGGCCGTCTGGCGCTTTGCGATCGTGGTCACCCGGTAATGGCCGGGGCCGGGCTGGGTGATGTCCTCGCCGGGTTGATCGGCGCCCTGTTGGCCCAGGGCATGGACGGCTTTGCCGCCACCTGCCTGGGCGTCTGGCTGCATGCCTGCGCCGGCGAAGCCCTGTCCCGGGAGGGCAGGGGCCTGGCAGCCAGTGACCTGATTCCGACCATTCGTCAGTTGCTCGAGGAGTTTGCACCGTGCCTGAAGTGATCCTGAATGCCGAAGGCGAGGAGGCCATGCTTGCCCTGGGCGCCCGCCTGGCAGCCCTGACCGGCGGTCGCGGCGTTCTGTACCTGCATGGGGACCTGGGAGCGGGCAAGACCACGCTGTCTCGCGGCATCCTGCGTGGGCTGGGCCATGCCGGAGCGGTGAAGAGCCCCACCTTCACCCTGGTGGAGCCCTACGAGATCGGCGAAATGCGCGCATTCCATTTCGATCTGTATCGTCTGGCGGACCCCGAAGAACTGGAGTTCATGGGCATCCGCGACTACTTCGAGGGCGACGCCCTGTGCCTGATCGAGTGGCCTCAACGAGGGGAAGGCATTTTGCCAAAGGCCGACCTGGACATTAACATTACGCCGCAAGCGGGCGGCCGTTCGCTGCGGTTTTCGCCACACACCGAACGTGGCGAAGCATGGTGTGCCGCCCTGGCCTTGGGAGCATGAAAACAAAGATGGGGTGGGGTATGCGCTCGCGCGCACTGTTTGCCGGGATTGGGGTACTGCTTGCGGCGTTCGCCGCTGATGTCCTGGCTGCCGCGGAGGTCCGCGGAGTGCGGCTTTGGCGCGCACCTGACAATACCCGTCTGGTCTTTGATCTGTCCGGTCCGGTGCAGCATTCGGTCTTTACCCTGACCGCGCCCAACCGCATCGTCATCGACATCAATGGGGCCCAGCTGGCGACCAAGCTGGAGCAGCTGTCTCTCAGCAATACGCCGATCACAGCCGTTCGCTCCGCCCAACGCACGCCGACCGACGTGCGGGTGGTGATCGACGTTTCCGCCACCGTGACGCCCAAGAGCTTCACCCTGGCGCCCAATCAGCAGTACGGCAACCGCCTGGTCGTGGACCTGTTTGACCAGGACGCCGCTGCTGCCGAGGCCAGCGCACCCCAAGTGGCCAGCGCGCCAAGCACGCCCCAGCCTCCGGTGACTCCTACCCAACCCGCCCCCAGCAAACTGCCGCCGGTTCCGGGCGGCAAGCGCGACATCGTGGTCGCCATCGACGCCGGCCACGGCGGCGAGGACCCGGGCGCCCTCGGGCCAAAGGGCCAGCATGAGAAGAACGTGACCCTGGCCATTGCCAAGGAGCTTCAGCGTCAGATCAGCCAGGAAAAAGGCTTCCGTGGCGAGCTGGTGCGCACCGGCGACTATTTCATCCCGCTGCGCAAGCGTACCGAGATCGCTCGCAAGAAGGGCGCCGATCTCTTCGTATCCATTCACGCCGACGCCGCGCCCAGCCGCAGCGCCTTCGGTGCCTCGGTGTTCGCCTTGTCGGACCGTGGTGCCACTTCGGAAACCGCGCGCTGGCTGGCTGACAACGAAAACCGCTCCGACCTGATCGGCGGTGATGGCAGTGTCAGCCTGGATGACAAGGACCGCATGCTGGCCGGTGTACTGCTGGATCTGTCGATGACCGCGACCATGTCCTCCAGCCTCAATGTGGGGCAGAAGGTGCTGTCCAACGTCGGCAAGGTCACCTCGCTGCACAAGCGCCGGGTGGAGCAGGCGGGCTTCATGGTGCTGAAGTCGCCGGACATTCCCTCCATCCTGGTGGAGACTGGCTTCATCTCCAACCACAACGAATCCCAGAAACTGGCGAGTCCGGGTCACCAGCAGGCCCTGGCCCGTTCCATCAAGACCGGCGTCAAGCAATTCTTCCAGCAGAATCCGCCGCCCGGCACCTACATCGCCTGGCTGCGTGACCAGGGCAAGATCGCCATTGGCCCGCGTGAGCATGTGGTCACTTCCGGCGAAAGCCTGGCCCTGATCGCCCAGCGCTATGAGGTAAGCACGTCGGCCCTGCGCAAGGCCAACTCGCTGAGCAGCGACAACATCAAGGTCGGCCAGACGCTCAACATCCCAGCCGCGACCCTGGCGGCTCAGCCATGAGCACACTGCCCCGCATCCAGCTGCTGAGTCCGCGGCTGGCGAACCAGATCGCCGCGGGCGAGGTGGTCGAGCGTCCCGCCTCCGTCATCAAGGAGTTGCTGGAGAACAGTCTCGACGCCGGCGCCCGGCGCATCGACGTCGAGGTGGAGCAGGGCGGGATCAAACTGCTGCGGGTGCGCGACGACGGTGGTGGCATCCCGGCCGACGACCTGCCTCTGGCGCTGGCTCGCCATGCCACCAGCAAGATCCGCGACCTTGAAGACCTGGAGCGGGTCATGAGCCTGGGCTTCCGGGGCGAGGCCCTGGCCTCCATCAGCTCCGTGGCACGCCTGACCATGACTTCGCGCACCGCCGACGCCGACCAGGCCTGGCAGGTGGAAACCGAAGGCCGCGACATGGAGGCTCGGGTTCAGCCGGCCGCCCATCCCGTGGGCACCTCGGTTGAAGTACGCGACCTCTTCTTCAATACCCCGGCGCGACGCAAGTTCCTGCGGGCGGAGAAAACCGAGTTCGATCACCTGCAGGAAGTCATCAAGCGCCTGGCCCTGGCCCGCTTCGATGTGGCCTTCCATCTGCGGCACAACGGCAAGACCATTTTCGCCTTGCATGAAGCTCAGGACGCGATCGCCCGCGCCCGCCGCGTCGCTACCGTGTGCGGTCCGGCTTTCCTGGAGCAGGCGCTGCCTATCGAGGTGGAGCGCAATGGCCTGCATCTCTGGGGTTGGGTCGGCCTTCCTACCTTCTCCCGCAGCCAGGCGGATCTGCAGTACTTCTATGTCAACGGCCGCATGGTGCGTGACAAGCTGGTAGCCCACGCCGTGCGCCAGGCTTACCGCGACGTGCTCTACAACGGCCGTCATCCCACCTTTGTGCTGTTTTTCGAGGTGGACCCGGCAGTGGTGGACGTCAACGTGCACCCCACCAAGCACGAAGTGCGCTTCCGCGATAGCCGCATGGTCCACGACTTCCTCTATGGGACGCTGCATCGCGCCCTGGGCGAAGTGCGCCCCGAGGACCAGTTGGCCGCGCCGGCTGCCACTGACGCGGTCGTGCGTCCGACCGGCCTCGCCGCCGGCGAGTTCGGCCCCCAAGGGGAGATGAGTCTGGCCGCCAATGTGCTGGAGCAGCCAGCGGCCGAACCTGTGTTGCGCCCGTCGTCCGGCGGCTACCAGGCCCCCCGTCCGCAGCCTGTCGTGCCGATTGCCGAAGCCCAGGGTGCCTATCGCGAGTTCTTCGCGCCGTTGCCCGGAGCCAGTGCGCCTGCTGCGCTGCCTGAATCCCAGGGCGATGTGCCGCCCCTCGGTTACGCGCTGGCCCAGCTCAAGGGCATCTATATCCTGGCTGAAAACGCCCAGGGCCTGGTGCTGGTGGACATGCACGCGGCCCATGAACGCATCACCTACGAGCGCCTGAAACTGGCGATGGCCAGTGAAGGTCTCAAGGGTCAGCCGTTGCTGGTACCGGAGTCCATTGCCGTCAGCCAGCGCGAGGCCGATTGCGCCGAGGAGCATGGTGAGTGGTTCCGTCGCTTGGGCTTCGAGCTGCAGCGTCTCGGCCCGGAAACTCTGGCCATCCGCCAGATTCCCGCCTTGCTGAAGCAGGCGGAGGCCTCGCAACTGGTGCGTGACGTGCTCTCCGACCTGCTGGAGTACGGCACCAGCGATCGTATCCAGGCCCACCTGAACGAATTGCTGGGCACCATGGCCTGCCATGGTGCAGTGCGCGCCAATCGCCGGCTCACTCAGCCGGAAATGAACGCCCTGCTGCGCGACATGGAGCACACCGAGCGCAGCGGCCAATGCAACCATGGGCGTCCGACCTGGACCCAGCTGGGCATGGATGACCTGGACAAGCTGTTCCTGCGGGGACGGTAATAGAGCAGCTGACAAAAGCGCTGGTGGCCTGAGGCTGCCTGGCGCTGGTGCTTTTCATTCAGTTTCCAAGCCCGTCATTCGAGTTCGACAATGTCCCGACTTCCCCCCGCCATCTTTCTCATGGGCCCCACGGCTGCCGGGAAGACCGACTTGGCCTTGGAGCTGGCAAGAACCCTGCCTTGCGAGCTGATCAGCGTCGATTCGGCGCTGATCTACCGTGGCATGGACATCGGTACCGCCAAACCGGACAAGGCCACTCTGGCCGAATTCCCCCATTGTCTGATTGATATCCGCGACCCGGCCGAGAGCTACTCGGCGGCGGAGTTCCGCTCCGATGCCCTGGCCGCCATGGCGGAAATCAGCGCCAAGGGCAGAATTCCGCTCCTGGTCGGCGGCACCATGCTTTATTACAAGGCCTTGCTTGAGGGGTTGGCGGACATGCCCTGCGCCGACCCCAAGGTGCGCGCCGAGCTGGAAGCTCGCGCCGCCCGCGAGGGTTGGGAGGCTCTGCATAAGGAGCTGGCGGCGGTGGACCCGGAATCCGCCGCGCGCATCCATCCCAACGACCCCCAGCGGCTGACCCGGGCGCTGGAAGTCTTCAAGGTCAGCGGCCTTACCATGACGGCCCATCGGCAGCGGCAGGCTGCACAAAATTTGGCCGGTAACGCGCCCGGCTCGGCGCATTTGCCTTATAATGTCGCCCACCTTGCCATCGCTCCCACGCAGCGGCAGGTGCTACACGAAAGAATTGCGCAACGTTTTCGCCTGATGCTGGAACAGGGCTTCATCGAAGAGGTCGAAGCGCTGCGCAGCAGAAGTGACTTGCATTCAGGACTGCCGTCTATCAGGGCGGTCGGCTATCGCCAGGTGTGGGAATACCTGGATGGAGGGTTGACCCGCTCCGAGATGGAGGAGCGAGGCATCATCGCCACCCGCCAACTGGCCAAACGGCAGTTCACCTGGTTACGCAGTTGGTCCGATCTTCACTGGTTGGACAGCCTGGCTTGCGACAATCTGCCGCGTACCTTGAAATACCTGAGGTCGGTCTCCATATTGGACTGAGGCCTTATTGGTTACCGTCTATCCTTGGGGGTAGGGCGGCCACCATTCATCTTTTCTGTCATTTGAAAACTAAAACGATTGATCCCTAAAGGAGTGCGGCACATGTCAAAAGGGCATTCGCTACAAGACCCTTACCTCAATACCCTGCGTAAGGAGCGCGTACCGGTTTCCATCTATCTGGTCAACGGCATCAAGCTGCAGGGCCAGATCGAATCCTTCGACCAGTTCGTGATTCTGCTGAAGAACACTGTCAGCCAGATGGTCTACAAGCACGCCATCTCCACCGTTGTACCGAGTCGTCCGGTACGTCTGCCCAGCGCTTCCGAGCAAGAGCAGCCTGAGCCGGGTAACGCCTGATAGGAGACTGCATTGTTTTTCGAACGCCCTGGTGGTGGTGAACGGGCCATCCTGGTTCATCTGGAAGGTCAAGATCCCGAGGCGCGCGAAGACCCGCAGGAGTTCGTGGAACTTGCTCGTTCGGCCGGTGCGGACACGGTGGCATTCGTCTCCGTTTCCCGTCACCAGCCAACGGCCAAGTACCTGATCGGTAGCGGCAAGGTCGACGAGCTGCACGAGTTGGTCAAGGCCGAGCAGGCCGAACTGGTCATCTTCAACCACACCCTCACACCCAGCCAGGAGCGCAACCTCGAGCGCGCCCTGGAGTGCCGGGTGCTCGACCGTACTGGTCTGATTCTCGATATCTTCGCCCAACGCGCCCGTACCCATGAAGGCAAGCTGCAGGTCGAACTGGCCCAGCTCAATCACATGAGCACGCGCCTGGTGCGTGGCTGGACCCACCTTGAGCGCCAGAAAGGCGGCATCGGCCTGCGTGGCCCGGGTGAAACCCAGCTTGAAACCGACCGCCGTCTGCTGCGTGTGCGCATACGCCAGATCAAGCAACGCTTGGAAAAGGTCCGCAGCCAGCGCGAGCAGGCTCGTCGCGGGCGCAAGCGTGCAGACATCCCGGCTGTTTCCCTGGTGGGCTATACCAACGCCGGCAAGTCCACACTGTTCAATGCGCTGACCACCGCCGAGGTGTATGCGGCCGACCAGTTGTTCGCCACCCTCGACCCTACTTTGCGCCGGCTTGAGCTGGACGATCTGGGGCCGATAGTGCTGGCCGACACCGTAGGTTTCATTCGCCATCTGCCACACAAGCTGGTGGAGGCCTTCCGGGCTACCCTTGAGGAATCTGCCAACGCCGATCTTCTGCTGCATGTGATCGACGCGCACGAGCCCGAGCGCATGGCGCAAATCGAACAAGTGCTGGCGGTGCTGGGTGAGATCGGTGCCGAAGGCCTGCCGATGCTGGAGGTCTACAACAAGGTCGACCTGCTGGAGAGCGTCGAGCCGCACATCCAGCGTGATGAGGAAGGCAAGCCCGAGCGGGTCTGGCTTTCGGCGCGCGATGGCAGTGGCCTCGAGCTGCTGGAGCAGGCGGTGGCCGAGTTGCTGGGCGATGACCTGTTCGTGGGTACCCTGCGCTTGCCGCAGCGTTTCGGTCGGCTCCGGGCCCAGTTCTTCGCGTTGGGTGCGGTGCAGACCGAAGATCACAATGAGGCCGGGGACATCCTCTTGGCCGTGCGTTTGCCGCGCGTCGAACTGAATCGGCTGGTCAGTCGCGAGGGCTGGCAGCCCAGCGAGTTCCTCGAGCAACACACTTTGCAATAAAGCCCGTTTAGGTGGTTTTGCGACGGGCTGCTGGCTTGGGTAGCATGGGCGGGCGCGCCGTGGGCGCGTCTTTGCTTTATCAGTATGGAGAGCGCTATGGCTTGGAACGAGCCGGGTGGCAACTCGAATAACCAGGACCCCTGGGGCGGACGCCGCGGTGGCGACCGCAAAGGGCCACCGGACCTGGACGAGGCCTTCCGCAAGCTGCAGGACAGCCTGAACGGATTGTTCGGCAGCGGCAAGAAACGTGGCGGCGGCGACGAGGATGGCGGCCGGTCGGGCGGTTTCGGCCTGCTTGGTATCGGTATTGCCCTGCTTGCCGTGGTCTGGCTGTACAGCGCCGTCTATGTGGTGGACGAGCAGGAGCAGGCTGTGGTGCTGCGCTTTGGCAAGTACTACGAGACCGTCGGCCCTGGCCTGAACATCTACTTCCCGCCATTCGACCGCAAGTTCCAGGAGAACGTCACCCGCGAGCGTGCCTACAGCAAGCAGGGTCAGATGCTCACCGAGGACGAGAACATCGTCGAAGTGCCGCTCACTGTTCAGTACAAGATCAGCAATCTCCAGGACTTCGTGCTGAATGTCGACCAGCCTGAGGTCAGCCTGCAGCACGCCACCGAAAGCGCACTGCGGCATGTGGTCGGCTCCACTGAGATGGACCAGGTGCTGACCGAAGGCCGCGAGCTGATGGCCAGTGAGATCAAGGAGCGCCTGCAGCGCTTCCTCGACAACTACCGCACCGGTATCACCGTCACCCAGGTCAACGTGCAGAGCGCGGCTGCCCCGCGTGAAGTGCAGGAAGCCTTTGACGACGTGATTCGTGCTCGCGAAGACGAGCAGCGCGCCAAGAACCAGGCTGAGGCCTACGCCAATGCCGTGGTGCCCGAGGCTCGTGGCCAGGCCCAGCGCATCATCGAAGATGCCAACGGCTACCGCGATGAAGTGATCGCTCGCGCCCAGGGTGAGGCCGACCGCTTCAGCAAGTTGCTCGTCGAGTACCATAAGGCACCGGAAGTCACGCGTCAGCGCCTGTATCTGGAAACCATGCAGGACGTGCTGGCTAATACCAGCAAAGTGCTGGTGTCCGGCAAGGATGGTCAGAGCAACCTGCTCTACCTGCCGCTGGACAAGATGATCGACAACCGTGGCGCCAGCCCCGCGCCGGTAGCACCGGCCGCATCGGCTGCCGCAAGCGGCAGCGATCTCGGCTCGCGCGTTGCCTCTGATTTGCAGCAGCGCAATTCGCGTTCCAGGGAGAGTCGCTGATGAGCAATAAATCGCTGTTTGCCCTGATCGGTGGCGTGGTAGCGGCCCTGCTTCTGTGGAGCAGCCTGTACATCGTGTCGCAGACCGAAAAGGCAGTCCTGCTGCAGTTCGGCCGTATCGTCGAGGCTGACGTACAGCCAGGCCTGCACTTCAAGATTCCGTACGTCAACCAGGTGCGCAAGTTCGACGCCCGCCTGCTGACCCTGGATTCCCCGACCCAGCGCTTCCTCACCTTGGAGAAGAAAGCGGTGATGGTGGATGCCTACGCCAAGTGGCGCGTGGCTGATGCTGAGCGTTTCTACACCGCGACTTCCGGCATGAAGCAGATCGCCGACGAGCGTCTGTCCCGTCGTCTCGAAGCAGGCCTGCGCGATCAGTTCGGCAAGCGCACCCTGCACGAGGTGGTGTCCGGCGAGCGCGACGCGCTGATGGCTGACATCACGGCGGCCCTCAACCGCATGGCCAGCAAGGAGCTGGGCATCGAGGTGGTGGACGTGCGGGTCAAGGCCATCGACCTGCCCAAGGAAGTGAACCGCAGCGTCTTCGAGCGCATGAGCACTGAGCGTGAGCGTGAAGCTCGTGAGCACCGCGCCAAGGGTTCGGAGCTGGCCGAAGGCATTCGCGCCGACGCCGACCGTCAGCGCCGTGTGCTGCTGGCCGAGGCCTATCGCGAGGCCGAAGAAACTCGCGGTGATGGCGACGCCAAAGCTGCTGCGATCTACGCCAAGGCCTACGGTCAGGACCAGGAGTTCTATGCCTTCTACCGCAGCCTCCAGGCCTATCGCGAAAGCTTTGGCAACAAGAGCGACGTGATGGTGCTGGACCCCAATAGCGAATTCTTCCGCTATCTGGACAAGGCCGCACGCTGATCGATCCCCTCCCGGCGGACGCTCATCGTCCGCCGGGGTGACCGTCAGGGAAAACGTGTTATCATGGGTCAGCCGGGAAATCCCGGCTTTTTTGCGTCCGCGGGAATCATGTGGCAGGAACTCGGCATTGCGTTTTGTCTGATGCTGGTGCTGGAAGGCATCCTGCCCTTCCTCTATCCGCGCCGTTGGCGCACCGCGGTACTTGGGTTGGCGGAGTTCAAGGACCGCCATCTCCGCCTGATGGGCCTGTCCAGCATGTTGCTGGGGACTGGCCTCCTGTATCTGCTTCACTGATGGCTTGCCGCCCGGCTGAGAGGGGATTGGCGAAATGGCAACGGTAGATCGCTGGCTGCTGCCAGACGGTATCGAAGAAGTACTGCCGCCCGAGGCGGCACGCATCGAGGCAGCCCGCCGCCAGGTGCTGGACCTGTTCCAGCGTTGGGGCTACGACTTCGTGGTCACTCCGCATATCGAATATCTCGAGTCCCTGCTGACCGGTGCCGGTCAGGACCTCGACCTGCGGACCTTCAAGGTGACCGACCCGCAGTCGGGCCACCTCATGGGTTTTCGCGCGGACATCACGCCGCAGGTGGCGCGTATTGACGCGCATACCCTGCGCCGTGAAGGCCCGAATCGTCTGTGCTACGCCGGCAGCGTGTTGCATGCCCAACCGCGTGCGCTGTCCACGTCGCGCAGTCCGATCCAGCTGGGTGCTGAACTGTACGGCGACGCCAGCCCGGCCAGCGACGTGGAAGTCATCAGTCTGATGCTGGAAATGCTCGATCTGGCCGCCGTGCCAGATGTGCACATGGACCTCGGTCATGTCGGCATCTACCGTGGGCTGGCCCAGGCCGCCGGCCTGTCCGGCGAAGTCGAGCGCAGCCTGTTCGACGCCCTGCAGCGCAAGGCGGTGGACGAGGTGGCCGAGCTCACTGACGACCTGCCCCATGAGCTGGCCTCCATGCTCCGCTCCCTGGCCGAGCTCTGCGGCAGCCGAGAGGTGCTGGATCTGGCCCAGGGTGTCCTGATGGATGCGCCCGCCGAAGTGCACCGCGCGCTTGATGAGCTGATCGCCATCGCCGACGCGCTGGAGCTGCGCTATCCCGAGCTGCCGCTCTATTTCGACCTGGGCGAGCTGCGCGGCTATCACTATCACACCGGAGTGGTTTTTGCGGCTTTCGTGCCGGGCGTCGGGCAGTCCATTGCCCAAGGCGGTCGCTATGACGACATCGGCGCCGACTTCGGTCGCGCCCGCCCCGCCACCGGCTTCTCCACCGACCTGAAGACCCTGGTGACCCTGGGCAACATGGTTCTGGATCAGCCGGTTCCCGGCATCTGGGCACCGGACAGCCACGACCCCTACCTTTGGTACGAGGTCAAGCGCCTGCGCGCCGATGGCCAGCGCGTGGTGCAGGCCCTGCCGGGTCAGGAAGTTGCGAGTGCGCGGGAGGCTGAATGCGATCGCCAGCTGGTCCTGCGTGACGGGCGCTGGCAGGTGGCGGCGCTTTCCTGAGGAAGTGGCTTCAAGGCCGGTGCTGAAGGGCCGGCCCCAAACGAGTTTCCGTGTTTTCCGCCGGCGGCTGCCGGCATCGAGCTTCTGCGAAGAGGACAAGTGTTATGGGTAAGAATGTCGTAGTCCTGGGCACCCAGTGGGGTGATGAGGGTAAGGGCAAGATCGTCGATCTGCTGACCGACCAGGCTGCCGCCGTCGTGCGTTATCAGGGCGGCCACAACGCCGGCCACACCCTGGTGATCGATGGCGAGAAGACCGTGCTGCACCTGATCCCGTCCGGCATCCTGCGCTCGAACGTCGAGTGCCTGATCGGCAACGGCGTGGTGGTCGCTCCCGATGCGCTGATGCGCGAAATCACCAAGCTGGAAGAGAAAGGCGTACCGGTGCGCGAGCGCCTGCGCATCAGCCCGGCTTGCACCCTGATCCTGCCGTACCACGTAGCCCTGGACCAGGCGCGTGAAAAGGCCCGTGGCGACGCCAAGATCGGTACCACCGGTCGCGGTATCGGCCCGGCCTATGAAGACAAGGTCGCTCGTCGCGGCCTGCGCATCGGCGACCTGTTCCACCGCGAGCGCTTCGCCGCCAAGCTGGGCGAGCTGCTGGACTACCACAACTTCGTCCTGCAGCACTATTACAAAGAGCCGGCGGTCGACTTCCAGAAGACGCTGGACGAGGCTCTGGCCTACGCTGAGCTGCTCAAGCCGATGATGACCGACGTCGCCGCGCGCCTGCACCAGCTGCGCAAGCAAGGCGCCTACATCATGTTCGAAGGCGCCCAGGGCTCGCTGCTGGACATCGACCACGGCACCTACCCTTACGTGACCAGCTCCAACACCACCGCTGGCGGTACCGCTACGGGTTCCGGCTTCGGTCCGCTGTACCTGGATTACATCCTCGGTATCACCAAGGCCTACACCACTCGTGTGGGTTCCGGCCCGTTCCCGACCGAGCTGTTTGACGACACCGGCGCCTACCTGGCCAAGCGTGGCCACGAGTTCGGTTCCACCACTGGCCGTGCCCGCCGTTGCGGCTGGTTCGACGCCGTGATCCTGCGTCGCGCCATCGAGATCAACAGCCTCTCCGGCCTCTGCCTGACCAAGCTGGATGTGCTCGACGGCCTGGAAACCATCCGTATCTGCACCGGCTACAAGGGCGCCAATGGCGAACTGCTGGAAGATGCCCCGACCGACGCCGACAGCTATATCGGCCTGCAGCCGGTGTATGAAGAAATGCCGGGCTGGAGCGAATCCACCGTCGGCGCCAAGAGCCTGGACGAGCTGCCGGCCAATGCCGTGGCTTACATCAAGCGTGTGGAAGAGCTGGTGGGCGCGCCCATCGACATCATCTCCACCGGTCCGGACCGTAACGAGACCATCATCCTGCGTCACCCGTACGCCTGAGTCCCGTGACTCCCCCAGAAGGGCCGCCTAGAGCGGCCCTTCGTCGTTTCAGTGGTTCCAAATGTCGCACGGCTGATCGGCACGCACTTTGCTGGCCTTTATAAATCCGCGTTGTCGCCGTTACAGAGGTAACGGTTGTAGAGGAGTCGCTCGTCGTGTCAGCCATTCTGTCCCTGTTGCAAAGCCGTCTGCTGCGTCCGGTCTTCGTTGCCCTTGGCATTGCCCTGCTGGTGCAGGTCATGGTGGCCGTCGCCCTGACCCGGGGCACCGTGAATTCCCTGGTGGATGAATTAGGTGTGCGCCTGGGAGGCGATACCCAGCGTCTAGCGGGGGATCTGGAGCAGGCAGGACAGGAAGTGTCCGGTAGCCTGGGTGCGCTCTCCACCAAGACCCGCGAGCGCCTGAGTAGCGCACTCACCGAGCGTCTTCAGCAGGAGCAGGGTCAGTTGCGCCAGACCCTCGAGCAGAATCTCAAGGAGTCGGCCAATGACCTGGCCCAACTGCTCGCTGCCGTGGCGCCGCGGGCAATGTGGGACAACGACGTACCCACCCTGTCCGAGTTCGCGCGGCGTGCCCAGCGCAATCCCAATGTGCTCTTTGTCGTCTACGACGATGCCCAAGGCCAGCACCTGACCCGTTACCTCAATCGCGAGAACCCGCAGATCAAGGCATTGCTGGCCAAGGGGCAGGGTGATCGGGCGCTGGACAAGGTGCTGAGCGCGGCGGCCAATGATTCGTCCGTCTACCTGGTGGAGGCTTCCATCAGTCCCAATGGCGTGGAGATCGGCAAGGTACGCATGGGCGTTTCCACTGCCGGCGTGGAGCAGCAACTCAAGGCGCTGGACCAGCGCTTCTCGGCTCTGATTGCCAGTGGTGGTGAGTTGGTGGGCGAAAGCCTCGCCGGCGCCGCTACCGAGAGCAGTGCGGCGCTGACTGCGCGGCTGCAGTCGGCGCGTGAGACGGCCGTCAGCATGAGTGTTGGCACCCGTCAGGCGGTGGAGTCGGCGGCAGGTGAGCTGCGCTGGCGCATCGGCCTGGGGCTTGCGCTGGTAGGGCTTGGCGTGTTGCTGGTGTTGGCGGTTGTGCTGGGGCGTCGCGTGGTGGTGCGCCTGCGCCTGCTGATCGATGCCCTGAACGACCTGGCTGCCGGGGAAGGGGATCTGACCCGTCGGGTCAAACTGGACAGCCGCGACGAGGTGGGTGAAATGGCCGCGGCGGTGAACCGCTTCGTCGACAAGCTGCAGCCCATCGTCCGCGAAGCAGGCGACGTGGCGCAGCGTACCGGCCTGGAAATCAAGGCGCTCTCCGAGCGCAGCCAGTCCGCTGAGGCGGCGGCCCATCGTCAGCGCAGCGAAGTGGAAGGCAGCCTCAGTGCGTTGGCGGGCATGGTGGCCGAGGCCCAGGCCGAGAGCCAGGCGATGCAGGATGCCTTGCGCCAGGTGGGCGAAATCCGCCAGGCCGCCCAGGACAATGCGGCCATTGCGCGCAAGGTGGGCGGATTGATCGAAACCCTGGAGGCTCGCGTGCAGAACGGCTCCGAGGTGATCGAGCGGCTGGCGCGGCAGAGCGAACAGATCGAGATGGTGCTGTCGGTCATCCACGGTATTGCTGAGCAGACCAACCTGCTGGCGCTGAATGCTGCGATCGAGGCCGCGCGGGCAGGAGAGAGCGGTCGCGGGTTCGCGGTGGTAGCCGACGAAGTCCGGGCCCTGGCCAGCAAGACCCAGCAGTCCACCGGCGATATCCAGGAGCATATCGCGGCCCTGCAGACCGGGGCCCGTGAGGCCGTTTCGGCCATTTCCCAGGCCCGCGAGCGTGCCGTGGAAGGGTTGGAGGCTCTGCGCGACAGCGAGCGTCTGCAGCACAGCGTGCAGCAGGCCGTGGAACAGGTCCATGGCGCGGTGCAGGCAGCTGCTCGTGCTGCCGAGCATCAGGCGGCCGGGGCTGACGGCGTGCGGGGGCGGGTGGATGTGATCCATGCCGAGGCCAGTCTGGCGGCCGAGGCGGTTGCCGCCACCGCCAGCAGCGGGCGAGTGCTTGCCGGCTTGGCCGATCAGCTCAAGGCCAGCCTGGGTCAGTTCAGGGCGTAGAGGGTGTCGTGATGAGGGGAGGGCGTAGGCCCTTCCTTTATTGCTGGGGATGCAGCGGACTTCCGGAAGCCGGAAAGCACAAAGCCGAGCAGAGCTCGGCTTTGTTTAAGAGTGGTGCCCAGGAGAAGACTCGAACTTCCACGGTGTTGCCACCGCTAGGACCTGAACCTAGTGCGTCTACCAATTCCGCCACCTGGGCACATTGCGATGATTGCTCATCGACTTATACGGTGTTCATCGTTGAACGACACGGAACCGTACGATCCGTTAAACAGGAAACCGAGCTTTGCGGCTCGGTTTCTGAAAATGGTGCCCAGGAGAAGACTCGAACTTCCACGGTGTTGCCACCGCTAGGACCTGAACCTAGTGCGTCTACCAATTCCGCCACCTGGGCACTGGATGCGATGATTGCTCACCAGCTTCCGGCTACAACGTCTCAGCGACGCTGTGGGCGCGAACTATACGAGCCGACTTTTGTGTTGTAAACCCCTGAACGTAAAAAAATTATTCTTCAGGCAAAGCTGACCGATAATCGGAATTCGCGCTTCAATAAGACAGATGACAAATCCCTCTATGGATAAAAAGGTGATCAACCCCTGATGGCCGATTGGCAGAACCTCGACCCCGAGGCCGCTCGCGAGGCGGAAAAATACGAAAACCCCATCCCCAGTCGCGAACTGATCCTGCAGCGCCTCGACGAGCGGGGCGCGCCGGCCAGCCGGGAACAGTTGGTAGAAGAATTCGGCCTGACCAGCGATGAACAGCTGGAGGCCCTGCGCCGCCGCCTCCGCGCCATGGAGCGCGACGGTCAACTTATCTATACCCGTCGAGGCACCTACGCACCGGTGGACAAGCTCGACCTCATCTGCGGCCGCGTCAGTGGCCACCGCGACGGCTTCGGCTTCCTCATCCCGGACGATGGCTCCGAAGACCTCTTCCTCAGTCCGGCGCAAATGCGTCTGGTGTTCGATGGCGACCGCGCCTTGGCCCGGGTATCCGGCGTCGACCGCCGTGGCCGTCGCGAAGGCGCCCTGGTGGAGATCATCGAGCGCGCCCATGAAACCCTGGTGGGTCGCTTCTTCGAGGAGAGCGGCATTGCCCGTGTGGTTGCCGACAACCCGAAGATCCAGCAGGAAGTCCTGGTTCCCCATGGCAAGCAGGGCGACGCCAGCCACGGTCAATTCGTCCAGGTGAAGATCGAGCAATGGCCGAGCAATTTCCGCCTCGCTCAGGGTGAAGTGGTTGAGGTGCTGGGCGACTACATGGCGCCGGGCATGGAGATCGAAGTCGCCCTGCGCAGCTACGACATCCCCCACGAGTGGCCCGCCGCCGTGGTCAAGGAAGCCGCCAAGCTCAAGCCCGAAGTGGCCGAGAAGGACAAGGAGAAGCGCATCGACCTGCGCGACCTGCCGCTGGTCACCATCGATGGCGAGGACGCCCGCGACTTCGACGACGCCGTCTACGCCGAGGCCCGCAAGGGCGGTGGCTGGCGCCTGATTGTCGCCATCGCCGACGTCTCCCACTATGTAAAGGTGGGTTCGGCCCTGGACGAGGAAGCGGCCAATCGCGGCAACTCGGTGTACTTCCCGGAGAAGGTCATTCCGATGTTGCCGGAGGTGCTCTCCAACGGCCTCTGCTCCCTGAACCCGCTGGTCGATCGCCTGGCGATGGTCTGCGACATGACCCTCTCCCGCGCCGGCAAGCTCACGGGCTACGAGTTCTACGAGGCGGTCATCCATTCCCATGCGCGGCTCACCTACACCAAGGTCAGCCAGTTCCTGGAAACCCCGGACTCCACCGAAGCGAAGCTGTTCGGCGAGCAGTTGCCCCACCTGGTCAAGCCGCTCCAGCAGCTCTACAAGCTCTACAAGGTGCTACTGGCTGCCCGCCAGGTGCGTGGCGCCATCGACTTCGAGACCCAGGAAACCCGCATCGTATTCAGTGCCGATCGCAAGATCTCCGAGATCCTGCCGACCCAGCGCAACGATGCCCACAAGCTGATCGAGGAATGCATGCTGTGCGCCAACGTGGCCACCGCGCGTTTCCTCCAGCAGCATGAGATCCCGGCGCTCTACCGTGTCCACGACGGTCCGCCCAGCGAGCGACTGGACAAGCTGCGGCAATTCCTGGCCGAGCTTGGCCTGACCCTCAATCGTGGCAAGAGCGAGCCGACCCCCAGCGACTACCAGGCGCTGCTGGAGACGGTCCGTGATCGCCCCGACTTCCACCTGATCCAGACGGTGATGCTGCGCTCCCTGAGTCAGGCGGTGTACAGCCCTGATAACGAAGGGCACTTCGGCCTCAATTACGACGCCTACACCCACTTCACCTCGCCCATCCGCCGCTACCCGGACCTGCTGGTGCACCGTGCCATCCGTGGCCTGATCCGCTCCAAGCGGGCCAGCGACCACGTGCGCAGGGCCGGAGCGGCAGCCATGCCCAAGGCGCGCATCTATCCCTACGATGAGCCGCGCCTGGCGCAGCTTGGCGAGCAGTGCTCGATGACCGAGCGCCGTGCCGACGAGGCCACCCGCGATGTCACCAACTGGCTGAAGTGCGAGTACATGCGTGACCGCGTGGGTGAGACCTTCCCGGGCGTGATCTCGGCGGTGACCGGCTTCGGCATCTTCGTCGAGCTGATCGACATCTATGTAGAAGGCCTCGTGCATGTCACGGCATTGCCGGGCGACTACTACCACTTCGATCCTATTCACCATCGCCTTTCCGGCGAGCGCAGCGGCCGCAGCTTCCGCTTGGGCGACGAGGTGGAAGTGGTGGTGGCGCGCGTCGATCTGGACGAACGCAAGATCGACTTCGAGCTCTCGGAAAACGTGCTGACTGCGCCTGTCGGTCGCAAGAATCGTGGTGCGGACAAACCCGTATCCGCCAAGGCCAAGACCAAAGCCGTGGCCGAGCCCCGTGTCGGCAAGGGACGGAGTCGTGGTGCCAAGGCCGTCGCGCGTGCCGCTGTCCAGGAGAAACCCTGGCATGAACCCCAGGCGGCGGTGACGTCACGTCGGCACCGTTCCGGCAAGGTCCAGGCGCTGCCGGCCGTGCCACCTGAGATGCTGGCCCAGGCCGAAGAAATGCTCGGCAATACCGATGTGAACAGGAGTCGCGCCCTCAAGCAGGCCCTGCTCAGCGAGGCGCGCCAGGGCGCCAAGGCCAGCAAGGGCACCCGCCCGGCCCAGGCTCCCCTCGACAAGCCGGCCAGGGGTAAGGCGAATTCGGAGGCCAAGCCGCCGAAGAAGAAGGCCAAGGCAGCCAAGGCAAAAGCCGCGAACAAACCCACGAAACACCGCAAAGGGCCGCCCAAGCCCAAGGCGCCCGGTAACAAGGTCAAGAAATGAGTCAGTTGGAAAAGGTCTACGGCGTGCATGCCGTGGAAGCGCTGCTGCGCCATCACCCCAAACGCGTCAAGCAGCTGTGGCTGGCCGAGAGCCGGCATGACCCTCGAGTCCAGGTCCTGGTCGACCTGGCCGGGCAGCATCGCATCGCGGTGGGCCACAAGGACCGTCACGAGCTGGACGAGTGGGCCGAAGGCGTCCACCAGGGCGTGGTGGCCGAGGTCAGTCCCAGCCAGGTCTGGGGCGAGAACATGCTCGACGAGCTGCTGGAACGCACCCCTGGAGCCCCGCTGCTGCTGGCTCTGGATGGTGTCACCGACCCGCACAACCTCGGGGCCTGCCTGCGCACCGCCGACGCCGCGGGCGTGCTGGCGGTGATCGTGCCCAAGGACAAGTCCGCCACCCTCAACGCCACGGTTCGCAAGGTGGCCTGCGGCGCGGCCGAGGTGATGCCGCTGGTGGCAGTGACCAACCTCTCGCGCACCCTGGAAAAGCTGCAGAAAAAAGGTCTGTGGGTGGTGGGGACCGCCGGTGAGGCGGAGCAGGAAGTCTACGACCAGGACATGACCGGTCCGACCGTGCTGGTCATGGGCGCCGAGGGTAAGGGGATGCGTCGCCTGACCCGTGAGCACTGCGACTACCTGGTGAAGCTGCCCATGGCCGGCAGCGTCAGCAGCCTCAACGTCTCGGTGGCCACCGGGGTCTGCCTGTTCGAGGCAGTCCGCCAGCGGAAAGCAAAGCGCCAATAAAGGCGCTTGGCGCGAAAGGCCGGGCGACGAGATTCGCTCGGCCTTCGGTCTGTTCAAAATATCGCCAGATTTCCTTGCGCGGCATTTCGCCCTTCTCTAGAATGTCGCCCCTTGCCGTGGGGGCAGGCTCGTGCACGTCCCCGACCCGGCAAGCCAAAACGAGATATTCACTCCTTGCCTGACCACGATGTTGGCAGGCTACAACCCGTAAGGAGCATTTATGCGTCATTACGAAATCATCTTCCTGGTTCACCCGGACCAGAGCGAGCAGGTTGGCGGCATGGTTGAGCGCTACACCAAGCTCATCGAAGAAGACGGTGGCAAGGTTCACCGCCTGGAAGACTGGGGCCGTCGCCAGCTGGCCTACGCCATCAACAACGTTCACAAGGCTCACTACGTGATGCTGAACGTTGAGTGCAGCGGCAAGGCCCTGGCCGAGCTGGAAGACAACTTCCGCTACAACGACGCCGTCCTCCGTAACCTGGTCATCCGTCGCGACGAAGCCATCACTGGCCAGTCCGAGATGCTCAAGGCCGAGGAAAACCGCAACGAGCGCCGTGAGCGCCGTGAGCGCGTTGAGACTGACGCTGCCGCCGAAGGCGAAGACAGCGACAACGCTGACGAGTAATCCACGGATCTATTGAGGAGCCAAGTTCATGGCACGTTTCTTCCGTCGTCGTAAGTTCTGCCGTTTCACCGCTGAAGGCGTGAAAGAGATCGACTTCAAGGATCTCAACACCCTGAAGGCCTACATCTCCGAAACCGGCAAGATCGTTCCGAGCCGTATCACCGGCACCAAAGCCAAGTATCAGCGTCAGCTGGCTACCGCTATCAAGCGCGCCCGCTACCTGGCCCTGCTGCCCTACACCGACAGCCACGGCCGTTGATTCAGGTCGGTCGACCTGGGTAAGGGATAGAACGTAATGCGCGCTCTGGCGGAGTTCATCATGCGCGGTCGCATGCAGGCCACCCTGGTGGTGGTTGGTGCAGCGGCCCTGCCCCTGATGTTCTGGCTGAGCGCAGCCGCTGGCAGCCTGGTGCTGCTGCGGCGTGGTGTGAACGATGCTCTCGGCATCATTGCCTGGGCCCTGCTGCCAGCTCTTGGCTGGTGGTACTTCGGCGAGCCACGCACCCTGATGGTGTTGCTTGGCGCGCTGGGGTTGGCCCTGGTGCTGCGTTCCAGCGTGTCCTGGACGCGGGTGCTGATGATCAGCGTAGCGCTTGGTCTGCTGTACGGCCTGGTGCTGGGCGCGGTGTTCCGCGAGCCCATAACCGCCATGGCGGGTGAGCTGCAGAAGCTCATGCCGCAGGTGATGGGCAACGTCTATTCGCAACTGGCGGATGACGAGCGAGCGCGTCTGGGAGCCATGGTCGCGCCGGTCCTGACCGGCCTGATCGCGGCGCTGCTGCAGCTGGTCAGCGTGCTGAGCCTGATGCTCGGCCGCTACTGGCAGGCAGCCTTGTACAACCCCGATGGTTTCGGCAGCGAGTTCCGCGCGCTGAGACTGTCGCCGGCACTGGCTTTCGGCCTGCTGGTCGCCATGCTGTTGGGCCCCAACCTGGGTCTGGAGCTGGCGATGCTGACGCCGATCTGCAGCGTGCCGCTGGCTTTTGCCGGCCTGGCCCTGGTGCATGGTCTGGTGAAGCAGGGTAGAACCGCCGGTTTCTGGCTGGTGGGGCTGTACGTGTCGCTGCTGCTGTTCATGCAACTGATCTATCCGTTGCTGGTGGTCTTGGCCATCGTCGACAGTCTGATTGATTTTCGCGGACGCAAGGCGCGCAAGAACGGCGCCGGCCCTGCGAACGGTGAAGGTTAAAAGTTAAGAGGTAAGACTCAAATGGAAGTCATCCTGCTCGAAAAAATCGCCAACCTGGGCAACCTGGGCGACAAGGTGAACGTAAAGGCCGGCTACGGCCGTAACTTCCTGCTGCCGCAAGGCAAGGCCACCGCTGCTACCGCCGAGAACGTTGCTGCGTTCGAAGCTCGCCGCGCTGAGCTGGAAAAGCAGGCTGCCGACAAGAAGGCTGCTGCCGAAGCGCGCGCTGCCCAGCTGTCCGAACTGGAAGTGACCATCACTGCCAGCGCCGGCGACGAAGGCAAGCTGTTCGGTTCCATCGGCACCCACGACATCGCTGACGCCCTGACCGCCGCTGGCGTTCCGGTTGCCAAGGCCGAAGTCCGCCTGCCGAACGGCACCATTCGCCAAGTTGGCGAGTACGACGTTGCTCTGCACCTGCACACCGACGTCGAAGCCGCGGTCAAGCTGATCGTGATTGCCGGCTAAGCAAGCCGTCGAAGTGAGCTTGCACTCAGGTGCCGGCTCGCTAACATCGGGCACGTCATTGCGAAAGCGGTGACGTGCCCGATGTCTTTCCAGCCCAAGAATTTTCCGAGCCTATGAACGAAATCACCGTCCCGGAACAGTTCGACCTGCAAACCGCCGCGCTCAAGGTGCCGCCGCACTCCATCGAGGCCGAGCAGGCCGTCCTCGGGGGCCTGATGCTGGACAACAATGCCTGGGAGCGCGTGCTCGATCAGGTGTCCGACGGCGACTTCTATCGCCACGATCATCGGCTGATCTTCCGCGCCATCTTCAAGCTGGCCGAACGCAACATGCCCTTCGACGTGGTGACCTTGTCCGAGCAACTGGACAAGGAAGGCCAACTGCCCCAGGTTGGCGGCCTGGCCTACCTTGGCGAACTGGCGAAGAACACGCCTTCGGTCGCCAACATCAAGGCTTACGCCCAGATCATTCGCGAGCGCGCCACCCTGCGTAAGCTGATCGGCATCAGTACCGAGATCGCCGACAGTGCCTACGCGCCCCAGGGCCGCACCGGCGAAGAGATCCTCGACGAAGCCGAGCGCCTGATCTTCCAGATCGCCGAAGCGCGGCCCAAGACCGGCGGCCCGGTGGGCATCAATGACATCCTGGTCAAGGCCATCGACCGCATCGACGAGCTTTTCAATGCCGGCGACGCCATCACCGGCCTGTCCACCGGCTTCACCGATCTGGACAACCTGACCAGCGGCCTGCAGCCAGCGGACATGATCATCGTCGCCGGCCGTCCCTCCATGGGTAAGACCACCTTCGCGATGAACCTGGTGGAAAACGCCCTGATGCGCAGCGACAAGGCCATCCTGGTGTATTCCCTGGAGATGCCCTCCGAGTCCATCGTGATTCGTATGCTCGCGTCCCTCGGCCGTATCGACCAGACCAAGGTCCGTGCCGGTCGCCTGGACGACGACGATTGGCCGCGCCTGACCTCCGCGGTCAACCTGCTCAATGACCGCAAGCTGTTCATCGATGACACCGCCGGCATTTCGCCCTCCGAAATGCGCGCCCGTACCCGCCGCCTTGCGCGCGAGCACGGCGAGATCGGCCTGATCATGGTCGACTACCTGCAGCTGATGCAGATTCCCGGTTCCAGCGGCGACAGCCGGGTGAACGAGATTTCTGAAATCTCCCGCTCGCTCAAGGCCCTGGCCAAGGAGTTCAACTGCCCGGTGATTGCCTTGTCCCAGTTGAACCGGGGACTCGAACAGCGTCCGAACAAACGCCCGATCAACTCCGACCTGCGCGAATCCGGGGCGATCGAGCAGGACGCCGACATCATCCTGTTCGTGTACCGCGACGAGGTGTATCACCCCGAGACCGAATTCAAGGGCGTGGCCGAGATCATCATCGGCAAACAGCGTAACGGCCCGCTGGGAACTGCGCGGCTGGCCTTCCTCGGCAAGTACTCGCGCTTCGAGAACCTCGCGCCGGGTGCCTACCAGTTCGACGACGAATAAGCTCCAGATCAATGAACACGGGCGCCCAGGCGGTATGATGGGCGCCCGTTTTCGTTCATGAGCCCGTCTCAATGCGCCCGCTGATCGCCGCCATCGACCTTTCCGCCATCCGCCACAACTACTCTCTGGCCAAGCGCTGCGCGCCTGGCCGGCAGGCCTTCGCGGTGGTCAAGGCGAATGCTTACGGCCACGGTGTGCGCGAAGTGGTCGCCAGCCTGCGCGGCGAGGTTGATGGCTTTGCCGTGGCCTGCCTGGAAGAGGCGGCCGAAGTGCGCGCCCTCGACGACGAGGCACGGGTGCTGCTGCTGGAAGGCTGCTTCGAGCCGGTGGAATACCCGTTGGCTGCCCAACTGGGCCTGGACCTGGTGGTGCAGGGGCCTGAGCAGGCGGAGGCGCTCCTGGCCGCCGGGCTGCCACGACCGCTCAATGTCTGGCTCAAGCTGGATTCCGGCATGCACCGCCTGGGGTTCGACGCGGATGCGCTGCGTCACTGGCACGCCCGCCTGCGGGCCGCTCCCCAGGTGGCCGAGCTCAACCTGATCAGCCACTTCGCCTGCGCCGACTTGCGTGGCCACAGCCTCAATGAGGTGCAACTGGAAGCCTTCCTCGACCTGCTGGACCTCGACTTCGACCAGCGCAGCCTGGCCAATTCCGCCGCCATCCTGACCATGCCGGCGTCTCATATGGACTGGTTGCGCCCCGGCATCATGCTCTATGGCGCCTCGCCCTGCGCCGACCTCAGCGCCGCTGACCTGGGCCTGAAACCGGCCATGAGCCTTAGCGCCCAACTGATCGCCGTGCGGGAAATCGCGGAAGGGGAAACCGTGGGCTACGGCGCCACCTGGGAAGCCAGCCGGCCGTCGCGCATCGGCACCGTCAGCTGCGGCTACGCCGATGGCTACCCGCGCCATGCTCCCAGTGGAACCCCGGTGGTGGTGAACGGCCGCCGCGTGCCGCTGGCCGGTCGGGTTTCCATGGACATGCTGGCGGTGGATCTCAGCGACATGCCGGAGGCCCGGGTAGGCGATCCGGTGGAGCTCTGGGGCGCTCAACTGCCGGTGGACGAGCTGGCCCAGGCCTGCGGCACCATCGGCTACGAATTGCTCACCAAGGTCACCGCGCGGGTGCCGCGCCGCTACCTGGCCTGAGCGAAGCCCAACCGCCCAGCCTGAGAATCCAGTAGGAGCGAGCTCTGCTCGCGAAGTGGTCCCGTTCGCGAGCAGAGCTCGCTCCTACGCAAATAGAGCTACAGCAGTCCGCTGCGAATCTTCAGCACATCCAGTTGCAGGCTGGCTTCGTTGGACAGCTCGCCATCCTCACCGAATATCACCACACCCGAGCGACCGCGGGCCTTGACCTTGTACAGGGCCTGGTCGGCGGTCTGGTAGAGCCCGGAGAAATTCCGCGCATGTTGCGGGAAGAGGGCGATGCCGATGCTGATGCTCACCGACAGCTGTTCCGCGCCGTAGTGCATCGGTATGGCCAACTCCTCCAGCAGGCGTCGGGCGAGTTCGCCGGCCTGGACTTCGGCGTCCGGCCCGCAGATCAGCACGGCGAACTCATCGCCCCCCAGGCGCGCCACGGCATCGCCGCCCCGCACGTGCTCGCGCAGGCGGCGGCCGATGGTGCGCAGCATTTCGTCGCCGGCATCGTGGCCGAAGCGGTCGTTGATCGGCTTGAAGTGGTCGAGGTCGATCAGCATCAGCGCCAGCGGATGCTCATGGCGCTTGGCGCTGGCCAGGGCCGATTCGGTGCGCTCGATCAGGTAGCGGCGGTTGGGCAGTTCGGTCAACGAGTCGTGGAAAGCCGCGTGCTCCAGCTCGCGTTCCCGCTCACTGAGGCGCACGTTGGCCGCAGCCAGCTCAGCGGTACGGATCGTGACGGCGGCCTGCAGCTCGTCGGCACTGGCCTGCATCTGCGCCAGGCGTGCGGCCTTCTCGCGGTCGGCCTGCTCCAGGGCGGCGGCGCGATCCTGCTTGAGCATCTGGATGCGGTAGGCCAGGGCGAAGGAGAAGAGGATCGACTCCGCCGCGATGGCGATGGGGAACATGTAAGCAGTGAAGTTGGTCGGCTGGATGATGCCGGCGGCGCGCATGACCAGCACTGCGGTACTCACCAGCACGGTGCCGTAACCGATGAGGTAGAAGCGCGCCGGAATGAAGCCCTGGCGCCAGCGCACCACCGCACTGATCAGGGCGGTGGGCACCGTCACGATGGGCGTGATGGCGATCAGGATGGCGCCCTCGGCGCGATAGCCGAAGGCGTTGATCAGGATGGCGATCGCGTAGAGCGCGCAGGCCACGTGGAACAGGCGGTCCGCCCAGCGCAGGCCGCGGCGGGTGAACAGCAGCTCCTGGGTAAAGCGCATCACGAAGATGCCCCAGGCTGCCGGCAGGGTGATGCGGTCCAGCCACACCGGCACCGGCGCATCCGGCCAGAAGTACTGGAAGCCGTGCCCGGTCATGCTGAGGATGAACACCAGCGCCGAGGCGGTGGCCAGTACGTACCAGAGGTAGGCGGGGTCGCGCAGTGCTATCAGGATGAACAGGTTGTAGAGGAAGAGCGCGAGGATCACCCCGTAGATCAGGCCGAAGCCGAGGTTTTCGGTGGATTTCAGCTCTTTCAGGTCATCCAGCTGCCAGATCTTCAGGGGGAAGGAGTTGCCCGCCGGGTCATAGCTGCGGAAATACAGGGTGAGCGGTTCGGCGCCGATATCCGGCAGCTTGAACAGCATGCGCCGGTAGGAGTAGTCGCGGGTTTCGGCGAAAGGCAAGGCCTCGCTGGATTCCTTGCGGGTCCAGCCGCCGTTGCCATCCGGGAGGAAGAGGCTGACCCGATAGACGGTAATGCCGGAGTTCTCCAGCCACCACTGCCTGGGTGCGTCGCTGTTGCGGCTGAGCTGCACCCGTACCCACCAGACGCTACGGCTCTGGCCCACGCTGGCGCGGCCGTTGGCCGGGGTGAAGCGCTGTTGCACCTCGGGGTTGGCCATGTCCTGGATATCCAGCTTGCCGTCCCGGTCCTCCAACAGGTCGATCTGCCCATTGAGGGGCGCGCCACTGCTCTGCGGGGTCAACTCGAAGGCCGCCTGGGCGGGCAGGGTGACGCCCAGCCAGCAGAGAAGCAGGAAGAAAATCAGGGTCGAGCGAGGCACCGCACATGCTCCTTGTATGTTTTGTACGACTGCGGCCTGGCGGTATTCGTGTCGGCAGGAGTATAGCGATCTGGAGATTCTGTGATCAGTCTGTAAGCAAAATCCTACAAGCTTGTGTCCTGCCCAGCAGAAACCCAGTGTGCTCGTCGGATTTGCTCAAAATTTGTGCTATATTCCGCGCCCCGTAAAAAAGCCCGCTGGTCAAAAAATATGCAAGCTGCGAAGCCGCTGTTCGACTATCCGAAGTACTGGGCCGAGTGTTTCGGTCCCGCACCCTTCCTGCCGATGAGCCGGGAAGAGATGGATCAGCTCGGCTGGGATTCCTGCGACATCATCATCGTGACCGGCGACGCCTACGTCGACCACCCGTCCTTCGGCATGGCCATCATCGGCCGCCTGCTGGAAGCCCAGGGTTTCCGCGTGGGCATCATTGCCCAGCCGGACTGGCGCTCCAAGGACGACTTCATGAAGCTCGGCGAGCCGAACCTGTTCTTCGGCGTGGCGGCGGGCAACATGGACTCCATGATCAACCGCTACACCGCGGACAAGAAGATCCGTTCCGACGACGCCTACACCCCCGGCGGCGTCGCCGGCAAGCGCCCGGACCGCGCCAGCCTGGTCTACAGCCAGCGCTGCAAAGAGGCCTACACCCACGTGCCGGTGGTGCTGGGTGGCATCGAGGCGTCCCTGCGCCGCATCGCCCACTACGACTACTGGCAGGACAAGGTGCGCCGCTCGATCCTGATGGACGCCACCGCCGACATCCTGCTCTACGGCAACGCCGAGCGCGCCGTGGTGGAAATCGCCCAGCGCCTGTCCTGGGGCGAGAGCATCGAGAGCATCACCGATGTGCGCGGCACGGCCTTCATCCGCCGCGACACACCCGCCGACTGGTTCGAGATCGATTCCACCCGCATCGATCGTCCGGGCCACGTCGACAAGATCATCAACCCCTACGTCAACACCCAGGACCTGCAGGCCTGCGCCATCGAGCAGGAGAAGGGCCCGGTCGAAGACCCCAACGAGGCCAAGGTCGTGGAGTTGCTGCCCAACCCGCGCCTGACCCGCGACAAGACCGTGATCCGCCTGCCGTCCTTCGAGAAGGTGCGCAACGACCCGGTGCTCTACGCCCACGCGAACCGCGTGCTGCACCTGGAGACCAACCCCGGCAACGCCCGCGCCCTGGTGCAACGCCACGGTGAGGTGGACGTCTGGTTCAATGCGCCGCCCATCCCGATGAGCACCGAGGAGATGGACTACGTCTTCGGCATGCCCTACGCCCGCGTCCCGCACCCGGCGTATGGCAAGGAGAAGATTCCGGCCTACGAGATGATCCGCTTCTCGGTGAACATCATGCGTGGCTGCTTTGGCGGCTGCACCTTCTGCTCGATTACCGAGCACGAAGGCCGGATCATCCAGAACCGCTCCCACGAATCGATCCTGCGTGAGATCGAGGAGATGCGCGACAAGGTGCCGGGCTTCACTGGCGTGGTCTCCGACCTTGGCGGCCCCACCGCCAACATGTACCGCATCGCCTGCAAGAGCCCGGAGATCGAGAAGCACTGCCGCAAGCCGTCGTGCGTGTTCCCCGGCATCTGCGAGAACCTCAACACCGACCACAGCTCGCTGATCGAGCTGTACCGCAAGGCCCGCGCCCTGCCGGGGGTGAAGAAGATCCTCATCGCGTCCGGCCTGCGCTACGACCTGGCCGTGGAATCCCCCGAGTACGTCAAGGAACTGGTGACCCACCACGTCGGCGGCTACCTGAAGATCGCCCCGGAACACACCGAGCGCGGTCCGCTGGACAAGATGATGAAGCCGGGCATCGGCAGCTATGACCGCTTCAAGCAAATGTTCGAGAAATACTCGAAGGAAGCGGGCAAGGAGCAGTACCTGATCCCGTACTTCATCGCGGCTCACCCCGGCACCACGGACGAGGACATGATGAACCTCGCCCTCTGGCTCAAGCGCAACGGTTTCCGTGCCGACCAGGTGCAGGCCTTCTACCCGTCGCCCATGGCCAGCGCCACCGCCATGTACCACTCGGGCAAGAACCCGCTGCGCAAGGTCACCTACAAGAGCGAAGGGGTGAAGATCGTCAAGAGCGAGGAACAGCGCCGCCTGCACAAGGCGTTCCTGCGCTACCACGATCCCAAGGGCTGGCCGATGCTGCGCGAGGCCCTGGAGCGCATGGGCCGTGGCGACCTGATCGGCAACGGCAAGCACCAACTGATCCCGGCCTATCAACCGGCCACGGACGAGTACCACAGCGCACGCCGCAAGAACTCCACGCCGGCCGGCAGCAAGAAGGTCGGTGGCGCTGGCAAGATGCTGACCCAGCACACCGGCCTGCCGCCCCGCGCCAGCGACGGCAGCAAGCCCTGGGACAAGCGCGAGCAGGCCAAGGCCGCAGCCTTTGCTCGCAAGCAAGCCGAAAACAAGGCAGCCGCAGCCGAGAAGGGCGGCGGCAAGAAGAAGCCGGCCAAGCGCCCTGTGGCGCCGCGCTAATGAAAACGCCAGCCTTCGGGCTGGCGTTTTTCTTTCTGCGGCATGCCTTGTGGGAGCGATCGTTTGTCGGACTCTTCCTAACAAAATGATTATTGGCACTATAGTGCCAGCAATCACAACAAGAATCCGGTAGCCGCTATGCGCCCCCTTTCCCTCCTGGCTTTCGCCATCCTGCTCGCCGGCTGCGGTGACCAGACCGAGTCCCCCGTTGCCCACGCCGATTTCCAGAAAGACCTCCAGGCCCGTCTGATCAAGGCCAAGCCCGGCACCGTCATCGCAATCCCCGCCGGCACCTGGCATCTGGACCGGGGACTCAGCCTCAAGGTCAGCGGGGTGACCCTCAAGGGCGCCGGCATGGACAAGACCATCCTCAACTTCAAGGGTCAGAAGGCCGGCGCCGAAGGGCTACTGGTGGACGCCTCCGACTTCACCCTCCAGGACCTCGCCCTGGAGGACACCAAGGGTGACGCCCTCAAGGTGGTGGGCGGCCGCAACATCGTCATCCGCAACGTCCGCACCGAATGGACCAACGGCCCGGCCACCGAAAATGGCGCCTATGGCATCTACCCGGTGCAGACGGAAAACACACTGATCGACGGCGCGGTGGCGATCGGCGCTTCCGACGCCGGCATCTACGTCGGCCAATCGCGCAACGTGGTGGTGCGCAACAGCCGCGCCGAGCGCAACGTCGCCGGCATCGAGATCGAGAACACCATCGGCGCCGACGTCTACGACAACGTCGCCACCGGCAACACCGGCGGCATCCTCGTCTTCAACATGCCCAACCTCCAGCAGCCGGGCCACGGTACCCGCGTCTACCGCAACCGCATCGAGGGCAACAACCACGACAACTTCGGCCACAAGGGCACGCCGGTGGCCAGCGTGCCGGCCGGTTCCGGGGTGGTGATCAACTCCAACGACGATATGGAAATCTTCGACAACGACATCGGCAACCACCGCACCGCCAACATCATCGTCAGCAGCTATTTCAGCACCGGCTACAGCGGCCTCTCCACCCACCAGGACTTCGATCCGTACCCGGAGCGTATCGCCATCCACGGCAACCGCTTCGGCCCCGGTGGCGACAGCCCGGACCACCTGGAACTGAAGGCCCTCAAGATCGCCCAGTTCGGCCTCAATGGTCGACTGCCGGACATCCTCTGGGACGGTTACTTCAACCCCGCCAAGGCGGTGGACGGCAAGCTCCCGGCGGAGCTGGGCATCTGCGTCGATAACGGTGCGGCCAGCCTGGTGAACGTCGACGCGCCCAACAACTTCAAGAACATCAGCACCGACATGAGCGCCCACCGCTGCACGCTGCCGCCGCTACCCGAAGTGGTGCTGACCAGCGCGGGGGAGAACAAGGGTTCATGAGGCTCGTACTCTGCCTGGCGCTGCTGCTGCTGGTCGGCTGCGACCGGCAGCCGGCGCCGCTTTACTTGCCCGAGGGCGAGGCCTATCCGGAAAGGCTCAGCGATTGGGGCATGCTGCGCCGGGCTGACGGACACTTGCAGCCGGCCGCCCAGGCCCTGGCCTATGACCTCAACACCCCGCTGTTCAGCGACTACGCCCACAAGCTGCGCACCGTCTGGATGCCGCCGGGCCAGACCGCCCGCTACGGCGAAGAACGCTTCGACTTCCCGGTCGGCACCGTGCTGACCAAGACCTTCTATTACCCCAAGGACGACCACGGCCGCCTGCTGAAGAACACCCGCGATGACCGTGACCCGGCCAGCGGCCTGGACCTGGCAAAGGTGCGCCTGATGGAAACCCGAGTGCTGGTGCGCCAGCAGCAGGGCTGGGTGGCGTTGCCCTATGTGTGGGACGAAACCCAGCAGGACGCGATCCTGGAATGGGCGGGCGCCAGTGCGTCGCTGGCGCTGCGGGACGAGCAGGGCGGAACCCTTGCGGTGGACTATCAAGTGCCCGACGCCAACCAGTGCGCCGGCTGCCATGAGGAACGCCATGGCGAGGGCGTCCAGCCCCTGGGCCCCAAGGCCCGCCATCTGAATCGCGACCTGGCCTATCCGGAGGCTGTGGAAAACCAGCTGCAACGCTGGCAGCGCCAAGGCCTGCTGGCTGGCCTGCCGAAGCTGGAGAGCGTGCCGCGCAATGCCTTGGTCGCTGCCCCTCGCACCGGGGAAGGGCTGGAGCAGCAGGCCCGCAGCTACCTCGATATCAACTGCGCCCACTGCCACAACCCCAAGGGACCGGCACGCACGTCCGGGCTCTACCTCGACCCGGCCACGCCGCTGGGCATTCCTTCCGGCCTGTGCAAGCAACCGGTGGCCGCCGGCAAGGGCTCTGGCGACCGCCTGGTGGATATCCACCCCGGCCAGCCCGACGCCTCGGTGCTGATCTACCGGGTCGAAAGCACCGACCCCAGCGTGATGATGCCGGAGCTGGGCCGCTCCACCGTCCACCACGAGGGGCTGGAAGTACTGACCCGCTGGATCGCCGGTCTGCCGGGGGGATGCTGACGGGGACGGCAGTCGCTCTCCCTGTAGGGGCGAATTCATTCGCCAAGCAGGCCGAAGGACTGCCTTTGGAGGCTCAGGGGAGCAGCTGCGCTGCCCTTGGCGAATGAATTCGCCCCTACAAAGAACATTGCCCCTGTCCGCCGAGCAGATGCTTATGCCCAATCAACCTAACTACCTCATCACGAATTCCTTTCTCCTTCATCTTCCACCGCTAGGCTAGGGGCACCCGTCGGCCCGTCCGCGAACCATTTTTGTGCGGCCGTGCCATCCGGGTGCGAAGGTGGCCCGATTCCGGTGCTCCGGTGGGCCGAATTCCGTGGTTCGGGGGCTGGCACAAGTCTTGCGCGCTCCCGGTATCGCCCAGGCTCGCAGGAGGCACGCCGTGTCGATCCATGTCGCACTGCACCACGTCACCCACTATCGCTACGATCGTGAGGTCAAGCTCGGTCCGCAGATCATCCGCCTGCGGCCGGCGCCCCACAGCCGCACCCGCATCCTCGGCTATTCGCTGAAGGTGGCGCCCGGCAAACACTTCATCAACTGGCAGCAGGACCCCCAGGGCAACTACCTGGCGCGCCTGGTGTTCCCGGACAAGACCCGGGAGATGAAGGTGGAGGTGGACCTGGTCGCCGAGATGGCGGTGTTCAATCCATTCGACTTCTTCCTCGAGCCCTACGCCGAGGAGTTCCCCTTCAGCTACACCGCCGACGACCAGCGTGAACTGGCGCCTTACCTCAGCCGCCTGCCGGCCACGGCGCTGTTCGCCGACTACCTCGCGCGCATCGATCTCACGCCCAGGCGCAGCGTGGACTTCCTGGTGGCGCTGAACCAACAGCTGTCCCGTGACATCCGCTACCTGATCCGCATGGAGCCGGGTGTGCAGACCCCGGAGGAGAGCCTGGAAAAGGCCTCCGGTTCCTGCCGCGACTCGGCCTGGCTGCTGGTGCAACTGCTGCGCCACCTGGGACTGGCGGCGCGCTTCGTCTCCGGATACCTGATCCAGCTCACCGCCGACCAGAAGTCCCTCGACGGACCCAGCGGCACCGAAGTGGACTTCACCGACCTGCACGCCTGGTGCGAGGTCTACCTGCCCGGCGCCGGCTGGGTCGGCCTGGACCCCACCTCCGGCCTGTTCGCCGGCGAAGGTCACATTCCCCTGGCCTGCAGCCCGGAGCCGTCCTCGGCGGCGCCCATCAGCGGCGGGGTAGATGAGTGCGAGTGCGAGTTCTCCCATGACATGCGCGTCGAGCGCGTGTGGGAAGCGCCGCGCGTGACCAAGCCCTACAGCGAGGAACAGTGGCAGGCCATCCGCGAGCTGGGGGCGCACATCGACGCCGACCTGGTGGCCGGTGACGTGCGCCTGACCATGGGCGGTGAGCCCACCTTCATCGCCATCGACTACCCCGACGACCCGGAGTGGAACACCACGGCCCAGGGCCCCAACAAGCGCCGCCTCGCCGCCGACCTGTTCCATCGCCTGCGTGCGCACTACGCGCCCCAGGGGCTGGCGCACTTCGGCCAGGGCAAGTGGTACCCCGGCGAACAGCTGCCGCGCTGGTCGCTGAACTGCTTCTGGCGCAAGGACGGCGAGCCCATCTGGCAGGAACCCGCCCTCTACGCGAACGAGGGCCGCAGCTATGGCGCCGATGCCCACCTTGCCTCGCGCTTCCTCGGCCGTGTGGCCAATCGCCTCGGTGTGCCTGTGGATAACCAGTTTCCCGCCTTCGAGGACTGGTTCTACTACCTCTGGCGCGAGCGCAAGCTGCCCGCCAACGTCACCCCGGAGGACGCCCGCCTGGCCGACCCGCTGGAGCGCGAGCGCCTGCGCCGGGTGTTCGAGCGCGGTCTGGGCGAGGTCATCGGCCATGTGCTGCCGCTGGCGCGCAGCGCGGCGGGAGACGCCTGGGAAAGTGGCCGCTGGTTCCTGCGGGACGAGCATTGCCGGCTGATACCTGGCGACTCGCCGCTCGGCTACCGACTGCCGCTGGATTCTCAACCCTGGGTCAGCGAGGCCGATTACCCCTACGTGAACCCGGCTGACCCCAGCCAGGCCTTCCCGCCGCTGCGCCGCGCGGCGCTGATTCGCCAGCAACTGCGCGACGGTGCCCCCACAAGCCGGGGCGATGCCCGCGAGCCGGGCCTGCATCAGTCTGCCAGCGGTATTACCCGCACGGCCCTGTGCGCCGAACCTCGTGAGGGACGGCTCTACCTCTTCATGCCGCCGCTGGATGAGTTGGAAGCCTATCTGGAGCTGGTCGCCGCCATCGAAGCCACCGCCGGCGAACTGGACTGCCCGGTGCTGCTGGAAGGCTACGAGCCCCCCAGCGACCCGCGTCTGACCCACTTCCGCGTCACCCCCGACCCGGGCGTGATCGAGGTGAACATCCACCCCTCGAACAACTGGGACGAGCTGGTGGAACGCACCGAGTTCCTCTACGAAGCGGCGCGGCAGAGCCGCCTGTCCAGCGAGAAGTTCATGGTGGACGGCCGACACGTCGGCACTGGTGGCGGCAACCACTTCGTTCTCGGCGGCGCCACCCCGTCGGATTCGCCCTTCCTGCGCCGGCCGGACGTGCTGCGCAGCCTGATCAGCTACTGGCACAACCACCCGTCGCTGTCCTACCTCTTCTCCGGCCTGTTCATCGGTCCGACCTCCCAGGCGCCACGGGTGGACGAGGCGCGTAACGACGCCCTCTACGAGCTGGAAATCGCCTTCCGCCAGATGCCAGAACCCGGCGCCGATTGCCCGCCCTGGCTGGTGGACCGGCTGCTGCGCAACCTGCTGGTGGATGTCACCGGCAACACCCACCGCGCCGAGTTCTGCATCGACAAGCTCTACTCGCCGGACAGCAGCACCGGCCGCCTCGGCCTGCTGGAGCTGCGCGCCTTCGAGATGCCGCCCCACGCGCGCATGAGTCTGGCCCAGCAACTGCTGCTGCGCGGCTTGGTGGCGCGCTTCTGGAATGAGCCCTACCAGCCACCGAAGCTGGTGCGCTGGGGCACCGAACTGCACGACCGCTTCCTGCTGCCGCATTTCGTCCAGCAGGACTTCGACGATGTGGTCCACGAGTTCAACGCCGAGGGTTATCCGCTGCGCAGCGAATGGTTCGCCCCGCACTTCGAGTTCCGTTTCCCCAAGTACGGCGACTATCAGGTCAAGGGCATCGACCTGGAGCTGCGCCAGGCGCTGGAACCTTGGCACGTGCTGGGGGAGGAGGGCGCCACCGGAGGCGCCGTGCGCTACGTGGATTCCTCCCTGGAGCGGGTGCAGGTGAAGGTCAACGGCATGGCGCCGGACCGCTACGTGCTGACTTGCAATGGCCAGCCGGTGCCGCTGCGGCCCACCGGGCGGGGCGGCGAGTTCGTCGCCGGGGTGCGCTATCGCGCCTGGCAGCCGGCTTCCTGCCTGCAACCCACCATCGGCGTGCAGGCGCCCCTGGTGTTCGACCTGGTGGATACCTGGATGCAACGTTCCCTGGGCGGCTGCCAGTACCATGTGGCGCACCCTGGCGGGCGCAGCTACGACAGCTTCCCGGTCAACGCCTACGAAGCCGAAAGCCGGCGCCTGGCGCGCTTCTTCCGCCATGGGCACACGCCGGGCAAGCTGCTGGTCGGCGCGCCTGTGGTCGATGACGAACTGCCCATGACCCTGGACCTGCGCCGCCGCTAGACGGTGCAAGGGGCGACCCGGTCGGCGCCACGGCGACCGGGCGCCGCGCCGTCCGCTACAGTTTCCCTGCTGCCCACCTGACGAGTTCCCGGATGTCCGAACTGCTAGCCCACTACCCCCTGACCGCCACGGCCTACCACGAACTGCTGGATGCCGAAGGCCAGGTGCGTCCTCACTGGCAGCGCCTGTTCCAGCAGCTGGAGCGCGCCACGCCGGCGCAGATGCAGCAACGCCAGGAATTGCTGGCCCGGCAGATTCAGGAAAACGGTGTCACCTACAACGTCTACGCCGACCCCAAGGGCACCGACCGGCCCTGGGAGCTGGACCTGCTGCCCAACCTGCTTTCGGCCGAAGAATGGCAACCCATCGCTGCCGGGGTGGCGCAGCGCGCACGCCTGCTCAATGCCGTGCTGGCCGACCTCTACGGTGAACAGCGCCTGCTGGCCGACGGGCTGCTGCCCAGTGAACTGGTTTTCGGTCACCCCAACTTCCTCTGGCCCTGCCAGGGCGTGCGGCCGGCCGGCGGCATCTTCCTGCATTGCTACGCGGTGGACCTGGCCCGCGATGCCGACGGCCACTGGCACGTGCTGGCCGACCGCACGCAAGCGCCCTCCGGCGCGGGGTACGCCCTGGAGAACCGGCAGATCGTTTCCCGCGCCCTGCCGGAGCTGTACCGCGACCTGCGGGTGCAGTACCTCGCCGGCTACTTCCGCACCCTGCAGGAAACCCTGATCCGCCAGGCCCCCAGCGACGGCGAGACGCCGCTGGTGGTGCTGCTCACGCCGGGGCGTTTCAACGAAACCTACTTCGAGCACCTCTACCTGGCCCGCCAGCTGGGTTTCCCGCTGGTGGAAGGCCATGACCTGACGGTGCGCGACGCCACCCTCTACCTCAAGACGCTGGGCGGCCTGAAGCGCGTCCACGCGGTGCTGCGCCGTCTCGACGACGATTACTGCGACCCCCTGGAGCTGCGCACCGACTCCGCCCTGGGCGTGCCCGGTCTGCTGGACGCCGTGCGCCACGGCCGGGTGCTGGTGGCCAACGCCCTGGGCAGCGGCGTGCTGGAGTCCCCGGGCCTGCTCGGCTTCCTGCCACGGGTCAGCCAGCGCCTGCTGGGTGAGGACCTGCTGCTGCCCACCGTGGGCACCTGGTGGTGCGGCACGGGGCAGGGGATTGGCAAGTCCCTGGAAGGGCTGGCGGGGCTGGTGATCAAACCGGCGTTTCCGTCCCAGAGCTTCGAACCCTTGTTCGGCCACGCTCTGGAAGACGGCGCCCTGCTGGCCTTGCGCAAGCGCCTGCAGGTCCATCCCCATGCCTATGTGGCCCAACGCATGGCGCAGTTGTCCCAGGCGCCGGTCTGGGAGGGGGACGAGGCGCGGGGCGCATTGCAGTCACGGGCCATCGGCATGCGCGTCTTCGCCGTGGCCGGCAGCGACGGCCGGTACTGGGTGATGCCCGGTGGCCTGACGCGAGTGGCCTCGGCGGCGGATGCCGAAGTGGTCTCCATGCAGCGCGGTGGCGCGAGCAAGGACACCTGGGTACTGGCCGACCTGCCGGTGGCGGGCGAGCCGTTGCGCCCGCGCACCCTCGGCGTGCGCGACCTGATTCGCCAGGACCCTTACCTGCCGTCGCGGGTGGTGGAAAACCTCTTCTGGTTCGGCCGTTACGGCGAGCGCTGTGAAGACGGCGCACGCCTGCTGCGGGTGGTGCTTTCGCGCTATGTGGATGCCGACGGGGACGAACAGGCGCTGCAATCGGCGCTGCGCCTGGCTGGCGCCGTCGGCCTGTTGCCGCTGGGTGATGAGCCCCTGGAACAGCGCCTGCTGGCGGCGCTGCTGGACGAGCGCTGGCCCAGCAGCGTCAGTGCCAACCTGCGCCGCCTGCACTGGGCCGCGGCCCAGGTGCGCGGGCGCCTGTCCCGGGAAAACTGGCACGCGGTGCTGGAATTGCACCGCGAGGCCCAGGCCCTGGATGCGAAACGCACCGACCTGGGCGAGGCCCTGGAATTCCTCAACCGCCTGCTGATGTCCCTGGCTGCGCTGTCCGGCTTCGCCCTGGACGACATGACCCGCGACGATGGCTGGCGCTTCCTGATGATCGGCCGGCGCATCGAGCGGGTGCAGTTCTACGCCGATGGCATCGCCGGCTTCCTGGAGGGCGGTGCCGCCTGGGACCCGGTGGCGCTGGAGTGGTTGCTGGAACTGGGCAACAGCACGATTACCTACCGTTCGCGTTACCTGGCGTCGCCTCAGTTGATCCCGGTCCTCGACCTGCTCCTGCTGCACGAGCAGAACCCCCATGCACTGCGCTTCCAGTTGCAGGCGCTGGAACGTTCCCTGGGGCGCCTGCAGCTGGAATTCGGCGCGCCCCAGGAACTGGTGCTGAGCGGCCTGATCGGGCGCCTGCTGGCCTTCGACCTGGCCACCCTGGAGGACCCGCTGTTCGGCAGTGAAAGCCTGGACGATGTGCTGGCCGGACTGGCCGGCCTGCTGCGGGAAATCGCACTGCACGTCGGGCAGGTCTCGGACCGCCTCGGATTGCGCTATTTTGCCCACGTCGACGACGTCAGCCAGCAAACGGTATCCACCTGATGCGCGCGCAAGCCCAATCCATCGCCCCTGTGCAGGGTGCCCGTTACCAGGTGTTCCACGACACGCGGTATCGCTATTCCGCGCCGGTTTCGCTGTCCCAGCAGTTGGTGCACCTGTGGCCCCGCGATTGCCCCTGGCAGCTGTGCACCGGCCAGCAATTGCTGGTCGAGCCGGAGCCCACCCTGCGCCAGGACCTCACCGATGTCTTTGGCAATCCGCTGACGCGCCTGGCCTTCGAACGTCCCCATGACGAATTGCAGGTGAACACCCGGCTGCAGGTGGAAGTGCTGCCCCACGGGCCTGTGGACCTGGCCGCCTCGCCGGCTTGGGAACAGGTCCTGGCCATCCTCGCCTATACCGGCAGCGCCCTGTCGTCCGTCGAGCTGGACGCCTGCCGCTACCGGGTGGAGTCGCCCTACGTGCGCATCAAGCGCCAGTTCGCCGAGTTCGCCGCGGGCTGCTTCCCCGCCGGGCGGCCGCTGCTGCTGGGCGTGGCGGCCCTGATGGAAAAGATCTTCAGCGAATTCGCCTTCGACGCCGAGGCCACCCAGGTGGCGACTCCCCTGACCGAAGTGCTGGAGCGCCGCCGTGGCGTCTGCCAGGACTTCGCCCACTTGATGCTGGCCTGCCTGCGCTCCCGTGGGCTGGCGGCGCGCTACGTCAGCGGCTACCTGCTGACTCAGCCGCCCCCCGGCCAGCCGCGCCTGATCGGTGCCGACGCGTCCCACGCCTGGGTCTCGGTGTACTGCCCGCGCCATGGCTGGGTGGACTTCGACCCCACCAACAACATCCTGCCCAACCTGGAACACATCACCCTGGCCTGGGGGCGCGACTTCTCTGATGTTTCGCCTCTGCGCGGCGTGATCCTCGGCGGCGGCAGCCACGATCCCGAGGTGCGCGTCACCGTCATGCCGCTCTGGGAAGTGGCTGTCTGAGGCCCGACGTGCGATGTCGGGCCCACGCATCGTTGGGCTTCGTACCTCAGCCCAACTTGCGGAGGGGGGCCTGACAAGCACTTTGCCGACGCCGTGCTAGCTTTTCCGAGGCCACTTTCCTCGTGCAAGGTGCTTCGCCATGGATGAAACAACGATCGTCAGCGTCGGGACCGAGAAGGTCAGCGCGTTCATGAACACCGTCACGCAGTACGCCACCACCTTCGGCGTCAAGATTCTCGCGGCCATTGCCTTCTGGGTCGTCGGCCGCTGGCTCATCAACTTTGCGGTAGGGCTGGTCCAGCGGTCTCTGGAGCGGCAGAAGGTCGACCCGACCGTACTGCGCTACGTCGGCTCGTTCATCACCGTGACCCTGAACATCCTCCTGGTGGTGGGCATCCTCGGTTTCTTCGGCATCCAGACCACCAGCCTGGCGGCGCTGATCGCGGCAGTGGGCGTGGCCATCGGCATGGCCTGGTCGGGGCTTCTGGCGAACCTGGCGGCGGGCGGTTTCATCATCGTCCTGCGGCCGTTCAAGGTGGGGGATTTCATCAGCGCCGGCGGCGTGACCGGCACGGTGAAGGAGATCGGCCTGTTCGCCACCGTCATCAACACCCCGGACAACGTGCTGACCCTGGTGGGCAACAACAAGATCTTCAGCGACACCATCCAGAACTTCAGCCACAACGCGTTCCGCCGTGTGGAACTGAAGGCCCAGCTCTCCGGCGCCGCCGATTACCAGGCCGCTTTGGCGCTGCTCAAGCAACGCATCGCCGCCATTCCCAATGTGCTCACCGACCCGGCGGTGGATGTGGAAATCCTCGAATTCAACCTGGTGGGCCCGGTGCTGGTGGTGCGGCCGTACTGCCACAACGACCACTACTGGCAGGTGTATTTCGATGGCAACCGGGTGATCAAGGACGCCCTGGGCACGGACTTCCCGGCGCCCATGCCGGCACAGACCATCATCGTGCAGCAGCCGTAGGGCAGGAGGCAGGGTTGGCCCGGATGGGTAGGGTGGATCACGCTTCACCGATCCACCTTCGGGCCTGGTGCAGAAGGTGGATGTGAAGAGCGACATCCACCCTAAGCTACTGAGGAACGACGCCCAACAGCCTGCTCGCAGCGGGCCTTGATCGTTGGGCCTCGCTTCGCTCGGCGCCAACCTACCGTCCGGCGAAGCCCAGGGGCGCGGTACTCAGCCCTTGCGCAGATGCAGGATGGGAAACGGTTTGCCCGCCCCATCCACTTCCGAGCGCCGGTATTGCACGAACCCCAGGCGGCGATAGAAGCCCACCGCTTGGGGGTTCTGTTCGTTCACATCCACCGTGCTCGCCCCCTGCGCCAGGGCGTGTTCCATCAGGGCGCGGCCGATGCCTCGGCCATGCTGCGCCGGATCGACGAAGAGCATTTCCACCTTCTCTCCAACGGTGCCGACAAATCCGGCGATGCGGCCTTCGGCATCCCGCAGGCAGGCGAGGCGCACAGAATCCAGGTAGGCGTCGCGCACCAGGGGCTTGAAGAACTGAATGTCGTCCTCGGAGAGGAAGTCATGGGTGGCGCGCACGGCGGCTTCCCAGACCTCCACCAGGCGTTGGCGGTCCGTGGCGGACAGGGTGGTGAGGATTTCCGTGTCGGGCTTCATCGCGTTACCAGTGGTGCTTGGCCTTGTTCCAGCGGTAGAGCAGGCGGGCGAAGGCCTTGTAGCCCAGTTGGGCCAGGCCGTGGATCAGCGGGAGGGAGAACAGCCGGGCCTTCCAGCGTTCCTTCGGGGAGTGGCGCCAGAGCACGATGAAGGCATCCATCCCCATGCGCTTGACGCCTTGCTCGTCCACCAGGTGCAGGCGTTCGCGAACGTATTCCAGGTCCTCGCCAATCTCGCCCACGGCCGCGTTGTCCTTGTGGATATCGGCCCACTCCACCTCGCAGGCGGTGGTCTTGCCCTTCTGGCCTTCGATGCCCGCTTTGCACACCGGGCAGGCGCTGTTGTAGTAGACCTTGATCCGCGTGTCGTCTTCCATGAATCGCTCCTGACCGTGGGTTCGTCCCGGACAGTTTAAATCCGGGACGAGCAAGCGGTCAGTGCGGCTTGCGATCGACCCACTTGGGCGCGCTGCTGGGGCGCCAGGCTTCCAGGCGGTCCAGCAGGGTTTCCGGGTGACCACCCACCTGGAGCATGCCGCGATGCTGGTCGCGGACGAAGCGCTCTTCCACCAGGTGGTCGAGGAAGTCGGTGAGCTTGTCGTAGAAGCTGTTCACTTCCAGCAGGCCCAGCGGCTTGCTGTGGTAGCCCAGCTGGCCCCAGGTCCAGACCTCGAACAGCTCTTCGAGGGTGCCCAGGCCGCCGGGGAGGGCGATGAAGGCGTCGGAGAGTTCGGCCATACGCGCCTTGCGCGCGTGCATGCCGTCCACCACTTCCAGGCGGGTGAGGCCTTTGTGGCCGATTTCGGCGTCCATCAGGCTCTGCGGGATCACGCCGATGACTTCGCCACCGGCAGCCAGCGCTGCGTCCGCCACGGTGCCCATCAGGCCGACCGCACCGCCGCCGTACACCAGGGTGATGCCGCGTTCGGCCAGGGTGTGACCCAGGAGGGCGGCAGCTTCACGGTAGATCGGCTTGGCACCGGGGCTGGCACCGCAGAACACGCAGACGGAACGCAAGGGCATGTCGGACTCCTGGAGCGAAAAAAGCGCGCAAGAGTACCGGCTTCGCCCTCGGGCTCCAAGCTGTACGAGTGGTCAGCTTCCGAACGGTAGTGGGATGGGGTCAGTCGGCGGAGGCGCCACAGGCACCGGCAGCGTAGGCAGCGAGCAGGCTTTGCAGGAGGTACTTCATGGCGCGTCTCCTCGTGAGTGGTGACGCATAGCCTAGTTCGGCTTTTTGCAGGCTGCCCGTTGAACGTGTCGATGAGGTCGATAGCTCAGACGAGCTTGATCAGCTCCGCCGCCGTCATCCCCTTGTAATCAGGGTTGCGGTTCGTTGCCGCAGGTCATGGGCGCTCGCCCGAGAATCGTGCAGTCTCCCTGCTTGGGCCTTTTGCCCATTCTGCCAAGGAGACTCCCATGATTCGCAAGCTCGTCGTTGCATCCGTGCTGGCCCTGGCCAGTGCACCTCTGCTGGCTGCTGAATGTAGCGTGGATGTGCAAGGCACTGACCAGATGACGTTCGACACCAAGGACATCAAGGTCAGCAAGAGCTGCAAGACCTTCACCGTCAACCTCAAGCACACCGGCAAGCTGGCCAGGAACGTGATGGGCCACAACTGGGTGCTGAGCAAGACCGCCGACGCCCAGGCCGTCGCCACCGAAGGCATGACCGCCGGCGCCGACAAGGATTACGTCAAGGCCGATGACCCCCGCATCATCGCTCACACCAAGCTGGTCGGTGGCGGTGAGAGCGCCAGCGTCACCTTCGAGGTCTCCAAGCTGGCCGCCGGCGAGAGCTACGAGTTCTTCTGCTCCTTCCCGGGCCACATTTCGATGATGAAGGGCACCCTGGCCCTGGTCGACTGACCTTCTGGGTGAACACGAAAAGGCCGCTCCGTGGAGCGGCCTTTTTTGTGGGTGCGCCAGGCATGGCGCGTAGCGCCGTGACTGGCGCTGTTCGGTTCACTGTGGTGGTGAACTGGACGACTTGGAGGTGGAAGTCCTCTGCACGCCCGGCAAGGGGAAGTGCTAGCGGAAGGCAAGGGTGTCGCGGGTGACTGCGAATCTGAAGGAAGCCGGAAGCAAATGGCTGGCCTGACGAACAGGAAGCGGATGGAGGCGGCGTAGCGGGGTGAGGCGGCCCAAATCGTCAAAGCCCGGTACTTGCACGGCACGCTACGACGTAAATCCGCCAGGCATAAGCCGGAAGGTCGCGCGAATTACCCTGGGAGATCTGTGCGCTTGCCAGCGTGCTANGGCCCGTGGAAGCGCTGGATGGCTGGGTGCGGCGGTTGCTGCGCAATGTGCTGTGGCGGCACTGGAAGCGACCGGTTACCCGGGCACGCATGCTGATGCGCCTGGGTTTACCGGAGGAGCGGGCCTGGAAGTCGGCCACCAACGGGCGCGGCCCCTGGTGGAACGCCGGTGCCCTGCACCTGCGGCAGGCGCTGCCGAAGAAGTGCTGGGACGCGCTTGGACTGGTGTCGATACTGGATACGATGACTCGGCTTAGCCGTATGACCTGAACCGCCGTATACGGAACCGTACGTACGGTGGTGTGAGAGGACGGTGGGGGCGACCCCACCTCCTACTCGATTCATCATTCCGTTTTTTCCTGAAGCTGGCCGCAGTCGTTCCGCTACAGCGGCTCCTGATCCAGCTGATTCAGCATCCAGCGCACGAAATCCCGCACCTTGGGCACCTCCGCCGCGTGCTCGGCATAGGCCAGGAAATAGGCTTTCTGGCTCGGCATCGGATGGTCCCAGGGGACCACCAGCTTGCCTTCTTGCAGCTCCTCCTCCACGAGGAACCGCGGCAGCAGGGCCACGCCGCAGCCGGCCTGGGCCGCGCGGATGCACATGTACGACGTGTCGAAACGCGGCCCGTGGTAGCTGTGCTCGGTGTGCCGGTCCTGGCTCTGGAACCATTCGTGCCAAGCCTCCGGGCGGGTGGCGTTCTGCAGCAGCACCAGGTCGGTGAGCTGGGTGGGCTCGGTGAACGGCTGCTCGGGCATCACGCCGGGGGCGCAGACCGGCACCACTTCCTCGCTGAACAGGCGGATGCACTCGGCGCCGGGCAGGGCGCCCTGGCCGAAATAGAACGCCACATCGCAGCGGCCCTGGACCAGGGCGGTGGGTTCCAGTTCATTGCGCAGGTCCAGGTGGATGTTCGGGTGGCGCACGCGCCAGCCCTTGAGGCGCGGGATCAGCCAGCGCGCGCCGAAGGTGGGCGGGGTGGCCACTCGCAGCACTTCAGTGTCGCCGCCGTAGGACAGCATGTAGTGCGTGGACATTTCCACCTGGGCGAGGATCTTCTGCACCTCGGTCAGGTACAGCGAGCCCGCTGGCGTCAGCTGCAGACGGCGGCGCACACGGCGGAACAGCAGGTGCTGGAGCATTTCTTCCAGCTGCGCGACCTGCTTGCTCACCGCACTCTGGGTGAGGCTCAGCTCATCGGCCGCGCGGGTGAAACTCAGGTGCCTGGCCACCGCCTCGAAGCATTGCAGGGCGGTGATCGATGGCATGTGGCGTTTCAGCATCGGGATTCTCAACGACATTCAGGGTCATGAATTAACGGAATGATATGTGTCGGAAAGGTCGTTTGTTGGCAAGCCCTTTTCGCGGCTTTACTGGAGTCCTCACGATTCAACCGCTTTTTTGAAAGGAGCTTCCCATGGTTGCCGCACTGCTTGACCGCCTCGGTGTAAACCCGTCCCTCTACCAGCAGGGCGATCACGCCGTCCATTCGCCCATCGACGGCAGCCGCATCGGCACCGTGCGCCTGGAGGGCCGTGCCGAGGTAGAGCAGAAAATCGCCCGCGCCGCCGAGGCCTTCCAGGCCTGGCGCAAGGTGCCCGCTCCCCGTCGTGGCGAGCTGGTCCGTCTGTACGGCGAAGCCCTGCGCCAGCACAAGGCTGATCTGGGTGAACTGGTGTCCTGGGAAGCCGGCAAGATCACTCAGGAAGGCCTGGGTGAAGTGCAGGAAATGATCGATATCTGCGACTTCGCCGTCGGCCTGTCGCGCCAGCTCTACGGCCTGACCATTGCCTCCGAGCGCCCCGGCCACCATATGCGCGAGACCTGGCACCCGCTGGGCGTGGTCGGCGTGATCAGCGCCTTCAACTTCCCCGTGGCCGTGTGGTGCTGGAACACCGCGCTGGCGCTGGTCTGCGGCAACCCGGTGGTGTGGAAACCGTCGGAGAAGACCCCGCTCACCGCGCTGGCCTGCCAGGCCCTGTTCGAGCGCGTGGCGAAGCAGTTCAGCGAGGCGCCAGCCAACCTCAGCCAGGTGGTGATCGGTGCCCGCGAAGCCGGTGAAGCCCTGGTGGATGATTCGCGCGTGGCGCTGGTCAGCGCTACCGGCAGCACCCGCATGGGCCGTGAAGTGGCGCCCCGTGTGGCAGCCCGCTTCGCCCGCAGCGTGCTGGAACTGGGCGGCAACAACGCCATGATCCTCGCCCCCAGCGCCGACCTTGACCTGGCGGTGCGTGCCATCCTCTTCAGCGCCGTCGGCACCGCTGGCCAGCGTTGCACCACCCTGCGCCGCCTGATCGCCCACGAATCGGTGAAGGCCGAAATCGTCGAGCGCCTGAAAGTCGCCTATTCCAAAGTGCGCATCGGCCACCCGCTGGAAGGCAACCTGGTGGGACCGCTGATCGACAAGCAGAGCTTCGACGGCATGCAGCGCGCCCTGGAGCAGGCCCGCGCCGAAGGCGGCAAGGTGTTCGGTGGCGAACGCCAGTTGGCGGACAGCTTCCCGAACGCCTACTACGTGTCGCCGGCTATCGTGGAAATGCCGGGCCAGAGCGCCGTGGTCTGCCACGAAACCTTCGCGCCCATCCTCTACGTGATTGGCTACAGCGACTTCGCCGACGCCGTCGCCCTGAACAACGCCGTGCCCCAGGGGCTGTCCTCCTGCGTGTTCACCACCGATGTGCGCGAGGCCGAGCTGTTCCAGTCGGCCGTAGGCAGTGACTGCGGCATCGCCAACGTCAACATCGGCCCGAGTGGTGCGGAAATCGGTGGCGCCTTCGGTGGCGAGAAGGAAACCGGCGGTGGCCGCGAGTCCGGCTCCGACGCCTGGAAGGCCTACATGCGCCGCCAGACCAACACGGTGAACTACTCCCACGAGTTGCCGCTGGCCCAGGGCATCACCTTCGACTGATGATTCCGCGATTCGCGGTTGGCGCCCCTCTCCCGGATGCGGGATGAGGGGCTTAACGGTATCTACGTCTGGCTGTGCCTAAGGAATTCGAATGACCCTGCGCCAGGAATGCCTCTGGGAATATCTGACGCCCCAGCCGCCGGAAAGCCCCGTGCTCCACGGCGAGGTCAAGGTGGACGTGTGCGTGATCGGCGCCGGTTTCACCGGTCTCTCCGCCGCCCTGCACCTGTTGGAAGCGGGCAAGCGCGTCTGCCTGCTGGAAGCCCATACCGCTGGCCATGGCGGTTCCGGGCGCAATGTCGGGCTGGTCAACGCCGGCCTGTGGATTCCGCCGGACGAGATCGAAGCCGGTCTCGGCCGGACGGTTGGGGAGCGCCTCAATCGCACCCTCGGGGCTGCGCCGTCCCTGGTGTTCTCCCTGGTGGATCGCTACGACATCGACTGCCAGCTGCGCCGCGAAGGCACCCTGCACATGGCCCACAACGCCCGTGGCCAGGCCGACCTCGCCAGCCGCTGCGAACAGTGGCAGCGCCGTGGCGCGCCGGTGGAACTGCTCACCGGCGCCGCGTGCCGCGAGGCCACTGGCACTGACAAGATCGCGGCCGCGCTGCTCGACCGTCGCGCCGGTACCCTCAACCCCATGGGCTACACCCGTGGATTGGCGCGCGCGGTGAAGTCCCTCGGCGGGCATCTGTTCGAGCATTCTCCGGTGCAGCGCCTGGAGCGCCAGGGCGTGAACTGGTGCGTGGTCACCGAGCATGGCGTGGCCATCGCCCCCCAGGTGGTGATCGCCTCAAACGCCTACACCGAAGGCGAATGGACTGAACTACGCCGCCATTTCTTCCCCGGTTACTACTACCAGGTGGCGTCGACGCCTCTGGCCGGCACTGCCGCTGACCGCATCCTGCCGGGCGGGCAGGGCTCCTGGGACACCCGCCAGGTGCTCAGCAGTATTCGCCGCGACGCCGACGGCCGCTTGCTGCTCGGCAGCCTGGGCAACGGCTCGCGCAAGCCGGCCTGGTTCCTCAAGGCCTGGGCCGACCGCGTCCAGCGTCACTACTTCCCTTACCTCGGCAAGGTGGAGTGGGAATTCACCTGGACCGGCTGCATCGACTTCACCCCGGATCACTTGATGCGCCTCTACGAGCCGGCCCCCGGCCTGCTGGCGTTCACCGGCTACAACGGCCGTGGCGTCACCACCGGCAGTGTGGTGGGCAAGGCATTCGCCAATTACCTGCTGAGCGGCAACGAGGACGTGCTGCCGATGCCCTTCCAGCCGATGCGCGCAGTGGCGGCGGTAGGCCTCAGAAGCTCGCTCTACGAAGCGGGTTTTTCGCTCTACCACGCAGGGCAGTGCCTGCGCGTGGTGATCTAGTTCGAGGAATCAAAAAGCAGGATGGGTCGAGCTGAGCGACACCCTTCCTGCAAACCATGAATCGCCGTGAAACGGGATGCAGATCGCAAAAAACTTGCACTGCACATCTTTGAGGCAGATTGTGGTTTCTTGCACGATGGAGGTAACGACAGCAGCCCAGTAACAGTGCGGAGTGGGAATATTCGCGCACCGGCAATGTGCAAATGAGTAGCGCGAGTCTATTGTTACCGCACGTGCTGGCACACTGATGCCGAGCCGCTTGCAGACACGTCTTCAGCTTTCTCAAAGTGATTTGGAAGTTGTTGATTTATAAGAAGAAAAATAAAAACAAAGGAGGTGGGAAAGGCCTTTCAGGGCGCGGGAAAACTACAAGAATTAATGGCACGCCACTTGCTGAATACGAGCGCTAACCCTAAAAACCTCAGGAGCAAAACTCCATGTCGCAGAAGATTTTCAGAAAAGGCTTTCTGGCCCTGGCGGTTACCGCCGCACTGGGTGTTTCTTCCGTAGTTCAGGCTGATGTTGTTATCGGCGTAGCCGGGCCGCACACCGGCGCTAACGCATCCTTTGGGGAACAATACTGGCGCGGCGCTTCCCAGGCCGCCGAAGACCTCAACGCCGCCGGCGGTATCAACGGCGAGAAGATCAAACTGGTGAAGGCCGACGACGCTTGCGAACCGAAGCAGGCCGTGGCCGTCGCCAACCGTCTGGTGGACCAGGACAAGGCTATCGCCGTCGTGGGCCACTTCTGCTCCTCCTCCACCATCCCGGCTTCCGAGGTCTACGACGAAGCGGGCATCATCGCGATGACCCCGGGTTCCACCAACCCCGCCGTGACCGAGCGCGGCCTGTCCGGCATGTTCCGTATGTGCGGTCGTGACGACCAGCAGGGCATCGTTGCCGGCGACTACATCGTCGACACGCTCAAGGCCACCAAGGTCGCCATCATCCACGACAAGGACACCTACGGTCAGGGCCTGGCCGACGCCACCAAGGCTGAACTCGCCAAGCGCGGCGTGAAGGAAGTCCTGTACGAGGGCCTGACCCGCGGCGAGAAAGACTTCAACGCCCTGGTCACCAAGATTCGCGCCACCGGCGCCGAGGTCGTCTACTTCGGCGGTCTGCACCCGGAAGCCGGCCCGCTGGTTCGCCAGATGCGCGAGCAGGGCCTGACCGCCAAGTTCCTCTCCGGCGACGGCATCGTGACCGACGAACTGGTCACCACCGCTGGCGGCCCGCAGTACACCAAGGGTGTGCTGATGACCTTCGGCGCCGACCCGCGCAAGATCCCGGACGGCAAGGCCGTGATCGAGAAGTTCCGCGCCAACGGCTTCGAGCCGGAAGGCTACACCCTGTATGCCTACGCCACCCTGCAGGCCCTGGCGGCCGGCTTCAATGGCGCTGGCTCCAACGATCCGGCCAAGGCTTCCGCCTGGCTGAAGAGCCATGCGGTGCAGACCGTGATGGGCAAGAAGGAGTGGGATGCCAAGGGTGACCTGAAAAAATCCGACTATGTGATCTACGAGTGGGACGACAAGGGCAAGTACGCCCAGCAGTGATGACCGGCTCGCGCCATCCGCAAAGGGGCGCGAACCGTTAGCTCGGCTGACCAGCCAGACGCCACCCGCGCCTGGCTGGTCGGTGTATTCCGGGAAACTGCTGAAGTCCTTTTCTGCTTGAGCCGGGTGCGGATGCGCCCGATTTGACACGGTAATTCAGTGGTGCCCGTCTGATTCCACTCGCGGGGGCTTGGCCGAACCCAAGGCCGGTCCTCCAAAAGACGAGACAGAGTGATGGACGGTATTATCCTGCAACAGCTGATCAACGGGCTGACCCTCGGGTCGGTCTACGGCCTGATCGCCATCGGTTACACCATGGTTTACGGCATCATCGGCATGATCAACTTCGCCCATGGCGAGGTGTACATGATCTCCGCCTACCTTGCCGCGATCACCCTGGCCATCCTGGCCTTCTTCGGACTCGAATCGTTCCCCCTGCTGATCCTCGGCACCTTGATCATCACGATCGTGGTGACCGGCGTTTACGGCTTCGTGATCGAGCGCATCGCCTACAAGCCCCTGCGCAACTCCACCCGCCTGGCGCCCCTGATCTCCGCCATCGGCATGTCGCTGATCCTGCAGAACTACGTACAGCTCAGCCAGGGTGCCCGCCAGCAGGGCGTGCCCACCCTGCTCGACGGTGCACTGAAGTTCCATGTGGGTGAAGGCTTCGTGCAGCTCACCTACACCAAGGTGTTCATCCTGGTGGCGGCCTTCCTGGGCATGGCGGTGCTGACCTACATCATTCAGCACACCAAGCTCGGCCGCATGTGCCGCGCCACCCAGCAGGACCGCAAGATGGCTTCGATCCTCGGCATCAACACCGACCGGGTCATCTCCTACGTGTTCGTCATCGGCGCCGCCATGGCCGCGCTGGCCGGCGTGCTGATCACCATGAACTACGGCACCTTCGACTTCTATGCCGGCTTCGTCATCGGCATCAAGGCCTTCACCGCAGCGGTGCTTGGCGGCATCGGCTCGCTGCCCGGCGCCATGCTCGGCGGCATCATCCTCGGCATCGCCGAGGCGCAGTTCTCCGGCATGGTCAACACCGACTACAAGGACGTCTTCAGCTTCTCGCTGCTGGTATTGATCCTGATCTTCCGTCCCCAGGGCCTGCTGGGCCGTCCGCACGTCGCGAAGGTGTAACCATGACTTCCGCCATCGCCAGGAAACCCCTGGATATCAAGCAGAGCCTGATCGACGCCGTGGTTGCCGGTCTGCTCGCCCTCATCGTCTTCGGCCCCATCATGGGCGTGGTGCTGGACGGCTACGGCTTCAACCTGGAATTCGGCCGCGTGGGTTGGGTGATCGCCATCGTCATGACCGGTCGCTTCGCCCTGAGCCTCTACATGCAGACCGCGGGCGGCGAAGTGCTGATGCAGCGCTTCGAAACCCCCGGCTCCGGCGTACACGTACGTGCCCCCGACTACAAGAGCCGCCTGCGCTGGATCGTCCCGCTGATCGTGGTCGCCGCGGTGCTTTTCCCCTTCGTCGCCAGCAAGTACATGCTGACCGTGGTCATCCTCGGCCTGATCTACGTGCTGCTGGGGCTGGGGCTGAACATCGTGGTCGGCCTCGCCGGCCTGCTGGACCTCGGCTACGTGGCCTTCTACGCCATCGGTGCCTATGGCCTGGCGCTCGGCTACGAGCACCTGGGGCTGGGCTTCTGGAGCGTGCTGCCGCTGTCTGCCCTGATGGCCGCCCTGGCCGGCGCATTGCTGGGCTTCCCGGTGCTGCGCATGCACGGCGACTACCTGGCCATCGTCACCCTGGGCTTTGGTGAAATCATTCGCCTGATCCTCAACAACTGGCTCGATTTCACCGGTGGTCCCAACGGCATGTCGGTGCCTTCGCCCACCTTCTTCGGGCTGGAGTTCGGCCGTCGGGCGAAGGATGGCGGGGTGCCCTTCCATGAGTTCTTCGGTGTTGCCTACAACCCCAACCTGAAGTTCCTGTTCATCTACGTGGTGCTCTTCCTCACCGTGCTGCTGGTGCTCTATATCAAGCACCGCCTGACCCGCATGCCCGTGGGGCGCGCGTGGGAAGCCCTGCGGGAAGATGAAATCGCCTGCCGCGCCATGGGCCTGAACCACGTGCTGGTGAAACTTTCCGCGTTCATGCTGGGTGCCTCCACCGCCGGTCTGGCCGGGGTGTTCTTCGCCAGCTACCAGGGCTTCGTGAACCCCTCGTCCTTCACCTTCTTCGAGTCGGCGCTGATCCTCGCCATCGTCGTGCTCGGGGGCATGGGCTCCACCGTCGGTGTGGTCATCGCCGCCTTCGTCCTGACCGTTGCGCCGGAACTGCTGCGCACGTTCGCCGACTATCGCGTGCTGCTGTTCGGCGTCCTCATGGTGCTGATGATGATCTGGCGGCCGCGCGGGTTGATTCGCATCAGCCGCGCCGGCTTCACCCCGCGTAAAGGAGTCGCCCCATGAGCAACGAATACATCCTCAGCGTCGAGCACCTGATGATGCACTTCGGTGGCATCAAGGCGCTCAACGACGTCAGCCTGAAGATCAAGCGCGGTTCCATCTCCGCGCTGATTGGCCCCAACGGCGCCGGGAAGACCACGGTGTTCAACTGCCTGACCGGTTTCTACAAGGCCACCGGCGGGCGCATTCACCTCAACACCCGTGGCAGCACCACCGACGTGATCAAGATATTGGGCGAACCCTTCCAGCCCACCGATTTCTTCAACCCGGCGCAATTCGCCAACCGCTTGCACTACAAGATGTTCGGCGGCACCCACCTGGTGAACCGCGCAGGGCTCGCGCGCACCTTCCAGAACATCCGCCTGTTCCGGGAAATGTCCGTGGTGGAGAACCTGCTGGTGGCCCAGCACATGTGGGTCAACCGCAACCTGCTGGCCGGCGTGTTCAACACCCCGGGCTTCCGCCGCGCCGAGGAGGACGCGCTCAACCACGCGTTCTACTGGCTGGAAGTGGTGGACCTGGTGGACTGTGCCAACCGCCTGGCCGGTGAGCTTTCCTACGGCCAGCAGCGCCGCCTTGAGATCGCCCGCGCCATGTGCACCCGGCCGCAGCTGATCTGCCTCGACGAACCGGCCGCCGGCCTCAACCCGGCCGAGACCGAGGCGCTCAGCCGGATCATCCGCAAGCTGCGCGACGAACACGACCAGACCGTACTGCTGATCGAACACGACATGGGCATGGTGATGAGCATTTCCGACCACATCGTGGTGCTGGACCACGGCGAAGTGATCGCCGAGGGCGGCCCCCACGACATCCGCCACGATCCGAAGGTGATCGCCGCGTATCTCGGCGCCGAAGAGGAGGAAGTGGCATGAGCACACCCCTCCTGGAGTTCAAGGACGTCGACGTCTTCTACGGGCCCATCCAGGCCCTGAGGAAGGTCAGCCTGCACATCAACGAAGGTGAGACGGTCAGCCTGATCGGCGCCAACGGCGCGGGCAAGTCCACCCTGCTGATGTCCATCTTCGGCCAGCCCCGCGCAGCCAACGGAGCGATCGTCTATCGCGGCACCGACATCACCCACAAGTCGGCGCACTACGTGGCCTCCAACGGCGTCGCCCAGTCGCCCGAAGGCCGCCGCGTGTTCCCCGACATGAGCGTGGAAGAGAACCTGTTGATGGGCACCATCCCCATCGGCATGGACCACGCGAGTGAGGACATGGAGCGCATGTTCGACCTCTTCCCGCGCCTCAAGGAGCGGCGCAACCAGCGCGCGATGACCATGTCCGGCGGCGAGCAGCAGATGCTCGCCATCGCCCGCGCCCTGATGAGCCGCCCCAAGCTGCTGTTGCTGGATGAACCCTCGCTGGGCCTCGCGCCCATCGTGGTCAAGCAGATCTTCCAGACCCTGCGGGAACTGGCCCAGACCGGCATGACCATCTTCCTCGTGGAGCAGAACGCCAACCATGCGCTGCGCCTCTCCGACCGCGCCTACGTGATGGTCACCGGCGAAATCCGCATGAGCGGCTCCGGCGAGGAACTGCTGGGCAACCAGGACGTCCGCAACGCCTACCTCGGCGGGCACTGACCCGCCGTCTCCACCTTCTCCCCGAGCGTCTTCCCTCTCCCTTCCGGGAGAGGGAAGACGGCTCTGCGCGAGATCCTGTCAAGGAGACTTCCATGCACTCCCTGAGTTTCTTCACCAACGCCGATGTCGCTGCGGCGCTGGGTTATCCACAACTGATCGAGGCTCTGCGCCAGGGCCTGGCCACCCCGGCCGATGCGCCGGTGCGCGCCTCCCACGCCCTGCCACACGATGCTTCGCTCCTGTGCATGCCGGTCTGGCAGCAGGGGCAGGGCGTCGGCGTGAAGCTGGTCACCGTGTTCCCCCACAACGGCGAGAAGGGACTGCCTTCGGTCGCCGCGCTGTTCACCCTGTTCGACGACGCCACCGGCCAGCCCCGTGCGGTACTGGAGGCTTCCGAACTCACCGCCCGCCGTACCGCCTGTACGTCGGCCCTGGCCGCGAGTGCGCTGGCACGGCAGGACGCCAGCCGGCTGCTGGTGGTGGGGACCGGCACCCTGGCGGCGCACATGGTCCGCGCCCACAGCGTGGTACGTGAATACCAGCGTGTGGATATCTGGGGCCGCCACCCGGACAAGACCGCCGAACTGGTGCGCCAGCTCGCCGCCGAAGGCTATCCGGTGCACGTGGCGCCCGACTTGCAGACCTGCGCCCAGCAGGCCGACTGCATCAGCTGCGTCACCACCTCCACCTCGCCGCTGATCCTCGGCGACTGGCTGCGTCCGGGCACCCATCTGGACCTGGTGGGCGCCTTCCTGCCCACCATGCGGGAAACCGACAGCGCCGCCGTGGCCCGCTCGCGCATTGTCGTCGACACCCGCGCTGGCGCCCTGGAAGAGGCCGGCGACCTGCTCCTGGCCATCGCCGAAGGTGCCATCACAGAACAGAACATCCACTTCGAACTGGCCGACCTGCTCCATGGCCGTGGGCATCGCCAGGGCGACAGCGAGATCACCCTGTTCAAGTCCGTGGGCTATGCCCTGGAGGACCTGATCGCCGCAAAATTGTTGTTGTCCAACGCGGGGTAGCACGCCTTGTTGGCGTGAATCACATCGTCTGGATGAAGCAACGGAGCCGACTTGTAGGGTGCGCTGCGCGCACCAGCGGTTGGACCTGGCCCCAGAAGCGGTGCGCATGGCGCACCCTACGATGGGAGCGTGCTGCAAAGGCGGATTCGTACTCATGTACGAATCCGCCTTTGCAGGTTCTCAGAACTCCTCTTCCTCCACGACGAAGGGCAGCTTCGCCGCCAGCACCTCCACCCGCTCGATTTGCGGCGGTGTGCTCAAGAGTTCACCGGCTCGCTCCAGCAAGGTCGCTGCCACCTTCCCAGCCAGGTGCGCCTGGAGCCCGACGTCGCCGCCGAAGGCGTCGAAGATGCCGAAGGTGTGCGGGCCCATTCGCAGCGCGAACCAGACGATGGTATCGGGCTCTTCCTGTACCAGTGGCAGGCCGGAGCGGAGGAAGTCCTCCACCTCGGCGACTTTGCCTGGCTTGGATTCCAGGCGTACCAGCAAGGCGACTTTGACCATGGCCCGATCTCCTCTATGGGTAGCCAGGGAAGTCTAGGACCGTGGGGAAAAGGGGCTGGCCCGCTTGTCCGATGAGAGATATCCACAACGGCGGACCTTTGCCGTAGGGGGGAATGTATTCACCCCCCCACGACGAACCGCAGGCCGCGATGTGCCCACATTCTCTGTGCAGCAGTCTGTGGATAAGTTGGTGGCACCTGCCTCCAGAGCACGGTTTTCGCGGCGCCGAGCGGTCCGCTCAAATACTGATCAATCCACATTTATCCCGCGAGAACAGTGGCTTACTCCATCCATCCACCGCCACGCTTCTGGCCCCGAGTTTTCCCCGTCCGCTGTGTGGAAAACTGTGGATAAGCTTGGGAATAAAGGCTGCGCCCCAGTCGTGGCGGGGCTTTCATCGGCATGATGAAATTTTCGCCAGTGGGCTGGCCTTGTGGATGACGTAACCTATGGCGGTCAATTCGCAGAGGGGCCGCGCCCCGGAGCAAGGAGAACAGCATGACTTCCACCCTTTTCATCACCGGTGCCACCTCGGGATTCGGCGAAGCCTGCGCCCGGCGCTTCGCCCAGGCCGGCTGGTCGCTGGTGCTGACCGGCCGCCGCGCCGCACGCTTGCAGGCGATCAAGGATGAACTCTCGGCCCTGACCGATGTGCACACCCTGGAGCTGGACGTGCGTGATCGCAAAGCCATGGAAGCCGCCATCGAGGGCCTGCCGGCGAAGTTCGACAAGATCCGCGGGCTGATCAACAACGCCGGCCTGGCCCTGGGGGCCGACCCGGCGCCCAAGTGCAACCTGGATGATTGGGACACCATGGTCGACACCAACATCAAGGGCCTGATGTACAGCACCCGCCTGCTGCTGCCACGATTGATCGCCCACGGCCGGGGCGCCAGCATCGTCAACCTGGGGTCGGTGGCGGGCAACTGGCCCTATCCCGGCAGCCACGTGTACGGCGCCACCAAGGCCTTCGTCGGCCAGTTCTCCCTGAGCCTGCGCAACGACCTGGTGGGCACCGGCGTGCGTGTCTCCAACATCGAACCGGGCCTGTGCGAGAGCGAGTTCTCCCTGGTGCGCTTCGGTGGCGACCAGGCGAAGTACGACGCCACTTACGCGGGCGCCGAACCGATCCAGCCGGAAGACATCGCCGAAACCATCTTCTGGATCATGAACCAGCCGGCCCACATCAACATCAACAGCCTGGAACTGATGCCGGTGAGCCAGACCTGGGCCGGTTTCGCTATCGATCGTTCAGCGAAGTGATGCGCGTGGAGCGCCCGAGCAACTGCAGGGCGCGATCCGGGTAGTCGGTGATCAGGCCCTTGGCGCCCATGTCCAGCAGATGGCGCATGGCCGGCTGCTCGTTGATGGTCCACATCTGCACCGCCAGCCCGCGCTGCAGCGCGGTCTGCATGAGGTCCTCGCTGGCCACTTGCAGGCCGCCGCTGCGTTCGGGGATCTGCAGGGCCTGGTACGTCGGGCTGACCAGGCGGCCCAGGCCGATCCAGTTCAGCGCCACCAGCAGCCGCACCGACGTCGGCCCGGCCGAAGTGGCGACCCCCGGGCAGACTTCGCGGAAGCGTTTCAGGCTGCGCTCGTAGAAGCTCCCCACCAGAACCCGATCGAGCTGGTCGTGCTCCTCCAGCAGGGCGCAGAGCTGCTCCTCCATGCCCACATCGGGCACCTTGATCTCGACCACCTTGGGCTGTTCCGGGAAGCGTTCCAGCACCTCGGCGAACCTGGGGATGCGAATGCGCTGGCCACGGTAGGGATGGCTCTCGCCGCCATCGGCCGTCCAGCGGTAACCGGCATCCAGCGCCTGCACCTCGGCCAGCGTCAGCCCGGCCACTTCACCGCTGCCATCGGTGGTGCGATCCACTCGCGCGTCGTGGAGCACCACCAGTTCGCCATCGCGGGTACGGCGTATGTCCATTTCCAGCATGTCCACCTTGAGCGCGGCGGCGCGTTCGAAGGCGAACAGGGTGTTTTCCGGCCAGAGGCCGCGGCCGCCACGGTGGGCGATCACCAGGGGCTGGTCGCCGAAGCCGGCGAGCACCTTGGGGCGCTCCGCCGGTTGGCTGGTCAAGGCCACCGCCAGCAGGGTGACTGCAATGAGAAAGAGGGGCGCGAGAAAGAAACGGGCGAGACGCTTCATGTTGTTCTTATCCGTAGGGTGTGGACGTGCGTGCCGAATCAAACGCGGGGACTATGACAAAGACGTGACGGAGGGGCGAGGGGGAGTGCGCGGAGTTGGGAGATGGGGCAGATCTTGTGGGGGCGAATGAATTCGCCCCCACAGGAAAGTGCTGGCTGGCGATCAACCCGCCAGCAGCCAGACCCCGGCACCGGCCGAGGCGCCACCGGCGATGCGCACCAGTGGGGCGGCGGCTTGCGGCAGGGCGCGGACCAGGCTGTAACCCGCTGCATGCAGGGCGGCGGTGGCGGCGACGAAGCCGGCGGCGTAGCCCCAGGGGCTGGCCAGCTCCGGCAACTCCAGGCCGTGGGCGAGGCCATGGGCCAGGGCGAACAGGGCGGTCAGGCCCATGGCCAGCCACAGCGGTGGGCGCACGGCCACGGTCACCAGCAGGCCGAGGGCGAGCACCGATCCGGCGATGCCGGTTTCCATCAGCGGCATCTGCAGCCCGACGAACCCGGCGAGGCCGCCCAGCAACAGGGTGCCGAGGAAGGTCAGCGGCAACGCCCAGCGGGCGGCGCCCCGCTGCTGCGCGGCCCAGAGGCCGACGGCGAGCATGGCCAGCAGGTGATCGAGGCCGGTGACCGGATGGGCCATGCCGGCCATCAGTCCGGAGTGGTCATGGCCGGCATGGGCGAAAGCCAGGGCCGGGGTGACGAACAGGGCGATGGCGACGAGGGACTTGCGCAGGTTCATGGTACGGCTCCTTGAAGGTAAATCCTGTCGTGGGGGCTGGTCAGGCGGTCAGCAAGCCCTGCTTCTCGATGAAGTCGATGATCTCGTCGAGGCCCTGGCCGACCTTCTGGTTGCTGAACACGAAGGGGCGCTCGCCACGCATCTTGCGGGCGTCGCGCTCCATGACCTCCAGGGAGGCGCCGACCATGGGTGCCAGGTCCACCTTGTTGATCACCAGCAGGTCCGACTTGCAGATGCCGGGCCCGCCCTTGCGCGGCAGCTTGTCGCCAGCGGAGACATCGATCACGTAGAGGGTCAGGTCGGAGAGTTCCGGGCTGAAGGTGGCGGACAGGTTGTCGCCGCCGGATTCGACCAGGATCAGGTCCAGGCCGGGGAAGCGGCGGTTGAGCTGATCCACCGCCTCCAGGTTGATCGACGCGTCTTCGCGGATGGCGGTGTGGGGACAGCCGCCGGTCTCGACACCGATGATGCGCTCCGGCGCCAGGGCTTCGTTGCGCACCAGGAACTGGGCGTCTTCCTGGGTGTAGATATCGTTGGTCACCACCGCCAGGTTGTAGCGCTCGCGCAGGGCGCGGCAGAGGGCCAGGGTCAGGGCGGTCTTGCCGGAACCGACCGGGCCGCCGATGCCGACGCGCAGGGGTTGGCTGTTCATGTGCTGTGCATCTCCTAGGAACGGAACAGACGGCTGTACTGGCGCTCGTGCGCCATGCTCGCCAGGGCCAGGCCGAATGCGGCGCTGCCCCAGCGGGCCGGGGGGAGTTCGCGGGCCGCGTGCCGTGCCTGCTCCAGGCAGGGCAGCAGGGCAGAGGTCAGCCTCTGGGCGGCCTGCTGACCCAGCGGAAGGGTTTTCATCAGCACCGCCAGTTGGTTCTCCAGCCAGCCCCAGAGCCAGGCGGCAAGGGCGTCCTGCGGGGCGATGGACCAGGCGCGCGCGGCCAGTGCCCAGGCCACCGCGAGGCTGGGTTCGCTCAGTGTGGAGAGGAAGGCGCGGGCGGCCTCGTCCTGCTCGGGCAGGTCATCCAGCAGCTGCTGCAGGGAATAGCCCATCTGCCGGCTTTCCAGCCGCAGCTCGCGGGTTTCGCGGCTGGCGCGATGGCGCTCGGCGAGGGTTTTCAGTTCGCTCCAGTCGTCGCGCGCCGCGGCTTCGCAATGGGCCAGCAGCAGGGGCGCCTCGAAACGCGCCAGGTTCAGCAGCAGCTGATCGCTGATCCAGCGCGCGGCGCTGTCCGGGCCATGCACCAGCCCGCTGTCCACCGCCAGTTCCAGCCCCTGGGAGTAGCTGTAGCCGCCAATGGGCAACTGGGGACTGGCGAGCCGGAGCAGCTGCCACGCCTTGTTCACGTGCGTCCACCGAACTGATGCAGGCGCGGGGCGTAGCTGAAGTCCGCCTCGAGCTGGTGGGAGTGGTGGTGGCCGCCGCCGTAGGCGCCCTGCTCGGGCTGGAAGCCGGCCTCGATGCTTTCCACTTTGGCGCCCAGCTGTTCGAGCATGGCTTTCAGCACATAGTCATCCAGCAGGCGCAGCCAGCCGTCGCCGATCTGCACGGCCACGTGGCGGTTGCCCAGGTGATAGGCGGCGCGGGTGAGTTCGCAGGCATTGGCGCAGGTGACGTGGAGCAGCGCCTCCGGACGGGCGCAGACGCGCACCACGCGGCCGTCCTGGCTGCGCAGGCAATCGCCGTCACAGAGGGGCGGCTGGCCCCGTTGGAGGAACAGGCCGACGTCCTCGCCCTTCACCGTGAAGCAGCGCAGGCGGCTCTTGCTGCGTGCCTCATAGGTCAGCAGCAGCTCTTCGTCCCAGGTCGGCTGGGCTTCGATTCGTTCGTGGATGACCAGCATCGCGTGATTCCGGCAGGAAGTAATGCCGGGTGCAGAGCAAGGCCCTTGCCAAGATGGCCGGGCGCCTGATCCCGCGGGCTGGCGTGCAGGCGTGCCTATGCGCGGGGCGTGTGGATGGTCCGTAGTGGTGCGTGGCGCACCAGGCGGGTGCGAGGGGCCTGGCGGGGCGGTCAGCTTTCCGGCTTGCCAGGGCCCAGCCAGCATTTGCCGCCGATCATGATGAAGCGCAGTTGCTGGGTGATCTTGGCGGCGGGCAGCAGGTGCGGCGGCAGGTTATCCGCCGGCGGATCGATCAGTTCGGGCAGGGTGGCGAACACCGTCTTCACCACCAGGTCGGTCACAAGGTCCAGCCCGTCGTCGTCCAGCTGCGGCATGCGGTTGATCAGCTTGAGATCGGCGGCCAGATCGTCGGTGATGCGCTGGCGCAGGGCACCGATGGCCTGGCGCACCGGCTGGGAGCCGCCGTATTGCTCGCGGGCGAGGAAGAGGAACTGGCCACGGTTGGCGGCCACGGCGTCGAGGAAGATGCGCACCGAGGCCTCGATGATGCCGCCCAGCTCGAACTCGTTGTGGCGTACCACGCGGATGGTGGCGCGGAAGGTTTCGCCCACTTCCTCCACCAGGGCCAGGCCTAGCTGGTCCATGTCGGTGAAGTGCCGATAGAAGCCGGTGGGGACGATGCCGGCGGTGCGTGCCACTTCCCGCAGGCTCAGGCTGCCGAAGCCGCGGCCGCTGTCCATCAGGAGGCGCGCGGCATCCATCAGTGCATGGCGGGTCTGCTGCTTCTGTTCCGAGCGTGGGGTCATGGGGCGCGGCCGTTGGCGAGTGTGCGGCGCACTCTAACAAAAGGAGAGGCAGCGTCCAGCCCGCCCGTTCTTCCTCCCCCCAAAAAGACTGAAGGCGCCACAGGTGGCGCCTTCTGCCGTTAGAGGGGTCGCATACATCGTGATTGCCTGCCTCTGATTGGCCTCTGGGATCAACCGATGCGGTTGGCGCTGGTGCGGTCGGCGCCACCTTCGGCTACGTCGAAGGCCTTGGTGCGGTCGGAACCGCTTTCAGCGACGCGGACGCCATGGGTGCGATCGGAACCGCTCTCAGCGACACGGTCCAGAACCATGAAGTCGCCTTCGGCAACGCGGAGGCCATTGGTGCGATCAGAACCGCTTTCGGCAACGCGGAGGCCATTGGTGCGATCAGAACCGCTTTCGGCAACGCGGAGGCCATTGGTGCGATCAGAACCGCTTTCGGCAACACGGACGCCGTTGGTGCGATCAGAACCGCTTTCGGCAACGCGGACTCCATTGGTGCGGTCGGAACCGCTTTCGGCGACACGGATGCCGTTGGTGCGATCGGAACCACTTTCAGCGACGCGGTCCAGAACCATGAAGCTGCCATCGGCGGCAACCGGGTCGATGACCTGGATGTGGCTGGTGTCTTTCGATTCGCCCAGCACCGGCTGCGGGTCGGACGGCAGGGCGAAGGCAGTGCTGGTCAGGGTGGCGAAGAACAGGGCGGCGAAGGCTTGGGTTTTCATGATCTGGGCTCCTCGTGGGGGGCTGGAAACTGGGTACGGAGCCAATCTTACGGATGGGGCGTCGATTAAAAAGTGAACAGACGCGATAGAGAACATCGACGCCGTTAATGGTCCATGGACCCCTTTACAATCAAGGTCTTGCGCTTATCCTCCAGTCATCTTCCGGGGTTTCGGCCAACCGCATTCGACGGTTGGACTGAGTATCCCGGCCAATCAGCGGGTCGATAAGGCAAGGACATCAGGGCGCACCGGAAGGGGCTGCCGTGGGCAAAGGGGAGAAGTGCATGACACGAGGTCTACGCATCCTGACCAGGACGTTGCTGGCGCTGGTGCTGTTGCTGGCGGCCCTGCTGGCGCTGGTGGCGACCTTCGACTGGAATCGTATCCGGCCGGCGCTCAACGAGCGGGTTTCCGCCGAGCTGGGGCGGCCCTTCGCCATCGAGGGGGAGCTGAGCGTGATCTGGCAGCGCGAAGTCGGGGAGGGTGGCTGGCGGGCGCTGGTGCCCTGGCCCCATTTCGTGGCTGAGCAACTGCGCCTGGGCAATCCCGAGTGGGCCAAGGGCGGGGATTTCGTCAGCCTGCAGCGGGTGGAGTTCCGCATCGCGCCGCTGCCCCTGCTCTGGCAGCAACTGAGCATCCCGCGTATCGACCTGAGCGGCCCCCAGGCCAGCGTCCGGCGGCTGGAGGACGGTCGCAACAACTGGACCTTCGAACTGCCCGCCAAACCGGAAGGCGAGGAGGCCTCCGGCTGGACCCTCGATATCGGCACCATCGGTTTCGACAAGGGACGCATCCAGGTGGACGATGCCCAGACCCGCACGCGCCTCGACATCCTGGTCGACCCGCTCGGCAAGCCCATCCCCTTCAGCGAACTGCTCCCGGCCAAGGGCCTCAGGCCGGCCACCGCCAGCGCCCAGGACTACGCCTTCGGCTGGCAGGCCAAGGGCAGCTACCGGGGCCAGCCGCTGAATGGCAGCGGCAAGGTGGGCGGGCTGCTGGCCTTGCAGAACGCCGACCTGCCCTTTCCCCTGCAGGCGGACATCCGGGCCGGCGACACGCGCATCGTCCTGCTGGGCACCCTGACGGATCCCCGCGCGCTGGGCGCCCTGGACTTGCGGCTGCAGCTGTCCGGCAAGAGCCTGGCGCAACTCTACCCGCTGACCGGCGTCACCCTGCCGGAAACCCCGGCCTATTCCACCGACGGCCGGCTGGTGGCCAAGCTGCGGGAGCCAAGCGGTGCGGAGTTCCGTTACCAGGGGTTCAACGGCCACATCGGCGGCAGCGATATCCATGGTGACCTCACCTACGTCGCCAGCCAGCCCCGGCCCAAGCTGTCCGGCACCTTGACCTCGGAGCAGCTGCGTTTCGCCGATCTGGCGCCGCTGATCGGCGCAGACTCCCAGGCGGGCCAGAAGGCCCGTGGCGTTGCCAGCCGCCAACCAGCGGACAAGGTGCTGCCGGTGGAAGAATTCCGCACCGAGCGCTGGCGGGTGATGGACGCCGATGTGAACTTTGCCGGCAAGCGCATCCAGCACAGCGAGAAACTGCCCTTCACCGACCTATCGACCCATGTCGTGCTGGAAGATGGCGTGCTCAGCCTGGAGCCCCTGCGCTTTGGCGTGGCTGGCGGCAACCTGGACGCCACTGTCCGGCTCGATGGCCGTCGCGCCCCGCTTGCCGGCAAGGCGCGGCTGCAGGCGCAGCACTTCAAGCTCAAGGAGCTGTTCCCTAACGTCCAGTCGATGCGCAGCAGCCTGGGCGAGCTGAACGGCACGGCGGAACTGTCCGGCACCGGCAACTCGGTGGCAGCGCTGCTGGGTACGGCCAACGGCGACCTGCAGATGCTGGTCAATGACGGCACCATCAGCCGCAACCTGATGGAGATCGCCGGGCTCAATGTGGGCAACTACGTGGTGGGGCGGCTGTTCGGTGACGAGGAAGTGAAGATCAACTGCGCGGTGGCGGACATGGGGCTGAAATCCGGCCTGATGACCCCGCGTCTGTTCGTCTTCGATACCGAGAATGCCTTGGTGCGGGTGGACGGCAGTGCGAACTTCCGCAACGAACGGCTGGACCTCAGCGTCAATCCGGAATCAAAGGGGATGCGGGTGTTCTCGCTGCGTTCGCCGCTCTACGTGCGTGGGACCTTCAAGAAGCCCCAGGCCGGGGTGCAGACGGTACCGCTGGTGGTGCGCGGCGCGGGCATGGTGGCCCTTGGAGTGGCGGTAGCGCCGGCTGCGGCGCTGCTGGCACTGGTGGCGCCAGCGGCGGGCGGCGAGGAAGGCAATACCTGCGCGCCGTTGCTGAGCCAGATGCGCAAGCGCTAGGTGTGGTTCAGAGCTGGTCGCGCTCCACCAGCTCGCGCTGGCCGCAGGTCATGAAGCCCTTGTGGCGCACCCGGCCAGTGCTGTCGAAGCTGATGTGGTAGGGCTGCTGGTGGCCTTCTTCATTGAGGATGTAGTTGTTGCAGGAACCCGGATGCACACTGCGCTGGACAACGGAGGAGGGGCGGCCGCCGATGATCAGCACCTGCTGACGGCTCATGCCGGGCTCGACTTCCTTCACCAGGGGCTGGTTGCGAAAGGTGATGTAATCCGTTGGATTCTCGATCTTGCTGGCGCAGCCCGCCATTGATGCCAGGGCACAAGCCATGACAAGCGCTTGCTTGTACATCATGGGTCCTCGTGGGTTAACGCAGTTGAAATACAGCGCTTGGAACATCGGAAGGTGGGGAGAGTTCGCCCGAGAGCGCCAGGATGTGAACCAGGCGATGGACGGCATTGCGCCAGCAGCTGGCGAAATGCCTGGCTGAAGGGCTGAAAACCGCGCCGCACGGGCCTTTCAGCCGATGTGTCGATGAGCCACCAGGGCGACGCTCTGTTCATTCCATGTTGACCGCCCGGTCACTGCCCCACTCAGTAACCGCCGCCTCCGCCGATCTGGCGTTTCTCGGCCTTTTCGCGCTCGACCTGTTCCCGCTGCTCACAGGTCATGAAGCCTTGTTCCTCGACCCGGCCACTGCCGTCGAAGCTGACGTGATAGGCCTGCTGGTGCCCGTCCTTGTTGAGGACGTAGTTGTTGCAGACGCCTTTGCTGACGACTCGGCGAACGGAGGAAGACGGTGGGCCGCCGATGGTTCGCACCTGCTGCTCGGTCATGCCTTCTTCCACCTGTTTGACCAGGGGCTCGTCGCGGTAGGTGTAGTAGTCCGTGGGGTTCTCGTATTTGCTGGCGCATCCGGCCATTGCGGTCAGCGCACAGGCCAGCATCAACCCATGTTTGCTCATGGCGCGTATTCCCTGACTGACGCGGGCTCACCCGCGATGGAGTTGAGCCTAGTCCGCCGGGAACGCCCGACCGCCGGGGCCGGGCCGGTTTACCGATGAACGGTCAGCCGTAACGCTTTTTCGCCTCGATGGCCAGGCCGCTGCCGATGCTGCCGAACAGGTTGCCTTCCACCTGGCGGGCGTTGGGCAGCATGGCCGCCACGCTCTGGCGCAGCGCCGGGATGCCGCTGGAGCCACCGGTGAAGAACAGGGTGTCGACCTGGTCGGCGCTGACGCCAGCCTGGGTCAGCAGCGCGTCGACGCTGGCGCGGATGCGTACCAGCAGGTCGTCGATGGCGCCTTCGAACAGCGGGCGGGTCAGGTCCACGGCCAGGCCCGGCTCGACGCGCGCCAGGTCGATGCGGCGGCTCTCGGTTTCGGTCAGGGCGATCTTGCTGTCTTCCACCTGGATCGCCAGCCAGTGGCCGGCGCGCTGCTCGATCAGGCTGAACAGGCGGTCGATGCCGGTGGTGTCGACGATGTCGTAGCGCATGTTCTTCAGGGCCAGCTGGGACTTCTGCGCGTAGACCGCGTTGATGGTGTGCCAGGTGGCCAGGTTCAGGTGGTAGCTGGTGGGCATCAGCGCGTCGCTCTTCATCCGGCTGCCGTAGCCGAACAGCGGCATCACGCCCTGCAGGCTGAGCTGCTTGTCGAAGTCGGTACCGCCGATGTGCACGCCGCCGGTGGCGAGGATGTCGTCCTGGCGCTCGGCTATTTCACGGCGCTGGGGCGAGAGGCGCACCAGGGAGAAGTCCGAGGTACCGCCGCCGATGTCGACGATCAGCACCAGTTCCTCGCGCTGGATTTCCCGCTCGTAGTCGAAGGCGGCCGCGATGGGTTCGTACTGGAAGGAGACGTCCTTGAAACCGAGCTTCTTTGCCACCGCCACCAGGGTGTTCTGGGCTTCCTGGTCGGCCTCGGCATCGTCGTCGACGAAGAACACCGGGCGGCCCAGCACCACTTGCTCGAACTCACGGCCAGCGGTGGCTTCGGCGCGCTGCTTGAGCTGGCCGATGAACAGGCCCAGCAGGTCCTTGAAGGGCAGGGCGCTGCCCAGCACCGTGGTCTCGCTCTTGAGCAGCGGCGAGCCCAGCAGGCTCTTCAGCGAGCGCATCAGGCGGCCTTCGTAGCCCTCCAGGTACTCGTGCAGGGCCTGGCGGCCATAGGCCGGGCGGCGTTCCTCGGTGTTGAAGAAGACCACCGAGGGCAGGGTGAACTTGTCGTCCTCCAGGGCGATCAGCGGCTCCACATCCGGGCGCCACCAGCCGACGGTGGAGTTGGAGGTACCGAAGTCGATGCCCAGGGCCTGGGCGGGGAGGACGTTGCTCATGTCGCGGGTGTTCCGAAAAAAACGGCCGCGCAGTGTACGTGAGGACGACGAGGTTGTCCGGCGCAGTTCGTCGCGGTGGCTAGGCCACTTTGTCCACCAGACGTACCTGAATCCCACGCAAAGGCCAGCCCTCAAAGTCGGTGGCAACTTGTAGCCTGACCAAGGGCCGGACCAGGCGCAGGCGCCTTTTAGCGGACTGAAAGACTGATCCGTTAGAATGGGCGCAGTCTGACAATGGAAAAACGGGGGCGCCGGCGCCAGAGTTGTGGAGCCGGCTCGATCCTGACCCCCCTCTGAACTTTTGGTGCCCCTATGCGTAGAGCTTCTCATCACGAGTTGCGCACGGCTTTCCGTGCGTTGCTGGATTCGGATTCCTGCTTCCACACCGCCTCGGTGTTCGACCCCATGTCCGCCCGCATCGCCGCCGACCTCGGCTTCGAGGTGGGCATTCTCGGCGGTTCGGTGGCCTCCCTGCAGGTACTCGCCGCGCCCGATTTCGCCCTGATCACCCTCAGCGAATTCGTCGAGCAGGCCACCCGCATCGGCCGCGTTTCCCGCCTGCCGGTGATCGCCGACGCCGACCACGGTTACGGCAACGCCCTCAACGTGATGCGCACCGTGGTCGAACTGGAGCGCGCCGGCATCGCCGCCCTGACCATCGAGGACACCCTGCTGCCAGCCCAGTTCGGCCGCAAGTCCACCGACCTGATCCCGGTGGAAGAGGGCGTCGGCAAGATCCGCGCGGCCCTGGAAGCGCGCGTCGATCCGGACCTCGCCATCATCGCCCGCACCAATGCCGGGGTGCTGGCGGTGGACGAAGTGATCAAGCGCACCAAGGCCTACCAGGCCGCCGGCGCCGACGGCATCTGCATGGTCGGCGTGGCGGACTTCGAGCATCTGGAAAAGATCGCCGAGCACCTGAGCATCCCGTTGATGCTGGTGACCTACGGCAACCCCAAGCTGCGCGACAACGAGCGCCTCGCCCGCCTCGGCGTGCGCATCGTGGTCAACGGCCACGCCGCCTACTTCGCCGCCATCAAGGCCACCTACGACTGCCTGCGCGACCAGCGCCAGGTCGCCACCGGCGAGGAACTCACCGCCACCGAGCTGACCCACAAGTACACCCTGCCCGAGGAGTACATCGTCTGGGCCGAGGAGTTCATGGACGTCAAGGAATAAGTCCACCGCGACATCCGCTTGTCGCCTGCCGACCCCCACCCTTGCAAAAGCGCTGACCATCACCCCATATCGGTTCCATGGGTTCCGAACCGATCAGGAGGTCAGCATGGCAAGCGGTTGGGCCGGCGACGGCGCCGTCCAGGAACAGATCGACAGCACCATCGAAGACGCGATCCAGCGTGCGCGCAGCCAGTTGCCGAAAGGCGAAAGCCTGACGCACTGCGAAGAATGCGACGCCTCTATTCCCGAAGCCCGCCGCAAGGCCATCCCCGGCGTGCGCCTGTGCGTCAATTGCCAGGCCGAGCATGACAAGGAAAACGCCGCCTTCACCGGGTACAACCGGCGGGGGAGCAAGGACAGTCAGTTGCGATAGGTCGGACCAACCTGCATCCCACGCGCTCTGTGTGACGTCAGAACAGGAAATACCGCTGCGCCATCGGCAGCACGTCCGCCGGTTCGCACCAGAGCAGTTGGCCGTCGGCCTTCACGTGGTAGTTCTGCGGATCGACCTCGATGGACGGGGTGTAGCCGTTGTGGATCAGGTCCTTTTTCTGTACGTCGCGGCAGCCCTTTACCACACCGATCCGCTTCTTCAGCCCCAAGCGTTCCGGCACGCCGGCGTCGAACGCCGCCTGGCTGATGAAGGTGATGCTGGTGGCGTGGCAGCTGCCGGCGTAGCTGGCGAACATCGGCCGGTAGTGCACCGGCTGCGGGGTGGGGATCGAGGCGTTGGCGTCGCCCATCAGGCTGGCGGCGATGGCTCCGCCCTTCAGGATCAGGCTCGGTTTCACCCCGAAGAAGGCCGGACGCCAGAGCACCAGGTCGGCCCACTTGCCCACTTCCACCGAGCCCACCTCATGGCTGATGCCGTGGGTGATGGCCGGGTTGATGGTGTACTTGGCGATGTAGCGTCTGGCGCGGAAGTTGTCGTTGCCCGGGGTGTCCTCGGGTAGGGCGCCGCGTTGCTTCTTCATCTTGTCGGCGCTCTGCCAGGTGCGGGTGATGACTTCGCCCACGCGGCCCATGGCCTGGCTGTCGGAGCTGATCATGCTGAAGGCGCCGAGGTCGTGGAGGATGTCTTCGGCGGCGATGGTCTCGCGGCGGATACGGCTTTCGGCGAAGGCCACGTCCTCGGCGATGCTTGGGTCCAGGTGGTGGCAGACCATGAGCATGTCCAGGTGCTCGTCGATGGTGTTGCGGGTGAAGGGGCGCGTCGGGTTGGTGGAGCTGGGTAGCACGTTGGCCAAGCCGCAGGCCTTGATGATGTCCGGGGCGTGGCCGCCGCCGGCGCCTTCGGTGTGGTAGGTGTGGATGGTGCGGCCCTTGAAGGCGCCCAGGGTGGTCTCGACGAAGCCGGATTCGTTCAGGGTGTCAGTGTGGATGGCCACCTGCACGTCGTACTGATCGGCGACCGACAGGCAGTTGTCGATGGCCGCCGGGGTGGTGCCCCAGTCCTCGTGGAGCTTGAGGCCAATGGCGCCGGCCTTCACCTGTTCGATCAGCGGTTCGGGCAGCGAGGCGTTGCCCTTGCCGGTGAAGCCGATGTTCATCGGGAAGGCATCGGCGGCCTGGAGCATGCGCGCCATGTGCCACGGCCCCGAGGTGCAGGTGGTGGCGTTGGTGCCGGTGGCCGGGCCCGTGCCACCGCCGATCATGGTGGTGACGCCGCTCATGAGCGCCTCTTCGATCTGCTGCGGGCAGATGAAGTGGATGTGGGTGTCGATGCCGCCGGCGGTGAGGATCATGCCTTCGCCTGCGATCACTTCGGTGCTGGCGCCGACGGCGATGCTGACGTCAGGCTGGATGTCCGGGTTGCCGGCCTTGCCGATGGCTTTGATGCGCCCGTCCTTGAGACCGACGTCGGCCTTGACCACGCCCCAGTGGTCGAGGATCAGCGCGTTGGTGATCAGGGTGTCGACCACATCGACCGCCAGCAGCTGGCCCTGGCCCATGCCGTCACGGATCACCTTGCCACCGCCGAACTTCACTTCTTCGCCATAGGTGGTGAAGTCCTTCTCCACTTCTATCCACAGGTCGGTGTCGGCCAGGCGCACCTTGTCGCCGACGGTGGGGCCGAACATGTCGGCGTAGGCTTGGCGGGAAATCTTCATCGCTTCCGGTCCTTCCGTAGGGTGGACAACGCTTTTTTGTCCACCGGCAGACTTGAACGGTGGAAAAGCCTTCGGCGTTTCCACCCTGCGCAAACTGGGGGCTACAGGTCGCCCATCACCTGGCCGGTAAAGCCGAACACGCGGCGCAGGCCGGCCAGCTCCACCAGCTCGACCTCGCGGCTCTGGCCGGGCTCGAAGCGCACGGCGGTGCCGGCCGGGATGTTCAGGCGCATGCCCCGCGCGCTGTCGCGGTCGAAGGCCAGCGCACCGTTGGTTTCGAAGAAGTGGTAGTGGGAGCCGACCTGGATCGGGCGGTCGCCGGTGTTGGCCACGGAAAGGGTCAAGGTGCGGCGGCCGGCATTGAGTTCGATCTCGCCGTCCTGAATCTGGTATTCGCCGGGGATCATCGATTCACTCCAGGATCAGTTGCATGAAGGTCAGGTCGAGCCAGCGGCCGAACTTGCGGCCCACCTGGGGCATCTGCCCGGTGGTGACGAAGCCGAGGCGCTCGTGCAGGCGGATGGACGCGGTGTTCTCGGATTCGATGGCGGCGACCATCACGTGCAAGCTGGCCTGGCGGGCACGCTCGATCAGCGCCTGCATCAGCGCAGGGCCCAGGCCCTGGCCGCGCTGGTCGCCGCGCACGTAGACCGAGTGCTCCACGGTGTGGCGGAAGCCCTCGATGGTCCGCCAGGTGCCGTAGCTGGCGTAGCCGAGCACCTCGCCGGCATCGTTCACCGCCACCAGTACCGGGAAGCCGGCGGCATTGCGTTCGGCCAGCCAGGTGCGGCGATTGGCCAGGTCCACCAGGGTTTCGTTCCAGATCGCGGTGGTGTGCTCCACCGCCTCGTTGTAGATGGCGAGGATGCCGGGCAGGTCAGCCTCGCCGGCATCGCGAATCACAAGACTCATGGCGTGCCTCAGGCGATGGGTTGGTGGACGGTTACGAGTTTCGTGCCATCGGGGAAGGTGGCCTCGATCTGGATCTCCGGGATCATCTCCGGCACGCCTTCCATCACCTGGTCGCGGGAGAGCAGGGTGGTGCCGTAGTGCATCAGTTCGGCAACGCTCCGGCCATCGCGGGCGCCCTCCAGCAGAGCGGCGGAGATCAAGGCCACGGCTTCCGGATAGTTGAGCTTCAGGCCACGGGCCAGGCGCCGTTCGGCCACCAGGCCGGCGGTGAAGATCAGCAGTTTGTCTTTCTCGCGGGGCGACAAGTCCATCTCAGGTACTCCAGATTCTCGGGGGCAAGGCCTTGCGGCCGAGCAAGGCCGGGCGCAACAGGCGCCAGAGGTCGATCAGCCAGGCGCGGGCTTGCAGCGCCTCAAGGGCGAGGCAGCGGGCCACCAGCAGGCCGGGCAATTGGGTCAGGTCGCCGCGCACTGTGCCTGAAGGGGGGCAGGGCCGTTCGCGGCAGCGTTCGAGCAGGTCGGCGTCAATCTCGCCGGTGGCGATCAGGGTGGCGAACACCGGCTGCCCGGCGAGGCCGATGGGCGAGTCCAGCAGGCGGTCGTCGCCTTCGATGCGCTGGCGCTCGTGCCAGATCAGCGTGCCGTCGCGGCGGATATCCAGCTGTGCCTGGAAGTGGCCGTCGCAAAAGCGCTCGCCGGCAGCCGGGCGGCCGAGGGCGACCATGTCCCAGTAGAACAGCCGGGCGTCGCCGGCCAGCTCGATGTGGGTCGCCAGTTCGGCGCGGGCACCGGAAAAGACGATGGCTTCCTGGGGCAGCCATTCCAGAGTGGCGCCGGCCTCTACGCTGAGCACGACTTCCTGGATAGCCGGGCTGGCGGCGCGGTACCACTTGGCCGCGCCGGGGCTGGTGAGCTGGGCCCAGGCGCCCTCGCCGACCCGTGCGCAAATGTCCAGGCGATCACCGCCGGCAATGCCGCCGGGCGGGTGGACGATGATGTGCTGGCACACCTGCGGGCCTTCGGCGTGCAGGTGTTTCTGCACCCGCAGCGGACCCCGGTGGCGCCGTTGCACCGGGCGTGTGGTGACGCCATCCAGCGCATAGGCCAGTTCCAGCTCGGCGTGCCAGCTGGGGGTGAAGAGGGCGGTGTCGGCAGGTGCGTTCATGGACCGTTCTTGTCAGGTGGGTTAGCCGCGCGGTGCTGTTGGTTCGCGCGATTCTAGATGGTCACCAGGCCGCGCACGCCCTCGGCTTCCATGTTTTCCCCGCGCCCCTGCTGGATGATCTCGCCCCGGCTCATCACCAGGTACTGGTCGGCCAATTCGGCGGCGAAGTCGTAGAACTGCTCCACCAGCAGAATGGCCATGTCGCCGCGCCCCGCCAGTTTGCCGATGACGGCGCCGATTTCCTTTATCACCGACGGCTGGATGCCTTCGGTGGGCTCGTCGAGGATCAACAGGCGCGGCTGGCTGGCCAGGGCGCGGCCGATGGCGAGCTGTTGCTGCTGGCCGCCGGAGAGGTCGCCGCCCCGGCGGTGCTTCATGTCCCGCAGCACCGGGAAGAGTTCGTAGATGGATTCGGGCACCGTCCTGGCGTCCTTCGCGGGAAAGCGTGACAGCCCCATCAGCAGGTTCTCCTCCACCGTCAGGCGCGGGAAGATCTCGCGGCCCTGGGGCACATAGGCGATGCCGGCGTGTACCCGCTGGTGCGGCTTGAAACCGGTGATGGCGCGGCCTTCCCAGCTCACCGTGCCTTCCCTGGCCGGGGTCAGGCCCATCAGGCATTTGAGCAGGGTGGTCTTGCCCACACCGTTGCGCCCGAGCAGGCAGGTGACTTCGCCCACCTTCGCCTCGAAGGACAGGCCGCGGAGGATATGGCTGCCGCCGTAGTACTGGTGAAGCTTGTCGACTGTCAGCATGTCGATGTCCTCTGCGTAGGGTGGATCGCTCTTCACCGAGCCACCGTACCTTGCGTGGTGGATGAGAAAAGCGTCATCCACCCTACGATTCGTCTTCAGCGGCCGAGGTAGACCTCGATCACCTGTTCGTTGGCCTGCACGTCCGCCAGGGAGCCTTCGGCCAGCACGCTGCCCTGGTGCAGCACGGTGACGTGGTCGGCGATCGAGCCGACGAAGCCCATGTCGTGCTCCACCACCATCAGCGAATGCCGGCCGGCGAGTCCCTTGAACAGCTCGGCGGTGAACTCGGTCTCGGCATCGGTCATGCCCGCCACCGGCTCGTCGAGCAGCAGCAATTGCGGGGCCTGCATCAGCAGCATGCCGATCTCCAGGAACTGTTTCTGGCCATGGGACAAGAGGCCCGCCGGGCGATTGCGCGAGGCTTCCAGGCGGATCACCGCCAGCACTTCGTCGATGCGATCCTTCTGCTCGCCGGACAGTCTGGCCCGCAGGCTGGCCCACACCGATTTGTCGGTTTTCTGCGCCAGCTCCAGGTTCTCGAACACGGTCAGCGCCTCGAACACCGTGGGCTTCTGGAACTTGCGGCCGATGCCGGCCTGGGCGATTTCCACTTCGCTCATGCAGGTGAGATCGAGGGTCTCGCCGAACCAGGCCTTGCCGGTGTCGGGACGGGTCTTGCCGGTGATCACATCCATCAGCGTGGTCTTGCCGGCGCCGTTGGGACCGATGATGCAGCGCAGCTCGCCGACGCCGATGTAGAGGTTCAGCTCGCGCAGGGCCTTGAAGCCGTCGAAGCTGACGCTGATGTCTTCCAGGGTGAGGATGGTGCCGTGGCGCACATCCAGGCCGGCTTCGGCGCGATGGCCGACACCCAGGGCGTCGCGGCCGCTGCCGGCATCGCGGTTGGGGTCGAAGGCGGGTTCGAGCATGAGTTCGGGTACCGGGGCTGCGCGCATTTACTTGTCTCCCTTTCTCACCAGGCCGATCACGCCCTTGGGCAGGTAGAGCGTGACCAGGATGAACAGGGCGCCGAGGAAGAACAGCCAGTATTCCGGGAAGGCCACGGTGAACCAGCTCTTCATGCCATTCACCAGGCCGGCGCCGAGCAACGGGCCGACCAGGGAGCCGCGTCCGCCGAGGGCGACCCAGACGGCCGCCTCGATGGAGTTGGTGGGGGACATCTCGCTGGGGTTGATGATGCCCACCTGGGGCACGTACAAGGCGCCGGCCAGGCCGCAGAGCACCGCCGACAGCACCCAGACGAACAGCTTGTAGCCGCGCGGGTCGTAGCCGCAGAACATCAGGCGGTTCTCGGCGTCGCGCAGGGCGGTGAGTACCCGGCCGAACTTGCTCCGCGCGAGAAGCCAGCCCAGCAGCAGACTGCCCACCAGCAGGCCGACGGTGGCCAGGAACAGCACGGCGCGGGTGCCTGGTGCGGTGATCTCGAAGCCGAGGATGCGCTTGAAGTCGGTGAAGCCGTTGTTGCCGCCGAAGCCGGTTTCGTTGCGGAAGAACAGCAGCATGCCGGCGAAGGTCAGGGCCTGGGTCATGATCGAGAAATACACGCCCTTGATCCGCGAGCGGAAGGCGAAGAAGCCGAACACCAGGGCCAGCAGGCCGGGGGCGAGCACCACCAGGCACAGCGCCCAGAGGAAGTGCTGGGTGCCGGCCCAGTACCAGGGTAGCTCGGTCCAGGCGAGAAAGCCCATGAAGGCCGGCAGGCCGTCACCCGCCGCCTCGCGCATCAGGTACATGCCCATGGCGTAGCCGCCCAGGGCGAAGAACAGCCCGTGGCCGAGGGACAAGAGCCCCGCGTAGCCCCAGACCAGGTCCAGGGCCAGGGCCACTATGGCGTAGCAGAGGATCTTGCCCACCAGGGTCAGGGTGTAGGCCGAGACCTGCAGCGGGTTGTCCGCCGGCAGCAGATGCAACAGCGGCAGGGCCAGCACGATCGTGAGTACGGCCAGGCCGATGGCCAGCGAGGTGCGCGGGCCGAGGGTGGCGGTGGTGCGGTCGAGCAGGGTCTGGTTGAGTGGTTGAGTCATCAGTCGATCACCCGTCCCTTGAGAGCGAAGAGGCCCTGGGGCCGCTTCTGGATGAAGAGGATGACCAGCGCCAGGATCAGGATCTTGCCCAGCACGGCGCCGATCGAAGGTTCCAGGATCTTGTTCGCCACGCCCAGGCCGAAGGCCGCCATCACGCTGCCGGCGAGCTGGCCGACGCCGCCGAGGACCACCACCAGGAAGGAGTCGATGATGTAGCCCTGGCCGAGGTCCGGGCCGACGTTGCCGATCTGCGACAGGGCCACGCCGCCGAGGCCGGCTATCCCTGAGCCAAGGCCGAAGGCGAGCATGTCCACGCGGCCGGTCGGCACGCCACAGCAGGCGGCCATGTTGCGGTTCTGGGTGACGGCGCGCACGTTCAGGCCCAAGCGCGTCCGGTTCAGCAGCAGCCAGGTGAGGGCCACGACGAACAGGGCGAAGCCGATGATCACGATGCGGTTGTAGGGCAGCACCAGGTTGGGCAGCACCTGGATACCGCCGGAGAGCCAGGCCGGGTTGGCCACTTCGACGTTCTGCGCACCGAAGATCACCCGCACCAACTGGATCAGGATCAGGCTGATGCCCCAGGTGGCCAGCAGGGTTTCCAGCGGGCGGCCGTAGAGGTGGCGGATAACCACGCGTTCCAGGGCCATGCCCACCAGCGCGGTGGCCAGGAAGGCCGCCGGCAGCGCCACCAGCGGGTAGAGGGCGAGCAGTTCGGGGGCCAGGCGCTGGAAGCCCAGCTGCACCAGGTAGGTGGTGTAGGCGCCGAGCATCAGCATTTCGCCGTGGGCCATATTGATCACCCCCAGCAGGCCGAAAGTGATGGCCAGGCCGAGGGCGGCGAGCAGCAGGATGGAACCCAGGGACAGGCCGCTGAAGGCCTGGCCGAGCAGCTCTCCAACCAGAAGCCGGCGCTTGACCTGGACCAGGCTGGTTTCGGCGGCGGTGCGCACGGCAGCGTCGGTCTCTACAGCCGGATCGAGCAGGGCTTCGAGGCGGGTACGGGCCAGCGGATCGCCGGTTTCGCCGAGCAGGCGCACGGCGTTGAGGCGGATCGCCGGATTCGGATCGGCCAGTTGCAGGTTGGCCAGGGCGAGGGAGAGGGCGTCGCGCACGCCGGCGTCCTCCTCGGCCACCATGCGCTGGTTGAACAGCGCCAGTTGCGCCGGCTTGGCGCTCTTCTGCAGTTGGCGCGCACCTTCCAGGCGGATGGCGGACTCGCTGGCGAGCAGCTGGTGGCTGGCCTGGGCGGCGATCAACAGGCCGCGCAGGCGGTTGTTCAGGCGCAGGCTCTTCGGTGCGGCGCCGGGGGTGGCGTTACCTTCGGCGGCGTGGAAGGTGCCGCCCTGTTCGATATAGGCGAGTTTCGCGTCAATGGCGAAGCGGCCCTGCTGCAGGGCATCGAGCAAGGGCTGGCGTGCGGCGTCGGGCTCTGCGGCCCAGCGTTCCAGCAGCTTCGCCTGCTGCGCCGGATTGGCGGCGGCGAAGTCGTTGGCGTCGCCGGCGAATGCTTCGACGGGAAGCAGCAGGGCCAGGGCGAGGAGGATTCGGTAGAGGGCTTTAGGCATTGGGTGATCCTGGTTCATGGGCGTGGTGCTGCGCCGACGGACACAGCCCTCACCCCCGGCCCCTCTCCCGGAGGGAGAGGGGCCGGGGGTGAGGGAAGCCAGGTCATGTACGGATTGTTTTCGGTTCAGTTGCTCTTCACCGCATAATCCGGCTTCTTGTCGTTGCCGGGGATGAAGGGGCTCCAGGGTTGGGCGCGCAGCGGGCCTTCGGTTTGCCAGACCACCGAGAACTGACCGTCTTCCTGGATCTCGCCGATCATCACCGGCTTGTGCAGGTGGTGGTTGGTCTTGTCCATGGTCAGGGTGTAGCCCGACGGCGCGGCAAAGCTCTGGCCGGCCAGCGCCTCGCGGACCTTGTCCACATCGGTGCTACCGGCCTTTTCCACGGCCTGGGCCCACATGTTAATGCCGACGTAGGTGGCTTCCATCGGGTCGTTGGTCACCGCGCTCTGGTAGTTGGGCAGGTTCCTGGCCTTGGCGTAGGCCTTCCACTGCTCGACGAACTTGCCGTTGACCGGGTTATCCACCGACTCGAAGTAGTTCCAGGCGGCCAGGTGACCCACCAGCGGCTTGGTGTCGATGCCGCGCAGTTCCTCCTCGCCCACGGAGAAGGCCACCACCGGCACGTCGGTGGCTTCCAGGCCCTGGTTGGCCAGCTCCTTGTAGAAGGGCACGTTGGAATCGCCGTTGACGGTGGAGATCACCGCGGTCTTGCCGCTGGCGGCGAACTTCTTGATGTTGGCGACTATGGTCTGGTAATCGCTGTGGCCGAAGGGGGTGTAGACCTCTTCGATATCCTTGTCGGCCACACCCTTGCTGTGCAGGAAGCTGCGCAGGATCTTGTTGGTGGTGCGCGGGTAGACGTAGTCGGTGCCCAGCAGGAAGAAGCGCTTGGCGCTGCCGCCATCCTCGCTCATCAGGTATTCCACCGCCGGGATGGCCTGCTGGTTGGGCGCGGCGCCGGTGTAGAAGACGTTGGGAGAGAGCTCCTCGCCCTCGTACTGCACCGGGTAGAAGAGCAGCCCGTTCAGCTCCTCGAACACCGGCAGCACGGACTTGCGCGATACCGAGGTCCAGCAGCCGAAGACCACGTCCACCTTGTCCTTGGTCAGCAGCTGGCGGGCCTTCTCGGCGAATAGTGGCCAGTTGGAGGCCGGGTCCACCACCACCGGTTCCAGCTGCTTGCCGTTCACGCCGCCCTTGGCGTTGATCTCGTCGATCGTCATCAGCGCCATGTCTTTCAGCGAGGTCTCGGAAATCGCCATGGTGCCGGAGAGCGAATGCAGGATGCCGACCTTGATGGTCTCGGCGGCCTGCAGGGTCCAGGACATGCCCATGGCGGCGATGGATGCGGAAAGGGTGAACGCCTTGATCAGGCTGCGACGTTGCATGGGTCGGTCTCCATTCTCACAAGTATTTGAAATAACTGCGTTTATTGGTCTGGTATCGGGCAGTTTTCAAAGGGGCTTCCTCGTCACCCTCGGGCGGGCTGCGGCGTATGCCGGGCGCTGTGCAACAGGTGCCGGGTGATCTTGCGTACTTCTGCCTTGCGGGTCTCGATATGGGGCCTCAGCAATTGCTGTGCCTCTTCGCACTTGTGTTCGCCGACGGCCCGCCGCTACTACCCGCGGGTAATGGCAGTCCTCGTTCAGGCGCGACACTTCGGGGCTGTCTTGCCGGCGCGGCTGCACCATCCAGGTGCGACCGAACCGTTGCAGTGCTTCGAGCTGAGCCTCGTTGGCGGCGCCTGGCGCTGCTGGCTGGCGATGAAGGCGCGGGGATATCGGCACGCCGGGGGACGGCGCATGAAGGTGCCCGGATTTCATCCGGGCCATGGTTCGCGCGGTGTCAGGGCACCATGTAGTTCTTCACCCCGGTGAAGATGATCTGCGCGGCGAGGGCGCAGACGAACAGGCCCATCAGGCGGCTGACGATCTGCAGGCCCTGATCACCCAGCAGGCGCTCGATGCGGTCGGAGAGGTAGAGCACCGCGCCGACGGTGGCGCTGGCAATGGCGATGGCCATCAGTGCGGTGAGCTTGTCGTCCCACTGCACGTGGCCCGCACCCATCACCAGCATGGCGCCGATGGTGCCGGGGCCGACGGTGAGGGGGATGGTCAGCGGCACGATGGTCACGTCCTGCTGGACGTTGTCCGCCTGCACCGCCGATTTGCCCTGGGCCATGCCGAGGGCGGAGATGAACAGCACGGCGCCGGCGCCGATGCGGAATGCGTCGATGGTGATGCCGAAAATGTTGAAGATGCCTTGGCCGAAGAGGTAGAGCAGGGCGCTGGACACCAGGGTTCCGAGGGCCACTTTCCAGGCGAGCTTTTTGCGTTCCTTCACCGTGTAGCCACGGGTCAGGCCGATGAAACAGGAGAGCACGAAGAAGGGGCTGTAGAGCACCAGCATCTTCAGGTAAAGGCTGGAAAGGCTTTCAAGCATGGTGGGGGCATCCGTTCGTTACATCCAGGGCGGGCCGCCTGCTCAGTGTAGAGGCTGTGCTGCCATTGGGCGCACAACTATAACCGTCCCCCGGTGGTCGGCTATACCTTCTTCCACTGGGGCGTTTCGCCGCGCAGGGAGCCGTTCATGGCGCACATCAGTTTCACTCCCAACCTGCAGCGTCATCTCGATGTCCCCGAGCTGGACGTCGCGGCCACCACCGTGTCTGCCGCACTGGAGGAGGCCTTCACCGCCAATCCGCGCCTGCGCAGCTACCTGCTCGACGACCAGGGGCGCCTGCGTCGCCATGTGGCGATCTTCGTCGACGCCCAGCAAGTGAACGACCGCCGCCGACTTTCCGATCCGGTGGGGCCGGCCAGCGACATCTTCGTCGTCCAGGCCCTGTCCGGCGGCTGAGCCGGCGCAAGGAGAACGAGCATGAGCCGATGCATCCATGTGGCGACCCGCAAGGGCCTGCTGCGTTTCGAACCTGAAGGCGGTGGCTGGCGCCTGGCGCGCCAGGACTTCCTGGGCGAGCCGGTGAGCATGCTGCTGACCGACCCCCGCGACGGCCATCTTTATGCGGCCCTGCACCTGGGCCACTTCGGCCCCAAACTGTGGCGCTCCGCCGACGGCGGGCAGAACTGGGAGGAGATTCCCTCCCCGGCCTTCCCCCAGGCCGCCGAGGGAACGGAGGGGCCTTCCGTGGAGATGATCTGGTGCCTGGAGCCGGGTGGCGCTGACCAGCCCGGCACCCTGTGGGCCGGCACCATTCCTGGCGGACTGTTCAGGTCCCGCGACCATGGCAGTTCCTGGGAGTTGGTGGACAGCCTCTGGCAGCGCCCGGAACGGGCCAACTGGTTTGGTGGTGGCTATGACCATCCGGGCATCCATTCAATCTGCGTCGATCCACGCAACAGCCGACACCTGACCCTGGCGGTGTCCTGCGGCGGCATCTGGCACAGCGAGGATGAGGGGGGCAGCTGGAACCACCGCACGCGGGGCATGCGCGCCGCCTACATGCCCCCGGAGCGCGCCGAGGACCCGGATATCCAGGACCCGCACCGCATGGTCGCCTGCCCGGGGGACCCGGAGCGGCTCTGGGTGCAGCATCACAGCGGCATCTTCGTCAGCTCCGATCGCGCATTGAACTGGCGGGAGATCCAGCAGGCCGGCCCCTCCACCTTCGGCTTCGCGGTCGCGGTGCATCCGGCCGACCCGGACTGCGCCTGGTTCGTGCCGGCGGTGAAGGACGAATGCCGCGTTCCCGCCGAACAGCGCCTGCGGGTGACCCGCACCCGCGACGGCGGCAAGAGCTTCGATGTGCTGGAACAGGGCTTGCCGCAGGAGCTCTGCTACGACCTGGTGTACCGCCATGGGCTGGACGTGGATGGCACTGGCCAGCGCCTGGTGATGGGTTCCACCACCGGGCACCTGTGGACGTCGGAGGATCAGGGGGACAGCTGGAGCCAGGTAGCCGGGCACCTGCCGCCGATCTTTGCGGTGCGCTGGGGGTGATGCTCATGCACGGCCCCGTAGGTTGGTGCTGAGCCTGCGAAGCCCAACGAACGACGTGTCCGGCTAGACGTTGGGCCTCGCTTCGCTCGGCGCCAACCTACGCTCCGCTTTCGCGAATCAATGACAGGTTGTCCACCGGCGCTCAGCTGTGCATCGCGTGCTGTTCGCGCATTTCCTTTTCGGCGACCCAGTATTCGATCAGCTCCCGCAGTTGCGAGAGTTCCACCGGCTTGGCCATGTGGCCGTCCATGCCGGCGAGGCGGGCGCGTTCCTTGTGTTCGCTGAGGATGTGGGCGGTCAGGGCCACCACCGGGGTGCGCGGGCGCTGTTCCAGGTTCTCCCAGTGGCGCAGCATTTCGGTGGCGGTGAAGCCATCCAGCACGGGCATTTCGCAGTCCATGAGCACCAGGTCGTAGTGCTGGTTCTTCATGGCGCTCAGGGCTTCCTCGCCGTTGCTGGCGGTGTCGGGCTCGAGGTTGAGCTTGCTCAGCATGCCGCGGATGACTTTGGTGGAGATGCTGTTGTCCTCGGCCACCAGGATGCGGAAGTCGCTGGGAACGTGGATCGGCTCGCTGACCTGGGAACCCGGCAGGGAGATGGCGCCGCCACTGCGGCGCTGGTTCAGCTCGTCGGCCAGGGTGGTCTTCAGCGTGTAGCCGGCCACCGGCTTGGCGAGGATGCGCTTGATGCCGGCGTTGCGCGCGATGATCTTGCTCGGCGCATTGCTGATGCCGGTGAGCATGATGATCAGGATGTCGTGGTTGAGGCTGGGGTCTTCCTTGATCTTGGCCGCCAGCTGCATGCCGGTCATGCCGGGCATGTCCTGGTCCAGCATGACCACGTCGAAGTATTCCCGCAGGTGCGCCTTAGTGCGCAGCAGGGCCAGCGCCTCCTTGCCGGAGGGCACGGCGCTGACCTGCAGGCCCCAGGCGCTGCACTGCTGCACCAGCACCTTGCGGCAGGTGTCGTTGTCGTCCACCACCAGCAGGCGTGCGCCTTCCAGCGGGCTGTCGAGGTCGGCGGCGGGGCGCTCCAGGTGCTGGCTGTCCAGGGGCAGGGTCAGCCACAGGGTGCTGCCCTGGCCGGAGCCGCTCTGGATGCCGAACTCGCCCTGCATCAGGCCCACCAGCTGGCGGGCGATCACCAGGCCCAGGCGGCCGCCGAGCTTGGACGCCGCGAGGAGGTCGCTGCTCTGCAGCTCGGCGTTGAGCAGGGCGTCGCGCTCGCTGGCTTCCAGGGGGCGGCCACTGTCCTGAACGGCGATGCGCAGGCGCGGTTCGCTGGTGCTGTTGTCCAGCGCCACTACCAGCAGGATTTCGCCTTCGTCGGTCTGCTTGAAGGCGTTGTCCAGCAAGCTCAGGAGGATCTGCCGCAGGCGCGTCGGGTCGCCGCCGATCACGCGCGGGACCTGTGGCTGCATGAAGCTGATGAGCTCGACCCGCTGCTGCTCGGCTTTGGCGCGGAAGATGTCGAGGCAGTCGTCGATCAGCGCATTGAGGTCGAACTGCACGTCGTCCAGCTCGATCTGGCCGGACTCCAGCTTGGAGATGTCGAGGATCTCGTTGATCAGGGTGAGCAGTTCGTTGCCCGAGCTGTGGATGGTCTGCACGTAGTCGCGCTGCTTGGCCGACAGCGGGGTGCCCAGCAGGAGCTCGGTCATGCCCAGCACGCCGTTCATGGGCGTGCGGATTTCGTGGCTGATCTTGGCAAGGAACTCACCTTTGGCCTTGAGCTCTGCGGAACTGGCGGCCAGGGCGCGGCTAGCGCTGAAGACTTCGTGCTGGATGCGCCGCTGGCGCTCGCTCAGGGCGATGCTGAGGAGGACGCCGCTGACGGCGGAGATCGCCAGCAGGGCGTAGGCCAGCCAGTCGGACTGCAGGCGCCAGAAGCCGAACAGGGCCGGCAGGGCACCGAGGATGGCAATGCTGAACAGGCCCAGCGCCAGGCAGAACAACCTTGCCGGGCGGTAGCCCTCGCGCAGGTGATGGACCGAGATGTAGAGCATGCTGAGGCTGGCGATGGCGGCCAGGACGTACACCAACTGGTTGAACTGCAGTTCGGTGACAATCAGCAGCAGGACGGCGGTGAGGCTGATCAGCACGATCTCGCCTAGCAACAGGCCGGTCAGCGGCGTGGTCGGGCAGACCTTGTGGAAGAAGGCTGCGGTGAAGGCCAGGGCGCAGAGCATGGCCATCAGCATGGCGAGGTTGGCGATCTGCGGCTGTGCGCTCTGCCAGTCCCCCAGCCAGGGGGCGCTGATGCCCAGCAGGCTGACGCCGGTGACGATCAGGCAGCTCTGGGCCGCGGCCAGCCAGAGACTGACGCCGGCGCGGGAGTACACGTAGCGCATCAGGTTGTAGAAGACCAGCATGACCAGGCCGCCGATCAGCAGGCCGTAGAGCAGCGGGCGCGTGTCGTCGGCGGCCATCATCGCCGAGGACTGCAGGGTCAGGGTCGGGCGCAGGGCGTGTTCTGAGGCCAGGCGCAGGTAGAGGTCCAGGGGCTCCTGCTGGACGGGGAGCGGCAGGAGGAAGTCCCGGCTGGGCAGCGGGCGTTCGCTGAAGGGCAGGCGGCTGCCGGTGCGGGTGTGTGCGACCAGTTCATCGCCCTTGAGGACGTACAGATCGAGGTAGGCGAGGTAGGGCGCGAAGACCCGCAGCAGCTGTTCATGCTGGCTGGGCGGGAGGCGGTAGTGCAGCCAGAGGGCGCTGCCGCCACCGGGGGTGTAGAGCTGTTCGAGATCGGCGGGGCTGAATTGGGCGAGGGCTTGCTGGGTGCGGACGTCATCGAGCTGCAAGCTCGCGTCGGGATCGAGCAGCATGCTCCATTGCCGTTCCTCGGCCGCCTGGGCGGGCAGCAGATACAGCAGGGCCAGCACCAGGCTGGCAATCAATCCTGTGGCAATCCTGAGCCGGAGCACGGTCGAGGTCCCTTCGTGGGTGAGTGGCCGGATTATAGCCAAGCCCCTCCTGCGCGGAATATGACCAAGGCGGCCACTGGGCCGCCCTGGTGAGCACTAACTATTGACTACTTACCCTTCCCCGCGTTCCCGGGCAATGGCTCGATAGCCAATATCCTTGCGGTAGAAGCAGCCGTTCCAGCGGATCTTCTCCGCCAGGCGGTACGCCTGCTGCTGGGCGTCGGACACGCTGGCGCCGATGGCGGTGGCGCAGAGTACCCGGCCGCCGGCCGTGACGATGTTGCCGTCCTTCAGCGCGGTGCCCGCGTGGAACACCTTGCCGTCCAGGGCGGCGGCAGCGTCCAGGCCTTCGATCACGTCACCCTTGGCGTAGTCGCCCGGGTAGCCGCCGGCGGCCAGTACCACACCTACGGTGGGGCGCGGGTCCCAGGTGGCTTCGACCTTGTCCAGGGCCTTGGCCAGTGCGGCTTCCACCAGCAGGACCAGGGACGACTCCAGGCGCACCATGATGGGCTGGGTTTCCGGGTCGCCGAAGCGGCAGTTGAACTCGATGACCTTGGGCGCGCCGCTCTTGTCGATCATCAGGCCGGCATAGAGGAAGCCGGTGTAGACGTTGCCTTCCTCGGCCATGCCGCGCACGGTCGGGTAGATCACTTCGTCCATGACACGCTGGTGTACCTCGGGGGTGACCACCGGGGCCGGGGAGTAGGCGCCCATGCCGCCGGTGTTGGGGCCGGTGTCGCCGTCGCCGACGCGCTTGTGGTCCTGGCTGGTGGCCATGGGCAGCACGTTCTGGCCGTCCACCATGACGATGAAGCTGGCTTCCTCGCCGTCGAGGAATTCCTCGATCACCACGCGCGAACCGGCGTCGCCGAAGGCATTGCCGGCGAGCATGTCACGCACGGCGTCCTCGGCTTCGGCCAGGGTCATGGCGACGATCACGCCCTTGCCCGCGGCCAGGCCGTCGGCCTTGATCACGATGGGCGCACCCTTCTCGCGCAGGTAGGCCAGGGCCGGCTCCACTTCGGTGAAGTTCTGGTAGTCGGCCGTCGGGATCTTGTGGCGGGCCAGAAAGTCCTTGGTGAAGGCCTTGGAGCCTTCCAACTGAGCGGCGCCGGCGGTGGGGCCGAAGATGGCGAGCTTGCGGCTGCGGAACAGGTCTACCACGCCTTTCACCAGCGGCGCTTCCGGGCCGACGATGGTGAGCTGGACGTTCTTCTCGGCGAAGTCAGCCAGTTGCTCCAGGGCCAGCACGTCGATGGCGACGTTCTCGCACTTGGCCTCGGTCGCGGTGCCGGCGTTGCCCGGGGCAACGAAGACCTTCGCAACGCGCGGGTCCTGGGCCACTTTCCAGGCCAGGGCGTGTTCGCGACCGCCGCTGCCGATGATGAGTACGTTCATTGAGTTCTCCTTGAGGAGGCGGGCCTGCAGCCCGAATGGTGGATAGGAAGAGCGTTATCCACCCTACGAAAGGTATTGCGCCCGGAACGGGGGCAGGGCGGACGAATGAGGCCGTCCGCCCTGGTGCCGCTTAGTGGCGGAAGTGGCGCATGCCGGTGAACACCATCGCAATGCCCGCTTCGTCGGCGGCGGCGATGACTTCGTTGTCACGCATGGAGCCGCCCGGCTGGATCACGGCGGTGATGCCGGCCTTGGCCGCGTTGTCGATGCCGTCGCGGAAGGGGAAGAAGGCATCGGAAGCCATCACCGCGCCCTTCACTTCGAGACCGGCATGCTCGGCCTTGATGGCGGCGATGCGGGCGGAGTTGACGCGGCTCATCTGGCCGGCGCCGACACCGACGGTCTGACGGTTCTTGGCGTAGACAATGGCGTTGGACTTGACGAACTTGGCCACTTTCCAGGCGAAGATCAGGTCGTGGATTTCCTGCTCGCTGGGCGCGCGCTGGGTCACGATCTTCAGGTCTTCGGCCTTGATCATGCCGATGTCGCGGCTCTGGACCAGCAGACCGCCATTGACGCGCTTGAAGTCCCAGCCCGGGGCGCGATCGGCCGGCCATTCACCGCACTCCAGCAGGCGAACGTTGGCCTTGGCGGCTACCACGGCGCGGGCGTCGGCGGAAATTTTCGGGGCGATGATCACTTCGACGAACTGGCGGTCGACGATGGCCTTGGCGGTTTCGCCGTCCAGCTCGCGGTTGAAGGCGATGATGCCGCCGAAGGCGGATTCGGTGTCGGTGGCGTAGGCCAGGTCGTAGGCCTTGCGGATGCCGCCTTCGTTCTCAGGCACAACGGCCACGCCGCAGGGGTTGGCGTGCTTGACGATGACGCAGGCCGGCTTGACGAAGCTCTTCACGCACTCCAGCGCGGCGTCGGTGTCGGCCACGTTGTTGAAGGACAGTTCCTTGCCCTGCAGTTGCACGGCGGTGGAAACGCTGGCTTCGCCCTTCTTCGCTTCCACGTAGAACGCGGCGCTCTGGTGCGGGTTCTCGCCGTAGCGCATCTCCTGGGCCTTGATGAACTGGCTGTTGAAGGTGCGCGGGAAGGCGCCACGGCCTTCGGTAGACAGGGTGTCGCGGGCCTGGTCGATGGTGCCCAGGTAGTTGGCGATCATGCCGTCGTAGGCGGAGGTGTGCTCGAACGCCTTGAGGGCCAGGTCGAAACGCTGGGCGTAGGTCAGGCCGCCGGCCTTGAGGCCGTCGAGGACGCTGGCGTAGTCGCTGGCGTTGACCACGATGGCGACGTCCTTGTGGTTCTTCGCGGCGGAGCGAACCATGGTCGGGCCGCCGATATCGATGTTCTCGATGGCGGTGGGCAGGTCGCAGTCAGGCTTGGCGACGGTGGCTTCGAAGGGGTACAGGTTGACCGCCACCAGGTCGATCGGCTTGATGCCGTGCTGTTCCATCACCGCGCCGTCCAGGTCGCGACGGCCGAGGATGCCGCCGTGGATCTTCGGGTGCAGGGTCTTCACGCGGCCGTCCATCATTTCCGGGAAGCCGGTGTAGTCAGCGACTTCCACGGCGGCGATGGCGTTGTCCTTGAGCAGCTTGTAGGTGCCGCCGGTGGAGAGGATCTCCACGCCGAGGGCAGCCAGTTCACGGGCGAACTCGACGATGCCGGTCTTGTCGGAAACGCTGATCAGGGCGCGGCGAACGGGAAGGCGGGTGGTCTGGTCGGTCATTTCGGAACCATTCAAGTGGGAGAGGATTTAGCGAGTAGGCCTGAAACTGGAAGCCGGAAGCGTGAACGTCGGGGGCTTGTCCCGCTTCAGGCTTCCGGCTTCCAGCTCCCGCCCTTCAGAGCAGGTCGTATTGCTTGAGCTTCTTGCGCAGCGTGCCGCGGTTGAGGCCGAGCATTTCGGAAGCCTTGGTCTGGTTACCCTTGACGTAGTTCATCACGGATTCCAGAAGCGGCGCTTCCACTTCGGAAAGCACCAGGTTGTACACGTCCGTGACGGCGGCGCCCTCAAGATGGGCGAAATAGTTGTGCAGTGCCTTCTCGACACTGCCACGCAGGGTCTGGCCCTCTGCGGTGGGTGCCGTCAGGTGCTGTTTCAGGTTGGCGTTGTCGCTCACGGGTGTTGCCCCATCAAAAAAATTCTCGGTCATCGTCGTCATGCGGCCTTTTCCCCTTCGTTGTGACGCTCGGCGAAGAACTCCCGAACGTTGGCGCACTGCGCGTCCGTGGACTCCAAACGATTGAACTTGGCGCGAAACTCCCTGGCGCCGGGCAGGGTTGCCAGATACCAGCCGACATGCTTGCGGGCGATACGAACGCCCATCTCGTCGCCATAGAAGGCGTGCAGTGCGGCAAGGTGCTCCAGCAGTATCCGTTCCACCTCGATCAAGCCTGGCGCCGGCAGCAGCTCGCCGGTCTCCAGGTAATGCGTGATCTCGCGGAAAATCCAGGGTCGCCCCTGGGCCGCTCGACCAATCAGCAGGGCATCGGCGCCGGTGGCGTCGAGGACCTGTCTGGCTTTCTGTGGCGAATCGATATCGCCGTTGGCGAACACCGGAATGGACACCGCCTGCTTGATCGCTGCGATGGTGTCGTACTCGGCTTCGCCAGTGTACAGGTCGGCACGGGTCCGGCCGTGGACGGCCAGGGCCTGGATGCCTGCCTGTTCGGCGATTTTCGCCACTGTGACGCCGTTCCTGTTCGATCGATCCCAGCCGGTCCGAATCTTCAGGGTGACGGGCACGTCGACGGCCTTGACCACGGCGTCGAGGATTTCGGCCACCAGGGCCTCGTCCTTCATCAGCGCCGAGCCAGCGGCCTTGTTGCAGACCTTTTTCGCCGGGCAGCCCATGTTGATGTCGATGATCTGCGCACCGAGTTCGACATTGGCCCTGGCCGCCTCCGCCAGCATGTCCGGATCACCACCGGCTATCTGGACGGAGCGGGGCTCCGGGTCCCCTTCGTGGAGCAGGCGCAGCCGCGACTTGCGGCTGTTCCACAGGCGCACGTCGCTGGTGACCATCTCAGAGACCACCATGCCGGCGCCGAGGCGGCGGCAAAGCAGACGAAACGGCCGGTCGGTCACACCCGCCATGGGGGCGAGTATCACCGGATTGGGCAAGGCATAAGGGCCAATGCTTACCGACGACATAGGTCTTCCCTGTTGGGACCTGCTCAGTTGAGTCTTGGGGGAGTTCGAAAAAGGGTGGGCATGATACCCGCTCTCGATGACTGGATAAAGGCTGTTTTGAACAAATTCTGAACAGCCACCCGGTTATCGCTGGGGGTAAGCCCATGCCTGGAAGCGCCGGAATCCGGCGCTTCCAGCTTATTCGGGGGAGTGGAAGCTGAGGCTGTAGTTCACGGCCTTGGTGCCCGGGTCGAGGATGTTCAGGCTGATGTGGATGGGGGTCTGCGGAGGCATTTCCGCCTGTCCGGCCAGCTCGCCGGACAGGTATTCGCCGGGTTTGAAGCGACGACTGGCCAGCAGTTGGCCATTAATGTCGGCGAAACGCAGTTCCAGCAGCGGGAAGGGCTGGGCGAAGGCGGCGCGGTTGTAGAGGATCGCGTCCACCACCAGGGCGCCGGAGAATTCGGGGTGGCTGCGGACCACCAGGTTGCTGCTCTTGATCAGGTCGATATCCACCTTTGACGGCATCTTGCAGCCGATTTCCGGGCAGATCTGCTCGAACCAGGGGCGGTACTGGTCTTGCCGGGCCAGTTCGTCGAAGTGGTACCAGACGTACTGGCCGGCCAGGGCCAGGGCGCCGATCAGGTTCAGCAGGGCCCAGCCGATCCAGCGGCCCCAGGGGCGCCTGGATTCCTGCCAGTCCAGTTGCAGCGGCTCTTCGTTGAGGTTGAGCAGGCCTTCCTCGCGCAGGGCGGGCTCGTTGCGCTGGTGCTGGTGGCGCGGCGGCTCGACGGCTTCCGGCTCGTCCAGATCGTCGTCGAGTTCGTCGCTCAATTCGTCGGCCGCGTCGTCACGGGCCGGACCGATGCTGAAGTCCGGACCGGGCTCGTCTTCCACCAGGTCCATGGACAGGCTGGGCTCGGTGCGCGGTGCCGGAGCGGCCTTGGCTGGCTCGACAGGCGTGCGGCTGACCGGTTCGACCACCGGCTCGGCGCGCAGGTCGAAGTCGGGCTCCGGTTCCGGTTCCGGTTCGGGGCTGGGCTTGTGCTCCTCGGCTTCCAGCAGGGCTTCGGCCCAGCCTTCGTCATGCCGGGGCTCGGGTTGCGGCTCGTTGCGCGCCGGTTCATTGCGCAGCGGGGCATTCGGACCGAGCAGATCGCGGGAGAGACGCTGTTCTTCCTGTTCCAGCTTGGCCAGTTCCTCGTCCAGGTCGAGGCTGTCGAGGTCCAGGTCGTCGTGGATCCACAGGGTGTCGCTGGTGGGCGCTTTGTCCTGAGGCGGTGTCTGCGCTGCCGCCGGCTGCTTGAGCACGGTGGCGACGCTGGGCACTGGGGTGGCCGGTGCCTGGGGTGCCGGTTTGGATGTCGCGGCCGGTGCGGGGGCAGCAGGCCTGGGTTTCTCGGCCGGGGTGGCAAGGGACTGGCCCTTGGCTGCCAGCAGCTGTTGCGCCGCATTGAAGACATGCAGACAGGCCCCGCAGCGAACGGCGCCATGGGCCACCGCCAGTTGGGCACGGCTGACGCGGAAACTGGTCTGGCAATGTGGGCACTGGGTGACGAAGCTGTCGGTCATGCGGCGATCCGGTCGAAACGAAAGGCTATTTTACTCGATCCACTGAGTTTCCCGCGCTTCAGCGGCGCACGCCACTGATCCGTACCCAGCCGTCTTTTTCAGCCGTGGGGTCGAGGTCGAAGGCGCCCGCATAGGCGGCGCGCACTTCCTCGGCCTGCTCGGCGAGGATGCCGGACAGGGCCAGGCGCCCACCGCTCGCCACCAGGCTGGTGATCTGCGGGGCCAGGGACACCAGCGGACCGGCGAGGATATTGGCCACCACCACTTCGGCGGGTTTGGCCGGCAGGTCGGCGGGCAGGTAGACCGGGAAACGGACCGGGTCGATGCCGTTGCGGCTGGCGTTGTCGCGAGAGGCTTCCAGGGCCTGGGGGTCGATGTCGGTACCCACCGCCTGGCGCGCGCCCAGCAGCAGGGCGGCGATGGCGAGGATGCCCGAGCCGCAGCCGAAGTCCAGCACTTCGCAGCCGCCCAGATCCTGGCCGTCCAGCCACTCCAGGCAGAGTGCGGTGGTCGGGTGGGTGCCGGTGCCAAAGGCCAGGCCCGGGTCCAGAAGCAGGTTCACCGCGTCCTTCTCGGGGGCTTCGTGCCAGCTTGGCACGATCCACAGACGACGGCCGAAGCGCATGGGCTGGAAGTTGTCCATCCAACTGCGTTCCCAGTCCTGGTCCTCGATGCGCTCGATCTGGTGCTCAGGCAGCGTGCCGCCGGTGAGCAGTTCCAGGTGCGCCACCAGGTTGGCTTCGTCGGTATCAGCCTCGAACAGGGCAAGCAGGTGGGTGTGGGACCACAGCGGGGTGGTGCCGAGGTCCGGCTCGAAGATGGGCTGGTCTTCGGCGTCCATGAAGGTTACGGAGACGGCGCCCACTTCCAGCAGGGCGTCTTCATAGGTTTCCGCCTGTTCCGGGGTGATGGCGAGACGAACTTGTAACCAGGGCATGGCGGGACCTCTTGAGAATTCAGCGTGCACGTGCGGCAGGCGCGCAAGCTTACTTGAGCACAGGCCGGAAAAACACAAGGGCCGCCCTATGGCAGCCCCTGTGTCGTGGATCAGGCACCGATATCAGTGCTTGTCCATGCCGAGTTTCTTTTCCAGGTAGTGGATGTTGATGCCACCCTTGCAGAAACCCTTGTCGCGAGTGAGGTCGCGGTGCAGCGGGATGTTGGTCTTGATCCCGTCGACCACGATCTCGTCCAGCGCATTGCGCATGCGCGCCATGGCTTCGTCGCGGTCCTTGCCGTAGGTGATCAGCTTGCCGATCAGCGAGTCGTAGTTCGGCGGAACTGCGTAGCCGCTGTACAGGTGGGAATCGACGCGAACGCCGTTGCCACCCGGGGCGTGGAAGTAGGACACCTTGCCCGGGCAGGGCATGAAGTTGTCCGGGTCTTCCGCGTTGATCCGGCATTCCAGCGCATGGCCACGGATGACCACGTCTTCCTGCTTGATCGACAGCTTGTTGCCGGCGGCGATGCTGAGCATTTCCTTGACGATATCGATACCGGTGACCATTTCGGTGACCGGGTGCTCCACCTGCACGCGAGTGTTCATCTCGATGAAGTAGAAGCGGCCGTTCTCGTAGAGGAACTCGAAGGTGCCGGCGCCGCGGTAGCCGATCTCGATGCAAGCCTGGACGCAGCGGTCCAGCACTTCAGCGCGGGCTTTTTCGTCGATGCCCGGGGCTGGGGCTTCTTCCAGCACCTTCTGGTGGCGGCGCTGCAGGGAGCAGTCGCGGTCACCCAGGTGGATGGCGTTGCCCTGGCCGTCGGAGAGCACCTGGACTTCGACGTGGCGCGGGTTGGTGAGGAACTTCTCCAGGTAAACCATGGAGTTGCCGAAGGCCGCGCCCGCTTCGGTACGAGTCAGCTTGGCCGACTTGATCAGCTCTTCTTCCTCGAAGACCACGCGCATCCCGCGACCACCGCCACCACCGGCGGCCTTGATGATCACCGGATAGCCCACTTCGCGGGCGATGGCCAGTGCGGTTTCCTCGTCCTCCGGCAGCGGGCCGTCAGAGCCCGGAACCGTCGGTACGCCGGAGCGCTTCATGGCGTCCTTGGCCGATACCTTGTCGCCCATCAGGCGGATGGTGTCGGCTTTCGGGCCGATGAAGGCGAAGCCGGACTTCTCGACCTGTTCGGCGAAATCGGCGTTCTCGGCGAGGAAGCCGTAACCCGGGTGGATCGCGGTAGCGCCGGTCAATTCGGCGGCGCTGATGATCGCCGGGATGCTCAGGTAGGACTGGGCGGCCGAAGCCGGGCCGATGCAGACGGTCTCGTCGGCCAGGGACAGGTGCATCAGTTCACGGTCGGCCGTGGAATGCACCGCCACCGTCTTGATGCCCAGCTCCTTGCACGCGCGCAGGATGCGCAGGGCGATCTCGCCACGGTTGGCGATCAGGACTTTTTCCAACATCGCAGGCTCTCCGCGGTTCAAACGATGGTGAACAGCGGCTGGTCGTACTCAACCGGCTGACCGTTTTCCACCAGGATGGATTCGATCACGCCGCTGGCCTCGGCCTCGATGTGGTTCATCATCTTCATGGCTTCGACGATGCAGAGAATGTCGCCTTTCTTCACGCTCTGGCCGACTTCGACGAAGGCTGCGGTGGTCGGGGACGGCGAGCGGTAGAAGGTGCCGACCATCGGCGAGCGCACGACATTGCCGTTCAGCTTCGGAGCAGCCGGAGCGGCGGCTTCGGCGGCAACCGGAGCAGCAGCGGCAACCGGGGCAGCCATCGGCGCGGGCGCGGCGGCGTAGATCGGCTGGGCGGCCATGGCCTTGTTGCTGTGACGGCTGATGCGCACGGACTCTTCGCCCTCGCGGATCTCCAGTTCGTCGATACCGGATTCTTCCAGCAGTTCGATCAGTTTTTTGACTTTACGGATATCCATTAATCATCAACTCCCAAGGGGTGAGGTCAGGGGCGTTCAAGGTGTTCAAGCGCCGCGTCCAGGGCCAGGCGGTAGCCGGTGGCACCCAGACCGCAGATCACTCCCACGGCAACGTCGGAGAAGTAGGAGTGATGGCGGAAAGGTTCTCGTTTGTGCACGTTGGACAGGTGCACTTCGATGAATGGGATGCTCACTGCGAGCAATGCGTCACGTAGGGCGACACTTGTATGCGTGAAAGCAGCAGGATTGATGATGATGAAGTCCACTCCTTCACCACGCGCTGCGTGAATCCGGTCGATCAGTTCGTACTCGGCATTGCTCTGCAAGTACATCAGGTGGTGGCCGGCTGCACGGGCGCGGCGCTCCAGGTCCTGGTTGATCTCGGCCAGGGTGGTGGCGCCGTATTTGTCGGGCTCACGGGTGCCCAGCAGGTTGAGGTTGGGGCCATGCAGAACGAGCAGGGTGGCCATGCTGATGGTTCCTTGTTGGAGGCCAGGCGGCACTATGCCGGATAGCGGAAATGGCTGTCCAGTTGTCAACAATAGTCGACAAGATGCCCGGTGATTGCGGCAAATATATGACGTTGCATACGTCAGCGCGATGCGCTTGCCTGTTGCAGGCGAGCGGCGAACGCCTTGGCATCGACTTCACCTACGACACGCAGATCGGCCAATTCGTCACCCTTGCCGCTAAAGAACAGGACGGCCGGCGGTCCGAACAGCTTGTAGCGGTCGAGCAGGGCGCGCTGTTCGGCGTTGCTCTCGGTCATGTCGAAGCGGATCAGGCGGTAGCCGCCCAGTTGCGAGGTAACCTCCGTGGCGGTGAGGACTTCACGCTCGATCACCTTGCAACTAATGCACCAGTCGGCATACCAGTCCAGCAGCAGCGGCTGGCCAGCGGCCTTGGCGTCGGCCAGGGCAGTGCTGAGCTGTGCCGGAGTCTTGATGGTCTGCCACTCTCCGGCCGCCGGTCCGACGGTCGGCGCACCAGCGAGGTGCGTGCGGCCCAGGGGGCGCAGCGGATCGGATTCGCCCTGGAGGGCGCCAGCCCAGGCGGCTACGGCGTAGACCAGCAGCACCAGGCCGGCCAGTTGTGTCAGGCGTTCCCGGGGCGTCTTGGGGATGAACTCCAGGGCACCGAGGAACAGCGCCACGCCAGCGGCCAGCAGGCCCCAGAGGCCCAGGGTCAGCGGGCCGGGCAGAACGCGTTCGAGCATCCACACGGCCACCGCCAGCAGCAGCACGCCAAAGGCGTTGCGCACCACCACCATCCACTGGCCGGCCTTCGGCAGCAGCGCGCCGCCGCCGGTGGCGAACAGCACCAGGGGGGCGCCCATACCCAGGCCGAGGGCGAAGAGTTTCAGGCCGCCGCCCAGGGCATCGCCGCTTGCGCTGATATAGAGCAGGGCGCCGGCCAGGGGCGCGGAGACGCAAGGGGACACCAGCAGGCTGGAAAGCACGCCCATCAGGGCCGCGCTCCAGATCGAGCCGCCCTTGGTGCTGCCCGCCAGGGTGTCCAGCGGGCCGCTGATGAAGCGCGGCAGGCGCAGTTCATAGAGGCCGAACATGGCCAGGGCGAAGAGAGTGAAGAAGCCGGCGAAGGGCACCAATACCCAAGGCGATTGCAGCCGCGCCTGGAGGTTGAGTTCGGCACCGAACACGCCCATCAGCGCGCCCAGCAGGGCGAAGCAGGCGGCCATCGGCACTACGTAGGCCAGCGACAGTACCAGGCCCCGGCTGCCGCCCGCCTGGCCGCGCAGCACCACGCCGGAAAGGATCGGCAGCATCGGCAGCACGCAGGGGGTGAAGGTCAGGCCGAGGCCGGCGAGGAAGAACAGTGCCAGCTCATGCCAGCTCCAGGCCTTGCCTGCCGCGTTGCCGAGTTCACCGCCGCCTGTGCTGCCGCTGCTTGCGGCGCCGTCGGCCAGTTTCAGCACTTCGGTTTCCGGCGGATAGCACAGGCCCTTGTCGGCGCAGCCCTGGTAGGTCACTCGCAGTTGGGCGGGCGCCTTGCGCGCCGGGTCCACGGGCAGGTTGATGTCCGTTACGCCGTAGTACACCTCGACATCACCGAAGTAGTCGTCGGTCTTGTGCTTGCCGGCAGGCAGGACGGGCTGGCCCAGGCCGCTGTCAGCGGGCTCGGCGCGGAACTGGAAGCGGTGGCGATAGAGGTAATAGCCCTCGGCATTGGTAAAGCGCAGCTTCACCGAGGTGGGCGTGCTTTCTACCAGGCTGAGGCGGAAAGCCTCGCGCACGGGCAGGAAGTCGCCGCTGTTATTGAGGGGGGCACCCAGGGTCGGGTTCGGGCGGTTGTCCAGCAACCCTGCGGCAGCGGGCAGGGCCACCAGCAGCAAGATCAGGCTCAGCAGGCGGCGCATGGGTGTCTCTTGAGCGGAAAATGCCCACATCATAACGGACCCCGACGTCTTCCTGCAGGCTCCGGGCTGTAAGCGGTTTTGTCCCATGACCAGAAGGTCGCGAAGTGGGCGGGACCTCATGGCGGGCTGAGGCCCACCCCACGGAAGCACTCTGCCGGCGGCGAGGCGCGACAATCGGTCGCGCCGGGGCTCACACGCGGAAGGCCTTCACCGCCGTGTGCAGTTCCCCGCCCAGTTGCATCAGGCGCTCGCCCTGGCTGCGGCTCTCGCCGATGCGCGCCAGGTTGTCGCCACCCAACTGGTGGATCTGCTCGCTGTGGTCGCGGATTTCGCTGACCGCGCAACTCTGCTGGGCGGTGGCGTCGGCAATGCGTTCGGCCATGCTGGCGATGGTGCGGATGGCGCTGACCACTTCCACCAGCGCGCCATCGGCGGCTTCGGCCTGCTCGGCGCTGGACTCGGCGTGCTCCACCTGGACGCGCATGGCATCCACCGACTGCCGCGCCGCCTGCTGCAGGCGGGCAATCAGTTGCTGGATCTCGGTGGTGGCGCCGGTGGTGCGCAGGGCCAGGGAGCGGACTTCCTCGGCCACCACGGCGAAGCCTCTGCCCATCTCGCCGGCGCGAGCCGCCTCGATGGCAGCGTTGAGCGCCAGCAGGTTGGTCTGTTCGGCGATGCCGCGAATCACGGTCAGCACCTTGTCGATGGTCTCGGTCTCCTCGGCCAGGCGTTCCACCGCCTGGGCGCTGTTCTGCACCTCGCCCACCAGTTGGTGCAGGCCGGCCAGGCTCTGGTCGATCACCCCCTGGCCTTGTTCCACGGCGCGACCGGCGTCGCGGCTGGCATCGGCGGCCAGGGTGGCGTCGCCGGCCACCTGCTGGATGGTGGCCTCCAGTTCGCCCAGCGCGTCGCGGATCTGTGCAGTACCGCCTGCCTGGTGTTCGGCGCCGGCATGCAGGCCATTGTTCAGGTCGGCCAGGGCGCTGCTGCTGCCCGCCACCCGTTCGGCGTGCTGGCGGATGGTGCCCACCAGTTCGCCCAGGTAGTCGCGCAGGCGGTTGAGGGAGTCCTCGATCAGGCGCAGGTCGTGGATTCTGGAGCCGAGGGTGATGGGCTGGCTGAAATCACCCGCTGCCCAGGCTCCCAGTGCGTTGACCAGTCGGCCCAGCACTTGGGTCAGGCGACGCTGGATGCGGTCGATGCACAGGGCGATCAGCAGGATCAGGCCAATCATCAGGCCCTGGATAACGCGGACTTCGGCCTGGATGCGGCCGTGCTCGGCGCGCACCTGGGGCTCCAGGGCGGCGAGGGCGGTCTGCAGGGCGTCCACCCGCTGGGCGGTGGCGGCGGTCAGTTCGGCGCGGCGCTGGATCAGTTCGCGGGTGCGGGTCAGCTCGCCGGGGTAGCGTTTGAGCAGGCCGGTCAGCTCGCGTTTGAGGGTGACGCCGCGGTCTTCCGCCTGGCTGGATTCGCTGCTGCTTTCCAGGCCCATCATGGCGGCGAAGTCGTCGGACGCGGAGCTGCCGCTGTCGGCCACGCCCAGCAGGGGCAGTTGTTCCAGCTGGGCGCTGTCGCGGCCCAGGGCTTCCAGTTCGCGTTCGACGTCGGCAGCCAGTTCATCGCGGCCGCTGGCCACCAGCTTGGCGCGGGCCTGGCTGAGGCGATTGAGGTGCTGGGCGGCGGCGAACAGTGGCGCGCGGTAGTCGCCGGCGGCCGGGGTGTTGGCGGAGGCGGCGTACTGGGCGAGCTGGTCGAGGGAGCCGGCGATTTCCCGCTCGGCCTGGATCAGCAGGCCCTGGGGGTCACCCGCCAGCTTGCCGGCGGCCAGCAGTTCGCCGCGGGTGAATTCCCGCAGTTCGTTGAAGCTGGGCAGCAAGTTCTCGGTGAGTCCGGCGGGAAGCTGGCCGAGGCGCTGCTCCAGGCTGTCGATGCCCTGGCTGGCGGCGCTGTGACGCAGGGCGTCGCCGCTGTTGAGGTAGGCCTGGACGTTGTCCGCCACCTCGCCCCGGAAGCGCTGGGCCAGTTCCAGGTACTGCTCCATCAGTTGGTAAGGGCGCTCCAAGGCGCGCTGTGACCACCAGAGGGTGGCCCCCAGTGCCAGGCACACAGTGACCAGCAGCAAGGTAATCAGGTTGGTGAGCGGTTTCAGGCGCATCTGGACCTCGGCAGACAATCAGCCTGACCACGGAGCGCGCGGTGTCTCTGGACAGTCGCGGGGGCGTGAACGGGCTCTGAGAGATGGCCAGATGATATTGCCGTTTGATGACAGTCCTGTGACTCCGGGCCTCAGTCCAGGTGCAATTCCACCCGGTTGCGACCGCTGCGCTTTGCGACGTAGAGCGCTTCGTCCGCCTGCTTGGAGAGTTGGTTGATGTCGACGCCGTTCGTCAGTTGGGCGATGCCACAACTGAAGGTGCAGGTCAGGTCATGGGGCTGCGCCGGGTAGCGGATCTCGGCGAAGCGCCGGCGGATTTCCTCCAGCACCCGGTGCGCCGCTTCCAGGTCGGTGTCCGGCAGCACCACCGCGAATTCCTCACCGCCGTAGCGGCCGATGTGGTCGGTCTTGCGCAGGCGCTGCTTGAGGAAGAGGGCGAGGCTCTTGATCACCCGGTCGCCCATGGGGTGGCCGTAGGTGTCGTTGACCTTCTTGAAGTGATCGATGTCGAGCATGGCGAAGCACAGCGGCTTGCCGTCCCGGCGGGCCCTGGAGCTGGCGTCTTCCAGCAGTTGCAGGGTGTGGGTGTGGTTGAACAGGCCGGTGAGGCTGTCGCGCACCATCCGTGCCTTCAGGCTGCGGGCGCGGTTGGCGCGGGTACGCACCGTGGCGATCAGGTGGCGCGGCTTGATGGGCTTGGTGAGAAAGTCGTCGCCGCCTTCGCTCATGGCGTCCAACTGCTTGTTCAGGTCGTCCTCGGCGGACAGGTAGATGATCGGCACGCTGACATAGCGCTCGTGCTGGCGGATCACCTTGGCCAACTCGGTGCCCAGGCACTCGGGCATGTACATGTCGAGGATGATCAGGTCCGGCTGGAATTCGGCCAGGGCCTGCAGGGTCTGCACCGGCTCGGTGATGGCCCGGGTAACGATGCCGGCGGAGTTGAGCACCATCTCGGTATGGGTGGCCTGGGCGCGGGAGTCGTCGACGATCAGCACCTTGAACGGGTCGTAATGGGCGGTGCGGGTCAGGATTTCCAGCTTCTCCAGCAGGCTGGAGGCGTCCAGGGCGCCGGTGAAGAACTCCTGGCCACCGGCGCGCACGGCGGCGAGACGAGTCGGCGCATCGGTTTCTTCATGGCTGAAGAAAATGATCGGCAGCTTCTGTTCCAGGCCCGCCTGGGCTTCCCGCGCCAGTTCCAGGCCCTTGCCCGGTCCGGAGAAGTCCACTTCCAGCACGATGGCCGACGGATGCCGCTCGGCCATGGCCGAACGGAACGCATTGGCACTGACGTAGCGCTGGGCGTTGAGTCCGAAGAACTCCAGTTGCTGGATCAGGCGCCCGGCGCGGTCCTCGCTTTGCAGTGCCAGGTATACCGGTTTGCGCAGGGGCGGCAGGAAGGTCTGCTCGAACTGGTCGCCGTGTCGCAGCCCGGTGCGGGAGAGACGCTGCATCAGCAGGCTGATTTCGGTGATCAGGTCGCTGGACAGCCGCCCGCGATTCTCCTCCACGCCCCGCAGGCAGTTGCCGATGGCCACCGCCAGGCGGCTGTGTTCGGTCTGCTCGAAGCGTTCGGCATAGCGTTGCAGGTTGAGGCTGGCCTCCCCCAGCTCGGCCATGCAGGCCGCGCTCCACTCGCTGCGTTGCAGGCGCTGCCATATTTCCAGCACGTGCCGCGCCTGGTAGATCACCCGTTGGGCAAAGTGGTTCTTGAGTCGGTCGCGGCTAGGGTCGTCGTGCTCGGTCATGGCCCGGCTTCTTGTGGGGGGTGTCGCCTCAAGGCGATCTTGATGATGGCTCCATGCTATCAGCTTGTAGACGGTACGCCAGTGCCATCTGTCCCGGTTTTGCGTCATCTCGCCGGCAATGATCGTCAGCAGGTCGCCGGTCCCCCTCGAGAGCCGCGCGCACCGGATGATGGTTTGGCTCGCGACCACTGCGTCGCGCTCGCGCTTCCCTTATAGTGCTGAACCTGGCCACGACCGCTGCGGAGCGTGGCCGAACCTTTTCCGTGCTGATCGAAATCTGAAGGACACTGCCATGCTGGACTGGAAGAAGCGTATGGGCGAGGCGCGCGATCGCGTCGATGATTCGGTAGATGACGTGCGCAGCTACCTGGGAGGGATCTGGCTGAGCCGCGCCCTTGGCAGCCTGCTGGTGGTCTACCTGCTCGCGTGCGTCATCGTGGGCTGGTACTGGAGCCAGGAACCTGACCTCTTCCCCGTGCAGCAGAACGCCCAGGCCGCCGCCGACCGCGCCGGCCGCCAGATGGTCAGCGGCTACACCACGGTGGAAACCCTCAAGACCGTCGCCCAGACCCTGCTCGACAAGAGCGGCGGCTACCTCTCCAACGACCTGGCCCCGCCCGGCCTGTGGCTGGACAACATGCCTGCCTGGGAATACGGCGTGCTGGTCCAGGTGCGCGACCTGTCCCGTGCCCTGCGCAAGGACTTTGCCCGTTCCCAGTCCCAGTCCACCGAGGACCCGGACCTGGCCAAGGCCGAGCCGCGCTTCAACTTCGACAACAAGAGCTGGGCGCTGCCGGCCTCCGAGTCCGAGTACCAGGAAGGCATCCGCTCCCTGGACCGCTACCTGGCCCGCCTGGCCAACCCGAACCAGCCCAACGCGCAGTTCTATACCCGCGCCGACAACCTGAACAACTGGCTGGGCGACGTCGCCACCCGCCTTGGTTCGCTGTCCCAGCGCCTGTCTGCCAGCGTCGGCCGGGTACGCCTGAACACCGACATCAGCCCCGAAGCCGCCGCGGCCTCCGGCCAGGTGCCGGCGGTGAGCGAGGAGATCGTCGAGACCCCCTGGCTGCAGATCGACAACGTCTTCTATGAGGCTCGCGGCCAGGCCTGGGCCCTGTCCCACATCCTGCGCGCCATCGAAGTCGACTTCGCCGATGTGCTGGCGAAGAAGAACGCCACCATCAGCGTGCGCCAGATCATCCGTGAGCTGGAGGCCGCCCAGGAGCCGCTGTGGAGCCCCATGGTGCTGAATGGCAGCGGCTACGGCGTCCTCGCCAACCACTCGCTGGTGATGGCCAACTACATCTCCCGCGCCAACGCCGCGGTGATCGACCTGCGTCAGCTGCTGGAGCAGGGTTGATGGCCATGGATGAACGCGAAGCGGCCCACCGCGCGGCATCCGATGCCGAGCGGGTGGCCTGGGTCGACGAGCAGGACCGCCCCCTGGGTGGCCTGCCCCGCGCCGAATTGCGCGAGCGCGGGCTGATCTCCCGGGGCACCTTCATCCTGCTGTTCAATTCCGCCGGCCAGCTCTGCGTGCATCGCCGCACCCTGAGCAAAGCCCTCTACCCGGGCTACTGGGACGTGGCCGCCGGCGGCATGGTGCAGGAAGGCGAGGACTACACCGAATCCGCCGCCCGTGAGCTGGAAGAGGAACTGGGCGTTTCCGGCGTGCCGCTGCGGGATCACGGCCGCTTCTATTTCGACGAGCCGGGCAACCGCCTCTGGGGTGCGGTGTTCTCCGCCGTCTCCGACGCGCCGCTGAAGCTGCAGCCGGAAGAAGTGATGGAAGCGCGCTTCATGACCGTGGACGAGGCCCTGGCCCAGAGCCCTTGCTGCCCGGACTCCCTCAAGGCGCTGCGGCTGTATCTGGCGTCGCTGTCGTGACTCGGCAGTTCGGGCCTCGGCTCGATCTCCCGTAGGGTGCGCCGTGCGCACCGGCAATCCTGCACGGAGGTTCCGGTGCGCACAGCGCACCCTACGTAGCTTCTCCTGGCAGCAGAGGGACTCTGCAACCCGCGCCCGGCGCGGGTTTGTGCAATATTCCAGTCCCTTTCGTGCGAGATGCTGCACGAGGTCGCTAATCTGTCGATCAATGGCGCATTTTCGTACTTAGCATTCGCCGCGAATGCTGATAAATTTCGCCGCCTTTCAACCCTGGCCTCCCGGCCAGGCTGCGCTGCCCCTGCCAGAGTGGGGCTTCGCGGTCGGCACCCCGCCGACCAGTCGCTATCCTGACCCCTACGAGGAAAGCCGGTGGTCAAGAAAGCTTCGTCCTTTGCCGCCCTCAGCGGCCTGGTGTACTCCACCGACAGCGGCCGGCACTGCCCGGAATGCCGCCAGCCCATCGATGCCTGCATCTGCAAGCAAGCCGCCGTGCCTGCTGGCGATGGCATTGCCCGTGTGCGCCGTGAAACCAAGGGCCGTGGCGGCAAGACCGTCACCACCGTCAGCGGCGTGCCGCTGGCCGAAGACGCCCTGAAGGAACTGGCCAGCGCACTCAAGCGTCGTTGTGGAACCGGTGGAGCCTTGAAGGACGGCGTGATCGAGATCCAGGGCGACCACGTGGACCTGTTGCTTGAAGAACTCGCCAAGCGCGGCTTCAAGGCGAAGAAATCCGGCGGCTGAGCCACGGCTTTCTAAACTGACCGTCATCGCAACGGTCAACACTCCAACGTCACACGACCGAATTAACCTGTCCGAGCCCGCCCGGCACGATCCGGCGGCCTGGCCCTTTTCTATCCCATAGGGGGAAACCGATGTCTGCACGACGCACGCGCAAGGACGATGGCACCAGCTGGACCGTGGCCGACAGCCGCAGTGTCTATGGCATTCGCCACTGGGGGGCTGGCTATTTCGCCATCAACGAGGCGGGGCGCGTCGCCGTGCGCCCGAGAGGCGCCGGCAGCGCGCCGGTGGACTTCTTCGACCTCGTCGGCGACCTGCGCGAGGCGGGCCTGTCCCTGCCGTTGCTGGTGCGTTTCCCCGATATCCTGCAGGACCGCGTACGCCAGCTGACCGGCGCCTTCGACGCCAACATCGAGCGCCTGGAATACCAGAACCGCTACACCGCCCTGTACCCGATCAAGGTGAACCAGCAGGAAGCGGTGGTGGAAAACATCATCGCCACCCAGAACGTCTCCATCGGCCTGGAAGCCGGCTCCAAGCCCGAGCTGCTGGCCGTGCTGGCCCTGGCGCCCAAGGGCGGCACCATCGTCTGCAACGGCTACAAGGACCGCGAGTTCATCCGCCTGGCACTGATGGGCCAGAAGCTCGGCCACAACGTCTTCATCGTCATCGAGAAGGAAGCCGAGGTGGACTTCGTCATCGAAGTCGCCGCCGAACTCAAGGTCGCGCCTCAAGTGGGCCTGCGCGTGCGCCTGTCGTCCCTGGCGTCCTCCAAGTGGGCTGACACCGGCGGCGAGAAGTCCAAGTTCGGCCTCTCCGCGGCGCAGATCCTCTCGGTGGTCGAGCGCTTCCGCAAAGCCGGCCTGGACCAGGGCGTACGCCTGCTGCACTTCCACATGGGCTCGCAGATCGCCAACCTGGCCGACTACCAGCACGGTTTCAAGGAAGCCATCCGCTACTACGCCGAGCTGCGCAACCTCGGCCTGCCGGTCGATCACATCGACGTCGGCGGCGGCCTGGGCGTGGACTACGACGGCACCCACTCGCGCAACGCCAGCTCCATCAACTACGACATGGACGACTATGCCGGCGTGGTGGTGGGCATGCTCAAGGAGTTCTGCGATGCCCAGGGCCTGCCGCATCCGCACATCTTCTCCGAGAGCGGCCGCGCCATGACCGCGCACCACGCCGTGCTGGTGATGCAGGTGACCGACGTCGAGCGCCACAACGATGAGGTGCCGAAGATCGCCAACGCCGAGGAACTGCCCGAGGTTGTCCGCTGGCTGGCCGAACTGCTCGCCCCGACCGACGCCGAGATGGTCACCGAAACCTACTGGCGCGCGACCCACTACATGAGCGATGCCGCCGCCCAGTACGCCGAAGGCAAGCTGAGCCTGGCCGAGAAGGCCCTGGCCGAGCAGACCTACTTCGCCATCTGCCGCCGCCTGCACAACCAGCTCAAGGCGCACCAGCGCTCCCACCGTCAGGTGCTGGACGAGCTGAACGACAAGCTGGCGGAGAAGTACATCTGCAACTTCTCGGTGTTCCAGAGCCTGCCGGACACCTGGGCCATCGGCCAGGTACTGCCGATCATCCCGCTGCACCGCCTGGACGAAGAGCCCCTGCGCCGCGCCGTGCTGCAGGACCTGACCTGCGACTCCGACGGCAAGATCAACCAGTACGTGGACGAGCAGAGCATCGAGACCAGCATGCCGGTGCATGAAGTGCGCGACGGCGAGGACTACTTGCTGGGCGTATTCCTGGTGGGCGCCTACCAGGAAATCCTCGGCGACATGCACAACCTGTTCGGCGACACCGACTCGGTGAACGTCTACCAGCATGACGACGGCAGCGTGTACCACGCCGGTATCGAGACCCACGACACCATCGAGGACATGCTGCGCTACGTGCACCTGTCCCCCGAGGAGCTGATGGCCCTGTACCGCGACAAGGTGGCCAGCGCCAAGCTGAGCCCCCGCGAGCGCACGCATTACATCGATGCCCTGCGTCTGGGGCTCACCCGCTCCTCGTACCTGTCGTCCTGATCACCCTGGTGATCGAAGAAGCCCGGCCCCGCGCCGGGCTTTTTTTCATGGGCCGCAAAGCGGTCCCGTAGGTTGGCGCTGAGCGAAGCCCAACATTTCGGCTGGCGTCCGTTACGCGTTGGGCCGCGCCGGCTCGGCGCCAACCTACGACGACCCGACCAACTCCCTGGCAAAATCCCTCATCCGGCGCTTTCATTCCCTCCAGCCTTTTCAACCTGTCGGGAGCCCCACCATGCCGCGCGTCCTTCTGCTCGAATGCAGCCCCAATGACCAGGCGTCCCCCGGCGGCCAACTGGCCCGGGAAATGGCCCGGCGCATCCACCCAAAGGCCGAGGTGATTGTCCGCAACCTCGTGCGCGATCCGTTGCCGCCGCTTTCTGCGGGCTATGCCGAGGCGGTGGTGGGCAAGGCGGATCGCTCGGACGAGCATTTCGCCCTCTCCGAGCAACTGATCGGCGAGTTGGAATCCAGCCATTACCTGCTGATCTCAACGCCCATGCACAACTACATGGTGCCGGCGGCGCTGAAGCTCTGGCTGGACTATGTGGTGCGCATCCGCCGTTCCTTCGAGATCCACAACGGCCAGCGCGTGGGTCTGCTGGAAGACCGGCCCACCTTCGTGGTGCTGAGTTCCGGCGGGCATTACCTCGGGGCCAAGGCCAAGCAGATGGACTTCCTCTCCCCGTACCTGCGCCACGTGCTGGGCATCATCGGCCTGCACCACGTGGAGTACATCCACCTGCAGGGCCTGGCCGACGGCGAAGAAGCCGTGGCCGCCGTCCTGCAACAGGCCCGCGAGCGGCTGTCCTTCAACCCGGTATTCGCCCCCGAACCCTTCCCGGACGTAATCCTGTAGGGGCAAATTCATTGGCTATGCCCCTGTCAGCTGTTGCCAAGAGGTTAGGGTGGGCCGGGCGGCGCTCCGCTTTAGCCCACGCTGACCTCCAATGGTGGGTTGCAGGCTCAGGAGCCGATGACGCCATAACCCCGCGCCATCAGCACCGCCAGCAACGGCAGGATCAACGCCAGCAACAGCTCCAGGCGGATCACCATGATCACCGCCTTCGCCTTGACCGGGCTGATCTGCGGCACCTGGCCGGCCTTCAGCTCATTGCGCCAGTTGAGGAAGACGAAGGTGGGAAAACCGGACAGCAGGGCGATCAACGCGAACAGCCCCATCTTGGCGTGGAACAGCGAGTTGTTCAGGTAATAGTCCAGCCCCTTGTCGAACCAGATCACCCGCGCCAGGCCGGTGACCAGCACCGCGCCGGCTGCCACGCCATAGGCCATGTCTATGCGCATCAGGGTGCGGGCACGCTCCAGGTCCAGGGGCAGCTTGAACAGACGGTGCTCCAGGGTGAGCAGGGCGAAGAGCACGAAAATCGACAGGAAATGCAGGTACGCGGCGACGGCTTGTCCCATGGTTACTCCTTCAGGTCATCAGGTTCGTTGTGGTTATGGTCATCCCTGCCGGGGGAGGGGCTCCACCCGGTTTCACGCTTCTCTCTAGGCGTTGGCTGGGGCGAGCCAGCCATCCCGGCGCTGCAGCCTCCAGGCCAGGGCGCCGAGGCTGAGCCCGCGCAGCGCCATGAAGGCGAGGAAGGCCAGCCAGAGGCCGTGGTTGCCGAGAAACTGTAGTCCCCAACCCAGCGGCAGGCTAAGGACCACCGCCACCAGCATGGCGTCGCGCATCTCGCGGGCGCGGGTGGCGCCGATGAAGAGGCCGTCCAGCAAGTAGCTCCAGACCGCGATCAGCGGCAGCAGCGCCAGGTAGGGCAGGTAGGTGTGGGCCACGTCGCGCACGGCGGCGATGTCGCTCTGCAGGTCGATGAACAGCCCACCGCCCACGGCGAAGAACAGCGCAAAGGCCAGGCTCGCGAGCAGCGACCAGCCCCCGGCGACCAGCAGGGAGCGGTGCAGGGTCAGGCGGTCGCGGGCGCCGATGGCGTGGCCGCACAGGGCTTCGACGGCATGGGCGAGGCCATCCAGGGCGTAGGCCGTCACCAGCAGGCCATTGAGCAGCAGGGCATTGGCCGCCACGGTGGCGTCGCCCATCCGTGTTCCCTGCACCGTCAGCAGGAAGAACACCAGTTGCAGCGCCAGGGAGCGGATAAAGATGTCGCGGTTCACCGCCAGCAGCGGCCGCCAGTTGCGCCACCGCTGCAGCGCCGGCCAGTCGATGCGTCCGGGATAGCGGCGCAGCGCCCCTCGGGTGAGCGCCAGTCCGATCAGCGCGCCGCTCCATTCGGCGATCACCGCCGCGCGCGCTGCACCGGCCACGCCCCAGTCCAGCCCGAGGACGAACCACAGCGCCAGGGCGATGTTGGCCAGGTTGGTGCCCAGCAGGATGGCCAGCGGTGCGCGAGCGTTCTGAGTGCCGAGGAACCAGCCTACCAGGGCGTAGTTGGCCAGGGCCGCCGGCAGGCCGAGCAGGCGCAGGTGGAAGAATTCACGGGTCAGCGAGTCCAGTTCCGCAGAGGGATTCATCAGCCCCAGCGCCAGGTCGCTGAAGGGCACCGCCAGCAGACCCAGCAACAGCGCCAGGCCCAGCGCAAGGCCAAGCCCCTGCAGCAGCACCTGACGCAACGCACCGCCATCCGCACGACCGGCCGCCTGCGCGGCGAAGCCGGTGGTGCCCATGCGCAGAAAGCCCAGCACCCCGAGCAGCAGCATGTACAGCGTGCTGCCCACCGCCACGGCGCCCAACTGGTGGGCATGGGGCAGGTGGCCCGCCACCGTGCTGTCCACCAGGGCGACCAGGGGCACGGAAATGTTCGAGAGGATCATGGGCGCGGCCAGGGCCCAAACCTTCCGGTGGGTTGGGGAATGCCGCCAGGCGTCGAGGAACAGGCTCATGCAGGGCTCCAGTCAGGCGGCGCAGTATAGCGGGGGCCGGCCGCAGACTGCCGGGCGGTAATTGGGTGTAGGGAAGTTGTCGGGTTGCTGAATGAAACATCCGAATTGCCGGGGATCGCCGTTTCCCGGAGTGACCCTCCCAGCGGCCGAACCTATAAAACGCCGGCCCTGCGCAAAGGGCACTTCTGCTTCCCAATCAAGCGAGCCATGGACAGTACGCCCGGTAGATGCCGGCCGGCCGTTCACACGAAGACAGGGTCGATGAACACAACCTCAGCACGACGGAGCCCGCAACGGGATGGTCGGTCGAGCGGCGCTCCGGGCTGATCCCGCGCTCCTCGCCTGTGACCGGCGCGCCGGGTACAGGTGCTTGATGAACTCCAAGCATTCGATTTCTCCCGGCGTATCCGCCTTCGTGGCGCGGATGCGCGTCCGCACTCCCCACGCCTTCTGCGTCTCGATTCCCGTCCCGGACAGGGTGCTCGCCTGGCGGGTCAGCCCCGCCAGTGGCCGCCTCGAGCGCCGGCGGTTGATCCACACGCACGCCGAATGACGCCGGGATCGCCGCTCTCACCGGGCGCGCGACCCGGCACGCCGCTGCCCGTCACCTGACCGGTAGCTGACTCGTGTCGCCGTCGCGCAGCTCGCGACAGGAGACCCGAGTCATGAGCGTAGCGACCCAGCAAGACACCCGGCTCGACGCCGAACGCCGCAGCGACAGGCTGTCCATGCGCGCAGCCCGCGAAGCGCAGAACAGCCTGGAAACCACCCTGTCCAAGGTGCGCAGCCGCAAAGATGGCCTTGACCAGGCCGACGCCCGGGCCCGCCTGCAACAGGATGGGCCCAACGAGGTGGCCCACGACCGTCCGCCCCATGCCCTGGTGCAACTGCTGCAGGCCTTCAACAACCCCTTCATCATCGTGCGCCTCTGCGCCGGCGACCTGTTCCACCGCATGCTGCGCGACTACCGGCGCATCCACTACCACGTCACCGCGCTGGCCTACCCGATCCTGGAACGCAGTGGCGCTATCACCCCGCGCCGCTCCAGCGTCCAGGGCCGCGCCGAAGAACCGAGTCACTCGCTGGAAAGCCGCTGAGGCAGAGCGTGCGGCGGTGCTCAGATCGCCCCGCCGCGCTCGTCAGCCCAAGGACGCTCGACTATATTCTGCGACTGCCCATTTCCCCCCCTCAGGGTGCCCCATGCCGAACAAAGGACTGCTTCTGGCCTTGGTGCTGAGCCTGCTCAGCGCCTGCGATTCCTCCACCCCCGAGCAACCGGCGAGTAAAGCGCCACCTGCTGCTGCCCAGCAGGCGGCCCGCCCGGCCGTCGACACCGCCGCCCTGGCCAAGCGCTACGCCGGCCGCGAACTGAATGTCATCGACGTTTCCGAGGTCCAGCTCGACGGCGCCAGTACGCTGTCGGTGACCTTCTCCGTACCGCTGGACCCGGATCAGCCATTCGCCGAGCGCTTGCACCTGGTGGACAGCAAGGACGGCAAGGTGGATGGCGCCTGGGAGCTCTCCGACAACCTGATGGAGCTGCGCCTGCGCCACCTGGAGCCCCAGCGCCAGCTGGTGCTGACCATCGACCCCGGCCTGCGCGCGGTGAATGACGCGCAGCTGGCGGCGGAGCACGTCACCCGCCTGGAAACCCGCGACCTGCAAGCCACCGTCGGCTTCGCCAGCCGCGGCTCGCTGCTGCCCACCCGCCTCGCCGAAGGCCTGCCGGTGATCGCACTGAACGTCGACCGGGTCGATGTGGACTTCTTCCGCGTGAAGGCCGAAGGGCTGCCCAACCTGCTCGCCCGCTGGGGCAAGCGCGGCACCCTCGACCTGTGGGAATCCCGCGAGCTGCTGAAGATGGCCGACCTCGTCTACACCGGCCGCTTCGACCTCAAGCCCGCCCGCAACACCCGCGAGACCCTGCTGCTGCCCATCGCCAATCTCGACCCCCTGAAACAACCGGGCGTCTACCTGGCGGTGATGAAAGAGGCCGGCAGCTACGCCTATTCGAACCCGGCGACCCTCTTCACCCTCAGCGACATCGGTCTCTCCGCCCACCGTTACCAGGACCGCCTGGACATCTTCACCCAGGCCCTGGAAGGCGGCGCCGCTCAATCCGATATCGCCCTGGAACTGCTGAACGCCGAGGGTCGCGTACTCGCCGAGGGCAAGACCGACGCCAAGGGCCATGCCGACCTGCCGCTGGCGCCCAAGGCGGAAGTGCTGCTCGCCCGCAAGGACGGGCAGACCAGCCTGCTGCGCCTCTCCGCGCCCGCCCTGGACCTGGCCGAATTCGACATTGCCGGCCCGGCCAGCCATGCCCTGCAGTTCTTCGTGTTCGGCCCCCGCGACCTCTACCGGCCGGGCGAAACCGTGCTGCTCAACGGCCTCTTGCGGGATGCCGACGGCCGCGCGGTGAAGGATCAGCCGGTGACTGTGGAAGTCCGCCGACCCGATGAACAGGTAAGCCGCCGCTTCGTCTGGAAAGCTGACGAGGGCGGTTTCTACCAGTACCAGCTGCCGCTCGCGGCAGAGGCCCCCACCGGACGCTGGCAACTGCTCTTCGACCTGGGCGACGGCAAGCCGCAGCTCTACGAATTCCTCGTGGAAGACTTCCTTCCCGAGCGCATGGCGCTGGAGCTCAAGGGCAGCGACCAGCCCTTCGCCCCCGCCGACAGCGCCACGTTCCAGGTGGAAGGCCGCTACCTCTACGGCGCGCCGGCCTCCGGCAACCGCCTCACCGGCCAGCTCTACGTGCGCCCCCTGCGCGACGCAGTGAAGGCGCTGCCGGGCTACCAGTTCGGCTCCATCACCGAGGACGAACTGAAGCAGGACATCGAGCTGGATGAAACCCAGTTGGATGCCGACGGCAAGACCCAGCTGAACATCGAGTCCCGCTGGGCCGACGCCAAGTCGCCGCTGCAACTGATCCTCCAGGCCAGTCTGCAGGAATCCGGCGGCCGCCCGATCACCCGCCGCCTGGTGCAGCCGGTGTGGCCGGCCGAGCGCCTGCCCGGCCTGCGCCCGCTGTTCGACGGTGAAGAAACCGACGCCGACAGCCTCGCCGAATTCGAACTGCTGGTGGCGGACCCGGCCGGCAACAAGCTGGCCGCGGACAACCTCAAGGTGCGCCTGGTGCGCGAGCGCCGCGACTATTACTGGAACTACTCCGACAACGACGGCTGGACCTATCACTACAACGAGAAGTACCTGAACCTCTCCGAAGAGCAGGTGCAGGTGGCCGCCGGCGGCACCGCCAAGGTCGCCTTCCCGGTGGAGTGGGGCCCCTATCGCGTGGAAGTGGAAGACCCGCAGACCGGCATCACCAGCAGCCTGCGCTTCTGGGCGGGCTACCGCTGGCAGGACAACGCCGAAGGCGGTGCGGTGCGCCCGGACCAGGTCAAGCTGGCCCTGGACAAGCCCGCCTACAGTGCCGGCGATACCGCCAAGGTCACCGTCACACCGCCCAGTGCCGGCAGCGGCTACCTGCTGGTGGAATCCTCCGAGGGCCCGCTCTGGTGGCAACCCATCGAGGTGCCGGCGGAAGGCAAGAGCTTCGACATCCCCGTGGCCAGCGACTGGGCCCGCCACGACCTCTACGTCAGCGCCCTGGTGATCCGCCCCGGCGAGCGCAAGGCCAGCGTCACGCCCAAGCGTGCCGTGGGCCTTCTGCACCTGCCGCTGGAACGGGCGCCGCGCAAGCTGGCCCTGAGTCTTACCGCCCCCGAGAAGATGCGGCCCAAGCAACCGCTGAAGGTCCAGGTGCAGGCGAAAAACGCCGATGGCAGCGCGCCGAAGCAGGTGCATGTGCTGGTGGCCGCGGTGGACGTGGGCATCCTCAACATCACCAGTTACGCCACGCCGGACCCCTTCGCCACCCTGTTCGGCCGCAAGGCCTACGGCGCCGACCAGCTCGACGTCTACGGCCAACTGATCGAAGCAGGGCAGGGGCGCCTGGCCACCCTGGCGTTCGGTGGTGACGCGGCCCTGGCCGGCGGCGGCAAGCGCCCGCAGACCAGCGTGACCATCGTCGCGTTGCAGAGCTCGCCGGTGACTCTGGACGACCAGGGCCAGGGCGAAGTCAGCCTGGATATCCCCGACTTCAACGGCGAACTGCGCCTGATGGCCCAGGCCTGGACCGACGAACGCTACGGCATGGCCGAGGCGAAGACCGTGGTGGCCGCGCCCCTGGTGGCGGAACTGGCCGCGCCGCGCTTCCTCGCGGGCGGCGACCAGACCACCCTGGCCCTCGACCTGACCAACCTCTCCGGCAAGCCCCAGCGGCTGGACGTGGAACTGCAGAGCGGTGGCCAGCTCGATCTCACCCAGAGCGGCGGCGCCCAGACCGCGCCCATCCAGCTCGCCGATGGCCAGCGCACCACCTTGCGCATTCCGGTGCGGGCGGTGGGCGGCTACGGCCAGGGCAGCTTCAAGGTGACCGTCAACGGCCTGGAACTGCCGGGCGAAAACCTGCCGCCCTTCAGCCGTGAATGGACCCTCGGCGTGCGCCCGGCCTATCCGGCGCAGCTCAAGCAATTCCGTGCCGTGCTCAAGGGTGAGCCCTGGACCCTGCCAGCCGGCACCCTGGAGGCCTTCGATCCGAGCGGCCGCGAAGCGCTGCTGCAACTTTCCAGCCGCCCCCCGCTGAACCTCGGCGAGCAGGTTCGTGCCCTCAAGGCCTATCCCTACGGCTGCGCCGAGCAGACCACCAGCGGGCTCTACCCGTCGCTCTACGCCGACGCGGCCACGCTGAAGCGCCTCGGGTTGGAAGGGGAGTCCGACGACCAGCGCCGCCGGTCCATCGAGATCGGCATCGAACGCCTGCTGGGCATGCAGCGCTACAACGGCAGCTTCGGCCTCTGGAGTGCCGACAGCGAGGAGGAGTACTGGCTGACCGCCTATGTCACCGACTTCCTCCTGCGGGCCCGTGACCAGGGCTTCGCGGTGCCGCCGGAAGCCCTGAAGAAGGCCAGCGAACGCCTGCTGCGCTACCTGCAGGAGCGCAACCTGATCGAAGTCGGCTACAGCCAGTACGTCGACCACACCCGCTTCGCCGTGCAGGCCTATGCCGGCTACGTGCTCGCCCGCAGCCAGCAGGCGCCCCTCGGTGCCCTGCGCAGCCTGTGGGAACGCCGCGCCGACGCCCGCTCCGGCCTGCCCCTGGTGCAACTGGCGGTGGCCTTCAAGCTGATGGGGGATGCGCCCCGCGCCGACCAGGCCCTGGAACTGGGCCTGCAGGTGCATCGGGACACGCGTGAATGGCTGGACGACTACGGCAGCCCGCTGCGGGACCAGGCCCTGATCCTCGCCCTGCTGGAGGAACACGACCTGGCCGCCAGTGCCCGCGAGCAGCGACTGTTCGACCTGTCCGACCTGGTGGCCGCCGAGCGCTGGCTTTCCACCCAGGAGCGCAATTCCCTGTTCCTCGCGGGGCGCGGCCTGCTGGGCAAGCCCGAGCCGAACTGGAGCGCCCGACTGACTGCCGGCGACCAGCAGCGCGGGCTGAGTAATCAGCAGCCTGGCCTGAAACTGGACGGCGCCTTGCTGGCTGAGCCCCTGAGCGTCGCCTCCGGCGGTGACGCGCCCATCTACCAGCAACTGACGCTATCCGGCTACCCGCTGAAGGCACCGGCGGCCGGCGGCGAAAACCTCAGCATCTACCGCGAGTTCCTCGGCGCGGATGGCCAGCGTCTCGACCTCAATGCCCTGGAAAGCGGTGAGCTGGTGCTGGTGCACCTCGCGGTCGAAGCCAAGGAGCGGGTGCCCGATGCCCTGGTGGTCGACCTGCTGCCGGCGGGCCTGGAACTGGAAAACCAGAACCTCGCCCAGAGCGCCGCCAGCCTGGACGACGCCAGCAGTGCGGTGAAGGAGTGGCAGAAGTCCATGCAGAACGCCGCCATCAAGCACCAGGAGTTCCGCGACGACCGCTATGTCGCCGCCCTGGACGTGAGCGAGTACAACACCACGCACCTGCTGTACCTGGCCCGCGCCGTCACCCCCGGCACCTACCGCGTGCCGCCGCCCACGGTGGAGTCCATGTACCGGCCGAACTGGCAGGCACTCGGCGAGGCGCCGGAAAAGCTGGTGGTGAGAGCGAAGTAAGGGCCGAGCCTGAGCCCCCTCTCCCTTTCGGGGAGAGGGGGCAGACCGTCAGCTCGGAATAATGATGTGGTCGGCGCCTCCGAACGTGGCCGTTACCTGCGTTTGAACGCCGGTGATGGTGACCAGCTCGACGAAGGGCGCAGCTCCGCTGCCGTCGACATCCACCTGCACGGAGATGTCCGTACCGACCTGCACCGCCTTGACGTAGTTGGCGATATCCCCCGACGGTGCGGTAGTGAACAGGGCCGAGAAATCAAGCTTGTCATTGGCGCTGTAGTCGAGGATGCGGTCCTCACCCTCGCTGAGGTTGTTGAACCTGAACACGTCGGCGCCGCCGCCACCGGTGAGCTGGTCTGCACCCAGGCCGCCGACCAGGACGTCATTGCCGCTGCTGCCCGTCAGCGTGTCGCTGAAGATCGACCCGATCACGCCTTCCATGTTTTGGTAGATGTCGGTGCCCAGGCCCACGCTGGAAAGATCGACGAGCGTGCCGCTGTTACTTTGAGTCAGCGTGAAGGTGACCGGGCCGGTCGCATCGGACAGATCGAGCAGGTCGACGCCGTCACCGCCATTCAGGGTGTCGTTGCCTGCACCGCCGCGAATGATGTCGTTGCCGCTGCTGCCGGTAAGGTCGTCTGCGAAGCGGGAGCCAATCACGCCCTCCATGTTTGCGTAGGAATCCTTGTCCAGGCCGAAGTTGGAAAGATCGGCCGACGTGTCGTTGCTGCTTTGAGTCAGCGTGAAGGTGACCCCGCTGGTTGCATCAGACAGGTCGAGCATGTCGAGTCCATTGCCGCCGTCCAGCTTGTCGTTGCCAGCGCCGCCACGAAGGGTGTCGTTGCCGTTTCCTCCAATCAGGGTGTCATTGCCGATGCCACCAATGAAGCGGTCGACCGCGCCTCCCGCACCGGTAATGCCATCGTTGCCAGCTCTCCCATCGATGAACGACGCCTGGTAGGTATTACCGGCGAGGTTGACCGCGTCATTTTCGTTTCCTGAGTCGGTGCTCTGGCGGACGTCCTTTCCGATCAAGTTCACGGTCCCGGTCGACTGGCCACCGTTATTGTCGGACAGCGTGTAGGTGAAGCTACCGAAGTTCGTCTGATCAGTGGCCGTGTCGAATTCGATCAGGCTGTTGTTGCTGCCTGCCACAAAGCGCAGGTTGGTCGCATTGAGCAGTCCGCCACTGCCGAGGCCCGTGATGCTCAGGTAGGCGCCGTCGACATCGAAATCATTGTCGAGCAGGGTGGCGACGGAAATGACCACATGGGTGGCGTCGGACACGATCAGCGTGTCAGTCGTCGCCACTGGCGCCAGGTTACTCAAGGTCACCGCGATGGCCAGGCTGTCGGTGTCGCTGGCGGCACCGTCGTTGGTGGTCATGGTCAGGGTGTCGTTGCCGCTGAAGTTGAGCGCGGACACATAGTTGACGTTGGCCGCCAGCGTCGCGTTGATCTGGGCGAGCGTTCCGGTGAGGGTGAGTGTCGAGGTGTTGAGTCCCCCAATGGCGGCACCGCCCACGACAGATTGCGCGGCGAGCGTGCCGTGAGCGACCTGCAGCGTCACCGTCAGGTTGCTTGAGGCGGCGTCCACATCGGCGACGCTCAGGTTGCTGATGGTCTTGGTGGTTCCGCTCGGGGTGGTCTGGGCGCCGGGCAGGGTATTGACCGGGGCGTCGTTCACCGGGGTGATGTCGAGTGACGCACTACCGGCGGTGCTGAGCGAGCCGTCGCTGACGGTGTAAGTGAAGCTGACGGACGTGTCGTCATTGAGCGCCGGCGTGTAGCTCCAGGTGCCGTTGTTGTTATTGATCAGGCTGCCACCACCCGATGCGATCTGCAGGTTGCTGGCGGTAAGGGTGGCGCTGTCGACATCCCCCGCGCCGACCAGCAACTGAGCCTGGGTGATGAGGCGGGGGCCACTGTCTTCGGCGATGGAGGCGAGGGTCACCGGGGCGGTGGTGGGCGCGTCGTTGGTGCCCTTGATAGTGACCTTGACGCTGGTGGCGGTGCCGTCGGTGCTGAGCACCTGGAAGGTATCGGTGCGGCTGTCGCCGACGTTCAGTTGGTCGAAGGCCGAGTTGGCGGTGAAGGTCCAGGCGCCGGCGGCGTCGATGCTGAACTTGCCGTAGCTGCCGGGGCTGTTGGTCTGGGCCTGGAAGGTCGCCGGGTTGTCGACGTCGCTGATGGTCAGGGTGCCGCCGGTAGTCAGCGGAGCGTTGGTTTCGTTCAGTTCGACGACGGCGGAACTCAGCACAGCGGCGTCGTTGGTGCCCTTGATGGTGACCTTGACGCTGGTGGCGGTGCCGTCGGTGCTGAGCACCTGGAAGGTGTCGGTGCGGCTGTCGCCGACGTTCAGTTGGTCGAAGGCCGAGT